>JAFQSY010000071.1 GCA_017409265.1 Clostridia bacterium
AAACTGAATGCTTCTGCTTCCTCGCAGGTCACGAATCATTTGCTGCTGCTGAAGGCGCTATCAAGATTGCTCTTAACGCAAACAAGGTAAGAGTTAAGCCCCTTCGCGTTATCCTCAACGGTCTCGGCAAGGACGCTGCAATGATTATCTCAAGAATCAACGGCTTCACCTACTGTAAGACAGAGTTCGATCCCTATGCTGAAACTGTTACTGTTGTTGAAGAAAAAGCATATTCAACAGGCGACAGAGCAAAGGTTAAGTGCTACGGTGCAGACAACGTTCCCGAAGGCGTTGCTATCATGAAGCTTGAAAACGTTGGTGTTTCCATCACAGGTAACTCAACTAACCCCACAAGATTCCAGCATCCCGTTGCAGGCACTTACAAGAAGTGGTGCAACGAAAACGGTGTCAACTATTTCTCAGTTGCATCGGGCGGCGGCACAGGCCGTACTCTTCATCCCGATAACATGGCAGCAGGTCCTGCTTCCTACGGTATGACAGACACAATGGGCAGAATGCACTCAGACGCACAGTTTGCAGGTTCATCATCAGTTCCCGCTCACGTTGAAATGATGGGTCTCATCGGTGCAGGTAACAACCCCATGGTTGGTATGACCGTTGCTTGCGCAGTTGCTGTTGAAGAGGCAATGAAATAAGCCTTATATACTAAACAAATTAAGCCTTGTTCTCTTAACCGAGAGCAAGGCTTTTAACTTTTTCCTTCAACAAACCATTTACCGTTGTTATCTTCGAAAATAAATGTTTCCTTTCCGTTTATCTGAACGGTATACCGTATTTCTCCGCCGCCGACATTCAGCGATTTTGTGCGGCATCTGTTGAGCAGTCTTTCAACGGTATAAACCGTTCCGTCCTCCCACTGAATGCGCAGAGGGCGGCGCTTGCCGTCCTTATCAACCAGCACATACACATCAACAAAAACCTTTCTGACCACCTGTACACCTCCACGCTTCAAGAACGTTTGTTCGGTTAATATAATACATCTGTTTTGCAAAAATGTCAACAGTTAATTTCAGGTATACAAAAGCCCTGTTCCCGATAAGGAAACAGGGCGATTTTTAATCAGTAAATGAAAGCGAAACATTCTTTCCGAAATCCTCGCATGGCTCTTTTGAAAGCTCAAGTGCTAATGTACCGCCTGCAGTTATCTCGGAATATGTGAGATACGGGCGGTCAATCAGCTTTCCGTTAAGCTTTGCAGAGCGAATATACGGATATTCGAGCGGGTCTTTATCGCATTCAACGCTGAATGTTTTTGCAACTGAACATGAGTGATACTTTTCATCAAGTGTTATTTTTGCTGTTTTGAAAAGCGGTGTGTTCAGAAAATACCCTTCATATGCAGGGCAAAGCTGTGCAAAACCGATAGCGGACAGAACATACCATGCCGAAAGCTGACCGACATCCTCATTTCCGCAGAAACCGAAGGCACCCGTGCGGTAAGCCTCTTTCTGAACACGACGGGTCCAATACTGCGTTCTGTGCGCCAGACCGAGCATGTTGAAATAGTGTGTTATGTTGTGGCAAGGCTCGTTTGAATGGTTATAGTCCTCATTCCACAGCTTTGAAAAATCAGCTTTCTTAAAGAAAGTTTCAAGCAGTCTTACTGTTCGCTTTTTACCGAAAAGCTTGCTCAATCCGATAACATCATACGGAACAAACCACGACTGTTGAAAAATATTGCTTTCAACGCAGTAGTTATCATAATATCTGCCTGTGATGAAAACAAATTTTCCCGTTTCTTTTCTGGGTACCATAAATCCGCGGCGCTTGTTGAAGTTTTCGCCGTAACGCATGGCGCGTTTTTTGAAATGCTCTGCGTCCTCTGTTTTATTCATAGCCTTTGCAAAGCGTGACATTGTGTAATCCGCAAGCAGGAACTCAAGAGTGTTACTGATTTTTTTCGGCACATACGCATCGCGGGTATACTGCTCGCAGTCGGGTCTTACTGAATGAAAAGGCTTTCCGAAAAGCTCCTTTGACGAAAGACTTGATGCCTTTGCAATTTCATAAAGTTTATCGGCGTCATAGCCGCGTATTCCCTTGACATAAGCATCGGCGCAAACAATAAGACCCGGGTCGCCGACCATGCTGTGGGAATCTATTCCCAAAAGCTCCCATTGAGGTAGAGATGTGTTTTTGATTTCAGCAATTTTAATCAGAGAATTGACCTCATCGTTAACTGTTTCGGGGTTGATAAGAGTCAGAAGCGGAAATTCGCTGCGGTAAACATCCCAACCGCTGAAAACCGTTCTGTGGGTATATTTTTCTTTGAGGATTTTATCGCCGATTCTGAATCTTCCGTCAACATCCGCCGCGCATCTCGGGTCAAGAAGAACGTGATAAAGGCAGGTATGGAAAATTTTCATATCGGTTTCATCGGAGCCAGAAACTTCAACCTTTTCAAACGCCTTTTCCCATTCTGCAAAAGCTTTTTCAGCCATTGCGTCGAAATCGAAGTTTTGGCTTTCAGCGGCAAGATTCTTGCGTGCGCCTTCAAGGTCTGTATATGATATGCCGCATTTGACGAGAACGGGCCGGGTCTGTTTGCCGAAATATGCAAGAACGCCGATATCCTCATGCTCAAAGCTTGTCAGATTTTCGACCATCATTTCTTCATTTGAGAAAAAACAAAGCTTTTCTGCAGGCACGGAAAATTCGCAGGCGAAATAAAAATCGTATGAAATTCCGCCACCGCCTCTGCCGAATCCGCCGCCCTTTGGTGTGCAATGAACAGAGCCTTCAATGCGGTTATTGCCAATGATTTCAACATGCTCAAAATCTGCTTTGCCGCCGATTCTTCTTGAAATGTTAAAGATAATTCTTGCGTCGTCAGTTTCAGGATATGTGAAACGGAGCATTCCCGTACGTGCGGAAACGGTTGCCTCGGCAAAAATTCCGTAACGGTCAAGATGAACGGAATAATAGCCTGCTCTTGCGTTTTCTCTTTCGTGAGTAAACGGAGATTTCCAGCCTGTTTTCCCCTTTTCAAAAGGCACTTCGGCATTGCTGCCGCTGCGAAGATCGGTTTCGCCGACAACGGGCATAACCTGCATGTTGCCGAGGTCGCCGTACCAGCCGATACCGCTCATGTGATTGAAGCTGAAGCCCTCAATCGTGTTGTGACAATAGTTATATCCCGTGCCGTTGTCTCCGCCCGTTACCGTGTCGGGAGAAAGCTGAACCATTCCGCCGGGCACACATGCGCCGGGATACGTTTTTCCGCCGCCGTGAGTGCTTTCCGACTGCTCATCGCCGACCGTTCCTATCATTGGGTCAATGTATTTTGCTTTTGATTTTGTCATTGTTTTCACCTTATTTCGTAATTGGTAATTCTGTCATGCGAAGTTTTGCACAGCCGTAGGGACAGAGAAGAACTTCTTCTTTTTCGCTTATGGCTTCTCTTGATTCGGGAATCTTTGCGCAGACGATTTCATAGCCGTCCTCAAAGCCCCAATTTATCTTTTTGACATTTGTCTTAATTGTTACGGGCGGATTCTGTGATGAAAACGGAATATCGCCGACACCGTTTCTGCAAATTTCAAAATCCGAGCCGCAATATGCATAGCACCAATCAGAAACGGGAATAAGCTCATAATCGCAATAGGGGAATTTTCGCTCAACGCCGTTTCTTTCGTATTCGAGCATTTTCTTCTCAAATTTAATCGGAAGAGAAAAAACAAGCGAGCCGCATCTGACCGAATTGAGGTCATGCGGTCTTTTTTCAATGCATAGGGGAGCATCAAAACCGATATTTATTTCAAGCCTTTCACCTGCGCTGATTTCAAAAGAAAGCTCATCTGTATTGACAGCCTCGCCATTGACGGTAAGATTTTTCGCAAAAGACGGAATACGGATTTTAAAAGTAAAATTCTTGTCCGTTTCAACGGTATATCTGAAGCTGTTTTCAAAAGGATAATCTGTTTCGATTTTTATGTGTTTGCCTTCGGCTTCGAGCTCCGAAGGTACGGGAACGGCATTGATAACCGTGTCACCGTTATACATGAACACAGAAAGCGCAAATTTCGGCCATGCTTGATTGAAATTTGCGGTGCAGCAGCCGTAATTCGGCTCAAGACCGAAAAGGTGAGACTCATCGCCGTTTGTTCTGAAAATCGGCTTGCCGGGAAATTTTATGCAGGCAATCTGATTGCTCATCTGGTCATACTGATGAGTCCACATATCGTCGCTGATTGTTGCAGGCAGAGCATTGAACGCAAGCATTTCAAGCCTTTCAGCCCATTTTTTGTTGCCTGTGTAAGCATAAAGAATTTCATATGAATACATCTGCTCAGCAACGGAGCAAAGCTCTGTGCCCTGAATGGGGCTCAAGCCCGAAAGGCATTCGTCACCCGTGAAAAGACCGACGGGAGTGCCGTTATATTCTTTCAGAATTTCATGGAGTTTTTCGGCATTGTCGGTATATTCTTCTCCGAGAATATTACAAGAAACCGCTTCACTCTTGAGCATCATGCCGATGTTTACGATATGGGTGTCAAATCTCCAGCGGTTAAGAGGTCTTTTCCAGAGCTCAACAGCCTCATTATAGTCCAGGCCCTGTTCTTTCAGAATTTTTGCAAGGTCCTTGAGCCATTCTTCAGCGCATCTTTCATATATGAAATTAATGGCAATAAAGCACTCAAACCATCTTGCCTTTCCCCAATCGAAAAGAACAATTTCACCGTTTTTGAGCATCTCATAATAATTTTTGAGAACTCTGTAAATAACATTGGGAATCTGCTCGTCCTTTGAACATTCATAATAGACCGTCAGTGTTTTTGAAATAAGCTGAACTGCCCATGTGTCATATGTTTTTCTGTCATCATCCTTGCAGGGACAAATCCAGCCGTCGGGTTTCTGAAATGAAATTATCGCATCTATATATTTCTTTGCCCTTGCAATCATATCTTCATTTTTAAGAAGATATGCAAGCGGAATAAAGCCGTCAAGCCAATAGGGCACTCTTTCCCAGCCCTCTTTATCTCCGCCTATCCACGAGCTGTCTTTTATATCGGGCCAGATTTTATCAAGATTTCCGCTGAGGCCTTCTGCTTGAATTTCAAGCTGTTTTTTCAGCCATCCGCCCGGCTTTATTTCGTCTGATGTATAAAAATTCCACTTGTTCATATTAGTTCTCCTTGAATTTCATCGGCATTTCGCTTGTTGACAGAACAGAATCCAGTCCCTTTGCAATAATCGGTTTAAGCTTGCCACTTTTTTTAAAAAACGAGCTCTGCTCTGCATTGCCTTTTATGAATTCGGGAAAGCTTGGACTGCTTTTTACTTGAATTTTAACATTATCATCTGAAAATTCAAATACCATTCTCTGTGTCGAGAGTGTGTTAATAGGTTTTACAACAGCATTAAGCTTTCCGTCTTTCATGAACGCATAAGCCCAAATCAAATATTTATAACCCTTGATTGAGCATTCGGATATTCGCGGATTTCCGTCAAGACCGCAGTTGATTATAACCTCGTCATTCTCTTCATACCATCTGACGGAGAAAACACTTTCGGAAAGTCCAAACGAAACCTTGTTGAGGTTGCTTTTGGGTCTTTTGGCAAAGCTTGACGTCACTGAACGCGGAATAAGGCTTGCGGGGAACATAAGCTTTGCGAGCGCATCAGAAACGGGGGTCATATAAAATGTTCTGTCTGTCGGAATATCCGGAAGCTCTTGACATGCAACGGGTTTTTCACCCCGAGTTTTCAGATAACCGACAAGCTTTTTATCCCATTCGTCATCCGATTCTTCTTCAAAGGCTTTTGTAAGAACATTTTTCATCAGCCAATTGTTTTTATCGTCATTCACAACGCAGTTGAAAATTGCAACAACGGCATTATACTGCGGAAAATATGAAATCTGCTGACCGAACATGCCGTTCATGCTGAAAACGCCGTTTTGCAGCCAGAAAAGATAACCGTAGCCGTCCTCGTTTTCTCTTCCTGGTAAATCAACCTGCTTTTTGGTTGCCTCTTTTGTCCACCACTCAGGGATAACCTGCGTTCCGTTATATCTGCCGCCGTCGGCATAGCATTGAGAGATTTTTGCAAGGTCGCGAAGCATCATATATGCGCCCGTGCCTCCGATGCATTCGCCGATTGAATTTGTTTCCCATTGAGGAGGATTTATTCCCAGTGGCTCAAAAAGTCGCGGAGTAAGATAATCGACAAGGCTCATGCCCGAAAGCTTCTGTATCAGCGCGGCAACCATGTGGGCATCATTATTGCTGTATAAAAAGCCCTTGTTTTTTCTGAAAGGTGCTTTCATGAACATTTCGGCATAGTTGCCCGTCATATCCTGAAGAAAGCTGAATTCTTTGTTGCTCTGCATGGTCAGAATTGAGCGGACAGTCAGATTTTCCCATTCATCGCTTTCGCAATGCTTATATTCGGGAAAGAAGGGCAGGATTTTTGAATCAAGAGAGAAAAGACCTTCATCAATCGCAAAGCCTGCCGCCGTTGATACAATTGATTTTGTTACCGAAAACAAGGTGTGGGGAATATCGCCCGAATAAGGATATGCATATTCCTCAAAAACGGTTTCACCGTCTTTCATAATCAGAAGACCGTGATTTTCAATACCGTATTCTTCAAGCCCCTTATAAAATTTGTAAATCCATTCGGAAGAAAGCTTTGATTTTACTGCCATGTTTTCTGCTCCTTTCCGTGATAATAAATAACAGCAGTTAAATTTCTGTTGCGGTTATTCTTTCAATCTCGATTGATTTGGAATAAATATTTTCGGGATTCTTTTCATCGAGGACTATAAGTCTTCCGCCTCTTTCCTCACCGTAGGTGAAATAGCCTGCGCCGAGAGTCTGATAAAGATTTATTCCGTCAATCTTTATATGGAAATCATTGACATGGTCGTGACCGAAAAATGCAGCAACAATACCGCCTGTCTTTTTCCAGCTTTCAAACTGATTGCGGTAGTCGTTTTCAAGATTTGCGGGGCAGGGATATTCCCTGATTCTTCCCTCAATTATATCGTGACCGAATTTATAATATCTGCCGTCACGCGAGAAAGTGTAGTCGTCATCTGCCGCAACCTCTTTGGCTCCGTCGCACATCTGCTGAACGGGCATGTGCTGAAAGAGAACAGAAGGTAAAGGCTTTCCGCCGTTTTCAGCCTTAAGCTCGGCGGCCTTTTTTTCATACCATTCAATCTGATCGTCATGAACGCAGTCATATGAAAGACCGCCCTGCGAGTTACGCTGATAGTCGTTGGAGTCGATAAGCCAAACAGCAAAAGTATCCTTATCGCCTGCGCTGTTTTTGATTGTTACGCAACAGTTGCCGCAGCCGTAAACATCTGCATCGTTAAGATTTGAGCGGCAGTTGGGATATTCCATATACTGCATCATCTGAAACTCGGTGTGAAAGCCCTCTTCGCCGTCATGATTTCCGAAAACAACGCAAAGAGGAATGTTACGCTCTCTTATCGGGGCGGTGATTTTCTGAATTGTGCTTCTGACAAGGTCATATGTAAACTCTTCCCAATATCCGCTTATGTTGTCGCCTCCGAAAACAACAAGGTCGGGATTGGTTTTCTCAACGAGCTTTTCAATAACGTTTATTGTTTCTTTGTCGCGGCTTTCGGGGATTTCTCTGTTTTCGTCATCGTCCATTTCGGGCTCAACGTCATGGATATCAGTTATATGCAGGATTCTGAATTTGCCGTCTGCACCGAACTTCAGCGGTTCGGGAGTTTCTCTTTTGAATTTTGCGGAGTTCCATTTGTGAGGCATACCCATTGCGCCCATGCTCGGAAGAACAAGACCCGCAAGGAACATTCTGAAAATTTTAGTCATATCAACACACCCTTAACAATATTTTTTCGCAATAAGCTCTGCCTGCTTTTTCATTTCAAGGCGTATTTCGTCGGGTGAAAGGATTTGGGCATCTTCACCGAAGCCGAAAACCCATGCAAGGAACTGCGGACTTGCAACAACGCTCACATTCACAATGAAATGGCTGTCACCGTCTTTTATAACAATAATATCTCTTCCGAAGCGGTCAAAAACAGCACCTGCAAGATAATTTGCAAACCGCAGCTTCACATTCTTCTCTTTTCCGCCGAACATTCCGAAAACAGATTTTGTATAAGCCGACATATCGGTTTTTTCAAACTCTTCAACGTGTTCACGTTCGGATTCCGTAAGAGTAACGCCGAACATCTTGTCAACTCTGTAATGCTTCATCTGCTCTGCTTTTGAGTCCCATGCGAGCATGTAATAATTTTCGTCATCCCAGATAAGTGCAAAAGGGCTGACCTCATAATATGCACCGTTATGTCTGAAGCGGCGCTCCTTTTCAACAGTATATTCAAAATATTTATAGCGGATTTTTCTGTTCTGATTTATTGCATCGGAAATAACGTCAACCGCATAATATATGCTTTCATTCATGCTCTTGACGCGGTTGCTGACATAAACCTGGCGTTGTAAAAGCTGTCCGTCATAAACGCTTGCAAGATTTTCGATTTTTTTGATAAGCTTATATGTTTTTTCCTGCGTTATGAATTTTGAGGACTGAACGCTGTCAACAAGGAGCTTGAGCTCGGGTATTTCAAAATCACGCGCGCCGATATAATATCCGCCGTTTTTTCCCTTGACTTGAACAACATCAATTCCGAACTGACACAGAGCTTCGATATCGGCATAAATGCTTTTTCGTTCAGCGGAAATACCGTTTCTTGCAAGCTCCTCGATTATCTGTGCCGTGCTCAAAGGATGCTCTTCGTCAGAGCGCTGCATAAGGAACTTGAGAAGATACAAAAGCTTGAGTTTTTGATTCGACGATTTAGCCAAGACCGTTCACTCCTTTAACGATTTCAATGATTAAATTATACACCACATTCCGTCCGATAACAAGGACTATTTTCATTTTATTCCTTCATTCAACCAAATATGGATTATTGCCATGAAATGTCAATTGACCAAATAACCGAATAATTTATTAAAGTATGTGTTATGAAAAAAATCACACAAAAAGCACGGTTAGCTTAAGCTAACTTGTTGTTCAAAATGACAAACTTTAAAAAATGCAAAAATATCTCAAAAAAATGATTGACAAAGCAGGAAATATTAAGTAATATATTTACAGTTAGTGATTACTAACTTTGCTGATGCAGTTTACGGAGGTTATAATAATGAGAACCTTAAGAGATGTTAAAATAGGCAAAACCGCAAAGGTTGTCAAGCTTCACGGCGAAGGCGCACTCAAGCGCAGAATTATGGATATGGGGATAACCAAAGGTGTTGAAGTTTATGTGCGTAAAGTTGCACCTCTTGGTGATCCTCTTGAAGTTTCCGTTCGAGGCTATGAGCTTTCAATCAGAAAAGACGATGCGGAAATGATTGAGGTTGAATAAAAATCAGGGGTTGTAAACACCCCGAATTTTTTGATTTGCAGGTTAGCAGATGCTAACTTTGAAAGGCAGGAATTTGCATGGATATCAAAATTGCGCTGGCAGGAAATCCAAACAGCGGTAAAACAACGCTTTTCAATGCACTGACCGGGTCCAACCAATATGTCGGCAACTGGCCGGGTGTGACGGTTGAAAAGAAAGAAGGCAAGCTTAAAAAGCAGGATGGTGTTATCGTAACTGACCTCCCCGGTATTTATTCGCTTTCGCCTTACACTCTTGAAGAAGTTGTTGCGAGAAATTATCTTATCGGTGAGCGACCCGATGCGATTCTCAATATAATTGACGGCACAAACCTTGAAAGAAATCTTTATCTCACAACCCAGCTTATCGAGCTTGGCATTCCCGTTGTCGGCGCTGTTAATATGATGGATATTGTCAGAAAAAACGGCGATAAAATCAATACCGATGAGATTTCCAAGGTTCTCGGATGCAGAATGGTTGAAATTTCGGCACTTAAAGGAACGGGAATTGATGAAGCGATTGATGCCGCCATCGAGGCTGCAAAGTCCGATAAAAAAGAGCACCGCCATATTTTCTCGGGCTCTGTTGAGCATGCGCTTGCTCATATTGAAGAAGCGGCTGTTCACGATATGCCGATTGAGCAGCAGCGATGGTATGCAGTCAAGATTTTTGAGCGCGACCCGAGGGTTCTTGAACAGCTAAAGCTTGACAGCAAGATTCTTGCCCATATCGAGGAAGATATCAAGGACGTTGAGTTTGAGATGGATGACGATGCAGAGAGCATTATCATCAACGAGAGATATAACTACATAACAGACCGCGTTATGAAGCATTGCAAGAAAAAGCGTGCAGGCAAGCTAACGGTTTCGGATAAGATAGATAAGATTGTTACCAACAGAATCCTCGCACTTCCGATTTTTGCCCTTATTATGTGGCTTGTTTATACTCTTTCAATCGGAACAGTCGGCGATTGGACTGTTGAGTTTATGAATGACGGACTTTTCGGCTCGTTCAAGGCGCTTGACCCTGAATTTTTCGGATATTCCGTTCTTCAGCATATTCCCAGCATTCCCGAGCTGCTTGACAGAGTTCTTCTTAATGCAGACGGAACACCCGTTATCGCAGAATGGCTTTACAGCCTTATAATGGACGGCATTGTCGGCGGTGTCGGCGCTGTACTCGGCTTTGTTCCTCAGATGCTTGTTCTTTTCTTCCTGCTTTCAATCCTCGAGGACTGCGGATATATGAGCCGTGTTGCTTTCATTATGGACAGAATTTTCCGCCGTTTCGGACTTTCCGGTAAAAGCTTTATTCCCATGCTTGTTGCATCGGGCTGCGGTGTTCCCGGTATTATGGCTTCAAGAACAATCGAGAACGAACGTGACCGTAAAATCACAATTATGACAACAGGTTTTGTTCCCTGCGGAGCAAAAATGCCGATTGTCGGACTTATATCTGCCGCACTTTTCGGCAGAAAAGCATGGGTTGCGGTTGCCGCTTATTTTATAGGTATTGCCGCTGTTATTATTTCGGGTATAATCCTAAAAAAATTCAAGTCGCTCGCAAGCGAACCCTCACCGTTTGTTATGGAGCTTCCCGCGTATCATGCGCCTCTTGCAAGAAATGTTTTCAGAACAACCTGGGAAAGAGGCTGGAGCTTCATTAAACGCGCAGGAACAGTTATTTTTGCGGCAAGTGTGATTATCTGGATTCTTAACAGTCTTTCGTTTGAAGGCGGATTCCACTATATTGGCGAAGGTGACTCAAAATCAATTCTTAATGCGCTCGGTGAGCTGATTGCAAATCTCTTTATTCCTCTCGGATTTGACAGCTGGCAGGCTGCAGTTGCAACCGTTCTCGGTCTTGTCGCAAAGGAAGAGGTTGTCGGCGTTTTCGGTTCCCTTTCTTCAATGGCAGATGCCGACCTGGCATTTGAAATGGTTGAATCGGGTGAAGGCTCTCTTGCAATCATCGGTCAGGAATTTTTTGGCGGAAATGCATTCAGCGCATTCTCATTTATGATTTTTAATCTTCTCTGTGCTCCATGTTTTGCGGCTATGGGCGCAATCAAAAAAGAGATGAACAGCGGCAAATGGACCGCGGCGGCGATTGGCTATATGACAGCATTTGCATATGCAATTTCGCTCATGGTTTATCAGTTCGGCATGTTTTTCAGCGGAGCGGGCTTTACAGTCGGAACAGCGGCAGCAATTCTTGTTCTTGCAGGACTTCTCTACCTCATTTTCAGAAAGAATAAATACGTTAAAACAAAATAATTTTAAGGAGTGATAAGCATGGATTTACCGACCATCATTGTTGCGGCGATTATAGCAGCGATATTTTTTGCGATTATCTTTGTGTCCGTCAGAAACCGCAAAAAAGGCAAGGGTTCATGCGCTTGCTCGGGCGGTTGCAGCGGATGCAAAGGCGGATGCTGCGATATGAAAACCGAATAAAAGAACAAATCCCCTCTGCGATTGCAGAGGGGATTTAATATTATTGGTGATTCATTGAACAGCATGAACAGCTGCCTGTGCAGCCTGCGTTTTCTTTTGCGATTGCAAGCATAAGCTTGATTCTGTTTTCCTGGTTGACCTTGGTTGCGCCGGGGTCATAGTCAATGGGTACGATGTTTGACTGCGGATACATTTCCTTAAGCTTTCTTATCATACCCTTACCGACGATATGATTCGGAAGACATCCGAATGGCTGTGCGCAGACAATGTTGCCGTAGCCGCTTTCGATGAGTTCCATCATTTCTGCTGTCAGAAGCCAGCCTTCACCCATCTTGCAACCGGGTCCGATAATCTTTGTGCAGATTTCCTTGATATGTGCATAGGGTGCGGGAACGTTGAAGCTGCCGTATGCGCCTGCCGCATCGATGAGATTCTTTTCAACCTTTGAAAGATACCACATTGCAAATCTCATTGCAATCTTCTTGAACGGATTTCCGCCGTAAAGCTTGATATCCTCAAGGCGGTTATCGACCTTGAAATTGATGAAGCCCAGAAGACCGGGTACCATAACCTCACAGTCCTGACCGAAGAGAAATTCTTCAAGATGGTTGTTGGCAAGAGGTGAGTATTTGACATAAATCTCACCGACTACGCCTACCTTTGTCTTTGTTATGTTTTTGAGGGGGATTTTTGAGAAGCTTTCTGTGATTTTGGGAAGATTTTTCTTGATTTCAAAGAAAGAATAACCCTTACCTTTCTGCATTTCTGCGCTTAAATCGTCAATCCATTTCTGTGTAAGCTTTGCAGCATCTCCCTCGTTGACCTCATAAGGCTCAACCTGATTTTTGAGAAGCATTATAAGGTCGCCGTAGATAACGGCTGAAAGCATTTTGAGTGCCATTGAAAGTCGGATTTTAAAGCCGCTGTTCTTTTCAAGACCCGAAAGGTTGAGTGAGATAACGGGTACCTGAGGATAGCCTGCTTTTTTGAGAGCTTTTCTTAAAAGATGGATATAGTTTGAAGCTCTGCAACCACCGCCCGATTGAGTAATCAGAAGAGCGGTTTTATCGGGGTTGTATTTTCCCGAATTGAGCGCATCTATAAGCTGACCGATAACGAGAAGTGCAGGATAGCAGGTGTCGTTATGAACATACTTAAGACCTTCGTCAACAACTGCTCTGCCGTCGTTTGTAAGAAGCTCGGTTTTGTAGCCGTACTGACCGAAAATATTGATGAGCAGGCTGAAATGGATTTCAAGCATGTTGGGGGCAAGTATGGTATAGTCCATCATATCTTTGGTAAATTCAACTCTGTCCTCGATGATTTTTTTGCTCATAATTGCACCTCCTTATCTTCCTGTTGCGGCAAACAGACTGCGAAGTCTGATTTTGACCGCACCGGGATTTGAAATTTCGTCAATTTTAATCTGTGTATAAATTTTGCCGTCTTTTTCAAGGATTGTTCTCATTTCGTCGGTTGTTATAGCATCAACGCCACAGCCGAACGAAACAAGCTGAACGATATTCAGATCCTTGTCGTTTTTCATTGCAACGTATTTTGCCGCGGCATAAAGTCTTGAATGATATGTCCACTGGTTGAGAACGGTTGTCGGGAATTTTTCAACAAGAGGACTTACGCTGTCCTCAGTAATAACGGTTGCACCGCATTCGCATATGAGCTTGTCAATGCCGTGATTGATTTCCTCGTCAAGGTGATAGGGTCTGCCGCAAAGAACGATAACGGGTCTGTTCTTTTCTTTGGCTGTGTTCAAGTATTCCATTCCCTTGAGGTGAATTTTATTCATGAAATCATGGTATTCGGCATATGCCTTGTCAGCAGCAGCTTTAACATCTGATTTGCTTATTCCGCTGAATTTTGCACTTAAGATTTCGTAAATCTTCTTTGCGAAATCCTTGGGTCTGTGAAGACCGATATAATCGCACATGAAGTTTATGTTTTTGAGTTCACCGACATTTGAACGGATAACCTCGGGATAATATGCAACAACGGGGCAGTTATAGTTGTTATCGCCCAGATTTTCGTCAAGATTGTAGGTCATACAGGGGTAGAATATGTGTTCAACCTTCTGCTCAATGAGCGATTCGATATGACCGTGAAGAATTTTTGCGGGGTAGCATACGGTGTCAGACGGAATGGTGTGCTGACCCTTGACGTAAAGCTCTCTTGTCGATTTTTCGGAAAGAGCGATACCGAAGCCAAGCTGTGTAAAGAATGTATGCCAGAAGGGAAGAAGCTCAAACATGTTAAGACCCATAGGCAGACCGATTTGAGGCTTTGTTCCCTTGACGGGAGCATATTTTGCAAGAAGCTCACGCTTATAATCAAACATATTGTCGCCGATATCGGAGTTTGATTTTGCTATAGGCTTGCTGCAGCGGTTGCCGCCGATAAAGCTTCTGCCCGAAGAGAAAGTATTGACTGTCAGGCGGCAGTTATTGCTGCATTTTCCGCATGTAACAGCCTTGACCTTATGTTCGAATGTTTCAAGTTCGCTTGCGGAGATAAGAGTGCTCTTTTTTGTAGCTCTTTCCATCGCGTAAAGAGCTGCGCCGTAAGCACCCATAATGCCCGAAATGGTGGGTCGCACAACATCTCTGCCGATTTCTTGTTCAAATGCGCGGAGAACGGCATCGTTGAGGAATGTTCCGCCCTGAACAACAATGTTCTTTCCAAGCTCATCTGCACTTGATGCACGGATGACTTTATAGAGTGCGTTCTTTACAACGCTGATTGAAAGACCTGCGGAAATATTCTCAATCGTTGCACCGTCTTTCTGTGCCTGCTTAACCGAGGAGTTCATGAAAACGGTGCAGCGTGAGCCGAGGTCAACGGGTCTGTCTGCAAAAAGTCCGAGCTTTGAAAAGTTTTCGATATCATATCCCCATGCGGCGGCAAAGGTCTGAAGGAACGAGCCGCAGCCCGAGGAACAGGCTTCGTTAAGGAATATGTTATCAATTGCGTTGTTTCTGATTTTGAAGCACTTGATGTCCTGACCGCCGATGTCGATGATAAAGTCAACATCGGGCTTGAATTTCTTTGCAGCGGTGAAGTGTGCAACGGTTTCAACAAGACCGAAGTCAACGGCAAATGCATTTTTAATTATATCCTCGCCGTAGCCGGTAACTGCACTTGATGCAACAACCGCATCGGGATATTCCTTATAGAAATCCTCGAGGAATTTTTTGATAAGTGAAACGGGGTCGCCGTTATTTGACATATATCTGCTTGTGACGATTTTGCCGTCTGTGTTGATAACAACAGCTTTAACGGTTGTCGAGCCTGCGTCAATGCCGATATAAACCTTTTCACCGCTTTTGATTTTAAAGTTATCCTCAACAGAATCCTTTGCATGACGAACGGAAAATTCTTTATATTCTTCTTCGTTTGCAAAAAGAGCATTTGCGCCGAGATATTCGCCGCTTTCCTTTGCGTTTGCAATTTTTTCGGTTGTTTCTTTTATATCAAGAACCGTGCCGTCGGATGAATATGCAGCGCCGAGGGCAACGAAATAAAGACCGTTTTCGGGGCAGGTGCCTGTAACTCCCAGTCCCTTGTCAAATGCTTTGCGAAGCTCGGGAAGGAAGTAAAGAGGTCCTCCGAGATAAACAACCTTGCCTTCGATTTTTCTGCCTTGCGAAAGACCTGCAACGGTCTGATTGACAACAGCGGTAAAAATACTTGCAGCGATGTCGTTCTTTCTTGCACCCTGATTGAGCAGGGGCTGAATATCCGATTTTGCAAAAACGCCGCATCTTGATGCGATGGAATAAATCTTTTCGTGGCTTTCTGCAAGAGCGTTCATTTCTGTCGGGTCAACGCCGAGGAGCGACGCCATTTGGTCAATGAATGCGCCCGTGCCGCCTGCGCAGGAGCCGTTCATTCTGACCTCGACGCCGTTTGTGAAAAAGAGGATTTTTGCATCCTCACCGCCAAGCTCGATAACAGCATCTGTGCCGGGCAGAAGTCTTGAAACGCTGACTCTTGTTGCATAAACCTCCTGAACAAATTCAAGCCCGAGAGCATTTGCAAAGCCCATACCTGCGGAGCCTGAAACCGTAAGCGAAGATTTTTCAAACTGCGGATGTTCTTTTATAATTTGTGAAAGCATTGCGGCGCTTTTTTCTGCAATTTTAGAATAGTGGCGCTCGTATGCTTTGTAAACTATGTTGTTATTATCGTCGATTGCAACGCACTTGAGAGTGGTTGAGCCGACATCCATACCTATTCTCATTTTTATTCACCTTATGCGTTCTTTCTTAATTCTTTCTCTTCGTTGAGGTTTTCGAGCATAAGACGCTCAACCTCATGATAAAGTTTCTGATTTGCTTCTTCAACCGTCATATCGCCTACTTTAAACGGCTCACCGTAACGAACGGTCAGATTTTTACTGCGGAATTTGTAATCGCCCGTAAGACCAAAGGGGACTATGTAAGCATCTGCTTTCTTTGCCATTGAAACTGCGCCTGTTTTAAACCGGAGCAGAAAATCATCGGTTTTATTTCTGGTGCCTTCCGGGAAAATTCCTATTGCACCTTCTTTTTTAAGAACTTTCATTGCAGACATTGCGCTTGAAAAATCTCTTCTTGAACGGTCAACGGGAATGCAGCCTACTGCTCTGAAAAACGGAGCAAGCTTGCCCTCAAAATATTCTTTTTTTGCCATATAGTGGATAACTCTTTTTGTTGCCATTATTGTAAGGCATTGGTCATAAACATGCTTATGGTTGCCTGCAATGACGATTGCGGAATCCTCGGGGATTTTTTCGGCGCCTATTATTTCGGGGGAATAATAGAGCTTGAATGCAACACGCATAAGCGGAGTCAGGAACTTATATCCGAACTCTCTTTCTTCGGGTCTTTTACTCATTTTTATTTTTCTCCTTTTCGAGTTCTTTGGAAACAATCTTCATCAGCTTTTCATTTGCTTCTTCAAGATTTTCATTGGGTTTTAAGGGTTCAAAGAATTTAACCTTAACGCTTCTCTCAAACGGCTTATATTTTCCCGTGATAACAAAAGGAATGATGTCTGTTTTTGCATCGCGCGACATTTTAACCGCACCGAATTTGAACGGCATGATGATATCATCGGTTCTGTTGATGGTACCCTCGGGGAAAATTCCGATGAGTTTCTCATCATTGAGGGTGGATATTGCAGATTCAAAAGCAGCCTTGTCCTTTGTTCTGCGGTTAACGGGAATGATTCCCATACCCTTGAAAATATATTTCAAAGGACCTTTCATGAGCTCGTCTTTGGCAAGGTAATGCACGCATCTCTTGGTCGCACAGCCGACAAGGATGCAGTCAAGATAGTTTGTGTGATTACCTGCAAGGATTATTCTGCCGCTTTCTGGAATAAAGCGCTTGCCGATGATGGTCGGCTTATAAATAGCCTTGAAGCATGTGGCAAGCGGACGTCTCATAATCCTGTATAACATAGGTTCTTTCATCTTTCATCCTCCGTTTTGGTAATATTATACAAATTCAGAATTGTTTTTTTGACATAAAAGTCTCCAAAATAAAAAAGAGCCGCTGCAAAGCAACGGCTCTTAATGAGGGAAAAATCAAATTTTTTCCACGCTGTTATCTTTCTTGATTGCTGTTATTTTGAACTTTCCTGCTTTGATTTTTTTCATTGTGCTGTAACGTGCGCAGTTTGTGATGATTTGCTGTCTGACCGAATCGTCAACATCAACGCAATTCATTACCCTTATATATTCCTTAAGCTGATTTTTAGGTGTCACGCAAATCATTCCTTTCAAGTTCTTTTTTGAGAAGCTTACGTCCGTATTGCAGACGCTTTCTGACTGTTGCGGGGGAGCTGTTGGTTATGTCGGCAATTTCGTTTGCCTTATAGCCTTCAATATAGTATAAATCGAGCACGATTTTATATTTTGACGGAAGGTGCATTATCAGTTCAAAGATATCTCTGTCATCATCCTTGATGCCTATGCTTCTCAAATCATCAAAGTTTTCGGTTGCATGACGGATATTAAAGCGGCACATATTCTTACTGATATTGGTTGCAACCTTAATCAGCCACGCCTTCTCATGCTCCGAATCCTTGAAAAGCGGTGCTTTGAGCATATACCTCAAGAAGGTTTCCTGCAAAGCATCTTCAGCATCATGCTTGTTGCACAGAATGCTGTAACAGATGCGGAAAAGCATCTGACTGTATTTTTCAACCGCATATTCAATATGCCGTAATTCATCGTTGTATTGAGCGGTTACCGCGCACACAGGCAACCCTCCTTTCAGAAAATATATAAATATAAATACTTTCCTTATTATTAAAACACCTAAAAAGACCGAAATGTGATAATTATTTTATGAACAATTTGTAAACTTATGCGAAATTGTGTAAAAAAGCGCTTTCATCAAAGTAAGTCATCAAAAAGTCTGATGTTTGATGCTTCAAGCTTGAGCTCACCGGACTGCTCTTTTTTGATGATTTCAACTATTCTGTCATTTATGGGTGTGGGAACTCCGCACTTTCTTCCCCATTCGCAAACAACGCCATTGATTGCGTCAACCTCGCAGGGTTTGCCGTTACGAAGGTCCTGAAGCATTGAAGGAATGATATCCTTATGCTTTTTCATTGCAATGGGAATGAGAAGCTCGCCGATTTTGCGCTTGAATGCATTTGTATAGTAGAAAAGCTTTGTGATGTTTTTGCCCTGAACGGGAGCAAATTCGGCACCGGCTGCGTGACCGACGTCAATGCATTCCTTCATGCAGCGGATTGCAACCTTGCGTGCGTATGCATCGCCCGTTACTGTTCCGAATGTTCCGCCCATAACCGTACCGAGACCCGAGAAGGTAGCGTTTATGAGAAGCTTTGACCATCTTGTGCCGATAAGATTTTCTTCAAAATGAACGGGGCACATTTTTTCGAGAAGAGCAGTGACTCTTGCAACCTGCTCATCGGTTATACCGTCCATTTTGCCCATGTGGTATGAAAGACTGTCAGGCTCACTTGTGAGAACACATTCGCCGGGAGCCGAAAGATTTGCGCCCCATTCAACAGCACAGCCCATGGTATGCTCCTTGCCGACAATTTCAGCAATGCCGGGCTCGGGAATACCGTTCTGAAGAGTAACGATAACGCCGTCATCTGTAAGGAAAGGCTTTAAGAATGTGACAACTTCAGCATTGAAAAGCTGCTTTGTCATAAGGAAAATAACGCTGTATTTTCCGCTCATTTCGTCAGGTGTTATTGCATTGACAGGCACAGTCATTTCAACCGTACCTGTGATGTGAGCGCCTTTCTCTTTAAGCGCTGCAACATGCGCCTTGTTGCGGTTGACAAGCTCAACCTCTGCTCCGTTTTTGGTCATGTAGGCTCCGAGAACCGTTCCGAGTGAGCCCGCTCCGTAAATTGCACATTTCATGATTTTATCCTCCAAAATTCATTTTTTATTCTGTGATTCCAAACGCTTCAACAAGCCTGTCATAATCCTCATCGGATATTGCAACAACAGAGCCGTGGCGCGGTCTTACACCGCTGAAGCTGTAATTATCGGGGTTGACGGGTCGGAAATTCTCCATATCCGTTGTCTGCTGCATGAAGAAGTTTTCTTGACTGTATTCGTCCATTATCATTATCCATGAATCTGTTCCCGTTATCTTATACATCGAGCTGCCTTCTACTCCGTGAGGAGAGAGGGAAACAACAACAGGCGGCTCCTCATAAGGCCCCGTAAGCGATTTCGATTTTACATAAGCAATGGTTTGGTCTTCATCATGCTTGAAATAGAGATAAAAATATCCGTTATCCTCGTTATAAGTTATGTCGCCGTCGATGGTCTGTATTCCGGGTCTTTCGTAGAGAAGCTGCGGCTCTGTCATGGTCTTAAAGTCGGTTGTATATGCATAATACATGGCCGCAATGTCGTTTTCAACCGTTGAATTTGCCCAATAAACCATATATGTGTTTTTTTCTTTATCCCATATTGCCTGCGGCGCCCATGCACGGGTTGTATTTGCGTATTCGCCGCCGAAATCACGGATATCAATTATTGTTTCATCTGTCCAATTAACAAGGTCAGCCGATTTCCATGTAACGAGAGCATGGTTTGAGGTCCAGCCCTCTTCGCATTTCATATCCGTTCCGATTATGTAATAATTGCCGTCCTCGCCCTTGAGAATGTAAGGGTCGCGCACGCATTGTTTGCCCTTTGTCTGAAGAATTACGGGCTCATTGTTATTCAGCGGCTTGAAATTATACCCGTCCTCGCTGACCGCAAAGTGAATCCTTTCCTGACCGGGACCGTTACCGACAAAATGACAGAAAAGATATTTTCCCTCGCGACTTACAACGGGATAGGCATATCCGCCGAAAATAAAGTTGAAGAGATTTAAAGGCACCATAATCACCGCCAGAATGTATTTCAGTATTTTTAGCATAAAAACACTCCTATTCAAAATATTTTAGCATTTATTCCGTTTTTTGTAAATGCAAATTCACTTCACTTTCGATATGCATAAGTTCCAAAATTTAGGGTTGGTTTTTGTGCATAACATCAAATTTAAATTAGTTCTTGTTGACGGCGAAAATGAATGATATAATGTTATAGTAAATTTTACTTAAGGAGAGATAATTTATGAAAAAAGCAATTTCAATCATACTTGTTTTGGTTCTTGCTTTCGCAATGTTTGTTCCCGCAAACGCCAAGACATCCGCAGACAAGCTTCAGTTTAACGATGACGGCACTTTTCGCATTATGCAGATTGCCGATATTCAGGACGGTCCGCTTCTTTTTGAAATCACAAGAAAATTCCTTGACAGAGTTGTTCCTTCCGCACAGCCCGATCTTATCGTTCTTACAGGCGATAACATTTCTGCAGGCGCTTCTTCGGTAGGTATTCACGGAATCGACCTTCTTCTTGTTGAAACTGCAATTGACAGATATATGTCGATTTTTGAGAGATATGATGTTCCCGTCGCAGTTGTTTTCGGTAACCATGATGCAGAAGAGCTTGTTTCAAAAGAGGAACAGATGGCAATGTATCAGAAGTATGACAACTGCGTTGCAATCGACGAGGGAGATGCTGTTTACGGCTGCGGTACATACAATGTTCCCATTTACTCTTCAAAGGATTCAGATAAAATTACATATAATCTTTGGATGATTGATTCCAATATGTATGATGAAGCCAACGGCGGTTACGACTATGTTCATAAGGATCAGATAGATTGGTATGTTCAGAAGTCAAATGAGCTTAAGGCGCAGAACGGCGGAGTTGCTGTTCCCTCAATGATGTTCCAGCATATCATTGTCAATGAGATTTATGATGCACTTCTTGAAGTTTCTGCAGGAACTGACGGCGCGGTTGAGCATAACGGAAAATACTATACTCTTAATCCCGCAAACACTAGAAAAGGCGTACTTCATGAGGCTCCCTGTCCCGGTACGGTAAACGGCGGTCAGTTCGATGCAGTTGCAAACCAGGGCGATGTTGTTGCAATGTTCTTCGGTCATGACCATGTAAACAGCTTTGAGGTTGAATATAAGGGCGTTGACCTCGTTAACACCCCCGGCGTAGGCTTCAATTCTTACGGCGATGAGGGCAGAGGCGTCCGCGTTATAGATATCAAAGAAGGCACAAAAGCTTACACAACCAATGTTATCACTTATAAAGAATTTTACGGTGACGATGCCGCTGCAGATGCCCAATTTGTTCTTTACGGAAGTGAATTTGAGGTTGTTGACAGAATCGGTGCATTCTTCAAGTATGTTTTTCTTCGTGTTGCAAAAAGTTTTTCGTTCTGAATAATATCAGCGGTGCAGCAGGCATGCTGTGCCGCTTTTTAAAGGGTAAAGCCTATGTCTGTTAATTCAAACACAAAAAAACGGATAATTGCTGTTTCGATAGGTGCGGGAATCAATTTGCTTCTGTTTTTTGTTAAGCTTTATATCGGACTTTCAAGCAACAGCGTTGCAATCTATGCCGATTCTCTGAACAGTCTGACCGATTCTGCCGTATGCATAGCGGCAGGCATCGGATTTTGTTTGAGCGGTGAAAAGCCGAACGGAAAATATCCCTTCGGCAAAGGCAGAGCAGAAGAGCTGACAGAGCTTATCATATCCGGGGTTATTCTTGTTTCGGGAGGCGCGTTTTTTTATATTTCATTCGAACGCATTCTTTATCCCGTGCCTGTATGGTATTCCTCGGCTTATGCTGCGGTTATTGCGGTAACGGCGGCTGTCAAGCTTGCAGTGTCGCTCTGTTTCGGTAAATATTCAGAAAAGTTTAATTCGGAAACAATAAGAGGAATTGCAGCGGACAGCAGACTTGATTTTCTGATAACTCTTTGCACCCTTATTTCATTTACGCTTTCGTCAAAAGCCGAGTTTTCGGTTGACGGATTTGCGGGTGTGATAATCAGTATTATTCTAGTCATTGAGGGAATAAAAGCTGTTTTGGCGGCGTTTGCCAAAATTATCGGAAAAAGAAACGACGTGTTGTGCAATAACGCAAAAAAAGTTATCGAAGAAATAGCGGATAATATTTCCGTTAATGAAATTCAGCATCACTCATACGGAGAAAATGGTGTTTTTACTGCAGATATCCGCGCAGAATGCGTTACGGCACAGGAGCTTGAAGAGCTTACGGTGCGTTTGCAAAATGCAATAAAAGAAAATTTCAATTCACAGCTTTATTTATCTTTTGGAGGAGAAAATGAAAAGTAAAAGAGGAAGAAGATTTTTGAAGGTTACGGCAGTTCTTCTTGCCGTTATTGCTGCGTTTGTCGGCGTAACAACGGTCATTACCGTTATTGGTCTTAACGCAAATATCAACAAGGCGCACAGCTTTTCAGCCGTTGAAAATGAAGATCTCAAGGTTGAAAATGTTTCTGCAGGCATATGGAATATTTATTCCGACAGAGGGCTTAAGGTAATGCAGCTTACCGATACCCATTTCGGCGGAGGCTGGATGTCACTAAAAAAGGATTCAATGGCTCTGAATGCAATTGCAGCAATGATAACAGCCGAAAAGCCCGATTTTGTTATTGTTACGGGTGACGTTGCATATCCCGTACCCTTCCAGGCAGGTACTTTTAACAACAAATCGGGTGCAAAGCTCTTTGCGGAGCTTATGGAAACTCTCGGTGTTTATTGGACCGTATCTTACGGCAACCACGATACCGAGGCATACAGCTACTACGGACGTGATGATATAACGGAGTTTTACGAGCAGTATCCGCACTGTCTTATGCGAAAAGGTCCAGAAGATGTTGACGGATACGGAAATCAGGTTTTCAACATAGTCAAGTCAAACGGTGTTATAGTTCGTTCGCTTTTCACGGTTGATTCCCACTCGTATGTTGACGGCGACTATTTTGGATTCATGTGGAAATACGACAATATTCACGATAACCAGATTGAATGGTACAGAGAAACAATCAAAGCGAATCAGACTCATAACATGATGAAGCTTTATTCCTCAAGTAACAGCGAGTTTCTCAAGAAAAACCCGACTGCGGCAAACGTTAAATCGTCGGTTTTTCTTCATGTTCCTCTTACGGAATATAAGGATGCATGGAATGAGTATGTTGAGAACGGTTATGCCGATACCGAAAATGTTCAGTATAACTACGGAAAAGCAGGCGAATCGGGTAAGGTTGTTTATCCCGGTATTTATGAGGATAATTTCTTTGAAACAATGCAGGAGCTTCACAGCACCGATTCAGTTTTCTGCGGTCACGACCATCTCAACAATTTCTCCGTAAATTATAAAGGCATTGACCTTACATATTCTTTAAGTGTGGACTATCTTGCTTATGTAGGTATTTATAAGCTAGGTGCACAGAGAGGATGCACACTTATTAACATAGCCGAAAACGGAGAAATCGAATATTCCGCAGAAAATTACTATCAGAATAAATACGTTTCGCAGTACAGCAAAGAAGAAGTAACAATGCAGGAGCTTAAATCGGAATGAAAACAGGACTCATAATGGAAGGCGGCGCAATGCGCGGAATGTTTACCGCGGGCGTTTTTGATGTTTTTCTTGAAAACGGAATTGAGTTTGACGGTGCAATCGGTGTTTCTGCAGGCGCTGCGTTCGGCTGTAACTTCAAATCCCGTCAAATCGGCAGAGTTATCCGCTATAACAAACGGTTTGCCAAAGACCCCAGATTCTGCAGCTTCCGTTCGCTGATAAAAACGGGCGACCTTTTCGGTGCTGAATTTTGTTATCATACAATTCCTAATGAGCTTGATATATTTGACACGCAGGCTTACATTGAAAATCCAATGGAATTTTACGTTGTCTGCACCGATGTCGAAACGGGAAAGGCGGTTTATATCAATTCCGATGAAGCAGGCGAGGATGCTCTCGAATATTTCAGAGCATCGGCGTCTATGCCGCTTGTATCAAGAACTGTTGAAATAAAAGACAGAAAGCTGCTTGACGGCGGAATTGCCGATTCGATACCCATTCAGTTTTTTGAAAGCATAGGGTATAACAGAAATGTTATAATTCTTACCCAGCCGCTCGGTTACACCAAAAAGCCAAGCTCGGCGGCTAAACTTATGAAATATGCTTTGAAGGATTATCCTTCGGTTGCCGAAGCAATGGAAAACAGGCATAATGAATATAACGAAACGATTGAATATATCCTCAGAAAAGAAGCGGCGGGTGAAGTTTTTGTTATCAGGCCCGAAACTGCTCTTGAAATCGGCAGAATTGAACATAATCCCGATGTGCTTCAAAGAGTTTATGACCAAGGCAGAGCGATTTCCGAAAAGAATCTTGAAAAAATAAGAGAATTTTTAAAATAAGGTGATTCCGATGGCTACATATAAAAACAAAACAGATCTTCATATGCACACATCAAGCTCATTTGACGGAAACTATCCGGCATCAATGATGTGTGAAGCTGCCGTTGAGGCAGGGCTTGAAACAATTGCATTCACCGACCATTTTGACGTTGATTTTTACGAAAGACACAACCTTGATTTCCGCCAGAAGTCAAGCTATGAGGATATCTGTTCCGCACAGGATGTTTTCTCTGATAAAATCAGAATCTTAAGAGGTATAGAAATGGGTCAGCCGACCTATGACCTTGCACTTACCGAGAAATCACTTGAGCGTTTCGAATATGATTTTATCATCGGCTCAATCCATAATTTAAGACAGATGCCCGATTTCGGCGATCTTAAATATACCGAAATGACGCTTGATGAGATTCATGCTCTTCTTGACAAATATTTTGCAGAAGAGCTTATTCTTGCAAAGTGGAACGGCTTTGATACCCTTGCACATCTGACATATCCGATACGCTATATCATTCAGGCAGGCATAGAGGGCGTTGATTTAAGCAGATATGATGATATAACAGATGAGATTTTCAAAACTCTTATCGCAAACGGCAAGGCTCTTGAAATCAACACAAGCGGACTTCGACAGCCCATCGGCAAAACAATGCCGACTGAAAATTATGTCCGCCGATTCAAAGAGCTTGGCGGAGAGCTTCTCACCCTCGGCTCCGATGCTCATTTTACCGAGCATGTAGGCGCAGGCATTGACCAAGGCTATGAAATTGCCGAAAGCTGCGGATTCAGATATGTAACATGTTTTAAGAAGCGCAAGCCCGTTCAGGTCAAAATCGAAAAATAATTACACCAATTGACATTTGCGATTTTATAATATAGAATATGTTTGCATTTTTTACGTAAAACGGGAGGAAAACATGAAAAAGATAATTGCAATTCTTATGGCAGGGCTGATGGTTTTTGCTTTCACTGCTTGCAATGACGGTACGCAGCCCGAAGAAAAAACAACGAAGGAGTCTGTTTCGCAGGAACAGAATGATAATGAAGAGGTATCGGTCGGAACGGATATAACCGAAAGCAACGTTCCCAACGCCGAAACCTCTGATGTTTCGGCTGAAACAACAACTGAGCCTGCAGTTACCGTTCCATCAGAAAAAGACCCATCGGAATGGACCGATGAAGAAATTGTTGCTTTCTATAAAGCGGCGGCAATCAAGAGCAAGACAAAGGTTACCTCAAAGCAAACGATGACTTTAAGAGAAATGGTTGTTAATGACGGCGACGGATTTCTCGGAAAACTTGTTGAAATGATAACACCTTTCCTTATTTCGGCGCTTGAGGACAGCTCAACCGAATTTGACGGCATAACGGGCGGCTACGAAAACCTCGAGCTTTCTGATGCACAGAGCGTCAAGGCTTATAAGAGTGGAGAATACATAGTTGTTGAAATGACAATGAAGGAGCAGATTGACGGCGCTCACGGTGATCTCCACAGCGGCACGGTAGGTCACGCAATCTCTGTTGTAGGCGACCTTGCGGTTGTTGAAGAGGCACTTCCGAATTTTGAAATCGGTTTTGATGAGGCAGAGGTTAAGCTTCATTATAAGAACCCGAAGTTCAAGGCTAAAATCAATAAAGACGGCATTATTGAAAAAGGAACATGGACATATGAGGTTTATGTTACCATCAAAAATCTTTATGTAGGCGGCAGAAGGCTTCCTCTTTCCGCAACCGTTAAAAGCGGATACGGTACGGTTGACTACATCATAACAGTCGGCGGCGGATTCTGATAAAAACCAACAAGCTCTGTTCAACGGGGAACAGAGCTTGTTTTTTGTTTAACCGAATTGTGTTACGGTTCCCGCGTTGTATACCCACGGGGTAAATCCTGTTTCGAGAGCGGGGCTGTTGTCTGCGAGGGTGAAATCGCGGTTTTGTGCATCTTTGAAAAGAGGGTCTGCAAAAACAGCATTATTGTAGTAGCCCAGAACCGTCATAATTACGAGCGACATTTTCTCAAAAAATCCGAGTGAATTTCCCGAATAAACATTGCCGCCTTTTGTGTAGTCCCAGAAAAGATTATTATTATCAACAAACTGATTTGTTTCGGGAGTAAAAGGATAGATTAATGCGTTATCAACAACAAGAATATTGTTGGTAAGCGTCAGCGAATTATGGTCTTCTTTTTTTGTGACAAGCAAAGCGCCCTCACCGCCAAACGCAAAGATATTGTTTCTTACAACATTATCTTTGCCGTAGTGCTGATGGAAGGTTTCCGATGAACAGTCATAAACAAGATTGTTTTCAACAAGCATACCGCTTGAGCCTTCGTCAAGATAAATTCCCCAGCCGCCGTAGCCGTATCTGCCTTCGTCACAGCCGACATTATAGATAATATTTCCTCTGATAACCGTGTCGGGCTGAATGCCGAGTGTGTATATTGCACCCATGTCCGAAAGCCAGCCGTTGCCGATATCATAAATGACGTTGTTGCTGATGTTTATGTTGTTTGTGGAATTATCCGAATAACCCCAATTCCAGCCGACGGAAACTCCCGTATACCAGCCGTCGTGGATCTCGTTGTTTGTGAGGTCGCAATCCTTGGCGTGAGTGAGGAGAATGCCGATGGCGTTATTGAAGATTCTGCCGTATCTGCTTATATGGCAGTCTTTTACGTTGATGTTGCAGGTTGTTGCGGGAACAACAAAATCTCCGTGGATGAAGACTGCGTTTGCACCGATTTCGTTGAACATACAGCTTGTGATATTGCAGTTTTGAGATGCTTTGTCAAACTTGACGGCTGTGTAAGAAATATTTTCAAAACGGCAATCCGTGAAATTAATGCCGTGTGATTCCGAAATATAAATTGCAGCAGGAACTTCAAACGCAGCCTGCGGATGGTCTGCTCCGTATTTGATATTTCCGTACATGGGATGTGAGGGGTCAAATGCCTTGCCCGTATGAGTGCCGTCAACATGATCCCAATCGGTGTTTTCAAAATCAATACCACGGAACGAGATGTTACCTGCACCTTTTACCGTTATAAGCTGTTCGTTCATGCCTGCATAGAGAACGGTGTTTTCAACTGTATCGCCGCTTTCGGGAATATAATAGAGCTTGCCCTCGTTGCGGTCAAGATACCATTCGCCGGGAAGAGAAAGCGCTTCCTTTACGTTTTCATAAACAAAGCTGTCCTCTGTCCTTATTCTCATTGCCGAAGGCTTGGTTGTTTCAATTCTGCCCGTTTCTTTGTTGACAGAATGTATCGGCAGCAGATCATCACGCCAGAAATGCATGATTCTTACGTCAACATCTCCGGGATTCTCAAAATCAAAAATTTCGTTTGTGTTTACGTAAAAAGCCAATGCATGCGTGAAAAAATCGGGAGCATGTGAGCCTTCAACAGCTTCATTAGGTTTCGGTTCTGCCGCAATTTTGAAAACTCCCTCTTTGGGATAATTAGAGCGTGAAAGCCTTTTTCCGTCTTTGAAGAGTGAACGGAAATAGTCCGTATCGCTTTCAATCGGCATATCCGTCACAAAAGCAACGACACCGTTGACTGTTTTTTTCTGCCAGTTTCCGCTGATTTCCTTTGCCCCCGAAAAAACAACTTTTTCATCGGGATATGAACGGTAGACAACATTGCTTTTATCCTCGGCGGTAAAATCAAGCGAGTTTTCAATAAAATATGTTCCTTCTCTGAACCATACGGTAACGGTTTTGTCCGTATCAACCGTTTTTATTCTTTCCTTTGCGGCAGCAGGGGTCTTTAACGGGTTTTCAAGTGTTCCGTCATCTGCATCGTTGCCGTCGGGCGCAACTACGATATCAAATTCTCCCATAACAAAATCACCTTCGTCAAATGCTGATTTTTCGGTTGCAGGGCTGCTTTCGGAAAAAACACCCTCAACATCAGACGGAACAAAAATCACATTCAGCCACACAAAAAATGCACAGATAACTGAAATAATTCTTGTCATAATCATATTCATAATATCACCTTTTTGAAATTACTTTCCTAAAATATCTGAAAGATTATTCTGGATTTTTTCGGCAACATCGGGCTTGTTCATTGAATAAACATGAACATTGGTTATGCCGTTTGCATATAAATCTATAATCTGGTCGGTTGCGTATGCAATACCTGCCTGCTTCATCGCATCGGGGTCTGACCCGAATTTATCAACAAGGCTCTTGAATCTTCTCGGCATAAACGAGCCCGAGAGCTTGATTGCTCTGTCAACCTGATTGGCATTGGTGATAGGCATGATGCCGGGGATAACGGGAACGGTTATTCCCGCTTCGCGTATTTTATAAAGAAAATTGAAAAGCAGGTTGTTATCGAAAAACATCTGCGTTGTCAGAAATTCACAGCCTGCATCAACCTTTTCCTTAAGATACTTTATGTCTTCCTTCTGATTTGCGCTTTCGGGGTGGATTTCGGGATAGCATGCGCCACCTATGCAAAAATCGCTGTCAGCTTCTTTGAGTTCGCGGACAAGGTCGATTGCGTGACGGTAAGCCCAGCCGCTTCGGTCGGCATCTTCAAGCCCTGCGGGTATATCGCCCCTCAAAGCCATGATGTTTTCAATTCCCGCCGCCTTGATTTCTTCAATCTTTTGGCTGACGGTTTCTTTGGTTGAAGAAACGCAGGTAAGATGCGCAATGCTTGCGACTCCGTAGCGCTCCTTTATGTTTTTTGCAATATCAAGGGTATATTTGCTTGTGCCGCCGCCTGCACCGTAGGTAACGCTCATAAACGGAGGGCGCAGCTTTGCGATTTCTTCCGTTGCGGATTTAACGCTTTCAAAACCTGCCTGAGTTTTGGGAGGAAAAACCTCAAACGAAAGCGAGAGAGAATCTTTTTTCAGCAAATCAATTATTTTCATAACATCATCTCTTTTGGTATGTTTTTCTTGATTATACTACATATTAATAGTCAGATTCAAGTGCTTATATATTAAAATAACTGTTATATAACGAGAAGAATGATTATTCGGCGCAAATCATAGTATGATACGGAATTGTTGTTAAAATTTTAAAAAGCTCTTGACAAAACCTCATATGTTAATATATAATATCACCTGCGCTGAAGAATAGCTCAAAACTATGGACGTTTAGCTCAGCTGGTAGAGCATTCGCTTGACGTGCGAAGGGTCAGCGGTTCAAGTCCGTTAACGTCCACCACATTGGAGAAATCCGAACCGAAAGGTTCGGATTTTTTGCTTTTTACGAGTGATTTTGCAGAAGTGATCGAATAATATATTAGAAAAGTTAATTTATTTTTAATCTTTTTTTAATTGCTTTTCAATATATCAAGTGGTATAATTCAAGATGGTATATTCTGTAAATACAGATTGGGGGATTAATATGAAAAAATGTATTATTATCGGCGGCGGTCCCGCAGGTCTTACCGCAGGCTATGAGTTGCTTAAAAAGTCCAAAGACTATGAGGTTATCATCCTTGAGCAGAGCGAAGTTCTCGGCGGTATTTCAAGAACCGTAAAATATAACGGACATCGTATGGATATCGGCGGACACCGTTTTTTCTCAAAGGATAAGAACGTAAACAAATTCTGGTCGGAGCTTATGCCCATGCAGGGTGCACCATCAATCGACGACAAGATTCTTGGCAGGGAAAAGGCTCTTTCTGTCGGCGGTCCCGATCCTGAAACTGAAGATAAGGTTATGCTTCTGCGCCGCAGAATATCAAGAATCTATTATCTTAACAAATTCTTTGATTATCCTATCTCAATGAAGCCGCAGACATTTATCAACATGGGCTTTGCAAGAACTGTCAAGGCAGGCTGCAGTTATCTTAAGTCGACCGTTTCAAAAAAGGAAGAGGATTCACTCGAGAATTTCTATATCAATCGCTTCGGCAAGGTACTTTATTCGATGTTCTTTGAGGGCTATACCGAAAAGCTCTGGGGCAGACATCCGAGTGAAATCTCTGCTGATTGGGGCGCACAGAGAGTAAAAGGTCTTTCAATTCTTGCCGTTATCAAGGACATGCTTTCAAAGCTTGTGCCGAGCAAGGACAGAAAGGTTGAAACCTCACTTATCGAAGAATTTCAGTATCCCAAATTCGGACCCGGTCAGCTTTGGGAAACAGTCGGCGCTGAGTTTGTAAAAATGGGCGGTAAGATTCTTTATAACCATAAAGTAACAGACATCGACATTTCCGGCGGAAGAATCAACAGCGTCAAGTGTGATAACGGCGAAGTTGTTGACGGCGACATCTTTATCTCATCAATGCCTGTCAAAGACCTTGTTGCAGGTATGGGAGAAAGTGTTCCTGCGGCTCCTGCTGAAATTGCTGCAGGATTGCCTTACAGAGATTTCGTTACCGTCGGTCTGCTTCTCAACAATCTTAATCTTAAAAACGAAACAGGCATAAAAACTCTCGGAAATATTGTTCCCGACTGCTGGATTTATGTTCAGGATGTCGGTGTAAAGCTTGGCAGAATCCAGATTTTCAACAACTGGTCGCCTTATCTTGTCAAAGACCCGCAGAATACTGTCTGGATCGGTCTTGAATATTTCTGCGATGAGGGTGACAGCTTCTGGAATATGGACGAAAAGAGCTGCGTTGAGCTTGCGGTCAGGGAGCTTAAGTCAATGGGTGTCATCTCTGCCGATGCTGAGGTGCTTGACAGCCACCGTGAAAAGGTGCAGAAGGCTTATCCTGCTTATTTTGATACCTATGACCGCATTGATGAGCTTATAAATTATCTCGATACATTTGAAAATCTTTACTGTGTCGGCAGAAACGGTCAGCACAGATATAATAACATGGACCACTCAATGGTTACCTCTTTTGAAACGGTTTCAAATATTATCAGCGGCAAAAAGTCGAAGGATAATATCTGGAGCGTAAACACAGAGGCAGAGTATCATGAGGAGAGCTCTAATGAAGAAGGCAAGAATAACTGACGGTATATTACCGATAATTCTGATTCTGCTCATTTCGGTTGCCGCCGAGGCTCTTTTTGCAAATTTTACCTATTTTGCATACGGGGCAGGGAATGACGAGTGTGAAAGCTATGTTGTTTCGGATTTTGATGCGGTTTATATAAGCGGAGAAAACAACACGCTTTTTGCAGGCATACCGGAAATTCCACTTCATTCCGTGAGCTTCAGCGTAAGGGCAAACTCAGATTACGCAGAGGACAGTCTTGCGACGGCTCGTTTCGGACTTTATGATGAGAATAATGTTCTCTCGCCTTCAACTGTCAGGAGTGAAAAGATTTTTGTCGGCAAAGAGCCGAGAAGAGTTACTGCTTTTATGCGCTCGCAGGGCAACGCAAAAGGAATTGAAATCAGGTTTGCCGATTTTGAGCAGGAGCTTATCGTTACCGATGTTGAAATAAACCCAGAGTATGTTTTCGGATTTGATTTAATCAGAATGTCCGTAATTTTTTTGTTACTGTGTGCCGTATATGTTTTAAAGACCGACGGAAACGGCAAAAAAATCAGAAATTCAATGACTTACGGCGGTGCAGGTGCGGCTTCGGTCTGCGTTTGCGCGGTGGCATGTTTTGCGGTATGGTTTTTGAATGCCTCAAATGATACAGGTAACTGTATTTACTATCCGCTAGAAGGATTTATAGAAAACTATTCACCGTATATCCAGCAGTTTGATGCGTTTATGAAGGGACAGCTTCATTTTGATGTGACCCCGATGCAAGAGCTGCTCGAGCTTGAAAATCCGTATAATCCCGATGCGCGTGAAGGTATCTATTATCTTTATGACAGAGCATTTTTTGAGGGAAAATATTATTCTTATTTCGGGATTGCACCGATTCTTGTGATTTATTTCCCGTTTTATCTGCTTACGGGTGTACTTCCGACCGACAGCACGGTTATGGGAATTTTCTCGCTTATAACGTCAGTATTTATTCCTATGGCTGTTGTTGAATGGGCAAGATACAGAAACAGCGGCATCCGCCCGTGGCTTTCGGCAGTTTTGGCAGTTGGTGCATTCTTTGCAAGCTCTGCATTGATAATACAGCGCGGTTACACACCGTTTTATTATATTGCGAGTCTTGCAGGCATGGCTTTTGTTTCGGCTTTTGTATTCTGGATAATCAAGGCTCTTGGCGAAAACAAAAAGAAATACCGAATCATATTTTTTGCGTTGGCAGGAATAAGCTTTGCGCTTGCCTTCCTTTCAAGAGTCAATTCGGTAATAGTGCCTGCGGTAATGATTGCGGTTTTTGTTATAATTTACTCAATCAAAAAAATTAAGGAGAAGCAGTTTTCCAAGCTTGTCAGCGAAATGACGGCATTGGCTTTGCCTGTTGCGGTATCGCTCGGTTTTTCGCTCTGCTGTAACTATGTGAGATTCGGAAATCCACTTCAATTCGGAGCAGATTATCAGCTGACGATTGCTGATGCATCGCTCTATGAGCTGGGATTTGACGGGATAATTCCCTCGGTTATCCATTATTTCTTCCAGCCGTTCGGAATCCTTGATGAATTTCCGTATATCGGTTTTGATTATTTGAGACTTTCGGATTACGGAAGATATGCTTATATAGACACAAACTTCGGGATTTTTGCTGTTCCGTTTATGCTTTCTCTTTTCCTTTCGCCCTTTATTTTTAGAAGCGGAAGGATAACAAAAAGCTCAAAGGCGTTGCTTGCATCGGGAATAATTGCTCTTTTTGCAACTGCATTTGCAAACTTCTGCCTCGGCGGTGTAATATTCAGATATACTTCCGATATTTCGCTTGCGGCGGCTCTTGTTTCGGCGGTTATTCTTCTTGAAATCTGTACTGCGGTTGAGAAAAGCAGGTATGCCGAGATGTCATCTGCGGTAAAAAAGGCGGCTGCTGCGCTGACGGCGGTAACGGTTATAATCATCGCTGCAGCGACAGTTCAGCTCAACGGAAATCTTAAGTCCTATGACCCCGACATTTATCTTGCAATGAAAGAATTTTTTGTGATTTGGAGTTAACGAAATGTTTGTTGACGTTAAAAAACTGAAAAACAGAATACTCCTTATTATATCGGTGCTTTTTGCCGCCGTTTCGCTTGGAACGGTTATATACTATATAATATGGCCGTCTGCCGCATATTTTCATGCGGACTGTACGGACACCATTCTTTGGGCAAAGGCAAGCTACGACAGCAAGAGCCTTTTTAATGAGGATTTCGGCTATGCAGCAATGCTGCCGTTCGGCGGAACAACGCTTATGCTGCCGTTTATCGGTATTTTCGGTCTGTCGATGACCACTCATCACATAGGAATGGTGCTGTTTACCGTTATGCTTTTTGCATCTGTGTTTCTTCTGTGCAGAAGCATAAAATTCAGCTATCCGCTGACCTTTATGACAGTCGGAACGCTTGCACTTGTTCTTTGCGCATCCGAAAAGCTCCGAGAGATTTTCTATGAGCATGTTATCTATTACAGCATAAGCGTTCTGATTATCTGTGTTCTGCTTTCGCTGTTTATCAAGTTCAAATCGGCTTTTGAATCTGAAAAATCAGTTGCAAAGCTCTTGTTTATAACCCTTTGCATTGCTGTTTTTACGGTTTGCTCCGCTCTCGACGGCACGCAGATTGCTGCAACGGGAATATTCCCCGTGATTTTTGCGGCAGCAGCGGAAATAATATTGAGTAAGGACAGAAAGCTTTTCTCAAAGGAAAGCCGTGTCTCAATTTATTACTGCCTGATTTGCGGATTTTCAATGCTTATCGGTCTTTGGCTTCTTTCGTTTTTGAGCAACGGAATAACCGCGGGCTATGCAGGCGCATACACCAACTATTCCAACATGAACGAATGGCTCGGCAATCTCGGCAAATTTCCCGAGCAGTGGTTCCTTCTTTTCGGCGTTGATGCTGCTTACGGCATGTCCATTTTCTCGCCCGAATCAATTGTCAATATTATCAGAATTGCTTCGGCGGCAGTTATTGCAATTGTTCCTCTCGTTGCGCTTTTCTTCTATAATAAATTTGATTTTGGTTCAAAGTTGCTCGTTCTTGCTCATTTCGGTTCGAGCGCGGTTATAATGTTTGGCTATGTTTTCGGCATTCTTTCCGCGGCGAACTGGCGTTTGAGCCCGATGGTATTTACGGGTATTCTTGTCTGCTTTGCCGTTTTCAGGCTTGCAAAGGAATATGTTGTTCCCGCAAGACTTATGGCGGTCATAATCTGCGGACTTGTTCTCATGAGCGGAGTTTCGTTTGCAACCGTTGCAAAAATGGAGAAAAACGGAATAGAGATGAACGACAAATACCGATTGGTTGAAGTTCTTGAAGAGAACGGTTTTACCCACGGCTATGCAACCTTCTGGAATTCGCAGACCATAACCTTGCTTTCGGATTCAAGAGTATCGGTTGCGAATGTTGATATGAATGAAAACGGAATATCCCCATGCTATTATCAGACGGATAAAAAACAGTTCCTGCCTCAAGATAATGCTGAAAAGTATTTCGTTCTCGCTTCGGATTACGAAATTTCTGTTTTACAGCAGACAGATGATTGGGTGTTCTTTGAGCAGATGAGCGAGGATATAATATCGCTCGACGGATATAAAATTTTTGTTTTCAGCAATCTGTTTTTCTTGTATTGACAATAAACCAATAAATATTGCTGATTGGCGGCGGCGCAATGCTTGCCGCCTTTTTTGCGCCCTGCGCAAGCTTTTCAATAACGGGTATCGGATTTACTGGGTCTGAATAATATTTTTCATCTGTGCTGCTTAAAACCAGAACGGTGTTTTCTTCGCCGAGGGTTATTTTTTTAGCGTTTTCATCTGCGACAAATATTGCTGAAACGCATGATGTTATGCACAGGCAAACAATTGCGGTTATTATATATGCTCTGAAAAGTTTCGTTTTTATCACACCTTATTTTTGATAATCGTCCATGAGTGCGGCGAGGGCGGCGGCAAGCATTCTTCCCGAATAGCATGCCTCTTCAAGAGTATTTGCTTCGCTGCCCATTTCTATCAGCAGACTGAAACGGGTCATATCCATGTTGTATTTTCTCTGTGAAAAAAGAACGGGACGCATAAGACCCGGGAACATTGTTTCGCATTTTTTCTGAAGCTGAAGAGCAAAGCGAAGGTTATATTCCCAATCGGGGAAATCCGTGACCTTACCTTCTTCTGCGCCTGTTATTATCATAAGCTGTGCCGCTTTTTTGCCGCCGATTGTGTTAACAGGTTTTATTTTATCGCCGTTATTCTGCGTTATGGAATCTCTGTGAATGTCAAGCACAATCTGAATTTCGGGATGATCCTCAAGATGCTTTTCAACCGTTTTGCGCGAGCTTGGATATGAGTCCGAATAGCTTTTGTCATGGATTGTTTTGTCATGAATAACAGTATACCCGAGATCTGTCAGATAATTCGCAATTTCCGTTCCGACTCTGACTATATTCCGATTTTCGTCGTTGCTTCGCGAGGCGTAATCCTGGGCGTACCAATCGCGTTCAATCATTTCGTAGCCCTCGGAGGTGTGGCTGTGAAAAATCAGAACGGCAGGCTTTGATTTGTCAACCGAAAGCTCAAGCGGTTCAGAAAGCACCTTTTCTATATTGAGAGTTTTTGTTTCGGTGGTGTTTTTTACTCTCACGTTTTCAAAGAAATGAGTTGCGCCCGCCTTTTCGTATGTAACAGATTTAATATCGCCGTCTTTTTTATCGCTTCTGAACAGCTCGGTATATTTTTTTATCAGCTCAACTATATCGTCGGGTGTTTGCGTGATATCTGATTTCTGCACGGCAGGGGATATAACCGTTTGTGTTGATGGAACGGCTGTTGTTTCGGAATACTCCGTAGATACGGTATAAACGGATTCTGCTTTCGTTTCGCCTGCATAGAACATGACCGATGCCATGGCGAGGGTGATGTTATCCGCTGCATCGGAAAAACACAGCAGCAGGGCAAAAACAACCGCGGCAACAGATGTTAATATTTCGGTATGTTTGTCTTTTTCAGTATTGTTTTTCATTGACAATCTCCGTTCTCTCTAAAAAGTATATATTATATATATTCAAGACAAGACATTTTAATGGTTACAATTTGTAACAGTTAAGGCGGAGATTGTAACCGATTTGTTTTGTAATTGTAAATAAAACAGGGTTACATTTTTCCTTTTCGGGTAATATAATATAGACATAATGTGAATTCAGCTTTGGAGTGTATGCAGATTGAGTGCCCTGCATACACATTCCTATCCATCCTTTCATAAATTTTTTAAAGTCGAAAAAGGAGCTTTCTGCTGTCAGAAGGCTCCTTTGGCTTGTTCATGATGAAAAATCTCCCGTATTCAATGCGAATACGGGAGAAATCTTTTTTATTTGAGGTCGCCGCCGACCGAACCGTCCCAGGTATCAACGGACTGTGCCTTCATTTCTTCTTCATCAAACCAACGGGTGGTAACAGCTTTGGTTTCTGTGTAGAAACGGAAGCCGTCCTTGCCGAGGCAGTGAAGATCGCCGAAGAATGACTGCTTATGACCTGTGAAGGGAAATACGCCGACGGGAACGGGAATACCGACGTTAACGCCGACCATACCGCCGTCTGTTCTCTTTGCAAATTCTCTTGCATAATAGCCGCTCTGGGTAAAGATAACCGAACCGTTTGCAAAGGGGTTTGCGTTCATAACTGCAAGACCCTCTTCAAAATCCTTGACTCTCTTGACGCAGAGAACGGGTCCGAAGATTTCTCTCTGACCGACGGTCATATCTTCTGTTACATGGTCAAAGATTGTGGGACCTACATAGAAACCGTTTTCATAGCCGGGAACAACGGGGTTTCTGCCGTCAAGAACAAGCTCTGCACCTTCTTCTATGCCTTTTTCAATCCACTTGAGAATTGACTGTCTGTGAGCTTCTGTTACAACGGGACCGAGGGTTGATTCTTTATCATATGCAGGGCCGAGCTTGAGCTCTTTTGCAAATTTAACAAGGTAGCTCACAAGCTCATCGGCAATGCTTTCCTGCGCAACAATAACGGGAAGAGCCATGCAACGCTCGCCTGCGCAGCCGAATGAGGAGTTGATAATGCCTCTTGCGCTTCTTTCAAGAGCTGCATCCTCGAGAACAAGACCATGGTTCTTTGCTTCGCAGAGAGCCTGAACTCTCTTGCCGTTTGCAGCTGCTCTTGAATAAATGTGAAGACCTACGCTTGTTGAACCGACGAAGGTGATGCCCTTGATGTCAGGGTGGTCCATGAAGATTTCAGCTTCGTTTCTTGAGCAGGTGACGATGTTGATAACGCCGTCGGGGAGACCTGCTTCCTGCCAGAGCTCTGCGAGTCTCATGCAGGTCATCGGAGTCATGGATGCTGCCTTGAGAACGATTGTGTTACCGCAGACAATGCAGAGGGGTGACATCCAGCCCATGGGAATCATGCCTGGGAAATTAAAGGGAACGATACCTGCGAAAACGCCGACAGGCTCTCTGTAAAGAGTGGTGTCATAGCCTGATGATGTGTCGCGCATGCTTTCGCCCATGAGAAGCGAGGGAGCTGAACAAGCAAGCTCAACGGGCTCCTTGACCTTAAGAATATCGCCCTTTGCTTCGCTCCACACCTTGCCGTGCTCTCTTGCACAGATTTCGGTCAGCTCATCCATGTGCTCTTCAAGAAGCTCACGGAATTTGAAAACAACCTGAACTCTCTTCATAACGGGAACGTTTGACCATGTTTTGAATGCCTCTTTAGCGCAGGCAATAGCCTCGTTCACTTCGTCCTTTGTGCAGCATGGGGTCTGTGCAATAACCTCGCCGGTGCTGGGGTTATAAACGTCCATATATTTTTCGCAAGATGAATCAAGCCACTTGCCGCCGGCAAAATACTTGAGTTTTTTTACTGCCATATTAAACACTCCTGTCAAAATTTTAATATTTGATTAACCGATGAATTTAATTGTAAGAATCTTCTTGCCTGTGATTTCAAATTCAGCAAAGCCGTCTGCATCAACGGTGAGGGGAGCCTGATCAAGCTCTTCGAGAGTGACAAGCTTGATTTCCTTCCACTTCTTGCCCGAATATGCGGGAAGCTCAAATTCAGCAATCTGTCTTTCAACGGGTGACTGTGCCTTTTCAATCGGAGCTATGCCGCCGTTAAGACGAATCTTGTTCTTGATTGTTTTGTCGGAGGGATTGAAGAGTCTGATAACATAGCCTTCGCCGTCCTCGCTCTTCTTGATTGCGCTGACATTGAGGTTTTCTTCGCCAAGCTCAATGAATGAGTGGGTGAGGGGATTCTTGCCGTGTGCGGTGGGAGCAAGCTGACCTGCTGTGAGATAGAGGTTGAAGCGCTCGCTTTCCTGCCATACGTTGCCTTCTTCCCAATCGCCCTTATGAGGCATGAAAGCATAGCGGAATGTGTTAACACCGATGCACTGTGAGCCTTTATCCCAGTCGCTGTAATTCTGCATATCGGCAGTAACGCATATGCGCAGAGGATATGCACGGATAAGTGAAAGATAGAGTGTGTTGCACTCGTCATCAGCAGCCTCATATGCCTTAAGACCTGTGTTGAGAAGAGCTGCGCCGTTGACGCCGTCTGTGAGGTCAACAAATGAGTTCATGGGATGCTCTGTCATCGGGATTTCATCATAGAGCGAGTAATCGGGCTTTGCGATGGGACGCTTGACAACGTCAAACTGACCCTGTGCATATGAATATTCCGACTTGATGTTCGTCGGGAAAGCAACCTGAAGATAATGGTCCTCGCAGCGGTTGTTGATTGTTGTTTCTATTTCAACGAATCTTGCACCCTTGCGGAGAGTAACAACGCTGTCAATATCAACGGGAAGCTTATGCTCGCTTCTTGACTTTTCATCTGCAGAACGCTTTTCGGGAAGCATCCAGCGCATTGAAATCTTATATGCTGTTTCAAATTCACCGTCACGAAGAAGAGTAATTGTTGCCTTTTCGCCGAGAGTGGTGAAGATTTCGTTAAATTCGGGTACAAAATGCTCCCAGGGATTGCCGATTTCGCCACCGTCCTTGAAGTAGCCGAGATTTTCATAAACCTTGCCTGTTTCTTTGTCAACAACATTGTAAGTACCGTTCATGTTGAAGCTGACGCGGAGATATTCGTTTTCCATTACCTGATTTGTTTTAAGGAGAGTAACGGGAGTTGTTGCGCGTACATTATAAGTAGGACGCATTCTATAGGTTTTGTAGCCCATTGCAGGGATATCCTTGACCTCAACGGCTATGAGTTTCTGTCTTGTGTGAAGAACATTGGCTGTGTCGTTGGGATTCTGGATAATCTGTGCGTTATTATCGTTTGAAGAAACAACCTGATATTTGAGTGCGTTGCCGTCCTCATCAAGAAGCTCGAATGTGCCTGTTTTCCACTCTGCAGGGATTTCAACGCGGAGATTTACGGTTTCGCTTCTCTTGAAGGGAGCGGGGTTGAACACTACAACAGCGGCATCGTCGCGGCTGAATGACTTAAGGTCAATATCGCCTGCAATATCCATGAATGCACGCTCAAATATGCAGCTTGAAAGTTCTCTTGACTGTCTGTAACGTGACATAACGTCTTCGTAAACAACATCTCTGCCGCAGGAACCGATACTGTCGTGACCGTGGTTCTGAAGAAGATAGTTATATGAAAGGTCAATGAAATTCTGAGGATAGGGTGCACCTGCAAGAGATGCAAAAACAGCGAAAGGCTCTGCGTAGTTGATAAGTCTTCTTTCGGTGTCAAAGTTCTCCTGCTTGATATATGTTCTTGCGGAAAGAATCCAGCCGCAGAGAATGCTTACGCTGCCCTTTGTGTACGGGTCACGCATTTCGCCCTTGAGAACTGGTGCGTTGGGGTCAAAGTTATCAATGATGCCCTGTTCCATTTCCTTGAGGGTGCTGTGGAAAACATCTGCATCGGGGAGAGCATCGTTGAGGTCTTTGATGAGTTGAACCTCACGTGCATCGGGGCATGAGGAGTCATGACCTGCTGACCAGAAACGGTGGCTGGTTGTCCAGTCGTTATTTTGCTCTTCAACAGCCTGCTCTGCTCTTGCCTGAATGTTTTCTTTGTGGTACTCATAAAACGGATGGGTGTACTGATAGTCAAGCTTCCAATCTCTGTCGATAAGCTTGAAAACACCGTTATTGTCGTTCCAAAGCATATCGCGGTTGTTTTCGTTTGTCTGATTGAAATAAACCGGTCTCTGAACAACATACCAGATATTATAGCGGGGTCTTTTTCCGAGACGTGATGCCCAGATTCGGGTTCCGTCGGGACTTTCCCAGAAAAACTCCGAGCGGGGAGCTTTGTATGTATTGATGCCTCTGTAAAATGATGCGAAGTTAATGCCGAAGCCTGCGTAAATCTGGGGAAGCTGTGAAATTTGACCCCAGCCGAAAGGAGAATAACCGGTCTTGCTTATGCCGCCCAATTCCTTGCCCTGCTTATGGCCGAGGAGAAGGTTGCGCACGAGAGCTTCGCTGCCGACTGTAAATTCATCGGGGAGGCAGAACCAGGGACCGATTGCAATTCTGCCCTCTTTGATATATTTCTGAAGCTTTTCCTTCTTTTCGGGATAAACCTCAAGATAATCCTGCATGGGCATTGTCTGCGAGTCAAAGTGGAAGTGCTTATAATCGGGATTCTTATCGAGAATATCGAGAAGCATGTCGACCATATAGCCGAGCATATGCTGTGTTCTGCGAGCGGAAAAACGCCATTCTCTGTCCCAATGGGTGTTTGATATAAAATGGCATTGGAGCTTATCTTTTTTATCCATATTCATTCACCTTATCCTTTAATGATTTTCATGATTTCGGCAAAGTTGTTGCAAAAATGCGAGCAAACAGCCTTTGTGCCGCTTGATTCAATGTTGCCGCCTGCAATGCCGATTGTTGTGTAGCCTGCAAGGCGTACGGAGCATGCGCCTGCGCCGCTGTCCTCAATGCCGATAACCCTGTTTCTGTCTGCAAAAGCTTCGCCGAGACCGACGATTGAGGTTTCGGAATAGAGCCAGGGATGGGGCTTGGGCGAAAGCTCGCCGAGTGTGCCTACGCTGCCCTTGCGAAGGGGAAAGCCTGCCGAGATGATTGCATCGTAGAAATCCTTGGGGTCGCCCATTCCGAGAGTGCGGAATGCGGAAAGAATTTCGGGCCATGCCTTTTCGTAAAGACCCGAGGTAACGAGTCCGATTTTAACGCCCATATCCTTGAGCTCAAGAAGGAAATCCTTGACGCCCTCTGTGGGAGTGAATGCGCCCTCTTTGCCTCTGCCTGCCATAATTTCTTCCATTTCTCTGTGGGTGTGCTCAAAATAGAAGTTACGTGCTTTTTCAAGTGATTCGCCGGGGCAGTATTTATCAATGCAATACTGAAGATGCTCGGATACGCTGTGACCCGAAACAAACGGAAGGTCAGCATCCTCAAGTTCAAACTTCGGGTTGCCGAGCATGCTTGCGGTGCTCATCTGGATAATCCAGATCCAGAAATCCTCGCTGCGTACGGTTGTGCCGTCAAGGTCCATGAGGACTGCATTGAGGGGATATTCTGTTTTTACGGGATAAACGGGATAATAAACGGGATATGCGATTGCTGATTTTACACCTGCGAGGGTGTGGCTGCCGAATGAAACAAATTCAACCTTCTTATCGCCCGTTGCAACAATGCAGTCAACGCCGTTTTTGCCGGCTATGAATTTGCCGTCCTCGGTGGTTTCAAGGAGATGAAATCCGCTGTCGGGTCCGATAAGCCCGAGGTCGGGAATGTTAACAGTTTTGTTGAGAAGCATTTTGGTGTTCCTTTCAAAAAATAAAATTACATTTTATTCTATCACAATAAGTTAAAGTTGTAAATCATAAAACTTAATAAAACATAAATTTTTTATGTTGAAAAGTAGGAATGTTGGTGATATACTGTAATAGGTATAATTTGACTTTAACCGATTTTACATAAGAAAGGACGATTCATTTTGGCAGAAATCAAAAATTTTGACGCCGTGGCAGCCCTTGACGCAATGGACGCTCATGTTGATGACTGGCGCGACGCTACAAAGGGCAAGCAGAGAGGTATTTTCTCTTTTGATGATGTTGTTAACGTAAAGCTTAAAACACTCAAAAAGAGAATTTATACAGATATCGAGTCACTTCCTGCATGGAAGATGAAGGAATGCATCTACAAGGGTATCGGCGATTACGAATATCTTTATGACGAGTGGAAGGACCTCAATGTCGGCGATAAATGGGGTAATAACGGCTGGAGTGCATTCTTCAAAAATTCATTTGATATGCCCGAAAGATTTGCAGGCAAGAAGGTCACTCTTAACGTTTATTTCGGCGGTGACTCACTTCTTTCAATCAACGGCGAGCCTTATCAGGGTCTTGACCCTTTCCGCAACAGTGTTCTTCTTTCAAACGAAGCAAAAGCAGGCGAGCATTATGATATTGACATTGAATCATATTATGTATGGCATTCAAACGAATCAACCGTAAAAACTCTTTCTTGCTCATTCATCGGCGTTGTTGACCCCGTAATCGAAGATGTTTACTGGGATTTCAAGGCTGTCTTCAACGCACTCTTTATGCCTGTTCTCGATACCGGTCTTGCAGAGCTTATCCGCTCCGCTCTTAAAGAAGCTTTTACACATGTTAACTTTGATGTAACAGGTGATGAGTTCAAGGCAGGTCTTCTTGAGGCACAGAAGGTTCTTAAAGAAAGAGTATATAACAATCCCAACTACAAAACCGAGGGTACACTTGCCCTTGTAGGTAACTCCCACCTTGATATCGTTTTCATGTGGGCATACAAGGAGTATGTGCGTAAGCTCGGAAGAACTCACGCAACAATGCTCAGACTTATGGAGCAATATCCCGATTTTATCTTCTCACAGAGCACAGCTCCTACATATATCGAAATGGAGAAGCGCTATCCCAACATCTTCAACCAGGTCAAGCAGCGTATTGCAGAGGGCAGATGGGAATATATCGGCGCAATGTGGGTTGAACCCGACTGTAACCTTGTTTCGGGTGAATCCTTTGTTCGTCAGCTTCTTCACGGCGTAAGATATGCTGAAAAGACATTCGGAATCACTCCCAAGACCTGCTGGGTACCCGACGTATTCGGTAACGGCTATGCAATGCCCCAGATTCTCAAGAAGGCCGGCGTTGAATATTTCGTAACTCATAAGATGGGTATCTGGAACGATACAAACCCCTGGCAGTATAACACCTTCTGGTGGGAAGGCCCCGACGGCTCAAAGATTTTTTCAATCGTTCCTCCCACTCATTTCATCGGTACTGTTGAGGCTGACTCACTCAAGATGAACTGGAAAAAGTATACCGACAAGGCTACCATCGGCGAATCTATGTACTGCTACGGCTGGGGTGACGGCGGCGGCGGTGTTGACACCGAAATGCTCGAATATGCAAAGAGATATAAGAGTTTCCCCGGTCTTCCCGAAACAAAGCCCAGCAAGATTGAGGACTCACTTGCAAGAATGAAGGCAAAGGCAACCGACACCAACATTCCCACATGGAAAGACGAGCTTTATCTTGAAGAGCACAGAGGCGTTCACACCACAAAGGCTCTTCTTAAAAAGCTTAACAGATACAGCGAAAATCTCTACCGTCAGGCAGAAATCTTTGCATCAATCGCAATGAAATACGGTTATGAGTATCCTCTTGAAAAGCTCAACGAGGGCTGGCAGATGATTCTCACAAACCAGTTCCACGATTCACTTCCCGGCTCGCATATCACAGAAGTTTTCGGCGATCTTTGCGCTATCTATGACGATATCATCAAAATCGGCGAAAGCGTTCGTGACGAGGCTCTCAACGCAATCGCAGGTAACATCAGCGGCGAGGCAAAATACGGCAAACCTTTTGCTCTCTTCAATTCTCTCGGCACAGCTGCAACCTCAAAGGTTGAGCTTCCCTACAAGGATGTTGAGATTTTCGATGCAGACGGCAACAAGGTTCCCGTTCAGGCATATACAAAGCTTGACGGCACAAAGGTTCTTGTTTTTGTTGCAAAGAATGTTCCTGCAGTAGGTTATAAAGTATATTACACCAAGGATGCAGCTGTTGCAGAAGCAAAGGCCGTTGACTGCGCAGATGTTGAAAACGCAAACTTCAGCCTTAAGTTTGATGCAGCTGCAGAGCTTGTTTCGATTTTTGACAAGAAGAACAACCGCGAAGTTCTTGAAGGTAAGGGTAATGTGTTCCGTATTTACGAAGACCTTCCCGGCAAGTACGATGCATGGGATATCGTTGCAACCTACACAGACCGTGAGTTTGAAACAGAAGCAGGTAAGGTTGAAAGTGTTGTTGTCGGTGATGTTTTCACTTGTGTTACAATCACAAAGAATATCATGAAGTCAACTCTTAAGCAGAATATCATTATTTATAATGAGCTTGACAGAATTGATTTCGATACATTTATCAGCTGGCATGAGCAGGAGAAGCTCCTTAAGGTCGGATTTGATGTTGATATCAAGGCACAGAAGTTCACAAGAGATATCGCTTACGCAACCATCGAAAGCTCCAATTACCGTCATAATCCTTATGATAAGGCAAAGTTTGAGGTTTCCGCTCATAACTTTATCGATATGTCAGAAGATGATTATGGCCTTTCAATCCTCAATGACTGTAAGTACGGCTATGAGGTAAATGAGCAGAGAATGATTATCACTCTTCTCAAGGCTCCCATGAATCCCGACCCGAAATCAGACAGAGGCGACCATTACTTTACATATTCGCTCTATCCCCATGCAGGCAGCTGGAAGGATGCACAGACTCTCGCAAGAGGTCTTGAAATCAACAATCCCATGCTTCCCGTTGAAATTGCGGCAGAGGCAAAGGGCGCAGAGAGCACATCGTTTATCAGTGTTGATGGCAAGAACGTTACTCTTGAAGCTGTCAAGAAGTGCGAAGACGAGGATGCATATATCGTTCGTTTCGTTGAAAAGTCAGGCAGAAGAGCTGCTGTCAATGTTGAATTTTTCGCAGAAATTGCAAGCGTTGCCGAGTGCAACCTTCTTGAAAGAGAAGATGTTGCAGCCGATATCGCAAACGGCAAGACCATGAGCTTTGAAATTAAGCCCTTCGAAATCAAGTGCTACAAAGTCAAGGTTAAATAATTAAAAATTAAGACGGTGTGCAGATTTTGCACACCGTCATTTTATTTCTGTTCGTTATTTTGTTTTGCCTTTGTCTTTTTGATAAGGTTCTTTGTTATCAGGCTTGCGATAAGCATGAATATGATTATAACCGCAACGGGTATTGCCGCAACCCATGGTTTCTCGCCGACACTTTTGAGCGTAATTCCGAAGAAGGTGTAAACAATAACAAGCGGAAGATTGCCGAGGTTTGCGCCGATTGTATAATTTTTGAAGGAGATTCCCATTGCGCCGAAAAGAAGGCTTGACAAATCTCCGGGCAGGACCCCCGAAAGCTTGATTGCAAAGGTCATCTGCAATTCGTTTGCACCTGCAAAATCGTCAATCTTTCTGATTGCCTTGAATTTGCTTTTGAGAGTATCAACCATTCCTGCGCCCGTGAATCTGCCGAGATAATAGGGGAGTGAAAGGCTTAAAAAGACAGAAATTATGTTAACAAGCAATGCTACCCAGAAATTCGGCATGATATAAGCGCATACCGAAAAAACGACCGCAGGCGGAAAGACGAGAGCAAAAGATTTTACAACTGAAAAAACAATTATTCCGATTGCAAGGGCAAGAGTGCCGCCGGTCAGGCTTTTGCTGATTTCGGGAATGTTTGAAACCTTGATGTTGTATTTTTGAGTCAGAACGATGCAAAGTACTACCATTGCGAGCATGAAAATTGTTGCTGCAATCTGCAAAGCCTTGATAAGCTTGCTGTAATTTTTATCTGCCATGAGAATCCTCCGCTTCAATTCGTTTTTTAAATCATATACCACCGTAAATAAAATGTCAAACAGAGTCTTTGAAATTGACACTTAAAAATTTATGTGATATATTTGGAATAACAATTGCAAAAAGGTTGATTAATATGAAAATAATTGCAAGTGATTATGACGGCACTCTTAATCACGGCGGAATTGACGATATTAAAAGAAATGCCATAAAGAAATGGCGCAGCGCAGGCAATCTTTTCGGCCTTGTCAGCGGCAGGGGAGCAGATGACCTTGTTGAAATACCTAAGAAAAATAATTTCGAATGCGATTTTCTGCTTGCATCAAACGGAGCTGTTATTTTAAAGCCCGATGGCACGGTTGTTTCGGAATCGCGCTGTGACAGAGCTTTGGTAAAGCCTCTTTTAGAGTTTCTTTTTGAAATCGGTTGCAATTGGGCGAGCGTACATACGGCATTCAGGTGCATCATTGATGAAAATGACGAAGAGCGGCTTGAAGATGAATTTACCCTTGCAACCGTTCCCGAAATACCGTATTTCAATCAGATAAGCACAATTCTCCCTGATTTTGAAGCGGCAGAGAGAGTCACAAAGGCCGTTGCCGAAAAATTCGCAGGATATCTTAATCCTCTGCAAAACGGCAGGTGCATTGATATTGTTTCGGCTGACATGAACAAGGCAAAAGGGCTGTATAATTTACTTGAAATTGCCGGTGCCGAATATGACGATATGATAACGGTCGGAGATAATATCAATGATACGCATATGATAGCCGAATTTCGTTCATATGCAATGGAAAACGCCGTGCAGTCAATCAAAGAAATCGCTGATTACGAAACACCCGGCATAACCGAGCTTATCGAAAAAGAAATAAACAGGAGATAAAAATTATGAATAATAACAAAAAAGCTGTTATTGAAACCGCTGTTACAACGGTGTTTCTCGGCCTGCTTGTATATGCGGCATATTCGCTTTGGTACATATTCTACGGAACGCAGAGCGGCTTTGATGTTCACCTTTATACCGTTCTTTCGGGTTCGGCATTAGGATGGTTCATGCTTGTTTTTATTCAGTCTGTATTCAGAAACGCTGGTTGGATTAAAAAGCTCGTTGCGTTTCTTGCGGGTAATGCTCTTTTTCAGGGGCTGATATGGGGCATCAATGCGAAAATTAATGCCGAGGGCTATGATAATGGTGCGGTTGTTATCCGTACCTTTACGGTCACCTTTGCTTTATCGGCAATTATGCTTTTAATCAGCTTCATTTTAAAAGCAAAAAATAAAAACAGAATACTGAATGCTGTTCTCGCAGTTGTTTATTTTGCGGTTTCATGTGCAGGAGCGTGTACTCTCAATATGGAAAATATAAGAGCAATTGACTATAAAAAGAATATAAAATTTGATACCGTAACCGCCGAAGAGATGACTATAACCGATGCGGAAAACATGCTCTGCAGAGAATGGTATAAAAGGAATATTTATAACGATAACGGCGAATATCCATTCACATTCAAGGTTGACGGCAAAAAGTTCAATCCCGCAGAGTGGGAAAAGAGCTTTGCCGAAACTCCTCAAATTGAAGCAGGAAATGTATATAAAGGCGGAAAAACGGAGTATCTGATTCTGACAAACAAAGATAAAGGTCTTGAAGTAACGGTTGAGATGACCCTTTTTGCTCAAAATGCAACCTGCCAATGGGCTGTCTATATTAAAAACACGGGAAATGAAAATTCGGGCGTTATCAGCGATTTTTATGCCCTTGATTCATCTTTCCAAACGGGCGCTGCAGAGCTTTATTATTCAATGGGCAGTGATACTGCCGCAAGCGATTTTTCTCTCATAAAAAAGGATTTATCATTTATTGAAAGAGAATTTCACGGAATTGACGGCAAACCCACCGAAGCATATCTGCCTTATTTCAACATCAGCGGCGAAAACAGCGGAATGATTCTCGGTATCGGTTGGACCGGTCAGTGGGCTGCCGCGATGTCAGAAACAAAAGGCATAACCGATATTTCCGTTAAGCAGGAGCATTTTAATGCGTATCTTCTTCCCGGTGAAGAGGTGCGTTCGCCCCTTGTTTCAATCAGCTTTTATGAAAAAGAAAACCCCTTGAAGGGCTTCAATCTTTTCCGCAAGTGGATTATGGACTGCGTATATCCCGAAAACGTTGCGCAGAATGTCTACACGGTTATGGAGGTTGCGGGTCCGATGTCGACAAGGACCTCTGATGAAATCATTGAAATTCTTGACGGAATTGACGATTCCATATATAAGCAAACAGATGCATTCTGGATGGATGCGGGCTGGTATGAATATAACGAAGGCTGGTACGACGGCGTCGGCAACTGGACTGTTGATACCTCGAGATATGATAACGGCATTTCCGAACTTTCGGGATATGCAAAAGAAAAAGGTCTCGGTCATGTTCTCTGGTATGAGCCAGAAAGAGTTTATCCCGGAACGCAGTTCCATAATGTCGGCTCACAGCATGAGGAATGGCTGATATACGGCAGCAGCGAGAACATAATGTGGAACCTTGCCAACGAAGATGCTTTTGAATATTACTGCGAATATCTGCTTAACTCCATGAAAGAAAACGGCATTACCGTTTACCGTCAGGATTTCAATTTTGCCCCTCTTGAATATTGGCAGAAGGCAGATGAAGAGTTTTACGGCGGAAGAACGGGCGTTTGCGAAAATCATTATGTGACCAATCTTTACAGATTCCTTGACTATCTTACCGAAAACATTGAAGGTCTTATAATTGACAACTGCGCATCGGGCGGAAAGAGACTTGACCTTGAGATGACTTACCGCAGCATTGCGTTCTGGAGAAGTGATTACAACTGCAGCTATCATACGGACCTTTTCGATGCAACGCAGTCGCATACTTACGGAATTTCATTCTGGCTGCCCATTACGGGTTCATCGCTTTATATGCAGGATGAATATGCCGCAAGGTCGGATATCATGCCGCTGATGCTCATGGATTTCTTTTCGCATACCCATCCTGATTTCAGCTTTCATAAAGAGCAGAGAGAGTTTATGGCGGGAAATTATTATCCGCTTGATTTCGGCAGCTTTGATAAGGACAGAATGCATGCGATGCAGTATTCATCCGAGGATGGGCTTTCAGGCACGGCGTTTGTTTATAAAAGAGCCGAGGTCAGTGCTGATGAATATACCGTCAGATTCAATGGTCTTATTCCTGCGCAAACATATAATGTTTGTGATATCGACTTGCCCGAAACGGTTTACAGTCTGACGGGCGAAGAGCTTATGAACGAAGGTCTGACAATCGATCTTCCCGAGGGCGAAAAGGCAATTATACTGATGTATAATGCCCAATAGTGTTTTCACGAATGACTGGTTAGGCATAAATCAGACTGACAAAATTCAAATCCGGTGATAATATGGCAGATAAATATACGGCACATTTATTGCTCGGTATTGACGGTGGGGGAACAAAAACGGAGTTTTTGCTTACCGATTTAAACGGAAGAGAAATCAAAAGAGTTATTCTCGGCGGTTCAAACCCCGTTAATGCAGGCATTGAGAGCACTTGTGCTGTTCTTGAAAAAGGCATTATGCAAATATGTGAGGGATTCGATATTGGCAAAATTTCTGTTTTTGCAGGCATTGCAGGTCTGAAAGCCGGTGAAAACCAAAAGCTTATCAATGATTTTTTGTCACGGTTCGGTTTTGCTTCGCATGGTTGCGGCAGCGATATCGACCTTGCTCTTGAGGTTGCGTTAAATGGCAAAAACGGAACAGTCGTGATTATGGGAACAGGTGTTGTTGCTTATACACGTTCTGACGAAAAGCTTTACCGCACAGGTGGGCGAGGATATATGATTGACAAGGGAGGAAGCGGATTTCATTTCGGTTCCGATGCACTCAATTCTGCATTTGAATTTATTGACGGCAGAGGCGGAAGCGAAACAGTTCTGAAGCTTGTTGAAAAAAGACTCGGTAAAAAGCTTGAAGCTTCTGTTGCCGAAATATACAGCGGCGGTGTGGCATATGTTGCTTCGTTTGCACCCGCGGTTTTTGAGGCTTACGGTCTTGGTGATTCAGAGGCTTTAAAAATCATAGACCGCAATGCACATGAAGCAGCAAAAATAATTAACGGTGTACGAAAACCATTAAGAAATTCCTATGATAAAATTGTTGTTTGCGGAGGACTGTGCAAACAAAAAGATATACTTTATTCTTTTCTGATGAAATATATTGAAGGCGAAGTTTCTCTCACTTTCCTTGATGAGCCGATGGTAAACGGAGCTATTTCACTTGCAGCAAGGAGCGCAGAAAAATGTTAAAAACCGAAATGAGAAATCCGGATACATACGGCATTGACAAAATGTCAACCTGTGAAATGCTTGGAATAATAAATAACGAAAATGCCAAAGTAACCCTTGCGGTTGAGTCTGCTTTGCCGCAGATTTCAATTGTGTGCGATGCGGTTGCCGATGCAATAAAATCAGGCGGCAGGATTTTCTATATCGGAAGCGGAACCTCGGGCAGGCTTGCCGTGTGCGATGCAGCGGAATGTCCGCCTACTTTTGGTGTGACTTACGACCTTTTTAACGGAATCCTCGCAGGCGGTGAAAAATGTATGTTCAGAGCCGCGGAAAATGCCGAGGATAATCTTGCGGCAGGCATTGAAGACCTCAAAGCCCGCAATTTCTGCGATAAGGATATATTAATCGGAATTTCCGCTTCGGGGTCAGCGGCTTACGTTATTTCCGCTGTGAATTATGCGAAAAGAATTGGTGCAAAGGCTTTTTCAATCACGAACAATCCTGATACGGAGCTCGGAAAGGCGGCGGATGTTGATATATGTGCCGACACGGGTCCGGAGGTTATCACGGGCTCAACCCGAATGAAAGCGGGCACGGCACAAAAAATCATCCTGAATATGATTTCAACCGCATCCATGGTAAAATGCGGCTGCGTTTATGAAAACATGATGATTAACCTTAAGCCCACTAACAAAAAACTGCGCAGAAGAATGATAGGAATTGTTACCGAAATTCTTGGTTGCAAAGCCGAAAAAGCAGAGGAACTTCTTGAAGAAAACGGATGGAACATCCGTTCTGCCGTGGAGAAATGAATTGAACAGATAAACCGCCGAGTTTTCACTCGGCGGTTTTTTTACAATCAATATAAATACCACTTTTTTGAAAGTGCCTGCCATTCGGCTGTTTTTTGCATTTCCCGTTCAATGAATGAATCTGTTGAAAAATCGCTTCTGAAAATATCGTCCGTTCCGATGAGATTTACTATATCCGAGGCGGTTTTAAGTTCGGAGTGTGTTTTCCTTATTGCGTCAAGCAATCTTATCCCTACGGCAAAAGGTGAAAAAGACTCTCTGTCGGTAATATGGAGCTGAATGCCGTGGCAGAAGCTGTCTTTATGGTCCGAAAATGTCGGTGTAAACGAACATTCGCGAAGAATAACACCGTCTTGGCGACCAATCATTTCAATGACAGCTCTGCTGTTAAGCCAGGGAGCACCTATCATTTCAAAGGGTTTTGTTGTGCCTCTGCCTTCAGAAAGATTTGTTTCTTCAAAAATGCATGTTCCGATATAAACAAGTGCCGTATCAACGGTCGGAATATTGGGCGAAGGCTGAATAAAGACAAGGTCGGTTTCGTCATAATACAGTTCTCTTTTCCAGCCTTCCATGGGGATAACGGTCAGGTTGCAACCGATATTTTCCACCTCATTCATCATAAGTGCAAATTCTCCGATGGTAAGACCTGAACGTGTGGGTGTAGGAAACCTTCCGACAAATGATGAAAAACGTCTGTCGAGCACAGTCCCCTCTGCTTTTTTTCCTCCGATAGGGTTGGGTCGGTCAAGAACAACAAATCTTATACCATTTTCAGCGCAAAGCTTCATTGCATCGGTCATGGTGTAAGCATATGTGTAAAATCTTGCACCAACATCCTGTATGTCAAAAATGACGGTATCCAAGGATATGAGCATTTTTTCGCTTTCTGATATATCGTCACCGTATAAGCTGTATACGGGAAGCTTTGTTTTTCTGTCGGTATAGGATGTTATATTCAGACCTGCCTGCACATCTCCCCGAACCCCGTGTTCAGGTCCGAAAAGAGCTGTCAGGTTGCACTTTTCTTTCAGCATATCTGCTGTTGAAGAAAGGTTGCGGAGTACGCCGGTATGGTTTGTAATAAGGCCGCATTTTCCTTGCAAATCAAATCCGTTTTTTGCAACGACATCGGCTCCGCACAGAACTTTTTGTTTTGCCTTTTTCATATTTAACCTTCCTCCGGTTTTGCATCAATTGCTGATTTAAAGTTCAAGTCCGTAAACCGCACAGTTTTTCATTTCTTCAAGCAGGGTGAAGCCGTATTTATCATAAAAGCCTCTGCCTTTTTCGTTTTTTATCCATGTTGTGAGCATAATTCCCTTCACGCCTTTTTCTTTCAGGTGTTCAAGAAGAATATCCGTCATTTTGTGTCCCAAACCCATGCGCTGATATTCGGGCAGGATATCAATATGAAGATGTGCAGGATAATCCTGTTTATATTTTTCATGAGGAATAATCGACCTCAAAGCCGATTTCCTGCGGCGAAATTCCCATTTTTTTATTTTTGTATAATAGTTGCTGACAAAGCGTTCTTTGAAAACATCAAAATTCTCTGTACAGATGACATATCCTACCGCTTTGTCATTTTCGTTTGCGGTAACAAAGCAGTTTTCGGGTTCGTTTTCTATATAATAATCGCAGTAGACGGCAAGTGCAAAATTAATTCCTCTTTTTGAGCTTTTGCAGGGACCATCGCTGTTAAGGCACACAAAGCGGACATTTTCCTTATCCTTTGCCTGATACGGTCTTATTTTCATTCGATCACTTCCCTTTTATGAAAAAAGTTTATCATTAAAACGCACAAAAATCAAGGCGCAATATGTACCGATTTAATAATTGTAAAAATAAAGAAAATATTGTATTATTAATAGCAGGAGGGTTTAATATGAACGAGAAATCAAGACCCGCAGTTGTTTTTGAAAAGCTTTTCGACAATATTGCCAACGGTTACAACATTGAAATTGTTTATAAGGATTCGGAACATGTTGTTTATTGCAAAAAAACTCACAGAGTTATTGATGAAAAATATATTCTTTCAGTTTCGGGCAAAGAAGTGAAAATTTATTGTTCTTGTGAAAAAGGTGCGTTCCGCGCACTCTGCGACCTTGCAAAACGTATTGACGAAAACACTGTTTCTGACGGTGAATACATATGCTCACCGTCTTTTGCCGTGAGAGGCTATATTGAAGGGTTTTACGGAACACCGTGGAGCCACGAAAACCGCAAATCCGTTATGGAGCTTATGGCAAAAAACAGAATGAACACCGTTTATTATGCACCGAAGGACGATTTGTTTCACCGTGACAAGTGGCGTGAGAATTATCCCGAAGATGCGCTTACAAAGCTGAAAGAGCTTGTTGACTGTGCGTCGGAATATTATATGGATTTTTATTGGTGTATTGCACCCGGACTTTCAATGAAATATTCCGGCAAAACCGAATTTGATGCTCTTATCGAAAAAACAAAACAGCTTTATTCAATCGGAATAACCGATTTCGGTCTGTTGCTTGACGATATTGATGAAGAGCTTACTTTTGAAGAAGACAAGGTTGCTTTTGACGAAACGGTTAATGCTCATATCGAACTGATAAACAGATATTATTCTGTATTGAAAGAGATTGATTCATCAATCCGTCTTACCGTTTGTCCCACCCTTTATCACGGAAAAGGCAACGAATATTATATTTCAAAGCTCGGAAAAAATATACCGACGCTTGTTTCTCTTTTCTGGACGGGCAGGGATATCTGCTCGCGTGAGCTGACAAGCCCCGAAGCAGTCAGGTTTATTGAGAGTACATATCACAAGCCGCTTTATTGGGATAATTACCCCGTAAACGATTGTTCCATGTATAATGAGATGCATATTTCACCGATTATCAACCGTGACCCCGATTTATATAAATATTCCGAAGGCATCATTTCAAACTGTATGGAATACGCTGAATGTTCAAAAATTCCGCTGATTACCGTTGCGGATTATCTGTGGGACAGCGAAAATTATGACCCGCAGAAATCCTGGGAGAGTGCAATAAGGCAGGTTGTCGGAAAAGAAAATGCAGAGAATTTTATTGTATTTGCCGACCATCTTTATACATCATGCCTGAAGGATGCAAATTCAAGGCGTATGTATGAGTCGCTTGACGGAATTAAAGAAGCCTTCAAATCGGGCAACAAAGAAAAAGCTTTTGCTCTTGCGGAAAATTATCTCGGCAAAATGAATGCCTGCAGAGATTATCTCAAACGTGATTTACCCATTTGCCGTGAGATTTCAAAATGGTCGGAAAAATATTTTGTTTCGTGCGATATTTTGAATAGGATATTTGAATATATAAAAACAAGTGATGAAAAGCTGATTTCGGAATTGCTTTTGCTTGTTGAAAAATATGAGGCTATGCCTGCAAGGATTTCTAACGATGTTAATATCCGTGAGGAACTTAAAAATCTGAAAAATATTAATTAAAAGGAGATATAAAAATGGCAGTTGTTATCAGATGGATTTCGGCGATTATGGCGGTGCTTATCGGTCTTCCCACTCTTCTCGGTGCGGTTTTTCAGAGCCTTACCAAAATCGGCTATGACGAAAGACCGGTTCAGTCAATTTCGGAGAATTTTCTCGAAGGAAACACAAGCTTTATTGATGAGGCAACCTCGGAATATTGGTCGGCAGGCTACGCCCGCAGAATTCTTACTCCCGAAGATATTGAAGAAACAAGATATTTTCTCGGCGGATTTCTTAAATTCCCTGCACAGGAAGCAACGGGTGTCATTGACGATTTATGCGTAAGAGCGGTTGTGCTCGATGATAATTCGGGCAGAAGAGCGGCAGCATTTGCTTGGATTGACGGCGTTGGCTTTATGAATGCAGATATCAAGGATATCCGTGAAAAACTCAGTGATATCACGGGTGACGGTAAGCTTATCAGCATAGATGTCGGCTCAACCCATAACCACAGCGCAATTGATACCCAAGGACTGTGGGGCAACATTCCCAAAAGCGGCAGAAATCAGAAATATATTGATTCGGTAGTTCAGAAAACCGCCGATGCAATAAGAGAAGCATATAACAACCGCTGCGAAGGCACTCTTTATTATTCATCAAAGGCTTGCCCTGAATTATTCTATGACGGAAGAGAGCCTTATTCAATTGACGATAAAATCCATCTTTTCCGTTTCGAACCCAATGACAGCGGCAAAAAGGAAATTTATATAACCAATTTCGGCGCTCATCCCATTAATCTCGGTTGGAGCAACACGGAGATTTCGGGCGACTTTCCGTACTATATAGAAAAAGAAGTAACTACCGAAAAGAATGCCGATTTTATCTTTGTTCAAGGAGCAATCGGCGGAGCAATTCACGCTGATATGGGCGTGGAAAACGGAATTCCCGAGGAACTTTCTTCATATGAAAAAATGAAGGAATACAGCCGTATTGTTGCAGGTGTTCTCTATGAGCTTGCGGAAAAGGGTGAGGCTGTTGAGCCTGTTCTCAATGTGAAGCACGCACAGATTGATTTTGAGGTCAACAATTTCATTTTCCTTCTTGCAGAGAGCGCAGGTCTTTGCAACGTCAAGGCATTCAAGGAAGACGGCAAGGTATATCTCACAAGTGAAATCGGCTATGTTGAAATGGGTAAGAATATAAAGATTATTGAAGCCCCCGGCGAAGCTCTTCCCGAGCTTGTTTACGGCGGATTCTATTCTGCCGAAGAAGCATATAACGGCACGGAATATCCATATAAAGGAATTGAAACCTGCTTTGATGAGGACGACGAAGTGCTTGTTTTCGGACTTTGCAACGATGCTGTAGGTTATATTGTGCCCGACAACGATTACAGTTCATCGGGCGATGAGGGTCACTACGAAGAAACCGTTTCAACGGGCTCGAAAAGTGCAACGGCATTCTCAAAAGCTTTCTTTGAACTTCTCGGTAAATGGGGGTAATTTAAAATGGAAATTCTGCGTTTTCTGCATCTTCCGGAATTGGTCAGAGGAATAATATCCGCTTTGCTTTCATTTATTATTCTTTTTGTCCCCAATTCAACTTATACAACTGTTGAAGATACATCAAAACATATGCTTACGGGTGACGAAATATTTTCTTACAACGGAGAAAAGTGGACTGTCGGCTTTGCAAGAGAAGTGTTGACTCCCGATGATATCACGGAAGAAACTTACTATATAGCAGGCTACAATACAAACAATCCTGCAAAATCCGTACTTGACGATATGTATGCCAAGGCGGTTTATCTTGATGATAACAGCGGCAGAGGCGGAGTTGTTATTTGCGCGATTGACTGTATGGGAATCAGCCGTAAGGATATCAACGATATCAGAAAAATCGTTATTGAAAGCGGCAAAATTCCGAACCTCAAATCAATCAATATCTGTGCAACGCACACCCATTCCGCTATTGATACCCAAGGTCTTTGGGGCAAGAACTTCCTTTCCGACGGCAAAAACGAGGAGTTTATGAATGAACTCAAAGAAAGAACCGCAAATTCAATTATTTCTGCATACATCAACAGAAAAGATGGTAATCTTTATTTCGGTACTGCAGAGTCCGAGGGACTTCTGACGGACACCAGAGAGCCGATTGATTATGATGAAACCGTAACAAGCATTCGTTTTGACCCTGCAGACGGCAGTAATGACACATATATTGTCAATTTCACCTGCCACGCAGAAATGCTCGGTTCAAAAACGACATTCGTCAGCGCCGATTTTCCCGCTTATATGGATAAGGAAATCAACGAACGCACGGGCGGTGCAAATGTTGTTTTCCTAAACGGTGCCGTCGGCGGACTTATTACCGGTGCCGAAATTGACACCTTCTTAAGAGCTGACACCGAGTTTACCATTGAGCACACAAAACAGTTTGGCAAAAATGTTGCAAATCTCGTTCTTTCAATTAATAACGAAGTTGCTCTTGCACCCGCAATCAATGTCAAAACCGAAGCGATAGAAATAAAATGCGATAACACCGCACTTCTGCTTGTTCGTTTTCTTGAGGTTCTCAACAACGACGTTGCCAAGGATAAAGACAGAAACATCTCAATCATATCTGAGGTTTCCTATATGGAACTCGGCAATAATCAAATAGGGATTTATATGATTCCGGGTGAGCTTTCACCTGAACTTGAAAGCGGCAATTTTATGTCGGCAGAAGAATCTGCAAACGGCACCGAAGCTGATTATAAACCTCTTTCGGAAATGGCACGTTGCGAGCATAATTTTGTTCTCGGTCTTTGCAATGACGAGTTGGGTTATATCATTCCCGAAAATGATTTCTTCCTGCATGAGTGGTTGCCATATTTCAATAATGCCGTTGATTTATCCGGAAGAAAGCATTATGAGGAAACAAATTCACTCGGTCCTCAGGCGGCGGGAGCAATTCTTGAAGCTATGGACGAACTGATATCTTCAACAAAAAGATAATATTAATAATACCTGAAACAATTGCAATAATAAGGCAAACGCAAATTGAATTTGAAGGGGTGTAAACGAAATGTCAAAGAATAATTCAGTTGTTCCTCAGGCAAGAGCTGCTCTTGACCAGTTCAAGATGGAAGTTGCAAGAGAAGTAGGCGTTCAATCACCTTTCGAAGAAAGTGTACAACATATAGTGAACTCTGTGAAAATATAATCAATATAATGCGCCATGAAGCAGCTTTCAATGCATATATAGCAAATAAAACCACTGCTCAATTTAGAACAGTGGTTTTATTTATTTGTTTTGGGATTGTCGGTTCTTCCGATTAAATAGTCTATGCTCACTTTGTAATAATCTGCAAGAGCAACCAAAATTTTAAGAGGTATTTCCCGTTCTCCCCGTTCGTATTTGGAATAAAGCGATTGATCACACAATAGCATTTCTGAAATCTGTTTTTGTGTTAAATCGTTGTCCTCACGCATATCCTTGATGCGTAACTTCATAATACATCACCCGTGAAAATTATACAGTAGGACAATATGCCCTATTGATAAATAGGACTAATAGTCCTATAATATGTATAAGATTTGTCGGAAACACATAGGTGAAACGCAGAAAACATCTTATTCTTGAAGAATCGAATGATTGTTTTATATAGCGGCTTTTATTTAAACAATCTTTACAGTTTGATTTTATATGCTATAATGAAAATACAAAGATAAAAAGTGTCTTTGGAAAAATCCAGGACAATCTGGCAGTAACATATTAACGGAGGGATTAAAATGACAAAAAAAGTAAAGAGTTATATTTCATTATTTCTTGTATTTATGATGATTGCGGGAATATCAACAGTTAACGCTTTTTCTGCATATGAAACTATTGAACATGAGGACACAAATTATGAATATGCAGGCGAATTTGGTTTAGGCGGACAAACAGTTAAAAAAGTTGAGTGGGGCGATGAAATCAGCAATTATTATGTTTACTATTCCTTTATCGTTGAGCACGACGGATATTATTCATTTACCTATAATGAAATGCACAATTCAACATGGTACTGGGTTTGCAACAAGCAAAATTATGATGAAATGCCCTATACATACAGTCTGGATTCTTCGGAACAAAACCTTTCTAAAATCTATTATTTGGAAGCAGGAGAATATTTCTTCTTCGTAGATTTGTATTGGTCAATGGTAGATGTTAATATAACCGCCGAATATTTTGGTGAAAAAGTATCGGAAATCAAGTTTAAACACGATTTGCTGCTGGATTGTGATTGTTTTTATTACCCACATCCGGATTCAGAATCGAACATGAAAATTGATGCAAACGCAACAATTGTTTTTGATTCGGGAAAAACATTCGATTTCGGAAACCACGAAATGTGTGATTGTTATTATAACCTGAGCGATTCATTGAACGCCGCTATTTCATCTGAACCTGTTGAGGGAGAAAACACAATAACAATCTTTTTCTTGAATCAGCAAATAGAAACAACCGCAACGGTACATACTTTATCGTATTACATTAAGGATGTTGAAGTGAGCAACATTGATTATTATTTAGAAAACGTTGTTGAATATTACAATTACTATGATATTGAATATCCTTACGGAGAGACTGTAACGGTAACTTTTAAAAATGGAACAAGCGAAAGCTTTATTTACTCAAATTATTTAAATTGTAATTATGTAAATTTTCCTAACGGTCAGAAATATTGCTTGAATTTTTGGTGCTTTGATGAATATTATCTCGCTGATTTTAACGGATATTTACAAGTTGATATTTGTTATAATACAGTAAAAGAATTTAAACTTAACGGTCAAAAGGCATCGGTTTCTGAAAACATAAAAGCATTGAATGAAGAAAACAAACGTCTTGCAAATAATATTCTTCATAGTCTGGAATGTGCTAAAAACTCTTTGAACAATACTGAATACTTAAATTTATATTTATCAGAAGCTATATCTTATTTTATCGATATTTCAAATAATATGTCTGACTTTTTGGGATATTATTTAACTTTTAGTTTCTTAAAATGATATTTTAGCCCCGTACAGAAATGTACGGGGTTTGTCATAATCAAAACTTTCAAATTAATCAAAAAATTAACATTAATAAACCCTGAATGGATTGCAAAAATAATAGAGCAAACGCAATTTTAATATGACGGGTGCAAACGAAATGTTAAAGAATAATTCAGTTGTTCCTCAGGCAAGAGCTGCTCTTGACCAGTTCAAGATGGAGGCTGCAAGAGAGGTTGATGTTCCGCTACATCTTAAAATCTACAAACCTGTGAAAAATAATATTAAGCAATTTATATTAAGAGCTATATTTATCGATAATGCGTCCGAAAGCTGTCTTGCGTTTGCGAGGCAGCTTTTGAAATAGCTTTTTATGAGCACCAAAATTGTTGTTAAAAGGCGGCAGATTGCTCTGCCGCCTTAAAGAATATGGGATTTTGCTTTGGGTTAATCGATTCCGAAAAGTCTGCGGAAGAAGGCAACTATACTTTGCCAGAAAGTCATTGTACAAGTTATTTCAACACTTGTTGAAATTGAATTTCCGTATTCATCAGTAACAGTTGCGGTAATAGTAACATTTCCGCGACCCACAGCCTTGACGATTCCGTTTTCGTCGATTTTTGCGATTCTTTTGTTTGAAGTTGACCATATAATATTTTTCGCTGAAGTGTAATCCGGGAAAGTGTTGACAGTAAGTGTCATCGTTTTATAATATCCGAGAGTATCGGAAGGTAAAACAATTTCTGCCGAGCTGATTGCGGGAGAAACGATGTTGACATAAATCACGGTTTTTCCGCTGTAATTACCTTTACCGATAATCACAATTTCAGCGGTTCCTACGCTGTCCGCATTTTCAACATAATATTCATAATCGACGTCTTCGACAAGTTCTTTTCCGTTATGTGTTATGGGATAGAAATCAAAATCGGGATAATATCCTTCTTCGCTGTAAACGGCATCGAGCAATATGGGGATATCAAGCTCAGAAGCATCCATACCGTTGATTCTGAACGGTAATGTTACGGAGTCTGAATAGTCACCTGTGCCTTTGACAACAATCCGACCGAAGCCGACATTGATGTTATCGTAATATTCAACTGTGTAATCGGTGTTTTCGCGAAGAACTTTTTCGCCGTCATAAACATTGAATTCGGGAGTTATCTCATATCCCGTATACTCCTGATCAGGAATTTCAGTTACCGTGAATGAAACCTGTTTTTCAACAGTTTCAATTTCTACGGTCTGCTCGCCTTCGTAATTACCGATACCGCTTATAATTGCTGATGTTACATCGCCGTTTTCGTCGGTTACATATTCAACGGTATAATCCTCATTTTTAATAAGAACTATTTCCTCATATTTAACAATGGGGTCGATTTCCTCAACGGTGTCGGAATAGATAACTGTCGGGAATGTAATAACAAAGCTGTCAGCTTTGCGTTCCACAATGTTGAAATCTACTCTTACTTGACCGTAGTAGTCACCTCTTCCCGTAACGAAAACAGAAGCGGTGCCGACCTGATCGTTGTTTTTGTATTCTTTCCTGTAATGGAACAGCTGATTAAGCTTTTTACCGTCAAGAGAATAAACTTCAACAGAAGGTTTGCTGCTGATAAATGAATTGAATGTCTGGTCTTCAATAGGTCTGACGGTGAAGTTTGCGTTGCGAGCAGGAAGATCTTCATAATCATATGCACCGCATCTTGAACATGTACGAACCGTTATGCCGTTTTCATACTGAGTTGCATCCCTGAGAATCTGCCATACACTCCAGTTATGACCGAGAGCATCTGTACTGCGCTTTTTGGTTTTGCCGCACGAACACTTCTCAGTAATTTCACCCTTTTCAGTGCAGGTGGGTTCTCGGGTTACGGTTTTTTCATAGGTGTGGGTGTGGATAACGGCATTATAAACAAGGTTTTTAGCAGGCATTACAGACAAGACTTCGGGTTCCCATTTGACAAAAACTTTTGTCAGGAAGAATATCGGATTCTGGGGAACGGGGATTTCTGCACCAACCTCAACCTCATAGAAAGCACATTCTCTGCCCTCAACGATATATGTAACGGTATATTTGTTGATTTCAAAAATTGCCGTTACTTTTATGTCATATGCAGTCATATAGGTTATTGCCGAGAAATCAAAGGTTGAGCCGTCTTCATTCTGCCATTTAACAAAGCTGTATCCTTCTTTAACAGGAGTGGCAGGAGCGGCGAGGAGTGAACCGAACAGATACTCTGTGGTTTCGGATTTGCCGTCAACAACGGTCGTCAATGAATAAAGATTTCTCTTGAAATATACCTTAAGCACAAGCGAACCGTCTGCGGCAACCGTTCCGCTTAAAACGCTTATTGCTTCATCAACCGTAAATCCTTCCGGAACAGTATATTTTGCGGTGACGGTTTCATCTGTTGTTCCTTTGCAACCAACAATGCTGTCGGGAATTTTGCTGTACTGACCCATTGTATCCATATAATACATTTCTACATTATACACCGTATCATCTGCGCTTATCCATGAAGCGGTGAAGGTGAGATCTTCTGCGGGCATGGTTTCAGGAACGGAATTATCCCATCCGGCAAAAACATAGCCCTGTTTTTCAGGTGCATCGGGGGCTGCAACAGATGCTCCGTAGTCTGTTTCGACGGTTATCTTTTCTGAACTGTCTGCAAATGCACCGCCGTTTGCAAGGAAGTCTGCCTTATAGGTGTTTGCTTTGAAATTTGCATGGAAAGTCTGATTTCCTACAGGCATGGTTTCGGGAACTTCGGGAACCCAGCCGATGAAGGAATGTCCTTCTTTTTCGGGAACTGAATTAAAGAGAATTTTTTCGCCATAGGAATATTCTTCTTCATTGAACAGTGATTCTTCCGAATACCATTTTGCGGTATATTTGTTTACTGACCATTTTGCAGAGAAACTAAGATTTTTGCCCGGCATTTTGTCGGGAATATTGACGATCTTACCGCTTCCATCGCACCAACCGTCGAATGTGTGACCGACTTTTATGGGCACGGAGGGGACGGGCACGGTATCACCTTCAACAACGGTGTATTTTGTATACTCTGTTCCGTCAACGGTATAGATTACAGCATAGCTGCACTTGAAAACACTAACATCAAAATAACAGTTTGCACCCTTATAATCTACAGTTATCCTGCGTTTACCCGCAACATTAAGAATTGTAGGCGAACAGGTAAAGCCTTCTTCAATAATTACTGTTTCATCGTTGCTGTAAACGATTTTAAGCGTCAGACCGGTTGTGTCAAGATTATCTCCTACAAAATATTCAAGCTTCTTGGGCATAGTGTTTATGGTGATAGAAGTAATTCTTGGCTCAATAACCGTTACTCGGCAGGTTGCGGTGACTGTTCCGTCAATATTCTCGGCTCGGATGATAACAGAACCGGGAACTTTTGCCGTAACAATTCCGCTTTTGTCAACCGAAGCAATCGAAGGATCGGTCGATTTCCATGTGATATCGTTCTTATCTGCGCTTTCGGGAACAATTTCTTTAAGAAGCGTTGCTGTCTGGCCCGTAAATAGAGTAAGGGAGTTTGCAGAAAGCTTGATTTCCGTTATTTTCTTTTTTTCTGTCCTGTAAACGGCATAATAAGTAGTTCTCTTGGTTATGGGAGGCATTTCGTCAAACGGACCGAAATCCGATAGTCCGTCGCCATTTGTGTCCCAACCCAGAAGAGTAAGAACATTACCGCCTTCAACAATGCTATCGGGACCGTTATAAACAGGTTTTTCATTCGCATAATAAATCTGTTTGCGGCACTTGCTGCCGAATGCCCATTCCGCAACATACATTTCGTCTGGCTCAATCCAAATTGCAACGAGAAGGGTGTTGCTATTGACTTCAAGCTTATCGCCTTCTTCATATACACCGAGTTCACCGCTTTCATCCGATGCAAGCCAACCTGCAAACTCATATCTGATAGTGACGGTTTTCTTGCTTATAACTTCAAACAAAGCGGGAAGGTCAGATGCATCGTCAATCCAGAAATACTGACCTCCGGTTGTTTCGGCAATTTCTCTGAGAAGTTTTTCTTCAACTCCGTTGCCGAGACCGATTGTGAAAACGGTAATTCCATTATTCCTTGCAAGAAGAGAAACAGAAGTGTCATATGAACTCTGACCGTCTGTAAGCAGAATTATAATTTTATCGGTAATTCCTGCAGGGTTTTCAGCATTTTCAAACAGACGGATTGCCGAAGATATACCGTTTGATATCATTGTTCCGCCGTTGCTGTCTATTCTGCTGATTGAAGAAGAAATTTCTTGTTTACTGTTGGTGAAGTTGCAAAGAACATTAACAGAATCATCAAAATCGATAACTGCGGCACGGTCAACATCTGTCAGAGTTTCGGCATATTCTCTCGCCGCCCTCAGGCGGATATCCGACGGGTCGCTTTCCATCATACTGCCCGACGAGTCAAGCAGAAGAACAACATCGAGCGGCAGTCTTGCACTGATATCAATATTTTCACTGTAAATCTTATACAGGTCACCGGGGCCCTGGACGGTTATTTCCTCGCCTTTTGCAACATCAGTCTGTATGGGTGGTGTGCCCAAAGCACCGTTTGCATCATAGACAATGGAAACCGCCTTTTTATAGGTGACCGTAACGCTGATATTTTCTGCGCCCATTTTTCCGCTGACTTTTTCGATATCGGGAATAAATCCTTCTATCGTGGGAGAATCAAAGTTATATTCCTCTCCGTAAGGAACTTCAACAGAAACGGGAGCTGCAGCCTGTGTTTTATCCGGATACTGATAATTGATATCAACCTTGTATTTATTCTTTGTGTATTCGAGATTAACCGTTACATCGTGGGCGGGCATTGTTTTGGGATAGTTGCTTGTTCCACTGTAAGTATATCCCTCGATATCGGGAATGTCAAAATCAAGAATGATTTCTTCACCGTAGTCAAAAGCAAGTGTTTCGACGGTTTCATCATTATATTTGATATAAACGTTATATCCGTTTACCGTGTAAGTAACCCTGCGTTTTACACTCTTTGACGGCATTGTTCCCGTTACATATATAAAATTCGGTTTGTAGCCCGTAACTTCGGGAGATTGCTGACTGTAGTATTCTCCGAATGCAACGGTATCAACAAAAGATTCAGCAGCTTTTGTTCCGTCGGAATAGACGTAATCTATCTGCAGAGTGTATTCCTTTGCATAATAACAGACATAAACAAATATGTCGTTATCGGGCATTGTTTCGGGGATTTCAATCTCATTTCCGTTTTCATCCTCAAAGCCTGAGAAAGCATATCCGTTATATGAGGGCGGAAAAATCGACATTTCGATTTTATCAGCGTATGAATATGTGTAAGAATGAAGCTCTCCGTTGAGAAGTTCATCGGGAGTCTTTATGAAGAAACTGATTTTGTGAACATTCGCAATATAATAGATATTTATCACGGTATCTTCCGTAATAGTACCTTCAACATATGCGCTGTCACAGGTGTAACCCGTAACGGTGGGATTGAATTCAAAATAATCAGAACCTTCTTCATACATTTGGGAATACTGAGGAGCAACAACCTCACCGTTGAGGGTGATATAGTTGATTTCCAGCTTATAAAGCTTTGTCCACTGTGCCGTAAAGTTTTTATCCGCTGCAACATCCATCTTGCCGACCGAAGGATTCCAACCGTGGAACACATATCCTGCTCTTTCAGGATTGGGAGGAGCAATGATCTTTTTGTTGTAATCGGTAGGAACGGTGATAATGTTTTGGGTTTCGTTGATTATCGCTCCTTCGGGACAAGTGCTGAAGGTACCGCCGTTCGCATCAAACACTGCATTGTATGTGTTTGCGGTCCACTCGGCACGATACGTTATGTCTTCGGCGGACATCTTGGGAGATGTGTCGGTGAATGTTACGACGTTTCCTTTACTGTCTTTCCATGTTAACGAATAACCCGTTTTTTCTATCTTGTATTCCTTGATAACGGAATTATAATCGTATTTTTCGGTTCTGACGGTGTTACCGTCAACCCATCTCACATTGTAAGATTTTGCCGTATAATCCGCATAATATTCAAGGATTATTTCGGTTTCGCCTTCAGCAAAGTCAATGCAGGGAACAGTTGAGGGAAGCTCATTTTCGTCCGAATTTTTCCAAACCAGTGCGTAGCCTTCCTTTTCACGGTTTTCAGGCGGTGAAATCGGAGCATTGCATTCTGTTTCTACCCTTGAAACTTCTTCTGTTCCGTCATAGAAAATAACGGTTACGGGGTTCGGATTGAACTCAGCATTGAATTCAAGATCATAATAAGGTGCAGAGCTGCCGACTTCGATGCTGCTGTCTGTTGTGCATATCCATTTATCAAAAGCGTAGCCTGTTTTATACGGGATCGAAGGGGGTTCTGTAATACGTTCACCGAAATGAGCAACTGTATTGTCAAATATCTCACCATCGTTCATCCAGGTAATATGTATCAGAACGGGATACCACTGATCGTATTCATGGGAATGGGAATAGGCATAAACATATACATCTTCGGCAGGCATCGGGAACGGGAACTGAACATATTCGCCCTGAGCATCAATCCATCCGCGGAAGTGATATCCCGGTTGTATGGGTGCTTCGGGTTCTTCTGCCGATGCTTCGTAATAATATTCTTTGCCGGATATCTCAACGCCATCAAGAACCGCATGAAGAACATACTTGTTTCTTTCGTAATAAACCTTAAGAACAAGCGAACCGTCGGCTTCTATAATACCGGAAAGAACATTACCTTCTCCGAGTGAGAACCCTTTTGGAGTATTAGGCGTAATGCTTATATATTCGCCTACACGACCTATTGAGGTTGTTTTAGTTCCTAAACTGTAGTTTCCTTCGGTATCCATAGTATAGATTTCGATTGAATATGAAGCCTCTTCGGGTTCAGGAACGGGTACCCATTGAGCATAGAATATTTTCTCGAAAGCATCGTCCATAATTCCGACTTCAGGCTCCCATCCGCTGAACAGATAACCTTCTCTTGATGGATTGTCGGGAAGGGGGATTTTTTCACCGTAGGGAACATGGAAATTTTGGGTTGTGCTTCCGTCGGGGAAAATACCGCCGTTTGCATCAAACTCAACTTTATACATTTTACTAAACCAGACCGATATGAATTCAAGGTCACAAGCAGGCATCGGGTCGCCGACTCTGAGATTCTCATAGCCTTCGGTTATGCAACGCCAATTTTCGTGAATTTGATGAGCATAATACGGTTGATCGGGTGACGGTATGGGGGTATTATATTCAACAACATATACAACGGATACTTTACCGTCAGAGAAAATGCCTCCGTTGGCATGGAATGTTACGGTGTAGCTGTTGATTTCCCAGATTGCCTTAAACCAATCGGTGTTTGTGCCAAAGAATCCGACGGGTTGACCCGGCTCACAGCTTTCGCCTGTAAGCCCGTTTTGCCATCCGAGGAATGAATATCCCTCTCTGACGGGGTTTTCGGGGACGGGAATTTCTGTACCGTAATAACCCGAAACCTTTTGCACGGTTGTGTTATCGGAGAAAATGCCTTCACCCGCATCAAAAGTTACCTCACAAGTTTTTGTCACAGGTAATTCATGGAACACCAGATCATATTCGGGCATATGCGACGGAACTTCTATCTGAAGGTTCGGTTCAAACCACACATAATAATAACTTTCGTTGGAAGGCAGACTGTGCCAAGGAATGTTCTCTTCAGGAATTTCCTGCCCGAACTGATAATAGTCAATCTGAGATTCGCGTTCGTCTGCAAAATCCCAGGTTATGGAGTAGGTTATGCGTTTCCATTCTGCGATGTATGTTTCTTCTTTGAGAATAGTTTGGGTGATTTCGGGTGTCCATTTAACAAAAATGTATCCCGTGCGTTGTGGAACAAAGTTGGGCATTATGGAACCGTGATAATAAAAATCTGTTTTGACTTCCGTTCCGTCGACAAAAGTGCCTTCGGCTGCATCAAAAGTCAATTTGTACTTGTTCCTTCCGAAATAAAGTTTCAGAACAAGGCTGTTATCCGCTTTTACAATACCCTTGCATACACTTTTTCCTGCATTGCCGTATAAACCTGAATCTTTATCGAGAGAATTCAGTCTTTCGCTTATGTCAACATTTTCACCGGGAGTTGCGGGGCAGCGTTCTGTCCTTAGTGTGTATTCGCCCGTGGTATCCATTTCGTAAATTTCAACGGTATAGTAGCAGTCAACCCATGTGGCGGAGAATGTCAGTGTTTCGGTGGAAGTCATTTTATCCGGAACATTGGGTTCCCAACCGCCAAAACTGAAGTGTTCCTTTACGGGAGATACAGGAGGTACGATTTTTTCGTCATATTCGACGGGAACAACAATGATGTCTTCTTTGTCGTTTATTAATGTTCCTTCGAGATATCCGACGAAAACACCGCCATTTGCATTAAACACAACATTAATCGTATTGGGTTTCCATATCGCCAAAAGTTCGATATTTTGTGCAGGTATATATTTAGGCACTTCGGGAGTCCATCCCTCGAATGTGTATCCGATACGGGTGGGTGGGTTTTTAGGCTGAATTATCTCGCTTTCAAAGGGAAGTTGCCACGAAACAGAGGTGCTGCCGTCGCCAAAGCTACCGCCGTTCGCATTGAAGGTAACGGTATAATCATTTCTTGTTTCGTCTGTATAGAATTTCAGATCATGCGCAGGCATATATTCGGGCACTTCGGGGTACCACGGAGAATAAGTGAATCCTTCTTTATTGATCACGGGAGGAATTATTTTTTGACCGTAATAATAATTATCATGGTAAATCGCTAAAACAACACCTTCGGCCTTAACACACCAATCGACCGAGTAAGATATCTGTTTCCATACAGCAACAAATTCAAGATTGAGATCAGGCATCGGACTGCCGATTCCGATATTTTCCTTATTCGGTGTAACGCATAGCCAGGAAACAAACCAATATCCTGTCATTTGAGGCGTGTTTCCGTCGTCAGGTATCGGGATCAGGTCGCCCATGTTAAGTTGAACCTCATAGAAAATCTCACCTTCAGCTATGTCATTTTCGCTGAGATAATATTTTACAGTGTATTTAATAGGCTCCCACTCGGGGTAAAGAACAAGGTTAAAGGCCGGCATGGTTTCAGGTGCAGGATTTTTTTCTTCGTCAACCCACATCTTAAGTTGGTGACCCGCTTTTACCGCGGGATACGGGTCGATTGTTTCACCGTAGTAATACTCTTCAATTTCGTATTTCTTTATTTCACCTGCCTCGTCGGTTTCAAGAACCCAGGTAACCGTATATTGGTTTGCTGCCCATACAGCGTAGATGTCAACATCTTCCGCGGGCATATTTACGGGAGTTTCGATATCCCAACCGTCAAAGGTGTAGCCCTCGGAGTAAGGCTTTTCCGTAAACTCTTCTGTTTCGGAACCGTATTTGTATTCAAAGACTTTTTTATTTGTTCCGTCAGAGAAAAATCCTTTACCTGCATAATAAGTCAATTTATATGTATTGAGTTCATAAACCGCATAATACCTGAGGTTTTTTGCAGACATTTTTTCGGGGATATCGGTTTGCTCACCGTTGGGGTTTTCCGACCAGAAAGCAAAGGTGTAGCCCGTTTTTTCTTTTGCTTGCGGAACATTGATTGATTCGCCGAATTCATAGGTATCCTTACGGATTTCGTGTTCGTCTGTAATCCATTCAACGGTGTAATGGTTTACTTCCCATTTTGCGTCAATAACAATGTTTTTTGCGGGCATAACCGTGTAAGTTGTATCCCAGCCTGTGAAGCTGTAGCCTTCTTTTGTCGGGTTTTCAGGAAAAGGAATCAAATCGCCGTAAAATACGTAATAAGAAAAAGTATTCAGACCTTCACTGAAAGTGCCGGTGTTTGCATTGAAGGTTACGGTGTAGGTTTCCGGTTTCCATCGTGCCTCACAATAAACAGACTCTTTTTCCATGACTGAGGGCGGAGTGGGAGACCAACCATCAAATGAATATCCAAGCCTTTTGGGAACACCTGGGTCAGGAACAGCTTCTCCGTAAACCAAGTCATATCTCTTCTGCACATCACCGTCTTCAAACGCACCGTCGTATGCATCAAAAACAATATCGTAAGTATACGGTTCCCAAATTGCAATGGCTTCAACATTCCTTGCGGGCATATAATATTCATCGGTGAACATATTCCCAAGATCATCTAACCAGTAATCGAAATAAACATCCATGCTGTCTTCGATTTTTACTTCGGGGGGAATAATTTTGTCGCCGAAGTGATAATATTGGGTTATTTCTATCTGCTTGTTCTCAAAATATCCTCCGTTCGCATGGAAGGTTATCTTATATGTTTCAGCACTCCAGACGGCTTTGAAATAAAGAGATTTGTCAGGCATTTTTGCAGGAACAGGTTCATCCCAACCGAAAAATTCATAGCCTTCTCTTGTCGGGTTTTCGGGTAATTTTATTGCGTTACCGAAAGGAACGTAGAATTCTTTAATGTTTGTTCCGTCAGGGAAAAATCCTTCACCAGCATCAAAGGTTAATTTAAATTCTTCCGGTTCCCATACAGCATAGAGAGTAACATCATTTGTGGGCATGAGAAACGGGAATTCAACCCAATTGCCGTAACCGTCAGCCCAACCTAAAAAGCGGTGTCCCGTCCTATAAGGTGTACGCGGTTCGGCAACGATTGACCCTGCAAGGTATTTGACCGGCGGATATTCGCATTCTACGTAATACAAGGTGAAAACATCTCTGTCGATATAAACCTCAAGCACAAGGCTTTTGCCCTCAACGAACACACCGCTGAGAATGCTCTTCTCTTCGTTTACGGAAAAACCTTCAACGGGAGTCGGTGTATATGTGACCGTTTCTCCGTCACTGGCTTCAAAAAGTTCAGAAGAAAACAGCTCATATTCTCCCTGCGTATTCATAATATAGGTCAATACTGTATATTTTTCGGTGGATTCTTCAATCCAGGCAGCTTCAAGCGTTTTGCTGACACCGTCAAAAACAACTTCATTGAAGCGTTCTCCGTCAAGTGTCCAGTATGCAAAGACATAGCCTTCTCTGTAAGGTGCATCGGGATAGGTGATTTCGTCACCTTCTGCAAGGTTCAGACCGTATTGAGTATAAACTTCATCAAGCGAAAAATAACCGCCGTTTGCATCAAACATTATTGAGGGGGATTCACTGTAGGCTACCGTATATTCATACGAACCTTCAACAGGCTCCCATGCTTCGGGGAATCCTATTTTTGATGTTATGACATTATAAGTTCCTTCGGGAAGGGAAAGACAAATCAGCCAATCTTCATATACGAATCCGTCATAGTCCGTATCAACCTCTTGCCCCAGATCGTTATACGTGGTAAGACCTGCCACACCTTGCTGTGTGGGTTCATAATATATCCAATCGGAATCTCTGTCCACGGTCCATGTTTCACCCGTTTCCTGACTGATAAAACTGATTTTTTGAGGACAGCCTACGGTTTTAACCAAATAGAACGCATATGATTCGCTGTAGTATTTCTCCTGCTGACGAACTACGTTTTCAACATAAACAGTATTTCCGTGACCGCTGCACACGCGGAATTCCAGACCGAGTTCCTTTGCAAAAACTTCGGCGTAACTGCCCACGGACTCCGAGCAGACGTATGTCCATGGTGAAACAATACCTTCCGCATTGACAATTCTGAATTCTTCCGAGTTTGAGGGAACATGAATATATTCAAGCACAAAGGTGTCAATAAACGCAGTCGCATCAACTTCTTCTATTCCTGCGGGAAGAGAAATTGATTTCAATGAAGTGCAGTTGCTGAAAGTTCCGGGTGAAAGAGTTTTTAAATTTTCAGAAAGCTTGATTGATTTCAGTTGATTGCAATAAAGGAAAGCGTCATTGCCGATATCGGTTACTGAATCGGGTATGATAATATCTTCTAATCTGATACAATCGGAAAATGCCGCAGAGCCGATTGTTTGCAATGTATCAGGGAACTCAATATAAAGAAGAGCCTGGCAGTTATCAAATGCACTGTCAACTATTGTCTCCACTCCGTAAGGAACAATAAAGAATTTTTCTTCGGGATATCTGTTCGCTATTTTCGGGGGATACTTAATAAGTACGGTTTGTTCCTTATTGAAAAGGACACCGACGTAACTTGAATAAAAACTGTTAAACTTATCAACGGTGATAGTTTCAAGAAAATCGCAGCCATAGAATACGTTTTCCCCTATACTTTCAACACGTGCAGGAATAAATATATCGTGAAGAGATGTGCAATCCATAAACACATCTGATTCTATAATGCTGAGATTTTCAGGCAAGTTTATCGTCTGAATTGTCGAACCGCAAAATGCTGAAGCTTCAATCTTGGTTAACAATGAACCGATTTCAAAACTGGCTGTACAGAGATTATTACAAAAAGAAAATGAATTTTGCCCGATAGTTTCAACCGAACTGGGAATATAAACAGTGCCGAGATTCTTTTGACTATAAAAAGCACCGGCTGCAATTCTTTCAACTGTTTCGGGAATGTAATAAACACTTATATTTGCAAGATTCGGGCAATAAACAAGAACGGTTTTATCTTTGTTGAATAAAACTCCGTCTTCATCCGAAATATAATAAGGATTTTTATTGTCAACAACAACCCTATTTATATACATGGAAGGAAAGAATGCACCTTCGGAAATATTGCTTACTGTCTCTGGAATATATACCGAATAAATGGACTGGGAGCATCCGCCTGTCTGCGAGTCAGAAAGAGACTCTATTGATATTACAGGATACCCATCAATTGTGTCGGGAATAAATAATTCACCTTCAAAGGTTTCTTTGCAACCGATTATATACACATTACCGTTGATAATTTCATAGCAAAGATCATTATAAACATATTCGGAAGAATGACCGTTGCAGATCTGAAAAACGAGGTTGTTTTCTGTTGCGTAGGTATTTGCAAGACTTGTTTCACTTTCGCTGCATATAAAAGTGTTGTCAGTTGAGGTGATTATTCCTTCTCCTATTTTCTTTACGGATGAAGGAATATGAATAAATTCAAGATTTGAGCAATTCGCAAAAGCAAAATCTCCGATTTCCTGCAAGTTGCTGATATTCGAAACTGTTATGTTTCTTAAACCGCCGCCGTTAAATGCATGTGGCTTTATTGAAGTTACTTTTGAATCAATATGATAATTTTCGTTTTCCGAACCGATTGGATAACGGATAAGCTCCGTTTTTTCATAATTATAAAGAACACCATAGACATCTGCGGAAAATGATGTGTTGCCTTGAGCAACCGAAAAGCGTTTCGGAGTTATTTGTGCAAAGTTTGTTGCAACTTTTTCTGTCTGCGGCTTGATTTCATATGTTTCTATAAAATAAAAATTATTTGTTACTGTAAGAAGAATGTTGTTGAGATAGAGTTCTCTTGTGCCATAAAATTCATCGATATCCCAATTTGCTTCATTGCGATAGAATGCGGTTTCATTAAAAGAACCTGCGTAAATATTTTTCAGATTGTTGATTTCGGGCAAAGAAATTCTCTCGAGACCGGTACAGTTGAAAAAAGCAGCCTCACCAATGTCTGTCACAGTTGAGGGAATACTTATTTCACTGAGGGAATTACAGTCTGAAAAAGCACTTTCACCTATTTGAGTCAATCCTTCGGGTAAATTAATCTCCGTAAGCTGATGACAGCCTTCAAATGCAGCAGTTCCTATTGTTTTTACAGTAGGAGGAAGCTCCAGCTTTCCGGGTGCTGCAAAACATCTGCCGAAAGCATGAGTTCCGATATGTTCAAGATTCTCCGGAAGCGTGATCGAATTCAGCGTATGACAGTTTTCAAACATAAAATCGTCAATGGATGTAATGGGAGAATCGACAAATGTAACGCTGCGAAGAATGGTGTTTTGTCTAAAATTATCTTTTCCGATAGATGTTACGGTTGAAGGTATGGTGACATTAACTGCGTCATGCGGAATTGCGTGGTCACCGATTGCCGTAACCTTATATTTTTTTGTGAGAAGAGCATTTTTTCTGACAGTTTCAGGAATATCAACATTTTCTGAACTTTTGGTATAAGAAACAATAGTTGCTTCTTCTGCCTCATTTAGAGTGAAACTTATGCCACTGTAACTATATACCGTATCGTTTGCGGCAGAGGCAGAAAATTCCGTAACACCTGTTCCGACAGAACTGAAAATAATAATAAAAGCCAACAACAAGGAAATAGATTTTTTGCAAAGATTCTTCATGTTTGTTCACTCCATTTTTTAAAATTTGTGTTATTATATTCTTGTGCTTTTTTTCTTAAAACGTATAATATAATTGTAGCTTATCATACATATAACACTATTGTCAAGCAACTGCATTACATTCTATTTGTTTAACTGTTTCTGAAAAATGAGTACATATCATCTATTTAAGAGTGTGTGAATTGATAGACATATATTGTAAATCTACTTCATTGCTCAAAACTTTCAAAATAATCAAAAAATTAACATTAATAAACCCTGAATGGATTGCAAAAATAATAGAGTAAACGCAAATTGAATTTGAAGGGGTGTAAACGAAATGTCAAAGAATAATTCAGTTGTTCCTCAGGCAAGAGCTGCTCTTGACCAGTTCAAGATGGAAGTTGCAAGAGAAGTAGGTGTTAACCTTAAGCAGGGTTACAACGGTGACCTTACTTCCAAGGAAGCAGGCAGCGTAGGAGGTCAGATGGTTAAGAATCAATGCCCCGTACGAATTATGAAATTTACCCGCAATTACCGTTGACTTGACGGTCACAGCAAAGAGATTACATACGAAGTGGCTCTTGCGGTGTAAGCCTTATATATCAACGGATTTGACAATTTGTTAAGGGCGGAATTTTCTATGACAAATCGAATCAAAACCTGTGAATTCAACATCGACACCGCCTGCGTTGAAGTCAAACTCACCGACGGCTCTATGGTGTCAATCGACTGCATTGCCGTTGAAAACGAATATGCAAACAATATGTACGAAACATCTGAACTCGATTATCTTATCTACAACGAACCTATGAGTTATGTAAGATTACTGCTCAACGGTAAGATGGAAGAATATCTGAGGAACAGCACAGATTACACACCGTTATCGGATATGAGATAACAACAACGGGAGCTATACAGTTTGCATTAAAGCAATTTGTATAGCTCTTTTTATATGCGAAAACAGTTTTCTTGCAAAGAAATGTTACTTTGCAGCGATAATTTTATAAAATATATTGACATTCATTTGCATTAATGCTAAATTATAGTTAGCACTAATGCAAGAACCTTTTTAAGGAGGCGCTATGGCAAATTCAGAATCAACAAAAAATAAAATACTTCGTGTTTCAACCACGATGTTTCTTGAGGTAGGATATTCAAAAACCTCGCCGCAGATGATTGCCAAGGAGTTGAAAGTT
>JAFQSY010000072.1 GCA_017409265.1 Clostridia bacterium
CTTGAAGTCTGTCTTTTGAATCTTCTGAGTGCGTTCTCGAGTGACTCGCCTTCCTTAACTTTTACCTGACTCAATGTATTCCCTCCCCTCGTCTAAATACAGGGACTAATTTTCATAGCTTGTTGACTATTATACAATAACTGATGCCTGCTTGTCAACATAAATTATATTAATTTTTTATTACGGTCTGACAACGATATTAACAAGTCTGCCCTTGACGTAGAGCTCCTTAACAATTGTCATGCCGCTGATTGCCTCTGCAATCTTATCGAGTGCCTTTGCAGCTGCAATTGCCTCTTCCTGTGTAGCTTCGGCAGCAATAACAAGCTTTTCTCTGACCTTGCCGTTAATCTGAACAGCAATTTCGATTTCATTATCAACGCACTTTGCCTCGTCATATGAGGGCCATGAGGTCTGATTGAGCATGCCGTCAAGACCGAGCTTTTCCCAAATTTCTTCGGTGATGTGAGGAGCAAAGGGATTGAGCAGGGTAACAAATGTCTTAAGCTCAGCCTTGTTGATTGCGCCCTTTGCATAAATCTCGTTTGTGAGAGTCATGAGAGCTGCAATTGCAGTGTTATACTTGAGGTTTTCAATATCGCTTGAAACCTTCTTGATTGTCTTGTGGAATGAGCTTTCAAGCTCTTTTGAATAGCTGTCGCCGTCGGTGAGGATATCAAGCATGCCCCATACTCTGTCGATAAAGCGCTTGCAGCCCTTAACGGCTGTTTCACTCCAGGGAGCGGCCTTTTCGTAGTCACCCATGAAGAGTACATATGCACGCAGAACGTCTGCGCCAAATTCATCAACAACCTCGTTGGGGTCAACAACGTTACCCTTGGATTTTGACATCTTTTCGCCATCGGGTCCGAGAATAAGACCCTGTGCGGTTCTCTTTGCGTAAGGCTCGGAAACGGGAACTTCGCCGAGGTCATAGAGGAATTTATACCAGAATCTTGAATAGATAAGGTGTCTTGTAACGTGCTCCATGCCGCCGTTGTACCAATCAACGGGCATCCAGTACTTAAGCTTATCCTTCTCTGCAAATGTTTCGGTGTTGTGGGGGTCAATGTAGCGAAGGAAATACCATGATGAGCCTGCCCACTGAGGCATTGTGTCGGTTTCTCTCTTTGCAGCCTGACCGCACTTGGGACAGGTGCAGTTTACATAAGAATCAATCTTTGCAAGCGGGCTTTCGCCGTCTGTTCCGGGCTCGAAATTCTCAACTGCGGGAAGTCTGAGAGGAAGCTCTTCATAGGGAACAGGAACGATTCCGCAATGGGAGCAATGAACGATGGGAATGGGCTCGCCCCAGTATCTCTGGCGGTTGAATGCCCAGTCATTCATCTTATACTGAACGCCCTTTTCGCCGATACCCTTTTCCTGGAGGTATTCAGCCATCTTTTCGATGGAATCCTTCTTGTTGGTCATGCCGTTGAGGAAGCCGGAATTAACCATTTCGCCGTCACCTGTGTAGGCTTCAACGTTGATATCGCCGCCCTTGATGACTTCGATAATGTCAATACCGAATTTCTTTGCGAACTCATAGTCACGCTGGTCGTGAGCGGGAACAGCCATGATAGCGCCCGTGCCGTAGCCCATCATAACGTAGTCGGAAATATAAATGGGAACTTCCTTGCCGTTGACGGGGTTTATTGCGGTAAAGCCGCTCAATCTGACACCTGTCTTATCCTTGACAAGCTGTGTTCTCTCAAATGCAGACTTCTTGCTGCACATATCTCTGTAAGCCTCAACCTCATCCATGTTGCCTATCATATCGGCATACTTATCAATGAGAGGATGCTCGGGAGCCATAACCATGAAGGTTACGCCGAAGAGTGTGTCGGGTCTTGTTGTGTAAATCTTGAGCATTTCATCGGTGCCGTTAACCGCAAAATTAACGAATGCACCGGTTGATTTGCCTATCCAGTTTTCCTGCTGGAGCTTTATGTTGGGAAGATAGTCAACTTCCTTAAGTCCTTCAAGAAGCTTGTCTGCATATTCTGTTATGCGCAGATACCATACGTCCTTTGACTTCTGAACGATATCGCTGTGGCAGATATCGCACTTGCCGCCCTGCGAATCCTCGTTTGAGAGAACAACCTTACAATGGGGGCAGTAATTAACAAGGGTCTTATCTCTGAAAACAAGGTTGTTTTCAAACATCTTGAGGAAAATCCACTGTGTCCACTTGTAGTAATCCTCCTGAGTTGTGTCAACAACCTTTGACCAGTCGAAGGAGAAGCCTACTCTTTTAAGCTGGCTTGTGAATTTCTCGATGTTGTTGTCTGTAACCTGTCTGGGATGTGTATTAGTCTTTATTGCATAGTTTTCGGTGGGAAGACCGAAAGCATCAAAACCGATAGGGAAAAGAACGTTGTATCCCTCAAGTCTTCTCTTTCTGGATACAACCTCAAGACCCGAATAAGCCTTGATGTGACCGACGTGCATGCCTGCACCGCTGGGATAGGGAAACTCAACAAGAGCATAGAACTTGGGCTTTGAATAATCCTCTGTGCATTCAAATGTCTTGTTATTATCCCATATATCCTGCCATTTTTTTTCAACGTTTCTAAAATCGTACTGAGCCATTTTGATTCAGCTTCCTTTCAAATTCAACCTTATTTTATTCCGGAGTAATTATGTCACTCAAATCAAGCTTGTTTGCATCTGCCCACAGGCGCTCGAGATTATAATATTCTCTGTCCTCATGCTGGAAAACATGAACGATAACCGTACCGTAATCAAGAAGAATCCAGCCCGTTGCCCTGCCCTCAATGTGTTCGGGTGAGATGTCAAGGCGCTGCTTGATTTCGTATTCAACATCATCAGCAAGCGACTTTGTGTGGGTGTTTGAAGTGCCCGAAGCGATAACAAAATAATCCGAAACGATTGTTACCTCTTCGGTTTTTATGGCGACGATATCCATCGCCTTTTTTTCGTCAAGAACCTTTGCTATTTCTCTGACGAGCTTTTCAGAATCTATCATAAAATTTATCCTTTCTGTATTTTAAAATGGAGTAACATATCATTATAACAGTCAACGGTTGCAGGGTGAATCGGCAAATCCGCCGAAACAAGCTTTTCAACCGTATATCGGGAGGTATAGAGAATTGCATGCTCAAGGCTGTTTTCCGCAAGCCTGCGGACAACGTTGACATCTCTGTATTCCCTGTCAGCGGAGATGAAATCCGCAACATAAACAATTTTTTCAAGCAAAGTCATTCCTGCCCTGCCCGTTGTGTGCCATCTGACCGCGCCGAGAATCTCTTCATTGGTAATTATACCGTTATTCTTCAGAAAAGCCGCACCAGAAATCTGGTGCCACACCTTGGGATTTATCAGTTCAACCTCGGATAGCTTTTCACCCGATTCTTCGATAACCTCAAGCTGCTCACTCTTGGCGGTGTTTTTCATAACGTCATGGAGCAGACCCGCAAGACGGGCTTTTTCAATATCTGCTCCGTATTTCTCCGCAAGCACGGCGGCGCATTCACTCACGCACTCGCTGTGGTTGAGTCTGTAATCATCGAGCTTTTCGGAAATCAGCCTTCTGTATTCCGAAAGTCCGTCATCATAAAGACCTTTTTCAAAAATATAGTCCGCAACCTCGGGGCTGATCAGCTCCGATTCCTTGATTCCCTTGGCTATTATTCCCCGAATTTCGGTAGAACTTACCTCAAAGGGCTCAATTCCGAGCAGGATTATTCTTTCTCTCTGCTCTTCGCTGAATGCGGAAAGGTCGGGCACATAACCCTCTTCTCTCGATGCGGCGCAGATATTTGCAAGAGATATTATCTCCTCCCACAGATACCAGCCCGTCAGCGTTTCAAGCATATCCGAGCCGATTATAAAATACAGCTCATCGTCGGGATAAAGCTTTTTAAGCTCACGCAGGGTTTCGACGGTATAGCTTCTGTCGCCTCTGTCAAGCTCAATTGAGGATATCTCAAAGCGTTCGTCTTTGAACGCAAGACGGCACATCTCGAATCTGTCCTCACCGCTTGCAAGCTTGCCGGGCATTTTATGGGGAGGAATGCAGGAGGGAACAATCAAAATCTTTTCAAACCCGAGTCTGTCCGCAGCCTCGGTCACAAGTCTGACATGCCCCGTGTGCGGCGGATTAAAGGTTCCTCCGAAAATTCCGATTTTTATAGCAATCTCTCCTTATTTGAGATTTACTTTTTTGTGCATGATATATGAGGTAAGGAAGAACATTCCGATATCAAGAATTAGGAATGCAAAGCCCGGAGTTACCTCCATGCCGAGTGCATTGCCCGTCAGATATTCGTCGGGGCGGAGAAGACCGAAGCTTAAGGTTTTATCCTCATTGAATACCATAACAAAATTGACTATTTCTGTCATCTTGAATGAAATCACGAGAAAAGCAATCGCTGTTGCAAAGAAAATAACGATTGATGCAACAATTGAATGCTTCTGAAGAAGTCTTACGTGCGAAACGGTTATTGAAAAATAAACGATTGAAACAAAGCTTAAAAAGATAACGAAAAACATCATTATCATATAGACAAGATATGCAACAATCTGAGTCGTTGAGGGAAAATCACCGAGCATTGCAAGAAATGTTTCCGCAAGCGAAATCTTATCCATACCGATAACCTGATCGGCAGTATAATTCATAAGAAATACGCTTGTGAACATAAATGCTGCATAGCTCAAGAGCATCCAGCCGCCGTAAACGATAACCTTTGAGCCGAGAAGCTGGTTGCTCGATACGGGCAGGGTAAAGCTCAGATACCCCTGCGGACTGAAAAGCGACTTGAAGAAATCATAAACAACAAAAAAGAAGGTTACGAAAATCAGAAGAAACGAAACAAGAATCGAAAGAATAATCGAAACATTTCTTGCGGTTGTAAATTTTGAGGCAAGCTCCATGCTTACACCGTCAGCGCCCGAAACGGCAACACATATACCGAAAATACCGATAAGAAGCACAAGCGCAATATAGAAAAGGCTGATAACTCTTGCGCTGGCAAGAAAATCGTTCTTAAGGAGCATTAAAAATTTGCCCTTGGGTTTAGAAGTTCCAGTCAACGCTGAACACCTCCTTGAATATATCGTTGATTGTTTTTCCGCTCTTTGTGATATTGGCAACAGTATCTTTCATAAGAAGCGAGCCTCTGCCTATCATAAGAATGGAATCGAAAATCTCTTCAACATCCTGAATAAGATGGGTTGACATAAGAATAGTCGAGCCCTCGGGACGGTTTTTGAGAATGGTTTCAAGAATAAAATCTCTTGCCGCGGGGTCAACACCGCCCATCGGCTCATCGAGAATGTAAAGCTTTGCGTTTCTGCACATAACGAGAAGAAGCTGAAGCTTTTCCTGCATACCCTTTGACATGGTTTTAACCTTCTGCTTATGCGGAAGCTGGAAAACATCCATCATGTGCATTGCCTTTGCCTTATCAAAATCATCATAGAAATCGGCAATGTAATTAACCGCATCGTCAGAGGTCATCCAGCTTGCGAGATAAGTTTTCTCGGGCAGGAATGCAACGAGGGATTTGCTGACTTTACCCGGCTTATTACCGTCGATAAGAACTTCACCCGAATAGTCATTTATAAGACCTGTCAGAATCTTTATCAGCGAGGTTTTGCCACTGCCGTTTGGTCCGAGCAGACCGATAATCTGACCACCCTCAAAATCAAACGAAACGTTTGACAAAACCTGATGGCTGCCATAGGATTTGCTTAAATTTCTTACGGAAATAATCTGAGACATTTTTACCTCCCGTTTTTAGGAATACCTTTCCATAATTAGGATATATTATATCACTATTAATTATAAAATAAAAGACTTATTTTATTATTTTTTTACTAATAATTAAACAAATTGTGAAAGTTGACGCAAAAAAACACCCTGCTCAAGCCGAGCAGGGTGTAAATCATTGTTCTTGTTCAGCAGCTGTTGTTTCGGGAACTGTTCTGTCGATTGTGTATTCAACAGTGTTGCTGTAACGGAAGGTTACGGGAACCGTTCCCATATCTGCAAGTGAACCCTGACCTGTTACGTTTGTTTCAACGTCGATGTTCTTGACATACTTGATAGTGTGAACCTCGTCGGTCTCAACGTTTGCAACGATGATAATCTGGCAGTCCTTATATGTAAGAACGGGCTTTTCAACTGCAAGATACTTCTCTGCCTTCTTGAATTCAGCCATAACATCGTCAACATTGCCCATGTCATATGCCTTCTCAATTGTTGCGGGAAGTGCAGGGGACTTGAGAGTGAGAGTTATTGTTCTCTGATTTTCGTTATCAACGCAGGTTGCGCTCTCGATATCCTCAAGAGTAAGTGCGCTGACATAGTTTGCGCCCTTAACAGGCATGAATGCAACCATATCCTCGCCGTATGCGATTTCTGCGCCATCATTGTGGAGCATATAGCTGTCAAGTGACGTGATAGCAGCATTGACATAAGCGTTTTCGCTCATGGGAAGGTCGTTGCCCTCTGCATCCTTTGCCTTGCCGATGCTCTTATTCTGACTCATCTTAACAGCAGCCTTTGCGCCCTTAAGCTCATTGATATGAAGGTTAAAATATTCAAAGATCGTTGCTGTGTTAGCCTTGAGCTGGTCGGGAGTATAGGTTGTGTCGGTAATAACCTGGCTCTCTTCGTCAACGCTTGTTGTTATGTCTGTGGGAAGAGGAGTTTTAACAAAAATTGTTGTTGAGGTTGTTGTTTCTTCCTCTCCTGTTGATGAACAGCCTGCAAACGCAAAAAGGAAAGAAAAAACAAGGATAACGCTTATTGCAGCCAAAATTTTCTTATTCATGAGGTTAATCTCCTTTCGCAAGCGGTCTTTTGCCGCATTTTTGCGATATTAATAGAGTAATTATATCACATCTGTCAATAAATTACATCTGATTTTTACGAAATAAAAATTTTTGTTGAAAGTGAAAAAAATTCAACATCTGCTTTGTTGAAAGTGCATAATTATCGGCCGTTAATACCCTTTTCATCATAGAGGAAAAGAGTTTCAAGGCAGATATCCAGCCCTGCTTCAATAGTTTTCATATCAAGATTCTCATGGTTATCAAGTCTTGTATGATAATAACGTGCAGGAGCAGGATCCATTGCCGCAAAAGCAGCAGCCTTCATACCCGTGCCGCTCTTTGATACCGCTGCAGCATCGGTTGCGCCGAGAGAAACGGTCTTGAACGGAACATCGTAGCCTGCAATTTTTGCGCCTTCCTTAAGAAGATTGCAAGCCTCTGCATTGTTTTTGACGGTGCCTGTCATATCCTTATTATAAATAGCGAGGAAATCAAAATCATGAACGGTGTCAATCGCAACAAAAACGGTTTCCACATCGCTCATTTCCTTGCCGTGTTTTTCGCAGAAATCCTTTGCGCCGCGCAGTCCGATTTCTTCCGAACCCGAGCAGAGAGCTACGACCTCTGTATTTTCAAAGCGGATATTGTTATCCTGAAGGAATTTGAGAATTGCGATTGATGAGAAGCAGCCTGTGAGGTCGTCGTTTGCGCCCTCAACGATGCGCTTCTTGTCATAAAAGAATGATGCTGCAAGGAAAAGGATAATAAATCCGAGAACAATATAGCTCAAAATATCCATTGCACCGGAGCCGATAAATTCGGGGTTTACAAAAGACATTACAATTGCGATGATGCTGCAAACCGTACAGAAAAGAACGCCGAAAAGTGCTCCGCCGATAACGGGGATAAGCAGCTTCGGTCCGCCGTAATAGGTGAAGCGCCATTCCATTGATGAATCGGCATGACCCGCAAAGATGATTCTGCGCTTTGTTTCGCCCGTCGCCTTGCGTACGCCGTAAGCATTATGAGAAGTCTTTTTGGGAAGAAACGGGTCAAGGGTTTCTTTATAGAAAAGGAACTCTGTTATGATAAAGAAGAAGCAGATTGCCGCAAGAGCAACCGAAACGAAGAAAAGAGGAACAATTTCAAAAAACTGCCCGATAAAAAACAGAATTGAAGAAATTGTCATCAGCACAACCGTCATCGGAATCCAGCCGAGGAACGCCTTGGGATGAACGGTAAACGAATCAATCTTTACATCGTCACAGCAGGTTTTAAGCTCCTCTGCCATGAATTCGATGCCCTTTTTTTCTTCTTCAGAGCCCGCGAATCTGGGGCCTATCTCCTTGCATACCTTCTTGATTGCCCTTGCCGCATAATTCGTATACATACGGCGCTCGGACTGATAATTTTTTACGCTTTCGCTTGCTTTCAAAGCAAACAACTCCTTTCGATATATGTTCGGGCTGCACACCCGTAAGTTGCAAATTTTTTATTAACAAATCCATAAGGGATTTGACAATATTATTAATCGGATATATTATATATACGGAAATTCTCTTAAGAGGTATAAATTTTATGAAAAAAATCCTTGCGTTTACGCTTGTCGGAATTGTTTCCGTTGTTGTTACAGGCTGTATTGCCGTAAAATCAGGAAATGCTGATATTCCGTCTGCCGACACAACCTCATCTGCAACCACAGCTACGGCTTCGGTTTCCGAATCAGCTGTTGATGTTATGGTTGAAATAACAGAAGCCGTCGTTTCAACAACAAAAGAAGAGAAAACAAAGCTTGCAGATAAAATTTCATCTTTTTTTGAAAAAACAACCGCCGCCAAAACAACAAAAGCACCCGAAACCCTTCCTGCAAATACAATCGAAGATTACGCATATGCTTATGCAGGCTTTAATCCCGTTTATGCAAACGTTGAAATCAGTGATTGGAAGATGCTGCTTGTCAACAGGGATTACATACTCCCCGATGATTATGAAGTTGAGCTTGCGCCCTGCATAACCAATGACCCCGACAGCTTAAAGCTTGACTACCGCGTTGCTCCGCATTATAACGAAATGTATCTTGCGGCACTCGAGGATGGCATTGAGCTTACACCCGTTTCAGGCTACCGCTCTGTTGCACGTCAGAAGAGAAATTTTGAAAACAAAATCCAGAAGTACGTCGATGACGGATACAGCAAGGTTGAAGCTACCCAAATGGCGGCAACAATCATTCTTCCGCCCGGCACAAGCGAGCATAACGCAGGGCTTGCAATGGATATCTGCAGCCTTTACGAAAGCTTTGAGAACACCGACGAATTTAAGTGGCTGAACGAAAATGCCGCAGATTACGGCTTTATTCTCCGCTATCCCAAAGATAAGCAGGACATCACCAGAATTATCTATGAGCCGTGGCATTGGCGCTATGTCGGTGTTGAAGCCGCAAAAGAGATGAAGGCAAGCGGTCAGTGCTTTGAGGAGTATTTAGGCGTTGTAAATTAAACCTTGCGCTTATTCCCCGGTTCTCCGCCCTCGGAAATGTTTTCTCTTTTCAGAACAACCATAACGGTTTTAAACAAAATTTTAATATCAAGCAAAACGCTCTGTTTGTCAACATATTCCTTGTCAAACAGGGCTTTTTCTTCGTCCGAAAGCATGTCCCTGCCGTTGACCTGCGCAAGACCCGTGATGCCGGGTCTGACGGAATATACATTATATTTCTTTCTAATGCTGCGGATTTCCTTTTCTTCGGGAATGAGCGGACGGGGACCGACAAAGCTCATGTCGCCGATAAGCACATTGAAAAGCTGGGGAAGCTCGTCAAGACTTGTTTTGCGAAGAAGTCTTCCGCTTCTTGTTATGCATTCGTCTGCCTCTGTCAGCTCGGCTGTTGCGGCAAGGCGGGTATCTGTTTTCATCGTGCGGAATTTATAGATATAAAAAAGCTTGTTGTCTTTCCCGACTCTGTACTGCTTATAAATAACGGGATTACCCGCGTCAATAGCAATGATTATGCCGATGAGCAGAAATACAGGCAGAAGCAATATTATGAGCACAAGGCTCACGGTAAAATCAAAAATGCGTTTCATTTCACACCTCGTTTAAGGTTAATGGATTTGAACTAAATACGCCGTAAAGGTCGGATTTCCGACCCATCGAAGCGTTTTTTTCTTCGCCATACGACAAGATTTTTAACGAAGCTGTGGCAGAAATATGCCTTTCAAAACCGTATGGAGTTCGAATCAATTAACCTTATGATCGTTTCGACCAGAAAACATAATCCTCAATCAAAACCGCTCTTGCAGGCGCTCCTTCAATCCCCTCGCATCTGACGGGCGGAGCAAAAAGGAAATAATTGCCGGGTTTAACCTCTGAAAGGTTAAGACCCTCAAGAATTGCTACGGAATTAAGTAAAAACGCCTTGTGCGGACCGGTCTGATTGCCCTTGCAGCCGACGGAATTTGAATCCGTGCCGATGAGCAGAAGACCTCTGTCTGCAAGCTCCTGTGCGGAAGAATCCATAAAAAATGCTCTGCCTCCGCCTTTAATCAGCAGACGCTCGCACTTTTTGGGAAAGTATCTGTCAACATATTCACCCGTAATAACACCCTGAGGCACTTCAATAACCGTGCACTCACCGACAAACGGCTCAAGCGGAAGCTCGTCTATCGTTTTTCCGTCGGGGACAAAATGCTGAGGCGCATCAACATGGGTTGCGGTGTGGGCGCAGGCATGAATAACCGAAAGATTGCATTCGGAAGCCTCGCCGATAACGGAAATCTGCTCCGAATACGGCTCGGGGTCGCCCGGATAAACCTCTGACGAAAAGAACTTTCGTGAAATGTCAATCAGTTTCATAAACTTATTTTGCCGAATCTTTCAAAGATTCCATCTTAAGATATGCATTGATAAAGCCGTCAATATCGCCGTCCATAACAGCATTGATATTGCCTGCTTCATAGCCTGTTCTGTGGTCCTTTGCAAGGGTATAAGGCATGAAAACATAGGAGCGAATCTGGCTGCCCCATGCAATTTCTCTCTGCTCACCCTTGATATCGTCAATCTTGTCAAGATGCTCTCTTTCCTTGATTTCGATAAGCTTTGATTTGAGCATCTTCATTGCAACGTCACGGTTCTGATGCTGGCTTCTTTCAACCTGGCATGCGCAGACGATGCCCGTGGGGATATGTGTGATACGAACGGCAGACGAGGTTTTATTAACCTTCTGACCGCCTGCACCGCTCGAACGGTAATAGTCTATGCGAAGGTCGTCGGGGTTGATTTCAACCTCAACTGTATCGTCGATTTCGGGCATAACTTCGAGGGAAGCGAAGGAAGTGTGTCTTCTGCCAGATGCATCGAACGGAGAAACACGCACAAGGCGGTGAACACCCATTTCACCCTTGAGATAACCGTAAGCATTCTCGCCTTCTAAGAGAAGAACGGCGGATTTAAGACCTGCTTCGTCACCGTCAAGGAAGTCAATCATGCTGACCTTGAAGCCGTGCTTTTCGCCCCAATGCTGATACATTCTGACAAGCATCTGGTTCCAATCCTGCGCTTCTGTTCCGCCTGCACCTGCATGGAAGGTAAGAATTGCGTTCTTTGAATCGTATTCGCCCGAAAGAAGAGTGCTTAAAGTCATTGCCTCAAGCTTTTCAATAAATGCATCAACGGCAGACTTGCATTCGTCAAACATATCAAGGTCCTCTTCCTCATTTGAAAGCTCAATGAGAACGAGTGCATCGTTATATTCGTTTTCGAGCGAGTTGTATGCGCCAACCTTGTTTTTGAGCTGGCTGATTCTCTGCTGAACCTTCTGCGAATTTGCAAGGTCATTCCAGAAACCGTCCTGCGCAGTCTGCTCCTCGAGCTCTGCAATTTCTTTTGTCATATCGTCAAGACCGAGAGCCTCACGGAGCTGACCGAGCTTTTCTTCATATTCAAGCAGTGAAAGTCTTAATTCTTCAAACTGAACCATAAATAATCTCCTGAAACATAATTTATCAGTATGTATTATAACTAAAAAAAACGTACTTGTAAAGAATTTCCGATTAATTTTATTTTTGTTCATATTTATAAAATAATTATTTTCTAAAATATTATTGCTTTTTATGCTATAATTAGGTAAAATATATTGATGTATGTTTCCGAAAAGGAGAGAGAAAGAATGAATTACGAAAACCGTCTCTGCCCTTACTGCGGAAAACCGCTCAAGGCAGAGGATGATGTTGTTGTATGCCCCGTGTGTGCAACTCCGCAGCACAGAGAATGCTGGATGCAGAACGGCTGCTGCGCAAACGACAGCCTGCATGCTTCGGGATATATATGGAACGGCAACGAAAACAGCCGTCCTGCCGAAGAAACAAATAGTTCTTCAGATTCAAATATATGCCACATCTGCGGCAGCGAAAATCCTAAGGATGCGCTTCATTGCGGCAACTGCGGCGCACTTTTCGGCGAATCGGCGGATAACTCGCAGAATCCGAAGGTCTGCGCCTTTTGCGGAAAAGAAAATGACAGCGATGCACGCCATTGCAAAAACTGCGGCGCTCCGCTCGCTTCAGGCGGTCAGTTTTTTAACGATAACCCTTATCTTGCAGGCACGGGAATCGCTCCCGATGAACTCATCGGCGGAATAAAGGCGGGCGATATCGCTCTTTATACGCAGGCAAGTTCAAAAAGATATCTGCCCAAATTCAAACGATTTGCGAAAGGCAAAAAGCTCTCGTTCAACTTTGCGGCATTTTTCTTTGCACCGTATTGGTTCTTTTTCAGAAAAATGTATAAGGCGGGAATATTTTTAATTGTCCTTTTCGCAACCGCAGCTCTCATGCTTTCAAGCTTTTCAAATGAAATAGTTACACACACAAATTCATATGTTAATACAGTCAACAATTTCGACTATGAAAACGCAACGGAAGAAGAATTTGCCGCATTTGAGAAAGAGCTTGAGCAAGTAAGCACGGAAATGCTCGAAAAAACAATGAAGCCGATGCTTATTGTTACAGGTGTTGACCTGATTCTTCATCTGATATGCGCCCTGATTGCCGACAGGCTCTATTATAAAAAAACAAGAGATGATATGAAGCTCATTGACGAAAGCGTTAATGAGCCGAATATGCGGAAAATCATGATTTCCCGCAGAGGCGGTCTTTCACCGCTCGCATTTGCGGCAAGCATTATGGGTTATAACTCGCTCGTTCAGCTCCTTATGATGGGCGCAAACACAATAATGAACAGTTTTTAATATACGGAGGAAAAATTATGAAAGTCAGAAAAGCCATAATTCCCGCAGCAGGTCTGGGCACAAGAGTTCTCCCTGCATCAAAATCCGTTCCCAAGGAAATGCTCAATATCGTTGATAAGCCTGCAATTCAGTATATCGTCGAAGAGGCTGTTGCAGCAGGAATCGAGGATATTCTTATCATCACAAACAGAGGCAAGGGCGCAATTGAGGACCATTTTGACCACTCCTTTGAGCTCGAAGCAGGTCTCAGAGGCAACCCCTCAAAGGCAAAGCTTTACGAAGACGTTAAGGCTGTTGCAAACCTTGCAAACATCTATTTTATCCGTCAGAAAGAAACAAAGGGTCTTGCACATGCACTCCTCTGCGGTAAATCCTTTGTCGGCGACGAGCCGTTTGCCGTTCTTTACGGTGATGATGTTATCGTTTCCGAGGACCCCGTTACCGCACAGCTTACCCGCTGCTACGAAAAATACGGCAAGGGCATTGTAGGCGTCAACGAAGTTTCCGAAGAGCTTATCAGACTTTACTGCACACTCGACGTTTCTCCCATTGAGGGCGAGGACAGAGCGATGACCTGCAGAAGAATCATCGAAAAGCCCGCTCCCGACCAGATTCTTTCGCTCTTTGCGATTCTCGGAAGAGTTGTTCTCCCCCCCGAAACCTTTGAGCTTATCGAAAAGGGTCTTGCAAACACTCCCGAGGGCGAGGAATTTTATCTCACCGATGTTTTCACGGAGCTCGGCATGAATGACAAGCTGCTTGCTTACAATTTTGACGGCAAGAGATATGACATGGGCAACAAGCTCGGCATCATGAAAGCAAACTGCGAGGTTGCAATGAATCATCCCGAAATCGGCAACGATTTCAAAGAATACCTCAAGGAACTTGTTAAAACATTTTAATTTTCAGACATAGAAACAACCCGAACAAATAATGTTCGGGTTGTTTTGTTTTTACAAGTTTTCAGAAAAATACTGCATTACTTTATTTGCAACCGTTGAGGCAACTCCCGAGCCGTAGCCGCCGTGCTCCGCAACACAGATAACCGCAAGAGGCAAATCCGCTCTCTGCGAATACCCTGCAAACCACGAATGGCTCTTCTCGCCGTCAATCTGTGCCGTACCCGTTTTGCCGCACATTTCAAGACCTTTGAACTTCCAATCGCCGTATTTATCGGCAACGTTTGAACGCAGCAAAACCTGAAGCTTTGCCGCCGTTTCGGGCTTTATGCTGACAACGCTTTCGGGTACTCTGCCGACAATTTTTCCGATAGTGCCGAGCGCGTTTATTCTGTCGGGCGCATATCCCTCTCCGCCGTTTGCAATTGCACCCATTATCGCAAGAAAATGAGCGGGATTGACATAAGTTGTTGACTGACCGATTCCTGCCCAGCCAAGCTCGGATTCACTCTCCGATGAGGGAGAAAATCTGCTCTTCGTAAGTCTTATTTCCTTTGCATAAAGCTGCGAATCAAAGCCCATTGATTGCGCCGTTGCCTTGAGCTTTGCAGCTCCGAGTTCAATTGAAATCTCGGCAAAGGCACAGTTGCAGGATTCATTCATCGCCTTTTGAAAATCAACCTTGCCGTGGACTCCGTTGCAGATAACCTTGCCGTCGGCGGTTTCGTATTCTCCGTCGCATTCAAAAGTGCGTGTATAAATATCGGGTATATTTTCAATAGCACATGCGGCGGTAACAATCTTCATTATCGAACCGGGGGTATAGATTCCCGAAATAACCTTATCAAGAAAAACTCCGTCATATTTTTCATTTGTCAGCAGGTCGTCGGGAATGTTTTCAATGTCATATGCAGGCTTTGAAACGCTGCACAGAAGCTGACCCGTTTTGTAGTTATAAACAGCAACCGCACCGTCAAATTCGCCGAGTGCATTATAGGCAATTTTATTCGCCTCGCTGTCAATATTGAGCTTTATATCCGTGCCGACTCCCGTCTGTTTGAGGTTATAAATTCCCTCAATTCGGCTGTAACCCGAAAGCACATCTCTGTAAAGATAGTGAGTTCCTGTTGAGATTCTTCCCGCAGTATCGCCGACGACGTGAAGAACGGATTTTCGCATGGTTGAATTTTCCGCAAAAACTCTTTCGTTGTCGGAGCTTTTAGCAAGCGAAACACCGTTTCTGTCATAAATTGTGCCTGCGTTGACGATTGTTCCTCCCGAATAAATGTGGCGGTTCGCCTTGTTTGATGCCCACTCGGCACCGTTGAGCATAAGGCTCGCAACAAAGAAACCCACGCCTGCGATAAACGCAAGAATCAGCGCATAAACAATTGCTGCACGTCTTGATGTTATTCTCATGCTGAGCCTCCTTTCGCCCCTGCCTTGCGAGGTGCTTTGGGAGGTGCTTTTTTGACCGAAATATCCGGTTTCGGCGCTTCAAACGGAGCACCTGCCGCTCTGATATACGCAAGCAGACCCCATGAGCAAAGCATACTCGAGCCGCCCCTGCTGACAAAGGGCAGAGTTACGCCCGTCAGCGGCAGCAAATCCGTTATTCCGAAAACATTCAGCGCAAGCTGGAAAAGCAGCATTCCCGCAGCCGAAACGGCAGCGATTGCATAGAATGTTGATGCCGAGGATTTTGCGGAGCGAACCGCAAAAAATGCGATTCCCGCAAAGCTTAAAAGCACGGCAAGTCCCAAAACAAGACCCATTTCTTCGCAGATAAGACCGAAAACAAGGTCGGTTGATGCAGCATAGACATCACGCAGATAGCCTTCGCCGATTCCGAGTCCGAAAAGTCCGCCGCTGGCAGAATAAATAAGCACTCTCGTCTGCTGATAACCCGATGTATCCATATAATCCCAGACATGGCGGTAAGCCGCAAATCTGTTGGCAACATAGGGCTTGAAATAGATTATAAGCATTGCTCCCATAAGCGCAACGGCACAAATCAGAACGATTGTGCGTATGTTTCCCGAGCGCATGAAGGCGATAAGTATAAACGTGAAAAAGAATATCAGAGCCGTACCGAAATCCTTCATAAGAAAAAGCGCACCGACGCATCCCAGCGAAAAAATAACGTATTTTGTAAGGCTCGTTATGGACAAAAGCTTTTCGAGCGATACCGCTCCGACAAGGATAAATGCGATTTTGACAAGCTCGGAGGGCTGAATCGAGAAAAAGCCGAGGTCAATCCAGTTAAGTGTACCGTTTATGCTTTGGGCAAGCACAAGGTTTGCCGCAAGCACTCCCACGGCGCCGATTGCGGCGGGGTAACGCAGAATGCACGCAACCCGCACATCTTTTATAAGCATGAGCATAATAAGATAGACCGCAAGCCCGAGCCCGATTGCAATGAGCTGTTTGAGTGCATAGGTTTCGCTGAAGCTTGCACAGACCGTAAGTCCTATACCCGAAAGGAAGAAAGCGATTGCCTCAAGCTCAAAATAATCGTTATGCGTAACAAGTGTTCCGATGAGCATGTAAATCCACTCGGCGGCAATATAGCCGAAGAAAATATATACGAGAGTTATGCTCAGCTCATCCTGCTGCACAAAAACGCAGGCTGCGCAAAGAAGTTGAAACGCCGTCATGAGCAGCATAACCGTTACCTGCTTGAAATGCGGCTGTTTTTTTATTTCCTTTTCTGCCAAAAGCTCACCCCCTTGAATTTATTATATATTACCACACAAAATCCGAAATTTCAATTTATATTCTGACAGCCGAATTTTTTAAAACTGTTAACAAATATCAGTAAATTTATTAATTATGTCATAGTATCATATCATATGGCAAAACGGCTTTCCGGGGCATATAATGTTAGTGCAGACCGACAATCCGTGCTTTTTCTCCTATATATGGTATATATAATAACAATATAAAAAATATATTGCAACCGAGGAGAAAATAGTGTATAATATTTTAAATATGATTACTATAATGGGTGTAGTGCTGACAGGAGGAAAGATGCACAATGGAAGCCTATTTTGATAACAGCGCAACAACGGCGCCCTGCTGTGAAGCGGTTAAGGCGGTTGCCGAAGCGATGACCGAATGCTGGGGCAATCCTTCATCTCTCCACCGCTCGGGCAATGCCGCAAAAGCGCTTCTCGACTCATCGAGAGAAGCCATCGCAAAAAACCTTTCCTGCTCCCCCGAAGAGATTTTCTTCACCTCGGGCGGCACGGAAAGCAACAATCTCGCCGTTATGGGTGCGGCATATCAGATGCGCCGCATGGGCAGAAGAATTGTTTCAACAAGCGTTGAGCATTCCAGCATAGACGAAACCCTCGACAAGCTTGCAGAAGAAGGCTTCGAGGTCATAAAGCTCAGGGTTGACAGCTACGGCAGAATTAACGAAAAAGAGCTTTATGCCGCAGTCAATTCAAACACGATTCTCATAACAATGATGCTCGTCAACAACGAGGTGGGAACAATAATGCCCGTTCAGGCGGCAAAAAGAGCCGCTATGATGGCTCGTTCGCCTGCTCTCATTCATTGCGATGCGGTTCAGGCATTCGGCAAGATGCCCGTGAAACCCGCATCTCTCGGTGTTGACCTGATGACGGTAAGCTCCCATAAAATTCACGGCCCCAAGGGCGTGGGTGCAATCTATATCCGCAAGGGAGTAAAGATAAAATCCAGAACCTTCGGCGGAGAGCAGGAAAAGAAAATCCGCCCCGGCACCGAAGCCATGCCCGCAATCGCAGGCTTTGCCGCAGCGGCAAGAGCCCTGCCCGACCCGCAAAGAGAGCTTGAGCATATAAAAATGCTGCGTGACTATATGGTTGATAAGCTCGCGGAAATTCCCGATATCGTTATCAATTCACCGCCCGATGCTCTGCCCTATGTGACAAATATTTCTGTTCTGGGAATAAAATCCGAGCCGATGCTTAATTTTCTCTCCGAAAGAGGGATCTGCGTTTCGAGCGGTTCGGCATGCTCAAAGGGCAAAAAGAGCCACGTTCTCATGCAGATGGGGCTTGACCGCAGAAGACTCGACAGCCCTCTGCGCATCAGCTTTTCAAGATATACAACAATTCAGGAAGTCGACGCTCTTATTAAAGGAATCAGCGAAGGCAAAAACACGATAAGAGCAGTAAAATAAATTATTTGGGGTAAATATGAAAGAAATAATTCTTATTAAAAACGGAGAGCTTGCCCTCAAGGGTCTTAACAGAAGAACATTTGAGGATATGCTCGTTAAAAACATGCGCCGCAGACTTGAATCCGCAGGCAAATTCAAGTTCACCATTGCTCAGTCAACGATTGTTGCAGAGCCGGAGGACGAATTTGCAGACCTTGACGAAGCCGTAAGCAGAATCGAAAAGGTTTTCGGCATTGCAGGCTTTTCAAGAGCAGCGGCAGTTGAAAAGGATATGGACACAATTCTGAGAAGTGCCGAAGAATACCTGGCTCCCCAGCTTCTCGGAATCAGAAGCTTTAAGGTTGAGGCAAAGCGCTCGGATAAAAAATTCCCCCTCAATTCTCCCGAAATTTGCAGAGAAACGGGCGGATATCTGCTGCGCAAATTCCCCCACCTTGTTGTTGATGTTCATAATCCAGACCTTATCGTTACCGTTGAGGTAAGAGATAACTACGCTTATATCCACGGCACCCAGCTCAAGGGCGCAGGCGGAATGCCCACGGGCTCCGCAGGCAGAGCGGCCGTGCTTATTTCGGGCGGTATCGACAGCCCCGTTGCCGCATACATGATGGCAAAGAGGGGTCTTGAGCTTATCGCAATCCATTTTGCATCGCCCCCGTATACAAGCGAAAGAGCCGAGCAGAAGGTTCACTCGCTCTTAAAGCAGGTCAGCAAATATTCGGGCAGAATCACCCTTTTTGTTGTTCCGTTCACAGAAACTCAGGAGCTCATCAAGGATAACTGCCCCGAAGATATATTCACCGTCATTATGCGCCGCATGATGATGAGGGTTTCGCAGATTATCGCCGAAAGAGAAAAGGCGGGCGCACTCATCACAGGCGAAAGCGTGGGACAGGTTGCAAGCCAGACGATGCCTGCAATTGCCTGCACGGACGCAGTCTGCGAAATGCCCGTTTTCCGTCCGCTTATCGGCATGGACAAGGACGAAGTTGTTGCAATCTCAAGAAAAATCGAAACCTTTGATATTTCAATTCTTCCCTATGAGGACTGCTGCACGGTATTCACTCCAAAGCACCCCAAAACCCGACCCACCCTCGATTATGTCGAGAAGTGTGAAGAGGCACTCGAGGTTGACAGACTCGTTAAGGAAGCGGTTGAGGGAACGAGATTTATTCATATTAATGCTTATTAATTGAAAGGAGCTATGGTATGTCGGTTTGTGAAATTCTTTCCGTAGGAACCGAAATTCTGCTCGGAGATATTCTTAATACAAACTCAAAATATCTTTCAACCGAGCTTGCAAAGCTTGGCATATCCGTACTCCGCCACACAACTGTCGGTGATAACTGCGAAAGACTTGCCGCCGCTTTGAGAACGGCTCTTGACAGAAGCGATATCGTTATCGCAACGGGCGGTCTCGGACCCACGGCAGACGATATAACACGAGATGTCTGCTGCGAGGTTATGGGCTTTGAGCTGAAGTTTGACTCCGCAATCGCAGACGGAATAAAGAATTATTTTGCCTCAAAAGGCTACGAAATGCCCGAGAGCAATCTCCGCCAGGCATATGTGCCCGTCGGCGGAACTGTTTTTGAAAACAGCAAGGGTACGGCACCCGGACTCGGTCTTAAAAAAGACGGCAAATGCGTTGTGATTCTGCCCGGCCCTCCCTATGAGATGGCTCCGATGTATGAGGAAAGCGTCATTCCCTATCTTTCGGAATATTCCGACGGTGCAATCGTTTCCCATACCGTAAGGACAATGGGCATCGGTGAGAGCGCAATGGCGGAAATCTGCTCCGATTTGCTGGAGAATGAAAATCCCACCGTTGCACCCTATGCAAAAAAAGGCGAGGCTCTTTTGAGAGTCACCGCAAAAGCTGAAAATAAAGCCGAATCAGAAAAGCTCTGCTCGCCCGTCATTGAAGAAATCAGAAGCAGGCTCGGCGGCTATGTTTACGGCATCGACAGCGGGAGCATTGAAGAAAGAGTTGTTGAACTGCTCAAGGAAAACGGCATGAAAATCGCAACCGCCGAAAGCTGTACCGCAGGCTATATCCCCAAAAGATTAACAGATATCGCAGGCGCAAGCTCTGTTTTCGAGTTCGGCGCAATAACCTATTCAAATGAAATGAAAAATAAAGTTCTCGGGGTAAAAACCGAAACACTTGAGAAATACGGCGCGGTCAGCGAACAGACCGCAAGAGAAATGGCGGCGGGAATACGCCGTGTTACGGGCGCGGATATCGGAATATCCGTAACGGGCATTGCAGGCCCCGGCAGCGACGGAACATCAAAGCCCGTCGGTCTTTGCTTCATTGCTCTTGATGCCGAGGATAAAAAAATGTGTGAAAAAATCGAAACAGGCAAGAACGACAGGGAATATAACCGCTATGTCACCGCCTCAAGGGCGCTCAACCTTGCCAGAATTTATATAGAGGAGAAAATAAAATGAGTTTTAAAAAGCTGGCGGCAATTCTCTGCCCGATTTTTGCGGTTGTTTCCGCAGTGCTGATAGTTCTTTCAGTCATTAATTTCACAAAAGAGCCCGACATCGAGGTTCAGATTAATCAGAAAGCGGCGGAATATGTGATGAAAGCCGAAACAGTCACAAATGCGCTTTCAAAAAACCTTGCATCCGTTATCTCAAACGATATGAAGAAACAGAGCTCATATCCCGAGGGAATCAGAGAGGAGCTCAAGCAGGCATATTCAATCAACAATAATCTTGTCGGTTGGCTTTCAATTCCCGGCACGGAAATGGATACCGCCGTTTTGCAGAGCGATGACAACAGCTACTATCTCAAGCGTGATTTCTATGAGCGCTACACAACCGAAACAATCAACACCAACTACGGCAATATTTATCTCGATTACCGCTGCATAACAGACGGAATCTCCAAAAACACCGTTATCCACGGTCATACAACGGGAAAATCCGACGGTATTCCCAAGCAATCCTTCCGCTCTCTCTATGATTACAGAGATAAAAACCATTTCATCAGAAATCCCATAATCAAATACAGTACTCTTTATAAGGAATATACCTTCAAGATTTGCGCCGTTTTCCTTTCAAGCACAATTCCGAGCGACGATAACGGCTATTTCTTCAATTATATTTACCCCGACATGAGTGATAACAACATGGTCGGCTATATTGAGCAGGTAAGGCAGAGAATGCTTTATGATACGGGCGTATCGCTTGAGCCCACAGACCGGGTAATCACCCTTTCAACCTGCATTTATGATTACGGCAAGAGCGTTGACACCCGTCTTGTTGTTGTCGGCAGGCTTCTCCATGAGGGTGAAAGTGAAAGCATTGACGCATCCCTCGTCAAGGACAACCCCGATTACCGCAGACCGCAGGTCTGGTATAACAGAAACGGAAAGAAGAATCCCTATAAGAATGCCGAAAAATGGCAGCCCAGTGCTAATTAAGGAGGGTTTAAATCATGTCTGTAAACGATAATCAGAAAAACAACGCCTCTCTCCCCGAGGGACTCAGCTCCATCGCAGACGATGAGGCGATAACAGAAATAAATCTTACCGATTTTCTTGAGGAAAGCTCCAAGGCATCTCCGCTTTTTGAGGGCTTCCATGAGGATATCGAAAGAACGGAAAAGAGCCTTGAAAGCGAGCTTCAGAGCCTTTACGACGACATCATGAGCAGCGGACCTGAAACAATCGTGCCCAAACCCATGTCAGTTTTAACGGAAAGCGAGGCAGAGCCTGCAAAAATTGCTCTTTCAGACCCTGAAATCCCCGAAGAGCCCGAAAATGCGGCACTTGAATCCCTCTGGATGAATCCCGATGACTATTTTGACGATGATATCCCTGTTGTTTCGCTCGATAATGCGCCAGGAGAAGAAGCAGAAAACGATATTAACATTGAAATCGGCGAGGATGCAATATTCGAGCCTTCACCTGTTGAAGAGCTTGCCGCAATACCCGATGAGGACACGGCAAAGAGCGATATTTTCAGCATGATTGACCTGCTCAAATCCGAAACCGACAGCGAAACAGGCTTTGACGATATTCTTTCCGAAATCGAATCAAACGCAGGCATCATGCCCGTTTCAAGCGAGCTTTCGGATGCTTCGCAGCTTGTTTCCGAAATTCCTGAAGAGGAAGAATGTGAAGAAACCGAAGAGGCTTATGAAGAGCTGTCCTTTGATGAGAGCGAGCTTGATTGGAGCAGCCTCGAGGTTGATGAAGAGCCCGAAGCTCCCGTTGCCAAGGAAGAAACTCCCGAGCAAGAAGAAGATGCTCCTGCCGAAACAGAGCCCGAGATTGCTCTTGTTGCCGCACCCGACAGCGCAGAAGCAGACTTCATCTTTGAAGAATCCAAAGAAAAAAACAACAGCACCATGGATTTTGATGCAGAACTTGCAGCTCTTCTCGGCGAAGTCAAGCCCAAAGAAGATTCTGCAAACTTTGTTGTCAGCGTTCCCGATGACGACGTTGACTATGAAAAAGCTGCGCTTGCAAGCGAAAAGCTCTATGAAGCCGAGCCCATGAGCGCACAGGCTCCCGAGGAAGATCACGATATTTCCGAGCTTGCAGCAGATAACGGCGAAAAAAAGAAGGGTGGCGCAGGTGAGGTTATCAGAAAAATCGTTCTCTCCCTTTCGATAATAACCATCATCGTCAGCTGCGGAATCCTTATCAATACTTATTTTATCGAGCCCTACAGATTCAAATCAGACTCCGATGCTCTTGCGGAACAGATGAATGTTAACATCAATGAGCACGACCATTCCGCAACCGTTAACAGCCAGATGGAAAACGACTATCCCGATGTTGATTTCCCCGAAGGCATGCTCGCAAAATATGCCCAGCTTTATGCGCAGAACAATGATTTTTCGGGCTGGATTACCATTGAAGGACTCGGCATCAGCCTTCCCATCGCGCAGGGCGATGATAACAGCTATTATCTCAAAAAAGATATCTATAAAAAATATACAAGCTACGGTGTTCCGTTCTTTGATTACAGAATGAGCAACCTCAAATCGCTCCACAGAAACACCGTTGTTTACGGCCACAACATGCGCCATGACGATTATATTTTCGGCATGCTCGAAAATTACAGAACAATCGACGGCTTTGCGCAGGCTCCCGTTATCGAATGCAACACTATTTACGGCGACCACACATGGTTTGTTTACGGCGTTTTCATTACAAACTCCGACCGCGATGACGATAACGGCTACTTCCTGCCCTACAACTTCATTGATGTTTCAACCGAAAAGTTTGCAGACTACATCAAGGAGGTTGACAAGAGAAAGCTTTACACAACCGGTGTTGACATCAACGAAAACGATAAAATTCTCACTCTTCAGGCTTGTGTTTACGACTTCGACGGTGCAATGATTGTTGTTGTTGCCAGAGAAAAAAGACCGGGCGAAAGCATCAGCGTTGACACCTCAAAAGCATATATGAATCCCAACCCCAAATATCCCCAGAAGTGGTATGACGTCAACAAAAAGACAAATCCCTACGCTGAGGATTCAAGATGGTAAAATAAAGCGAAGCAAAATTTAAGGAACGGTGATAACTATGAAAAGAAAGGTGAGCATCTGCACGCTCTGTGCCTCAACGGCGCAAAGTGCGGCAGATTATCTTAAACAAAGAGTATCGGAATATTCGTCAGATGTTCCGTTCAATGACTTCGGCGATGCCGCAGCTTTTGCTGCCGGCGTTGATTCCTGCGCCCTTGAGGGCGGAGTCATCTTTGCTGCCGCTCCCGTTTCTCTGTTTCTTAACGCAAAGCTTCGTTTAATCAAAACCGTTTCTTCAAAAATCGTCAGAAGCAACTCCATAACCGCAGCAATGGGCGAAAATGCACCCGACGACCCGAAAATACGCGACCTTCATGCCGCTATTCCTGAAAAATCCAAGGCTCTCAAATCCGCCGACGGTCTTTATTCGGCATTCCTTAAGGAGCACGGCAACGGTCTTATCGTTTTTCTGCCTCTTGACGAGGAAAGACTCTGCTATCTTTTCGGCGCAGGGCTTGCGCGTCTGCTTGACGGAATTTTTCAGAAAACAACTGCTCCCGTGTCGGACAAGCCAAAGCTTTCCGCTCTCAAAGAGCATGTTGAATCCGTCATAAAAAGCGGAAAAACCGTTGCAATCTCTCCCTGCGGCTGTTCAAAAGCCCTTGTTTCGGCAATCTCGGCAGTCCCTGAATGTGAAACCGCCTTCGTTCAGGATGCAGCTCTGCGTGACAGACTCGCTGATGAAGCAATTGAAAACTACGTTGCCGAGTGCGCAAAAATTTCAAAAGAAAGCGCAAAAACCGATTTCGGTGTCAGCGTATCTCCGATTTATAACGATAAAACCGACGGCAGCGATTTTATTGTTGTCTGCGTTGCAGATTCCGAAAGAGCAAAGGCAGCAAAGGTTTATTCAAATCCCGGCGAAGAAAAGAAATATCTTGTTGCCGCAGCGGTTATAAAGCTTTGTGAAATGCTCGGCGAGATTTCACCCGCAGGGCTTGTAAATCCCAATCTTCCCGCAAAGAAAGAAAAGAAATGGGCAAAAAACCCGAAGCTTCCGATAATCATAACCTCAATCGCTCTTGCAATTGCGGTTATAATCGGCATAATCGTTGCCGTTGCCCTCGGCGGAGATAAACAGACCGAAACCAAACTTCCCGGCACAGGTATTTATGATTATTATCAGCAGGAAGATTATTATGAAGATATAAACTATTACGGCGGAAGCAACATAGACAAGCTTGAAATGCAGGCGCAGGCGCTTCAGACAGAAGCTTCAACCGCCGCCGAAACAACAACCGAATCAACCGTTACCCAAACCCTGACGCAGGTTTTAACAACAATAAAAAACGTTGTGACCACCAAAAAACTGACCACAACGCAGAAAATAACAACCACCAAAAATATAACCACCACCGAAAAACTCACAACCACTAAAGCAACTACCACATTAAAACCCACCACAACAAAAATAACAACAACCTTGAAGCCGACAACAACGCTCAAGGAAACAACGACCCTTTCATCGGCTGCAAACACAACAGGCTCAACCACCGCTGCAAGCTCTGTAACGGGTACCTTTGTTTTCAAGGTTTACGGTTTCGGCCACGGAGTCGGTATGAGCCAGGACGGCGCAATTCAGATGGCTAAAGACGGCAAGAGCTATGAAGAAATCCTGACTCATTATTACACAGGCACAACCGTTAAAACGGATTCCGCAACTCCCTTGACAATCAGATACGGCGGCAAGGATATTCCCATTGTTGAGTATCTTTGCAGAACAACGAAGCGCGAAATCGGTGCAAGTGCTCCCATGGAGGCTCTTAAAGCGCAGGTTGTTACCGCATACACATTTGCAAAAGACGAAGATTTTGATGTTCCCGCTTCAAAGCATGCTTATGACAGCAGTTATGAATATAAGGGAACTAATATCCATAAAGCCTGCCTTGCGGTTCTCGGCATGACCGCCGACACCGACACTCCGCATGCAAAATACGTTGATTATAACGGCGAGGCTGCATTCACCTGCTATTTTGCATCAGCCGCAGGCAAAACCGCATCCTCTGACAGCGTATGGGGCGGCGGCGAGAAATATCCCCATCTCAAGGGCGGCGTTTCAAGCCCCGAAACAATCGACGTTTCGGAAAAAAAGATTACCGCAGAGGAAATGAAGAAATACATCCTTACATATGCTGAAGATAATGATTTGGAAATAACCTTAAGCGATAACCCTGCCGAATGGATTGAAATTGTTTCTCATGATTCTTCTGTCAATGAAAATGTCGGATATGCAACGTCGGTAAGAATCGGAAACAAGCAGGTCAGAGGAAATGTTTTCCGCTGCTATGTTCTCGATTTTGCAATCCGCTCGCATTGCTTTACATTTGAATATATTCCTGCATAAAAACAGAAACATCAAAAAGAACGGTTCGCCTCTGACGAACCGTTCTTCTTTAATTTCTCTTGTCCCGAAAATTTGAAAGGCTATGCAACAACGGGAGAATCATCTTTAAAAATAAGAACTCCTGTTGCTACCGAAAGTGTGATTACAATTGCTGCGAACACTGCCATTTCTGATTCCCTCCGTTTATCTTTATTTTATAATTAAAGTATATCACGCAAATTCTTAAGAAAAAAGTATGTAAATCTCTAAAATTTTATTAAGATTTTTCGAAGACATTTTAATAAATTCTGAAAATATTTACCTCAAACGGTCTTTACAAATCTATAATTTTATTACATAATATAATGTGATATATATTATGCCGAAAGAGGAAAGAAAAATGAAAGGTCAACCTTCCGAAAACCAGTCTCCGAAAAATTCAATGAAAAAGAATTTTTCTCTGATAAAACGCTTTTTTCCTTATCTGAAAAAACACCTCGGAACCGAAGCTCTTGTGCTCTGCTGCGTTGCGGTTACTGCCGCATGTGATATTTCTCTGCCGCTAATCGTGCGTGAAATAACCAACGCAGGGGTTGAGGATATCGCATCTCTCACTCTTCAGAGAATCCTTGAAATTTGTCTTTTTTACATAGGCTTCAAAGTCACAGCGTGCATCGCAAGCTACTGCCAGTCTTATTACGGTCACATTATGGGCATCAAAATCGAAAACAAAATGCGCGAGGATATGTTTGACCATCTTCAGTCGCTCTCGTTTTCTTTTTTTGACAACACAAAGGTCGGTCAGCTCATGAGCCGCATGACCTCTGACCTTTTTGATGTTGCCGAATGGGCGCACCACTTCCCTGAAATGGTGTTCATGACGATAGTCAAGTTTGTTGCAAGCTTCTCGATTTTCGCAAGCATGGATTGGCGCCTTGCCGTCTGTATTTTCGTAATGATGCCATTCATGATTATCCTGACAAAGAAAACACGCACAAAAATGCGCGATACCTTCCGTCAGAGCCGCCATCAGGTCGGCGAAATCAACGCGCGAATTGAGGACAGCCTTCTTGGCGTAAGAGTTGTGCGCTCATTTACCAATGAAAAAACCGAAAAAGATAAGTTTTCCAAGGGAAACCGTGAATATGTCCGCATAAAAAACAAGAGTTATAAATATATGTCGTCATTCCACGCAACCGTAACTCTTATTGACGGCATTATGTATATTGCAGTTGTGGGTGTCGGCGCATATTTCATGCATATCGGCATCATATCCCCCGGCGATTTCACCGCAAGCCTTCTGCTTGTTTCAACCCTGCTCGGCTCAATCCGTTCAATCGTTGATTTCAGCGAGCAGTTCAGCCGAGGCATAACGGGCATTGAACGCTTTGCGGATATCATGGACGAGGTTCCCGACATAACCGATTCTCCCGATGCTGTTAAGATTACAGACGTTAAGGGTGAAATTGAATTTAAGGATGTTTCGTTCAGCTATGTCAAGGGTGAAAAAGAAATTCTTCACCGCCTGAATCTCAAAATCGGCAAGGGCGAAAACGTTGCTCTCGTCGGACCAAGCGGCGGCGGAAAAACCACTCTCTGCAACCTTATCCCCCGATTCTATGAGCCCGAAAGCGGTGAAATTCTGCTTGACGGAAAAAACATAAAAGATATCACCCTTCAGTCGCTCCGCTCCAACATCGGCGTTGTTGCGCAGGATGTTTACCTCTTCTCGGGCACAATCCGCGACAACCTCATCTACGGTAAAGCGGATGCAACCGAAGAAGAAATCATTGAGGCGGCAAAGAAGGCAGGCGCTCACGAATTTATTTCTTCTCTGCCCAACGGCTACGACACATATGTCGGTGAAAGAGGCGTCAAGCTCTCGGGCGGTCAGAAGCAGCGAATTTCGATTGCAAGAGTATTCCTCAAGAATCCTCCCGTGCTCCTGCTTGACGAGGCAACCTCGGCACTCGATAACGAGAGCGAAAAGCTTGTTCAGGAATCGCTTGAACGTCTTGCAGAGGGCAGAACAACCCTCACCATTGCCCACCGTCTGACAACCATCCGCAACGCAGACGAAATCATCGTTCTCACCGAGGACGGCATCGCCGAGCACGGCTCACATAAAGAGCTGATGCAGAAAGGCGGACTATACAGCAACATGTATAATATGTATGCGGTGATGTAAAACCTGAAAAAATTAAAGCAAAGAAAGGATTAACCACCATGCTTAAAAACATCTCCCCCATCATCTCCCCCGAGCTTCTCAAAATTCTCATGGAAATGGGTCACGGCGACGAAATCGTTATCGGTGACGGCAACTTCCCCGCAGCATCAATCGCACAGCGCCTTGTCCGCCTTGACGGCCACGGCGTTGACGAAATCCTTGCCGCAATCCTCAAGCTCATGCCTCTTGATACATACGTTGAAGCTCCCGTTGCTCTCATGGATAACGGCGACGCATCAAATCCCCCTCCCATCTGGGCTGACTACAAAAAGACAATAACTGCCGAAGAAGGCGAAAAGAATATTGAGCTTGTTGAGCGCTTTGCATTCTATGACAGAGCAAAGAAGGCTTATGCCGTTATCGCAACAGGTGAAACAGCAATTTATGCAAACATCATTCTTAAAAAAGGTGTTGTAATTCAGTAACCGAGTGAAGAACGAAAAGTGAAAAACGAAAAGTTAAAGGTGGGCGTTGCCCACACCCAGACATAATAACGGTCATAGGCGGAGCCTATCCGTAACTCTTCACTCTTCACTATTAACTATTCACTTTTCACCAATCAGTTTTTTCAGAAGGAGTTCCTGTTATGGACAAAAGAGTTTTAGCCATTGACTTCGGCGCATCGAGCGGCAGAGCCATTATCGGCAAATTCGACGGCGAAAAAATCTTGCTCGAAGAAGTACACCGCTTTTCAAACGATCCCGTAAAGGTCGGAGACACCATGTATTGGGACGTTCTGCGCCTTTTCTATAACATCAAGCAGGGTATCGTCAACGCAAAGCTTGCAGGCGGATTTGACAGCATCGGTATCGACACCTGGGGCGTTGATTTCGGTCTGATTGACGAATTTGGCTGTCTGCTTGAAAATCCCGTTCACTACCGTGACCTGCGCACAGCAGGACTCATTGAAGAATGTGCAGAAACTGTTCCGAATGATGAGTTCTACGGCGCAACGGGCATTCAGTTCATGGAGCTTAACACAATCTACCAGCTCTATGCGCTCAAAAAATACCGTCCGCATATCCTCGAAAGAGCGGACAGACTTCTTTTCATGCCCGACCTTTTCGGTTATATGCTCACAGGCAAAATGACAACCGAATATTCCATCGCAACAACATCGCAGATGTATGATATCCATAAGAAAGGCTGGGCAACTGACCTTATCGAAAGACTCGGTATTCCCACACGCCTGCTCGGCGAAATCGTTCCCTCGGGAACTCCTCTGGGCAAGGTACGCAAGGATATCTGCGAGGAATGCGGCATTGATGAGGTTGACGTTATCAGCGTCTGCGGTCACGACACACAGAGTGCGCTGACTGCCGTTCCCTGCGAAAGCGGAGATTTTGCCTTCATTTCAAGCGGCACATGGTCACTCTTCGGCACCGAGCTTGCAGAGCCCATCGTCAACGAAACCTCGCTTAAAATGAACGTCACCAACGAGGGCGGCTACGGCTCAACCGTAGGCTTCCTTAAAAATATCATCGGTCTGTGGCTCATTCAGGAGAGCCGCCGCCATTGGAACAGACACGGCAGCAACTATTCCTATGCAGACCTCGAAAAGCTTGCGCTCGCTTCGGAACCCTTCAAGTGCTTCATCGACCCCGATGCACCCGAGTTCACCCCTCCCGGAAACATTCCGCAGAGAGTGCGTGACTACTGCAAGAGAACGGGTCAACCCGTTCCCGAAAGCGTCGGCGAGGTTATGCGCTGCATCTACGAGAGCCTTGCAATGAAATACCGCCAGACTCTCGATAACCTTGAAGCCTGCACGGGCAAAACCTACCCCGCAATCCACGTTATCGGCGGCGGAACAAAAGATACTCTGCTCTGTCAGATGACTGCTTCATCATGCGGCAGAACCGTTGTTGCAGGCCCCATTGAAGCAACCGTTCTCGGCAATATCGCCGTTCAGCTTCTCTCCTGCGGCGCTATCGAAAGCATCGAGCAGGCAAGAAAAATCGTTAAAGCAAGCGAAAACACCGTCGAATATTTTCCCGAAAATGCCGATGCCTGGGCATCAGGCTATGAGAGATTTAAGGCGGTTACATAATAAAAATAAATCATCAAACATAGAAAGGAAGATGCTATTATGGCAAAAAGCAGACTTATCGGCGATTATCCCGTAATCGGTATTCGCCCTATCATTGACGGAAGAAGAGGACCCCTCAAGGTCAGAGAATCCCTTGAAGACCAGACCATGAACATGGCAAAGGCTGCAAAGGCTCTCTTTGAGGAAAATCTCCGTTATTCAAACGGCGAGCCCGTTAAGGTTGTTATCGCTGACACAACAATCGGTCGTGTTGCAGAGGCAGCTGCATGCGCAGCAAAGTTCAAGAAGGAAGGCGTTGACATTACTCTTTCCGTAACTCCCTGCTGGTGCTACGGCTCCGAAACAATGGATATGGACCCCAACACAATCAAGGGCGTCTGGGGCTTTAACGCTACCGAAAGACCCGGCGCTGTTTATCTTGCAGCAGTTCTTGCAGCCCATGCACAGAAGGGTCTCCCCGCATTCGGCATCTACGGCAAGGACGTTCAGGATGCTGACGACACATCAATGCCCGATGACGTTAAGGAAAAGCTCCTTCGTTTTGCACGTTCAGCTGTTGCAGTTGCAACAATGAGAGGCAAGAGCTATCTTCAGATCGGCTCAACCTGCATGGGTATTGCAGGCTCGGTTATCGACCCCGACTTCATTGAAGAATATCTCGGAATGAGAGTTGAATCCGTTGACGAGGTTGAAATCATCCGCCGAATGAGCGAAGGCATCTATGACGAGGCTGAATATCAGAAGGCTCTCGCATGGACAAAGGCAAAGTGCAAGGAAGGCTTTGATAAGAACCCCGAGTTTGTAAGAAAGAGCGACGAACAGAAGGAAAAGGACTGGGAATTTGTTGTTAAGATGATGTGCATCATCAAGGACCTCATGAACGGCAACGAAAATCTTCCCGCAGGCTGTGAAGAAGAAAAGGTTGGCCATAACGCAATCGCAGCAGGCTTCCAGGGTCAGAGACAGTGGACTGACTTTTACCCCAATGCTGACTTCGCAGAAGCTCTTCTCAATACTTCATTTGACTGGGAAGGCATCAGAGAGCCCTACATCCTTGCAACAGAGAACGACGTTCTCAACGGCATCGGCATGCTCTTCATGAAATTGCTCACCAACAGACCCCAGATGTTTGCTGACGTTCGTACTCACTGGAGTGCAGACGCAGTCAAGAGAGTTACAGGCTATGACATCGAAGGCAAGGCAAAGGAAGCAGGCGGATTTATCCACCTCATCAACTCCGGTGCATGCTGCCTTGACGCCTGCGGCGAAGTTAAGGACGAAAACGGCAACGGTATAATGAAAGAATGGTATAACGTTACCGAAGAAGATGCAGACAAGATTCTCGAAGCTACCACATGGAACGCAGCTGACAACGGCTACTTCAGAGGCGGTGGATATTCCTCAAGATTCCTTACAAGAGCTGAAATGCCCGCAACAATGATTCGTCTTAACCTCGTTAAGGGTCTCGGCCCCGTTCTTCAGATTGTTGAAGGCTGGACAGTTAACCTTCCCGACGAAGTTTCAGACGTTATCTGGAAGAGAACAGACTACACATGGCCCTGCACATGGTTCGCACCCAGATGCACAGGCGAGGGCGCATTCAAGTCGGCTTATGACCTCATGAATAACTGGGGCGCAAACCACGGCGCAATCTCCTACGGCCACATCGGTGCAGATATCATCACAATGGCATCCATGCTCCGTATTCCCGTTGCTCTCCACAACGTTGACGATTCCAAGATTTTCCGTCCCGCTTGCTGGGGTGCATTCGGCACAAAGGACCTCGAGGGCGCAGACTTCAGAGCTTGCGAAAACTACGGTCCGATGTATAAATAATTCAACATTTTTAAGGCACGGCTTCGGCTGTGCCTTTTTCTTTTTTACCTCTTGACAAACCGGTCTATTGATGATAGACTAAATATAGGTCGATTGACAATAGACCAAAAGGAGGATAAAAAGATGGACGAAACAAGACTCGGCACAGTTGAATCCCGCTTTGCCGAAATAATTTGGCAGAATGAGCCGCTCTCCTCGGGCGAGCTTGTGAGGCTCTGTGAAAAGGAGCTTCAATGGAAAAAATCGACAACCTACACCGTTCTGAAAAAGCTCTGCGAAAGAGGAATTTTTCAGAATATCGGCGGAACGGTAACATCTCTCGTTTCAAAGCAGGATTTTTACGCCGCACAGAGCGAAAAATTTGTTGAAGAAACCTTCAGAGGCTCCCTGCCCGCATTCCTCGCCGCTTTCACAAAGCGCAAAAAGCTCTCAACGGAGGAGATTTCGGAGATTCGCCGCATGATTGACACTTATGGGGAGGAATGATTATGGATTTTCTTAACAGCCTCTATAACATTTATGCCGGCATGGTTGAAAGCATTTATTCCGACGTTTTCTTTTGGGTGCTCAATACAAGCATCTCCGCAAGCTTTCTTGTTGGCGCAATCGTAATTCTGCGGCTTGTGCTGAAAAAAGCTCCGAAAGCGATTTTTGTCGTTCTGTGGGGGCTTGTTGCACTTCGGCTTATCTGTCCGTTCACAATCGAAAGCGCGTTAAGCCTTATTCCGAGTGCGGAAACGATACCGACAGAGCAGTTTTACTATCAGTATGAACAACACGATGACTATAATATCGCCATTGTTGACAATCCGATTTATCCCGAAGCAATTACTTACACAACAGGCTCGGTAGGTTCAGCAGGCTTCAAATCAATTGTGTATTATCTTGTCTGGCTCGGCGGCATAGGTGCAATGCTTGCTTATACCGCGGTAAGTTATATCATAGTGAAAAGAAAGGTTAAATTTTCCGCTCCGCTGAAGGGTAATATACGCATTTGCGACAGCATAAAAACTCCGTTCATTCTCGGCATAATCAAGCCGAAAATCTACATTCCCTCGGATATGAATGAACAGGATAACGAATATGTTGTCGCCCATGAAAGGGCTCATCTCAAGCGCCGTGACCATTGGTGGAAGCCGCTCGGATTTCTGCTGCTTTCGGTACATTGGTTCAACCCCGTTATGTGGGTTGCGTATATTCTGCTCTGCCGTGATATTGAGCTTGCATGCGACGAAAAGGTTATCAAAGATCTCGGTACGGATATCAAAAAATCATATTCCGAAGCTCTTCTCAATTGCAGCGCACCAAGAAAAATGATTGCGGCTTGTCCGCTTGCCTTCGGCGAGGTCGGAGTAAAGCAGAGAATAAAATCCGTACTCAGCTATAAAAAGCCCGCCTTCTGGGTTATCATTATTACCGTTATCGCAAGCATCGCTGTTGCGGTCTGCTTTATGACCAATCCCGAAGCATCTTCGATTGACGAGGTTCACGGCGGAATATTTAAAAATAACTACCGCATAACCATTGTTTCAGGCGAAAAGGCGTATAACATTTCGTCGCAGACGGCGATAGGAAGCACCGTTGATTTTCTTGAAGAAATAAAAATCAGCAAGGCTCCGATTGATGAGTCCCGAAGCGAAGAAAGATCTGCGGATTATAAAGTTATTTTATATAAAAACAAGAAAAATCCCGAAATTTATACTGTTCTGAATTTTAACTCCGACCTTGATGAAATGTGGATAAATGACAGTGTCAAACCAAGCAAAACCTACAGAGTCAAAAATCCGCTGAAGGTCAGGCAGATTTTTGACGTTTCGATGGAAAAATATCTTTCCGACGGCTACGGTAACACCGATGTTCAATGGGACTATATGCCCATGCTCAGCTATACGGGATACTATTATTTTCCCATTCAGCTTGACCTTGATTATGACAGCGCAAAGGCAGCCTGCTCCGCAGGCGAGCTGATTGATTATGATGTTAAATATCCTGCCGAAATGCCCAAAAACAATGTTCTTGAGCTTGATAAGGGTCATAACATTTATTGGTGTCCGTCGGCAGGTGTCAATGAAGCTGTTGAAGAAGCGGAAATCAGCCTTTGGATTTATAAGGATTTTAAAACAATTCATGAGGCAAAAATCAGAATCGTCCGTGAAGAGGCAACAGACGGAATTTACTACTCATCATATGCCGCATCAATGACATCCGAAAGCGAAATTGTTATGGTGCAGTCGGAAACAGGAGGAAAAATTATTCCGCTGAACGAATTTATGCAGAATCAGCCTGCAATTTCACTTCTCAGCGAAGAAAACTATGAGGAGGCGGCAAATCGTTTCGGCACGGAAACCATCCGTCTTTTCGACGCGCAGGCATTCGGCAAAGATATCTTTGTTGGCTGTGAATATGATGAAAAACTCGGAATTGCAATCTTCGCAAAAGACGAAAACGGCTATAAATTCAAGGACGCCTTGATGCAGTATACATTACACGAAAGAGGCGAGAATGTTTATTTTCTGCCTTATACTTCAAACAGCGGCTCATATTATTTTGTTCTTAGCGCAAATCCCGAGCTTGCAAGAATTGCGTTCACGGGCGATTACGAGAAAACATTTCTTGTAAACCACAGCCCTGCGCTGATTGTTGCCGACCAGACAAAGGAATTTAACAACCGCATTCCTGCAGGGCAAGGCACATCAACGGGATTCACTTTTTCATATGACTTTTACGATAAAACGGGCAATATTCTCGGCGATGCCGCAAGCCCTGCCGTTACAATCGACCCGCTGACCGAGGCGATAAAAAGCGCAATTATTTCGCGTCATAAAAAAGTCAAGCCCGACGGACTTTTCCGTTGCGTGAGCGTCAGTTACCTTGATGTCAGGGAGTTCAGCGGCACTCCCATTGAGGGCGGAAAGCATATAAAGGGCTATACCGCAGATGCATTTATCAGATATACAGAGTTCACCTTCAACGAAGGCTATCTCAAAGAGGTCAGCGGCTACAGCCAGCCCATGACATTTAATTTTGAGGTTGATGACGCAAATCAATACCTGCTTATGGGCTTTTTGGATATAAGAAAAGAGGATTACAGCAAAAAATATGAATCCGTAAACATAGATTCCGAAAAAATGACGCAGGATTGCTATGCGCAGGCAGTTGAATATTATAAAATCAATACCGATGCCGTTATTGAAAGACTTTTTGAGAGGATTGCGGCAGCAAAAATCAACTCTGAAAATGCAGTTGACTATCTCAATGCCTGCCCCAATGAAAATTATGAGCTGATTTATTACGGCGATTACACTTTGAAATATATCTTCTCGGAATTTCTCAAAGGCGGTCAGACTGATATGAGAGGCAAGATTATGAGACGGGTTATGGATTCTCTTCTCGGCGGCGAGGCGATAAAATATTACGCAGAAAACGGTCAGGAATATTTTGACCATTGGAAACAGCACGTAATTGAGCAACAGAACAGAGTCGGTCTTGAATATATGAAAGAGCATTCCCCGAAAGCGGCAATGCTGATTGAAATGATGTAAACGGAGCAGCGGCTTGTATTAAAATACAGGCCGCTGCTTTTTATATGCAGTTATTCTGTTTTATTATCCCGCTCGCAATCATTTCGCCCGCATCGCCCGACGGCTGCGAAGTAAAATCGTCACGTCTGCGGTGAATTACAATTTCTTTCCCAATAACCTCACGCACATCGAATCTTTCACTCAAAAATGCGCTCCATGCGGTTGTTCCGTCAACAAAAAGCGGCGGCAAATCGCCTGCGTGAAAAGGATGCTCCCTGCCCTCGGGGTTATAATGTTTTCCTGTTGCGGGGTCATGGATATGCATTGCAAGAATATTGCCGCATCCGAATTTCTCGGGGATTCCGCTGACCGAAACAACGGAAAAAACACCTGCCGGTGACTGATAAAGCATCAGCGTTCCGCAGACGGATTCTGCCTCTTTTGTTCCGCAGATTCGGGCAACCGCCGACGGCACGGAATTTGACAGATATTCAAGAATTTTTTTTGAACGGCTGTGATAAGTATACATTTTAATCCGCCCTTTCTTCTTTTTATATCATTCTATGCAGCAGAAAGGGTTTTGACGTAAAAAAGGAACGGTTCTGACCGTTCCTTTCTGATTAATATTAATATGTATGGTCACAGATTTCCTTGATTTTTCTTTGAAGTGCAAGAAAATCCTCGAGCGCATCGGGTTTCTGGTTAGGGTTGCGCAGAAGCGCTGCGGGGTGGAATGTTCCCATAAAAAGGATTCCGCCCTTTTCGATGAAATCGCCGTGCTGCTTTGTGACCTTGAAATCCTTTGAAATAAGTCTTTGAGCAGAAATTCTGCCGAGGCAGACGATGATTTTCGGTTTGATGAGCCTTGTCTGCTCACGCAGCCAGTCGATGCACATATCCTGCTCTTCGGGGAGCGGGTCTCTGTTTTTCGGAGGGCGGCATTTGACCATATTCGCAATATAGATATTCTTTTTGCGGTCAAGGTCAATCGCATCAAGATATTTATCAAGCAGCTTTCCGCCTCTGCCTACAAAGGGCTCGCCCTGCAAATCCTCATTTTCGCCCGGTCCTTCACCGATAAACATAACCTCGGCGTTCTCATTACCTACGCCGAAAACAAGGTTGGTTCTCGTTTCGCAAAGGCCGCACTTTCTGCATTGCATGCAGTCCGCCTTAAGCTGTTCCCATGTTTCATACATCGACGTTTTCACCTCTGATTTTGAAAATTTCTTCGGATTTTTCCGCATCCCTGCGGATTTGAGCCGAAAGCTCCTCCATTGAGCCGAATTTTATTTCGTCACGCAGATATTCCGAAAGCCTTACCTCGATTTCCTGCCCGTAAAGGTTGCCGCTGAAGCCGAGAATGCAGGTTTCGCTGCGGAAATCCTCATTTTCAAATGACGGACGCAAACCGATATTGGTAACCGACGGATATTCCCTGCCGTCAACAACGGTAACGGAGGCATAGACGCCCTTTCTCGGCTTGACAAATCCACAGTCAAAGCGCTGGTTTATTGTGGGTGAGCCAATGAGCCTGCCTCTGTGCTGACCGTCAACAACAGTAAGCTTATATCGGAATTTTCTGCCGAGCATTTCATTCGCAAGGGCAATGTTGCCGTTTTCAACCGCCTGCCTTATGCGGGTTGAACTGATTGGCTCGCCGCCGAAATCAACAGGCGGAGTTATTTTAAGCTCAACGCCGTATTCTTCGCAGAGAGCTTTAAGTTCCTCGATACCGCCCTCGTTGTTTTTTCCGAACCGGTAATTCCAGCCGCAGCAAACGCCGCCTGCATTGAGCTTTCCGATAAGGATTTTTTCAAAAAACTCACGGCACGACATATCCCTTACTTCTCTGAAAGGTACAATTCTTCTGCCTGCTCCCGTCTGCGCAATAAGCTCATCACGCAATGAAGGCTGCAAAAGCATATCGGGCGCCTTGCCCGAAATCGAGAGCATCGGGTGCCTGTCAAAGAGCAGAACAAGCGGCAAAAGCCCGTGCTCTTTTTCAAGCTCAAGAGCGCAGGCAATAACCGAAATATGTCCTTTGTGAAGTCCGTCAAAGCTGCCGAGAGTGACGGCGGTTTTCTTTTCTGTCATATTATTTCTTCTTAAACTGCTGCTTCATGCGCAGTTCCTTTGAAAGAATGCGCTTACGCAGGCGCAGCGATGTGGGTGTTACCTCAAGGAGCTCGTCATCCTTGATAAATTCCATGCACTGCTCAAGGCTCAATGTGCTGTGAGGCACAAGGCGCAGAGCATCATCCGAGCCCGATGCACGGGTATTTGTAAGATGCTTCGTCTTACATACGTTACATACTATATCTTCATTCTTGGCACATTCGCCGACAATCATACCCTCATAGACATCAACACCTGCAGGAATGAAAAGACGTCCTCTGTCCTGCGTGTTGAAAAGACCGTAAGCGGTACTCATGCCTGTTTCGTGAACAACGATTGAGCCTCTTTCACGGGTCTGGATATCACCCTTATAGGGTGCATATCCGTCAAAAAGCTGATTCATGATACCGTTGCCGTTGGTATCGGTGAGAAATTCGGCACGGTAGCCGATAAGTCCTCTTGACGGAATCTTAAATTCAAGGTGGGTTGAACCGCCCTCACGGGAACCCATATTTTCAAGCTCGCCCTTGCGTGAGCCGAGCTTTTCGATAACCGCACCGACATACTGCTCGGGCACTTCAACGATAAGAAGCTCCATCGGCTCCATGAGCTGACCGTCGATTTTCTTAAAGATAACCTTGGGTCTTGAAACCTGAAATTCATAGCCCTGACGGCGCATTGTTTCAATAAGAATTGAAAGATGAAGCTCGCCTCTGCCCGAAACCTTGAAGGTATCGGTTGATTCTGTTTCCTCAACTCTCATGCTTACATTGGTTTCAACCTCTTTGAAGAGTCTGTCGCGGATATTTCTTGTTGTTACAAACTTGCCTTCCTTGCCTGCAAACGGACTGTCATTAACGATGAAGTTCATCGAAATGGTCGGCTCGTCTATCTTTATGAAGGGCAGAGCCTCAACATTATCGGGATGGCATGCGGTTTCGCCGATGTTGATGCCTTCAATACCCGAAACGCAGATGATATCGCCGGCTTCGGCTTCTTCGCATTCAACTCTTGCAAGACCCTCAAACTGATAAAGGCGAGAAACCTTGACATTCTGGGTTGTGCCGTCGGTTTTGCAAAGAGTAATCTGCTGATTTTTCTTTATTCTGCCTCTTTCGACTCTGCCAACACCGATTCTGCCGACATAATCATCATAATCAAGGCTTGAGAAAAGCACCTGAAGAGGCTCGTCGGGATTGCCCTCGGGGGGAGCGATATTTTCAAGAATCGCATCAAAGAGGGGCTGCATGTTGCCGCTTCGTGCATTGGGGTCAAGGCTTGAATAACCGTCTCTGCCGCTGGCATAAACAACAGGGAACTCAAGCTGCTCTTCATCGGCACCCAGGTCGATAAACAAATCAAGAACTTCGTCAACAACCTCGTAGGGGCGCGCATTGGGACGGTCAATCTTATTAATGACAACAAGAACCTTCTTCTTAAGACCGAGAGCCTTTTTAAGAACGAATCTTGTCTGGGGCATACAGCCCTCAAAAGCATCAACAAGAAGAAGAACGCCGTCAACCATCATGAGTATGCGTTCTACTTCGCCGCCGAAATCGGCATGACCCGGAGTATCGACAACATTGATTTTGGTATTTTTATAATGGACAGAAGTATTCTTTGAGAGGATTGTTATTCCTCTTTCACGCTCAAGGTCGTTGGAGTCCATAACACGGTCTGCAACCTGCTCGTTATCACGGAAAGTTCCGCTCTGCTTGAGCATTTCGTCAACAAGAGTGGTCTTGCCGTGGTCAACGTGAGCGATGATAGCTATATTTCTTAAATCTTTTTTGCTGGACAAATATGGTCACCTTTTCGTTAATTTTTATTCAACAACTTCAAAGCCTTCCGCTTCTCTCTTTGCCTTGAGGTCAGCAAGCATCTTTTCTTTATTCTTGCCCGAAATCTTATAGAAGAACATCGGAATTGAGCAAAGCATCATGCTGATACCGGGAAGAAGAGAAACGAGGGTAAACATTGCAAATCTCTGACCGGGGTCAACCTCGGTAGCCGCCATAATCGCTTCCTTGGAAAGCATTGCGGCGGGGTCCATATCGATTGCCATATAAAGCACGATGATGCCGCAGGTTGAGAATGCGTTGCCGATTTTGTTGATGAAGCCCTGGCAAGCCGAGCCGAGACCGTTTTCTCTCACGCCCGTTGTAAGCTCCATGTAATCAAGACTGTCGCAAATCATAGCATAGGAAATAACGTTGATAACGCCGAGGGGAATTGACTGAACAACAATGAACGGAGCGAGGATATAGATGCTCGAAAGTCCGGTTGCATAGCCGATAACCGTTGTTACAACGCTTGCTGCGAAACCTGCAAGGCAGGTTGTAATAACGATTTTCTTATAGTCAAACTTCTTCATAAGCGCAGGCATGATAAGAGTTGTACCGAACATGCCGACGATTGTGCAGACCTGGAAAATTGTTTTTACAAGGCTTATGCTGTTGAGAATATCAGCCTGAGTGGGGTTTTCGGGGCCGATATAGAAGGAATAACGGGCAACGTGGATTGCCGCAGCCTGAACAAGATATCTGCCACTCGAAAGAATACCCATGATAACAACAAGCATAAGAGGCTTGCAATGGAAAATTCTTGAAAGGCTTCCGGGCTGACCGGGAATCTTTTTCTTGTTGGGAAGAACAACTCTTTCCTTGATATGGAAATAGCAGTTGACATACATTATTCCGCCGATAACAACGGCAAAAAGAGCTATAAGGAAATATTTTCTCTTTTCAAAATCAAGCGGATTGGGTGCGTTGCCCGATTTTGCATAAATTGCGTTGAGAATAAGGGGAATTGCAAGGAAAAGCACTTCGGGAAGTGCTGAACCGATGCTGTTGATAATCTTTGTGAACGAAATAACGTCGCTTCTTTCTTTTGAGTTGGGAGTAAGAACGTTGGGAAGTGTCCAGAAAGGAACATCAGCCATTGTATAAGCCATACCCCAGAGGATATAAACGACAGCCGAGAAAACCATCAGCGAAGCCTGCTCCATATCGGGGCTTAAATACATGAGAAGAGTAAGAACTGAAATAATCGGAGTTGCCATGATAATATAGGGCTTCATTCTGCCGTGTTTCATTGTTCTTCTGTCAACAATCATGCCCATCATGGGGTCATTGATTGCATCCCATACTCTTGCGGCAAGCATAAGCACGAGAACAAACATAAGCGGAAGCTGGAGCACGTTAACATAATAGTCGCTGATATAGCTTGACATCATGGCATAAATCATGCCCTGTCCGCCTGCGCCGAGAGCGTACATCCAACGCTCTTTATTGCCGACATATTTTTTGTTTTCCATAATCTATCTCCCTTTTTTATTTGCTTTCAGAAATCTTTTTTGCCCATTCTTCTTCAAATTTCTTTTTGATTTCCGCATATGTTTCAGCAGGAATATCGGGATTGCCCTTTGAATAGCCGGGAACAAGCATATCGCCCGCAACCTTTGCTACGGTGCATTCTGTATCATTTCTCCACTTTTCTCTCTCTTCGGGGTTGCGAAGATCGGGAATATCAAGAGGAATGCCGCCCTGAAGCACCGAACGGTAAGCAAACATACCGGGAAGGAACATATCCATTGCTTCATAAACATCGATAATATCCATATTATCTCTGCCTCTGACGGTTTCAACAACGTTATGCATTACGTACCAATCAGAACCGCCGTGACCTGAAGGAGCGGCAAGGCGCGAGAAAGCATCGTTTGTTGAGACCTCTTCGGGTTCGTTTGCATTCTGTCCCTCAAACTCATCAAGGTTAACAAAAAGCTTGTTTACGTGGTCACTTTCGCATGCATCCTCACGGGGGCATTCCATTCTGCCCTTTGAGCCGTAAATGCTGTACCAGACGGAATTTCTTGAAGGTCCAACGCCGTGAATGCTCTTGAGAACAGCGCCGTTTTCAAGAGTAATCATTTCGATGCCCGCAGGGCCTGCCTTTGCACCCATTCTTGCCATTCTTGCGTTGAACGGAAGCTCAAAGCCTGTTACCTTTACGGGCTTAAGACCTGTAATATGAATAAGAGGACCTATTGAATGTGTGCAGTAGTAGCAGGCGTGCATTGTGTTACGCCAATGGTCAGGGTCGCCGAAGGTAATCATATGCCAGATGCTTTCGCAGTTGTGCATATATTCGCCCTCGCCGTATTCAAATTCGCCAAGCTCGCCCTCACGGTAAAGCTCTCTCATCTTTTTGGGAGCGCCCATATAGCAGTAATTCTCTGCATAGAAATATTTTTTGCCTGTTCTTTCAACCGCTTCGATAAGCTCAACGGCTTCCTTCATGGTCTGAACAGGAAGAACTTCACTCAAAACATGGAAGCCCTTTTCGAGAGCCTTAACGGCAAAGGGGGCATGCTCGTTTGCATAGTTTGCAAGAACAACAACATCCATATCGTGATTGAGGAAATCCTCATAATTATCATAGAATGTGATATCTCTGTCGGCATAATCCTTCTTTGCCTTGTCAAGGAGAATATCATAGTTATCGCAGATAGCAACGGTTTTTGCACCCTTTACGTTGTCGCAATGGTTAATCATTGTTCTGCCTCTGCCGACACCGACAACACCCACTCTTACAACAGGTGCTTTTTCGAGCCTTCTGCAGAATGTGCAGTCTTCATAAACCATATCAACGCTGTCAACGTCAAGCTCACAAAGCATCCATTCCCAACGAGCTTTCATGTCCTCATCGTATTCAACGGGAATAAAGCCCTCTGAAAGATAGCTCTTGACTGCGCCCTTGCGCCACTCGTCGGTGGTCAGATAAATATATTTTGCGCCCTGCGCAGCAAGCTTTTTAACAGCAGTGTTATTGATATATTTTCCGAGACCCTTGCCTCTGTGCTCTGTCTTGATACCGACCATATGAACCTGACCGACCTTGCCTTCGGGGTGGAAAATAGCGGCTATCGTTCCGATATGCTCGCCTTCATAATCAAGGAAGAAAACATCGGTTTCGGGAACGCAGTCGTCAACACCTGCAACGCATTCATCGAAAAACTCGGGTGCGGTGTCGTCGCCGACAAGACCGTTTTTGCAGCATTCAACCCACGCTGCTTTGTCTTCGGTACACTCTTTGTAGTTTACAATTGTATAGCCCTCGGGAAGAATCAGATCTCTGACGGGTGTGCCCTCAAGCCAATACATCTTTAACTGGGACATAAAATTACCTCTTTTCACTCAAAAAAGGGACTGCAAATTTACAGTCCCTTTTGAATTATTATTCGCCCTTCATTTCAAGGAGCTTTGCTGTGCCGTCATAAACAGCCTGGCTGACCTTGATTGAATCTGTGATAGCTGCCTTGATATCGTCCTCTGTTGCACCGAGTTCAACCGAATACTTTCTGTCGATGAAGAGGTTAACATCCATGATATCTGCAAGTCCGTCAACGTCAATACCGCTTTCGATGCCCTTTGCAGCATATTCCTTCTTAACGCCGCCGAGACCCATTCTCATCATCCAGGGAGCAACGCTGATAACCTTTCTGTTATCGCCCATACCTCTTGCGGCATAAACAATCTTGAGAAATTCCTTCCAGGTCTGGTTATACATGCTGATAGGCCATGCCTTTGCACCCTTTGACTTTTCAGCTGCACCAACGATAACCTCACCAACCTGACGGACTGTAAGCATAGCTGTTCCGCCGCCCGGATACATTGTGAACGGAAGCTTATCCATTCTCTTAATCTGCTCAATGAGGATAACCCAGACAGGCTTTCTGCCGGGCTGTGTGCCAAAGATATAGGGAAGCTCAAGAACTGCAACGTCAAAGTTTTCGTCAGCAAATGAGAAAGCAACCTCTTCCTGGTCGATACGGCTTCTTATGTAGGGATGCTTCTCTGTGAGCTTCATGTCAGGTCTTTCCTTTGCAAGATATGCAAAGTATGAACCGAGAACAACAGCATTCTTCATGCCGATTTCCTTACAGAGAGGAAGGATTCTCTTGAGGGGAGCAATGTTGTACTTATAGTATGCGTCATAAACGGGAGCAGGAAACTCAACTCTTTCGTCGATACCTGCTGCGAAAACAAAGCAATCATAGCCCTGCATCATTGCCTTGATTTCGTCATCTGACTTCTCATAAATATTGCAAAATTCGAGTTCCATTTCCTTGGGAATGGGTGCGCCTTCGGGGAGAGGGGGAAGAGCAACGCTCTTTACCTGATGACCTCTTTCGATGAAGATTCTTGCAGCTTCACAGCCGAGAAGACCTGTTCCGCCGATCATAAAGACTTTCATTTGTTATTCCTCCTTGAATAATTGTACTATTATAATATATAACTTATTTTTTAAATAGTCAAGAGAATAGTCGAATTTTTAAATGAATAGTGAATAATGAAGAATAAAAAATTAAAAGTCGCTTCGCTACGGATTGTATAAGAACCCCTCGCACTTTGTGCTCGTGAACCTTGTTATTTCATAATAATCGGGTGCGGGTGAAACCCGCCCGTAACTTTTCACTAAATAAGCCTACCCCTGATTATTCATTTTTAATTCTTCATTTCCAACAATTCATTTTTTGTCAGAAAAATTAACCGTATTGTCATAATTTTGTAATTGTACTGACGGTTTTGTTATGATATACTGATTTCAAGAAAGAATTTCCTGTGGGGGGAAAAGAATGAAAAACATCAAATTCAAAAAGAAAAAGAGGATTCCTGCGGCGGCTGTTGCGGCTGCCTGCGTTATCGCAACCGCAGTTATCGTTGCGGCGGTTTTTGTTGCGGTCAAGTTCATTTCGGATAAAAATAAAGAGCCCGACACACCCGTCGGCTATACCTTCTCAACCGAGGGCTTTGAGGAAATCTCAAACGTCAAATGCCTTAACGAAACAATGGCTGTTTTCACCGACTATTCAAGCGGCAAAAAGGGACTTATGACTCTCGGCGGCGCCGTCACCGAAAAAGCGGAGCATAACGAATTTACAGTTATCAGCGACACCTGGAGAAATTACAGATACATAGCCAAAAGCCCGCTTTCGGAATATGACCTGCTTGTTGATGCAGAGTCAAAAACAGTCACAAGCCGTCAGTATCATGGTCTGACATCTCCCGAGCTGATTCCCTGCTGGTCCCAGGAAGCCCGCCACCTTGCATGGACAGATGAAAAAGGCTATGCCGGCGAGGTTAAAACAAGCGATGTTTCGCTCAAGAGCGGATTTTATCCCATCGCAAGCTCTCTCAAGGACGGAGCAAAATACGGCTATGTGAGCCATATTCTCCGCCTCGAAATCGCTCTTATATATGAAAATGCAATGGATTTTTCCGAAGAGCTTGCAGCTGTTAAAAAAGACGGTAAATGGGGCTATATCAACGAGAAAGGCGTCACCGCAATTCCCTTTGAATTTGATTCCTGTGCCTACGCCGATGCAATGGACAGCGACTGCTCCTTCAGCTTCAGAAACGGTCTTGCACCCGTATGCAAGGGCGGTAAATTCGGAATCATAAACAATAAGGGCGAAACCGTTGTTGACTTCTCATTCGATTCAATTCTTCAGGGTGAAAACGGCATTTACATAGCTCTTAAAGACGGTAAATGGGGGCTCATCACCGTTGATAAAAAATTCATGCCCGTTGAAACAACCGTTTCACATTCATCGGGTAATCAGAGCGGCGAACCCGTTATTTCAAGGGGAGATTATACCGTCAAAACCTCGGGAAGCGTTCTCAACATGAGAAAAGAAGCATACGCCGAATCGGATGTTGTTGCAAAAATCCCCAACGGAACCATTCTCAAGGTCACAAAAGCCGTTCCCGGCTGGGCATATGCAAAATATAACTCATTCAGCGGCTGGGTCAGCGCAAAATTTCTTGTTCCCGCACCCGTAACAACTGCCGCAGCATCACAAGCTGATGTTTCAACAACGAAAAATGCATAAAAACACATTATTTCTGTAAAAAAAATTGAAATTTTTTAAAAAACTGTTGACCGAACAAAAATAATCGGGTATACTACATTTATTATGGTATTAAATTACCATATTCTGCATTTGTGAGCAACAATGTCAGAGCCATCCGATAAAAGACGGAGAACGGTTTGTCTGTTCTCCGTCTTTTATCTTTTTGAGGTAATAAAAATGAGGATAATAAAAAAATTAGTTTCCGCTGTTTTGTGCATCGGCATTCTTTGTGCCGCAGCGGTATTCGGAATTGATTTTTATGTAAAAAAGAGCACAGAAAAATATATTCTTTCACCCGAAAATGCAGGCAGCGGCTATGATTGCATTCTGATTCTCGGCTGCGGAGTTTGGGGCGATACGCCGAGCCATATGCTTGAGGACAGACTCCTGCAAGGCATTGAGCTATATGAAAACGGTGCGAGCGAAAAGATGCTGATGAGTGGTGACCACGGCAGAGAAAATTATGACGAAGTAAACGTTATGAAAAACTTCGCAACCGAAAGGGGCATTGATTCCGAGGATGTTTTCATGGACCATGCAGGCTTTTCGACTTATGAAAGCATGTACCGCGCGAGGGATATTTTCAAAGCTGAAAAAGTTCTGATTGTAACTCAGGATTACCACCTTTACAGAGCGATCTACGATGCACGTGCGCTGGGTCTTGATGCTTACGGAATTGCATCAAACCCGAGAAGCTATGCAGGTCAGCTTTACAGGGACATCAGAGAAATCCTCGCAAGAAACAAGGATTTTATTTATACAATAATTCAACCCAAGCCGACGTACCTCGGCGAAGCAATTCCCGTTCAGGGTGACGGAAATCAGACAAACGGATAAAAAACAAGGTGAACCGGGCAAATAAGCTCTGCAAGGTTCACCTTTTTGTTATTCTTCCATCTGCTTGCCGAGAAAGGATGCCGCAATCTGGGCAAGCTTTGTCTCGGTCTGGGTCGGGCATGAGCCGTTATCGTTAAGAAGCATAATAAGCGCACCCGAAACATCGCCGCTGCCGATAATCGGAAACGCAACCGCAGCCTCTCTGTCGTAGCCCTCAACAGGCTTCATGCGCTCACTGTCAACACAGCAGACATAGTTTTCGCGCTTTTCCATAATGCTCTCAAGACTGCTGCTGATTCTGCGGTCAAGTACTTCCTTTTTTGAAACACCTGCACACGCAATAACGCTGTCCCTGTCCGTGATGATAACCGCAAGACCCGTGCCCCTCGCAAGCACATCGGCATACTGACCCGTAATCGACGAAAGCTCGCCGATGGGCGAATACTTCTTGAAAATAACCTCACCGTCAGAATCCGTGTAAATCTCCAACGGGTCGCCTTCACATACAACATTGACACCGAAAGCCTTGTCCTTTTGGTGATTAGCCTTCTGGACTATTGTGGCCGATAAGTTACCTTCGATGTCCCAATTAAAATTTACGACAGTACCTCTGTATCCCGCTTCTTCAAGCTGTTCTTTGGTAAGCGTTCCTGACTTAAGCAACATAGCAATATCTGACTTAAGTTGTATTTCAATAGCAGGCTCTTTTCCGTCATAAACATAGATTTTTTCAACAATCAGAGATAAATCGCCTTTATCAAGAGTCTCCTTTGCAAGCAGGGCACGGAATATATCGATTGCTGTTTTTGCGATTCGGTTAACCTCTATGGTTGTGTTTCTGCGTTCAACCGTGAGAGAAATTTGCTTTTCCAAGCCTTCGATTTTCTGCAACAGCTCTTCTTCGATTTCTTCGTAGGTTTCTTCGATAATATCACGGTTAGAATCATCGCATTTCATAAGCTCACGGATTTTTTGTTTCTGCGTTGCCTTGAAGCTTTCTCTTGTTTTCGCCAAATCAACCTCTAAATCCGCAATTGTTGAAGCAGATGTGTTCATCATTTGAGGCTCGTCTTTAATCGCTTTTTCAAGCTCAGCTATCATAATATCCGCATTCATCATAACCCGCTCGATATATTTTTTGAGCATAGTGTCAAGCAAATCAATACGGATATGATGTGACGTGCATCCCTTTAAACCTCTTTTATGATAAGTTCCGCAGGTGTAAGCAGGTGCCAAATCTGGTCTGCTCATTGAAAACATAGGACTGCCGCAGTCACCGCAGAAAAGGAAACCCGAATAGGTTGTATCATATTTCTTGATACCCCTGTAATTGGATTTTGTTCTTGACTTTAACTGCTGTTGAGCCTTCATAAAAGCCTTAATTTCTACGATTGCTTCGTGATGATTTTCAAAAACAATGTGCTCTTCATTGTCTAATTTCTTTTCGGGACCGTTAATTTTAGTTCGTGTGTATTTGCGCTGACGAAGTGTTCCGATATAAAAATCGTTCTGCAAAATTCCGCTGACCGTAGGTATTGCCCATATGGGACTTGCCTTGATTTTAACTTCTTTTTTGCCCTTGCTCTTTGCCGCTTCGGCTTCCTTGCGCTCTTTTTCAACCATACGGGGAGTGGGAATATTTTGCTCTGTAAGGTAATTGGCGATTTTCTTGTATCCCCAACCGTTATTGTAAAGCTCGAATATCTTCCGAACAACCTCGGCAGCCTTTTCGTCAATCTCAAACACCATATTTTTCGTATCAACAAAGTAGTAGCCGTAAGGCACGGCACACACCCAGTTGGCGCCATTCTGACGGAGTTCAACAACTCGCTTTACCTTTTTGGAAGCATCGGTAACAGGCATTTCATTGAGCAAAAATCGCACCTGAATATTGTTCCAGTCATCGTATGTCGGGTAGTCAATACTGTCGCCGATAGATATGATTCTGACCCCGGCATCTCTCAAATCTTCAAGCTCAACAAGACCCCTGCTGTTTCGGCGTGAAAAACGAGAGAAATCCTTGATAATCAGAATCTGATAGTGTCCGTTCATCAAGAGAGGTCGCATCTGCTGGTAGCTTTCTCTCTGCTCAAAAGTGTAACCGCTTCGGTCGCGGTCCTCATAATAATCAACCTGAGCATCGGGAAAAGTTTGTTTTATATATGCTTTTATTATTTTTCTTTGGTTTTCAATCGACGTATTATCTCTGTCTTTTTCCGTATCAACGGAAATTCGCATATACGCCGCTATTCTTTTTGTGCTCATCCAAATATTACCACCAATGTTATATTAAATATATTTGCTGTTTAACAAACAACATTGTAACATAATGATTTTATTTTTTCAACTGACTTTGAGAAATTAATTTGCTTTCGGATGTTACATGTATGTAGGCAGAATAATTTCTGCCTATACAGAGCCGCACTCACCGTGCATCTCTGTCACGCTCTCTCAAATTCTTTTTTGCGAGAACCATTTTGTTGTGTACGAGAAGCTCCTTTGTGTTTTCAACAAGACTTTCCTTGCCTGAAACAAAAACACAAACCACATAGCCTTTGTTTTTCCATTCTCTGTATTGCGGTCTTAGGGATTCATAGAACTCCTCATTGTTTCGCTCCTCCTGTGATAACCAAAAATAAGCTATCTTTGTTTTGTCGCATACATCCAAAAGCAACTTTTAGCCTCCTTTCTTTACATATTTTTCCTCATGCTCAGGTCTGCTATACGATTTAGTAAGCTTTTCTTATCGAGCATCTCTGTCCTTATCTTTGTGAACACTGCGTTTCGGATTTCTGAAACGTGACGTACGCTGTTCGTATTCAGCCAACCTTGCTTTGTTAATCAAGTCGATGATGTGTTCATCACCGAAGATTCTTCTTACCAGCCGGAAGTCCTGAACTTCGTGGGTGAGCTTTTCGTTTTCGCGGTACAGCTTCTGATTTTCTTTTCTGTATAGTTCTTCATCACCGTACTTGCACCTCAGCTCATAGCTGATGTTATCGAGTCGTTCCTTCATCTCAAAACATCTCTTCACTGCTGTCTTGGCGATTGCAAGTAATCTTTTTATCAGAGGCTCAACGAACTTCGTCTTGTAAGTTTTTGCTGACATCAACGGTGGAGGCTCGGGTAGTTGGAACACCTCCTCGCTGTAAAATTGATTAGAGATTTCTTCCATCTCATTTTCAAATTCCATCAGATTTGAAACTCTTGCATTGAGTTCATCAACCTTTAAATTCGGCATCATTTCCGAAAAGTTTTTTGAAAAATATTTCTTATGACGGCAAAAGTGCCGTCATAAACTAAAAATCATTCTTTGTTCTTCGCAAGTTGACGGCAGAATTGCCGTCACTTTGCAAACGTCCTTCACTTGTTTGGAATTAGAAGGCAGTTTTGTACACCATAATTTCAAAAATACTTTCCGACAACAAAAAATGCCCTCCCGAAAACCGGGAAGGCAAAAAAGTTTTGTTTTATCAAGACCCCGTGTTTTTAGCTAATTTTTATCGGTCTAAACCGAGCAAAATTAGCTTTTGTTTAATGGATTTTGTTTTTTCGATGCATTGTTGTTCAGAAAAAACGGAACGAAAAAGTGAAAATTTTTACGGTTTATACTATGTTTAGAGCATTTATAGAAATATGCTTATAAATGAAAAAGGGCGGCAGAAAAATCTGCCACCTATAAGCATATTATTAAATTAGTTGTTCAAATAACTTACAATGTTCAATATTTCTTCAACTGCGTTCTGATCTTCTATAGCAGGCAATTCGTTCGTGTTAAAACTACCAACTAAAGGATAAATCTTTGTAACATTGATATGATGGAGTAAAGTGCAGGCAGTTTTATATGCATCTTTGGGATTACCGTCACCACCACCGATAAGGATTACCGCACCTTTTTTTGGTTTGATTGAAGGTGTTTGGTTGCGGAAATGCTTTGCCGCAAAGTATGTTTGAAATCTGCTGCATATATCAAGCAGTTTGCCTGTTGGTTGTGAGAAATAGATAGGTGAAGCAATTACAATGTTATCACAGTCAACGATATAATCATATATTTCTGTCATTTCATCATTGATTGAACAACCATTGTTGCTCCAACAAGAACGACAATCAACACAAGCAGAAATATCTGAATAATAAGCATCAACTATTTTATATTCGCCATTTAATTGCTCTGTTAGTTTGTTGATTAAACTGATAGTATCTCCGTTTTTACGTGGGGAACCATTCAAGATAAGTGTTTTCATGTAATCACCGGTTTGCTTTTCTGTAATCATAATTTTGTTTTACAAATTGATTTTTGCTTTTAGTTTTTTCATTTCTTTGTTAAGTTTATTGTTCCAAAGAATTTCCCATAAAGGCATAATCAAACCGCCGCTCAAACGGCAGGATGCTTCATTCATTGCACCATAATATGCAACTCTGAAATCTGCATATTCGGAAAGATTGCATTTGCGTTTATATGTATCGTAAAGACCAAAGGCATCTCCCCACATATTTCGAAGTTGAAAAAGGTCATATTCTCTGTCGGTATAAATTGAACCGCTTGGGTCTATTATTCCGGTAAACTTAAGACTTTTGGGGTCTGCCATTATGTTCATAATATTCAGGTCACCATGAATCAAAACAGGCTTCTCTGATTCATCCGGAAGATTATTATAAATCTCGGTTGCTTCTTTTAGAAATGCAAGAGTTTTTTTGCTGAATTTACCACTATCAGCAAGTTTTGAAAGTCCTTCAAGAAATGGCTTTTGTTTTTCGGTGATATAGAAATCACGCCAATTGTCGTATATAGGGTTTGCCATATCACCGAACTTTTCAGCGGTAACCGAGTGCCACTCCAACATAGTATCAATAACATCGTTGGCGAACTTGTTTTTCTTCTCTCGTCTTTTGAAAACAAACAAAGGATTCAAAACATTTTTACCTTCTATAAAAGTCATGCCCATTAATGCTGTTTCATTGTCTTCATAAAGAAATAAAACTTCGGGCATTTTAGTTTTAGTATGTTTTGAAAGCATAATCATCTGCTTTGACTCTTTTTGCATAGCACCCTTTATTCTGAAAGCCTTAACTGCAAATTTTCTCTTATCATTGGTTTCAACGCAATAAACCTTGCCGTTACTGCCACCACCAATAAACTTAATTATTGTTACAGTTGCACCGAGTTTTTCAACAACCACCTTTTTTATAAGACTATTCAGATGCTTATCATTAACATTCAGGTTCATAGTTTTCCTCCATTTTGCAGTACATCATTTCAATAACATTCAATTGGTCTTTTCTGTATTTTCGTTTTTCTTTAAACCCAACCGATTTATAACAGGTGATTGCTCTTTCGTTTTCTTCACGAACCCGAAGGAGTATTTTATTTGTATGCATATACTGCAAATCAGTTTTGATTATTTGTTCAATTGCTGCTTTACCGATGCCATTGTTTCTGTAAAGCTCATCTGCTATGAAAACGCCTAAAACAGCGAAATCGTCGTTGGCATTCTTCTCTAACCAAATTGCACCGATATATTTTTCGTCTGCTTTTATATGATACCAACGCAGAATATCTGTATTTTCAGACGGATGAATTCTTGATTGATATTTCTTCAAGTTGGTTTCAAAAACAATTTCATATTTGCTATATTGCGACAAATTCTCATCACAAACGGCTTCAAGCTCAAAAACAAGCTTATCTAAGCTGTTATCGGTTTTCATATCTGTACCTCATTAAAAAGAAGCTTTTCTATAGTAATGCGAGGACGCCACCAGGCTCTTGCTAGTTCAAATTCGGGATACGGAGTATACCATTTCCAAGTGATGTCAAATCCGCCGTCTTCCATTTGCAGTTTACCTAAAATATCTTTTTCTGCAGCAATCAACGGTTTGATTTCAGGAGTTATAAGTTCCAGATAAGAGCTTGAGAAAAAGTCAGACGGCATCGGTACATATTCAACTCCGTATTTTGAAATATCTTTGCAAATGGAATTGTCAACAGCTTTGCATAACAAAACTCTGAAATGTTCCAAATCAATTATATCCTTAATGCTATTTGATTTCAAAAGCTCATATGTAAGCAGAAAACATTTCAATGAATCTCCGCTTATTTCTTCGGTATTTTCAAGATATTCAAAACCTTCTTTTATGATTTCTTCATAAAGAGAAGTACGATTGCCGTAGCAAATCAAAAATGCAGCCAAAGATATTGACGGATTAAAACTGCTGATACCGTCGCCTTTTTTCTCCCACCAAATTGCATGTGGATAATTCTTGTTGCTGTCAATTGCAAACAGCCATCGCTTTTTATCCTCATCAAAAGAATCGTGAGATTCAAGATATCTGACAATTCCTTTTACAATATCCGAATCTTTGTTAAGTGCATTCACACGGCAAAGAGTGATTATAGCATCGTTAGTTGCAATGGGACTTGAATTGGGATTGAATAAATCAGGCTCAAGAGCATTGCCAAAACCACCGTCGGAGTTTTGGAATTTTAAAAGCTCATCAATAACGGTTTGATACGAGCCGTTTTCAAAGAAATATTTGTAAATAGCTAATTCAAGAGGGCGTGCGTTTTGTAAAACGAATTCAATTGCTGATTTTTTATTCATAATCACACCTCACAACTAAAACTATTAGCCAAAATCAACTTTTGTTTAAATTTGGATATTAATCTGCCAACCAATCTGCTATATCGACAATTTTGACACCCTCGTACTGATATTCATCGTGTCGGGTGCGTGCAATAACCATTTTAGGATAAGCATCATTGATTTTAAGAAGTGGCGAAACTTCTCTTTCAAATGTCTTCTCATCGCTGATATTATCCGAAACTTGAATATAGATTTTTTCATTCCGTTTGATAGCTACAAAATCAATTTCTTTTTTGTAAAGAACACCAACATAAACCTCATAACCCCTACGAAGAAGCTCCATTGCAACGATGTTTTCGAGTGTTCTGCCGTAATCCATATTCTTTGTACCGAGCTTTGCGTAACGGAAAGTGTGGTCGCTCAGATAATATTTATCATTGGTTGAAAGATACTTTTTGCCCTTAATATCATATCTGCGTATTTTGTAGAAGGCAAATGCGTTGCAGAGATACTGCATATATGAGCCGACAGTTGTGTGATGTATCTTTTCCATTGCAACGCTCAATGTGCTTGTGATATTTCTTGCAGATGATAGATTAGAGATATTGTCCATAAGAAAATCGACAATTCTATCCATAAGCTGAGGGTTGCGGATTTTATATTTTCTGCGGATGTCACGAACAATCAGAGTGTCAAAAACTTCGGCGATATAGTCATATTTCGCTTCTTGGTCTTTGTAAAGATATGAGCCTGCCATACCGCCTTCAAGCATAAATTTATCGAAAGCGGTATATTTGTCGGTGTAGCCGAAATACTGCAAATACTCTTTGAATGAGAATGGATAAACCTTGATTTCAAAAGTTCTACCCGTAAAAAGTGTTGCAAGGTCTGAACTCAGAAGAAAAGCATTCGAACCTGTGATATAAATATCGTATTTTTCTGTTGCGTGCAGACCGTTAATAGCTTTCTCAAAATCGTTACACATCTGAACTTCATCAATAAAAACAAAGTTTTCTTTACCTTTAACATACTGTGAATTGATATAGTCGTACAACGGGCGGTATTCAAGAAGATGCTCATATTCGGGCAGATTAAAATTGATGTGAATTATATTGTTGTTCGGGATGTTTTCTTCAATGTATTCTTTGAAAGCATCAAGCAGCTTTGATTTACCACAACGACGCACACCGGTAATAACCTTAATATCGGGCGTGCCGATAACATTAATCATCTTATCTAAATACTGTTTTCTTTCAATCAGTTTCATAGATTTTCACCTCTGAACGTATTATAACACGCGAATTATCCAAAATCAACACAAATTCATTTTTGGCTAATAGTTAATGCGTTAAACAAATAGAGCTGTTTAGCGGCACTTTCACTGTCGTTCACGATAATTCAAATATTTTCACGATTTTGCTTGACAAACGTTAACGGTTGTGCTATTTTATACTTGTAGTCACGGCGATACTGTTAACAACCGTTAATGAAAGGGGCAAAAATCATGTTTATTGAAGAAAGACATCAGGAAATTCTCAAAATCTTATCAGAAAAAGGTAGAATATCAAATTCTGAAATTCAAGAAACATTTCAAATCAGCTATGACTCGGCAAAAAGAGATTTAAGACTTCTTGAAGAACAGGGACTTTTAAAAAGAACTCACGGTGGTGCTATTCCCGCAAGGCAAATCGGTGGCAATGTTATTAAGAATCTTTCTCCGGATGAGCGTGTTGTTGAAGTCAAGGAGAACTATCTTGCAATAGCAAAAGAAGCTGTAAAAACAATTGAAGAAAATGACGTTGTTTATATCACCAACGCAAGTGTAGGCTATCTTATGGCACAAAACATCGGTGCAGTAAATTGTACTGTTGTTACGAACTCGATTGCAATTGCCGAAGAGCTTCGTAAAAAGGAAAACATAACTGTTATTCTTGCAGGTGGCGAAATGCAGGCAAACGGTTGCTTCTATGACAGCTTTGCATTATCTATAATCAACAGACTTCGTTTTGATAAATGCTTTGTTACATCTGCTTGTGTTTCAGCAAAGTTCGGTCTTTCAATCCAGAAGACAAGAAGTGTTGAACTTACAAACGCTATCATAAACAATTCAAAGACAGTTTACGGATTATATCCCGTTGAAAAAATCGGATTTGATTCTGTAATCAGCATTTGTCCTGCAAACAAACTGAATTATATTATTACTGACAGCGATTCTTCGGAAGATGATTTAATGCAGTTTGAAGAACTCGGAGTTAAAATTAAAATAGCCGAATAAACTACCGCATAGAAAAAGCCATATAAGTTGATTTTGTGTCAACCTATATGGCTTTTAATATTTATTTGCGCTTTTCCGAAACAAATCTTTCAATATATCCGATTTGGGTCGGCATTATGTTTTTCGGAAGATTATCTAAACCAAAGAATTTCAACTCAGTACTTTCGCTGTCTGATTTTAAATCACCGAAAAATTCGTTGATTTCATAAACAACGTCCGTGTAGTAAACTTCATCCTTGTTGGGATAAACCATATGAACGTTTGCTTTTATATCAAATAACTTCGGATTTGCAATATCGAGATTTGTTTCTTCTTTGATTTCTCTTTTAAGTGCATCTTCCAAAGATTCGCCAAGCTCAATGGCACCACCGGGAGTACACCATTCGCCTGTATCTGTTCTTTTTTCAAGAAGCAAGCCTTTTTCTTCGTTGTAGAGAATACCCATTGCTGCAACCGCCATAATTGGTGCGTGACCTACAAATTTTCTCATTTCGCCGATGTAACTCATAAAATTCTCCTTTCGGAATTCATATGGAAACATCATTATATTCTCTATTTATGAACTTTTCAATCACAATGAAATTATCTTTCTCCGAATTTCAAGAATGCTTTTTTGAATGCACTGATTTTGCGTGAAGATGTGTAAACCGAATATTCTGTATCTCTGTATTTTACTTTAACCCACTCTTTTGTAACCTCATCAACATAATTGAGATTAACGATAAAACTATGGTGTGGTTGGGCGAAAGTTTTGAAGTCAAGAATATCTTTCCAACGGTCAAGTCGGTAGTTGGTTTCAATTTTTCTGTCAGTCAGATACAGCACAGATTTTCTGTCTTCAATTGCTATGTATAGAATTTCATGCGGATAAATCCTGCAAACATCCTTATTGCTTGCTTGCACGATAATTCCTGAATTGCAACAATGTTTTTTACAAGCATTTTCTTCATCGCTTAAATCAATACAGAATCTGTCGCAGCCGCAACACTCGAGCAGATTATATGCAATATCATTTTGCTCCATAAATTCAATCAGTTTGGCTTTGGTTGCTTCCTTTTCTGCCGCACTGCATACTAACGAATCCATAAAAATACCTTCCTCATTCATAATACAGAAATGAACTTCTATATATAAATGACGAAAATCGCAAAATGTTACGGAAAAATTTTTGCTTTTTCAGATTTTCTCTGTTTTCGACAAATGGAAACTCATATAATTGTGCAGAATTACAACATAAAACGACAAAAACCGCAGTGGAGAAATTTTTCAAAATCTCTAAAGCAGGTTTATCAAGTTTTATTTTATCAACATTCGTATAATATCTACAACAATTAAGTTTAAAGATATTTGATTTTAATTGACACTCTTCAAATTATTCAAAATAATATTAATTAAATTTTAAAAATCATCACAAGCAATCAATTTAAAGTATTTCGATTCTAATTTATAATAATTAAAATATCGGTTATCTCAATACAGTTTTTTATTATACATACCATTTTCTCGCTGATAATAAAATTCACTAAGTCCATTACTTTCAAACACTTTAATCATATCAATAAAATCAGTCGCTAAAGTATATTTTTCCAAATCATCGCGTGATATCCAAAAAACCTTTCCTTCTTTGGAATCTTTAAGCGTTCCTGAAAAATTGTTTGTCTTATAAAATAAAACTACATATCTTTCATCATTATCAGTTTGAAATTGTTTTATTCCGCAAAGAACAGGATTTTTAATGTCTAGACCTGTTTCTTCTTTGACTTCTCGTATTACTGATTCATAAAATGGCTCTAAATATTTAACATGCCCACCAGGGAATGTAATACCCGGCCAATTTGGGTTTAATCTGTCTTGAACCAATATATTATTATCATCATATATCATGCACATATTTGTAAAAATAGCATATTCAGGCCTATTCATTTTCTCACCCCCCTGTAATAAAGCATTAATACTTTGCAACTATTAAATCTAATGGTCGGTTGTCTGTAACCACAATATTTTTTTCTGTACTATCGTAATTATATAATATTTTCTCTAAATTATAAGATATTTTGTTTTTAACAGTAACATCAGAATTTTCAATATCATTTTCTAAGATTCCATTATAAATTATTTCTGATTTTAGAAAACCATAACATCCCAAAATCTCTTGTTCAACTTTAAATCCGTATCTATCAAATATATTTTTAAAATCGTGAAATTTAGAAATATGTATAGTTATTAATGGTTTATCATCATCTAAACATTCAAAACTTTTTTCCATCAACGCTTTACCTATTCCTAAATTTTGATATGGCCTTGCAACTCTTAGTGTGCAAATTTTCTTTTCCAGCAAATCATTTTTTAGTATTGAAACTCCGACTAATATATTTTGATACATACATACAACAATTTCTCGATTAGGTTTTAAAATACCCTGTTCAAAAAATAAATTGTTGTACCATATCGAGAATTTTGGGTACTCAAAATTTAATTCCCAAAGAAATTTATATATCCTTGTTTGTAAAATTATTTGTTCAAAATAAGACTGTTCTGATAACAATATTAGATTAAAAGTTTGTTTCATATTAACACCTCCCTAAATATAATAAGTTTTGAATAAAAGTTGCCAATCCACTGCCCAATGCGCCTAAAATCACTATAATAATACAATAATAAAAAATTAGTTTAACATTTGTGTCTTTAAGCTCTATTTTAATTAGTTGCGTAAACTTATCAAAATAATTTTTTCTATACGCTTTTTTCTTCCAATGATAGACAAGAATATTTTTTATGTTAATATTATTGCTATCATTTTTTAGTAAATATTTATCCCAACCATCTTCCAATTGCCTGCATTCTGAAAAATTATCCCAAACAGTCACATTATAGGAAGAAGGAACCATCAAAAACAAATGTATGGATCTAAATTTTGCGTAAGCACAATTTTCCTTTTCAACTCTTGAAACTTCACTTCTATCTATATTTCTGGCATCATTAAATTTAATGTCAATTATTTGTCTTTCAACAAATGCGCTTTCTAAATAATAGTTTTGCTCTTGCAGTTTCTGCAAAAAAATTTCAGCTACAGAATCATTTTTTATCCTAAATCTGAAATAAACTGAAGTTGCATCGTTAGGGATAGAATTATATTGTGTAAGATCGATTGTCATGTTAAAATTTTGTTCAACAGTATTATTAGATTCAACTTCTGTTATAAAAGTTTTGGCATTCAAATCATTCTTGATAGGAAGAAAGACTATTTTCTCAGAATCATTGTGAATTAAAGAATATTTTTTGGGGATTGATTCAAATTTATATGTTAAATCACTAAATATTAATTGCGTTTCTTCTTTATCTAGAACATATGATAAATCAAAGATCTCTTCGACAGAAACGGAAAGAGGTGCAGAAAAAGTGATTTTATGTACATTTTTATAATTGGTAATTTTTATGCCGAAATCAATGAATGGAGACTCTTTTTTTGAAATATTCCAAAAATTTATGTGAACATCAAAAATAGGATTAACATTCGGATCTTTACAATTCGGATCTATTAAACTGTATGCCAATCCAAAGCTTTTTGTTTTTATCATATTTTACACCCCTTTAATGCAATATAGAACAAATAAAAACAAACTTAAGTTGTATTTTTATATATAGGTATATTGTCATAAAAAATATCGTTTTCAATATAATTTACAAAAATGTAGTGTTTTTCGACAAAAATGCTTATTATTCAACAAAAAATCCTGCATACACTATACGATTCATTTTATTCGGTGTTTTACCAGCGGCAAATTCCTTGTTGACAGTAGTAACGTTTACAAAAATAAAAACTAAGATAAATCAGCGACAAGATATAAATTTCTTGCCGCTGATTATTTTGTACATATATTAGTTCACTACAAACTATTTCTCTTGCTATCTCATTAATATTATTCTTTCTTAGATCCCATTCCATTTGGTTTTGTTCTTTTAGTTGTTCTGTTATTCCCTCATTGACCTTCATCTGTTCTACTAGCCGAGAGAACATAGCTGATGCTTGTTCATCAATCTCTGCAAGATGAATCCACAGTGTGCCATTCATAAGCATAATGTTAAACTGAACTCGTTTATGTTTCATAAGATAGTCTTTGCGTTTCAGTCCCCATATGCCGAGTGGTTTGTTTGCTTCGGCAGGTAATGTGATATTCGGGATTTTGTAGTCTCCCTCCTGGCGGTAAGTGATGTTTGTTTTTCCTTGCTGTGTCATAGTTTTTGACCTCCGTATAATTTATTATTCCTTGCAACGCTTATAGAATCTAAGCATTGCATAACAGAATCTTTCACACGGTGTCAATGATATATGTAATGGGTCGCCTTCACGGATACGCATGGTTCTGCGGATTTCTTTGGGGATGACGACCCTTCCGAGGTCGTCGATTCTTCTGACAATACCTGTGGCTTTCATTTTATATCTTTCTCCTTATGATTTTGCAGGGCAGCTTCGCTTGCTTTCGGGTGTTCAAAGAACATCCTGCGCAATGATATCGCTTATACGGAATTGGCGGGCGGATGATATCCGCCCCTACAGCAAAAACCAAACCATTCCCTGCGTTTTAATTTTGTTGCTTTGTTATTGTTTGTCATATTATGCGGTTTATACCGTACAAAATTGATTTTGCGCAATGATTCGGCATCAGCATGCGGCATGTCTGCCAAATCATAGTTTTTGCCATATTGCAATATCGGGCTTACGGAGTTATACTTTAATTATACACCAATCATTCGTCATTTCTTGCGAAAATGCCGCTTTCTTTCAAAAATGCAAAGGGCTTGCAGCTGTTTTCATTCCATTCGGGAAGCAATTCCTTACGGGCAACCTGCAAATTTTGTAATTAAATTGCGCTAAAATCAGACAAAAACCTGCGTTTTTGTGCTTTTTTAATTTTTTTCAAAAATTTTTTGTTACATTTTGAGATTTTGTTGACTACATAATGAAGGAAAAAATTATTAGTTAACGGAGGTATCTGAAATGAAGAAAAAAATCATATCACTATTGCTTACATTGTCGCTGATTCTGTTATCCGCACCCCTTACGGATTTCGATTTCGGCGGACTGTTTTTTTCGGCGGAAGCAGCGACGGGTTACATAAGCGGAGATTATGAATACACGGTGTATAAAAATAACGATTACGAAGACGTCGCATGGATTCTTAAATACAGCGGAAGCGAAAAGGATATCGTTATTCCAGAAACACTTGACGGATACACGGTTGAGGCTATAGAAGTGAGCTGCTTCGAGGATAACCAGGCTCTTGAAAGCGTTATTTTTCCGAACACTGTAAAGGCAATATACGAAAATGCTTTTAAAAACTGCAAAAATCTTAAATCGGTCAAATTCCCCGATACTCCCGTAGCTCTTGATAACTATTGCTTTTACGGCTGCGAGAGCTTGGAGGAGGTAACGATTAATCTTGACCTGAGTTATAAAGTGGTCTGGTATATCGGCAAAGGCGTTTTTGAGGACAGCGGTGTTAAAAAAATCAATCTTGCCGAAGGCTTAGGCAAGTTCCCTGCCAGATTGCTCGACGGAACTTTGGTTGAAGAAATTGAACTGCCGAAAAGTGTCGAATATTTTATGGAAGATGCTTTTGAAAACAGCATATGCGAAACCGTTATTGCAAAAGGGTTAATTACTCCGCCATACAATGATAATTGGACACATAATAAAACCGAAAACGGTCATATAGACAAGATTATCTATTATCAGCCGCCTGCAGTATCCGGCGACGGTAATGAATATTTCAGCCGATATGACAGCGAAAACGGATATTGGGTCTGTGAATATTTTGTCGGATGGGAAGAGGATGAGATTGATTTCATTTATGACGGCGGCTTCACCTATACGGTAATAAAAGAAACCGGCGAAGCAAATCTTTGGGAATATACGGGCGAAGAAACGGAACTGATTATTCCCGCAGAAACACCCGACGGAAACCCCGTTGTTGCAATTCATTGTGAATCATTCAGTAAAAATAAAAATCTTAAGAAGGTGGTTATCCCTTCGTCAGTTAAAACAATCGGCGTTGAGGCTTTCAAAAACTGCATAACCCTTGAAGAAATTATTATTCCCGATTCGGTTGAAATCATCGGCGATGAAGCGTTTTTAGGTTGCACAAGCCTTAAAAATATTGATTATCCGCCGATGGATTATATTCCGATAGGTGCATTTTCAAGATGTTCGTCACTTACGGAATTTTTTGTTCCCGAAACGGTTAAAGCAATCGGAAGCTATGCTTTCGGCAGCTGCACCTCACTTTCAAGCGTAACTCTTAACGAGGGTTTGAAAGAAATCGGATACAGCGCCTTCGGTAAGGCACGCCTTGGCGAAGATTATCCCTGCATAAGCGAAATCACTCTGCCCGAAAGCCTTGAATACATTGGAAAATATGCGTTTCAGGGGCTAACTGCATCGCAAATTGAAATACCGGAAAAGGTAAAGGAAATTAAAAGCTATACTTTCCAATACAGCAAAATTTCCGAAATCATCTTTAATGAAGGTCTTGAAAAAATAGGCTACCATGCATTTCACAACTGCTCTTCGCTCGAAAAAATAAATCTTCCAGATACTGTTAAGTATATTGATGACGGAGCTTTTAAAAGCTGTAAAAATGTTAAAAGCATTGAACTTTCTCCTCTTGTTACCGAAATATGTAACGGTGCTTTCAGCTCCATACACGGACTTGAGAATATAGTTATTCCGTCAACCATTAAAGTAATCGGTGAATCCGCTTTTGCATACTGCAGAAACCTTAAAAGCGTAATTATTGAAAACGGCGTAGAGGAAATAGGAAAATTTGCTTTTTCTTATTGTACTTCAATAGAGGAGATAACAATACCGGAAAGCATTAAAACAATGCATACAAATATATTATACGATTCGCAAGTGAAAACCCTTAACTACAATGCAAAAGATGCCGTGATGCTGCCTACAGGAGGGATATCACTTTTGTATGCTTCGGACATCGGTGTTATTAACTTCGGAAATAATGTAAAAACGGTACCGGATCACTTTGCTGCCAATTCGGATATTGAAAGAATCAATTTACCGGATAGTATTGAACACATTGGCGAATCTGCTTTCTCCGATTGCAGAAAACTCACAGAAATCAATTTGCCGAAAAACGTTAAAACTATTGGTGACTTTGCATTCTACAATTGTGACCTTCTGACAGAAGTTTTGTTCCCTGATACTGTTATAAGTCTTGGCGAACGGGCATTTGGCGGCTGCGACGGTCTTACTCAAATAACCCTGCCCAAAAACGTTGAAACCGTCGGCAAATGGGCATTTTATAACTGCGATTCAGCAACAGAAATTACCATCCCCGAAAATGTACGCAGTTTTTCACAGCATGCATTTCAGTGGTGCGATTCGGTAACAATGGTTAATATTAACGCCGTAAGCTGTACGGTAGTACCTGAAACAACATCGGAAGAACTGCCTAAATCACCTTTTATATCCTTGAAAAATCTTAAAAATATTAATATCGGTGATACGGTTAAAGAATTACCCTCATACCTTTTCAGTTCAGTTGACACTATTGATGTAATCGTTCTCCCGGATTCTGTTACGGATATCGGCGCAGGCGCTTTTGCAAACAGCAGCATCTCCTCTTTGGAAAACTGTAAAAACCTTGAAAGTATTGAAGAATACGCTTTCATAAACTGCAAAAACCTTTCCTCTTTTGATTTTGGAAATGAGCTTATGCTTATCGGCATGGAAGCTTTCAAAGGCTGTACGGATTTAAAAAATGTTTATATTTCCGACTCTGTTGTTAATATTGAAATCGGTGCATTTTCAGGCTGCCCGTCTCTTGAATCCGTGCGTATGTCACCTAACGTTGATTATATTCCCCGAGAGGCATTTTATAATTGCAAAGAACTTTCAACCTTCATTTGGGATGCAGAGAGCAAGCTTGTCGGCAGACTCGCATTCGGCAACTGCGTTAAACTTGTTGATTTTGATTTCCTTAATGTTGAAAAACTTTATGTCAACAGCTTCCTCGGCAGCGGCGTTACCGTTGTTCAGCTCGGCGAAAGCGAAAACGAAGCAAGCCCCACACCGCTGACAACCATTGAAGTTCAGAGCTTCAAGGACTGCGGAAACCTCGCAACTCTCGGCATCGGCGGTAATGTTACAACAATCAAAACGCAGGCTTTCGCCGACTGCACAAACCTTGAAACCGCAGTTATTGCAGACAGCGTAACCGAAATTGCGGACGATGCATTTGACGGCTGCGATAAGCTGACGATTTACTGCTCCGAAAATTCCTACGCACATTTATATGCGCAATCGCAGGGCATAAGGGTCAGCACATTTGTTATCGCACCCATTCCCAATCAGACCTATACGGGATTTGAAATTGAACCTGAAATTTCCGTTTCCGCTTCGGGCGATAAGCTCGCTGAAGATATTGATTTCGGCGTAACCTATACCAACAACATCAACGTCGGCAATGCCGATGTTACGGTCAAGGGCAAGGGCGATTTCAGAATGTTTGCAAGCAAGGCAAACTTTGCAATCGTTACAAAGAATATCTCTGCCGTAACCGTTGCTCCCATCGCCGACCAACCTTACACAGGTTCTTCCGTTACTCCTGAAATCACCGTAAACGACGGCACAATCATTCTCCGTGAAGGTACTGATTACACTGTAACCTATGAAAACAATGTAAACGAAGGCACGGCAACCGCAAAAATCACGGGCATCGGCAACTGGTCGGGCACGGCATCAGCAGATTTTGTGATTTCAAAAGAAGCGGAAGAGCCGAGTCTGTTTGACAGAATCATTTCATCAATAAGCTCGTTCTTCGCAAGAATAATTTCATTTTTACTGGGAATATTTATGTAATACCAAAGGAGAATTGCTGTGAAAAAGTTGGAAAAAGCAATGACCGTTGCGGTAATTGCCGTGGTATGCGGAGGAATTATTGCTTTTTGTGTGTATGTAATTTTCGGTCTTTTCGGCAATCCTCTTGAAAGAAAAAATGTAAAAAATATTGCGCAGGAATATGTTGACGAAAACTATTCCGAAATGAATCCCGTAATTGTCGATATAGATTATAATGAACAGTCACTCGAGGGTCCTTATCAGGTTGAGATTTATCTTGAAAAAACGGATAAAACATTTTGGCTTTGTTATTATTCATCGGGTGAACTGGGATGGGATACATATGATTATTCGATATATGAGGAAAAATACGGCGAAATCTACTTTGAAGAAGGTCTTTATGCGATAAGAGATATTATTGGAACGCCTCAAAACGAAAAACAGAAAGCCGTTCTGGCGGTTATTAATTTTGATTTTGAAATTCAGAACGGCGGTCTGTGTCAGTATCTCGTCAACGAAGATAATGATAATATCGTAAAAATCACAGACTATCTCCGCATGGTCGGTACGGAAGAACAGGCGAAGCTCCTTGAAACATTCACCGCAGAAAACGGCATTGAACTTAAGTCGGTTGAAACAAATAATGCTGACGATTTCCTCGAATTTGAAAAAAGCAAGCCTTTTGATGAATTTGACAGAGCATATATGGATATTTACACTCCCGACGAGGAATGGGGCCCCGATTTCAACGGTCAGATTGTAAGCTATATTCAAGATAACATTGAGGATTTTTAAACAAAAGTTTACCGTCAGAATAAAAGCAGGAGACTTCTGCATAGAAGTCTCCTGCTTTTCAGATAATCTGATTATATCAGGGCACCGATGAACTTTACAAGCTCGGTAAAAATAACATCACTTCGTTCTGCAATACACTCTCTGAATACATTACAAAAATTATTAATACCGACAATAAATTCAGTTGCCGAACGGGCATTTTTTGCAGATTCCAGATGATACACCATCAAATCAACATAATCATCTCCGATTGTTGTTTCACAAAAATGTGTGTAGTTTTCTCCGATGTCGGCTTCTGCCACAAAGCAATCATAAGAATTAAGCCTGTACTGACTGAGGGCGAGAGAAATAAACAGACAAATATCAGACTCATCGCCCGCTCCCGTAAGATATCCGAAATAAACATAAATGCAATATGTTCTTCCGTTGGGAAGCGTAACCTCTGCATTTTCGTATTCAGGTATGACAACATTTTTCTTTGTTCCGTCCGCAAAAGTTAAAACGATTGTTTCTCCCATGGCTATACTGTTATCGTATTCAATGTCGCCGTTGTAATATTTTTTGACGGTTGCATACTTTTCGGCATTGCACAGCTCCGCATTCTCAATATAATCACTTGTCCGATGCAAATTGAGCTGAATTTCCTCTTTATAATCAAGAAAACGTATTTCGGCATCATAACTGCCATAGCTTTCATCCGTTATTACAGCTTCGGTAACAACAGTATATCTTTTGTTTCCCATTTCAACAGTTTTACCCGTTGAGAAGGTGACACAGGTGTTCTTAATGCTCAAACCGTAAGGAAAACGGTAACCGCTTTCAGCACCGTCAAAATTATCCTGATAATAATATTCCTGCCACCAAAGATCCACGGGTAGAACATCAAAAGCGCTTTCTTCAAAAGTTATATCCGTTACTTCTCCGCAATACGTTACGGTTATTTCTCCGAAATCAGGCGAAACAGGGAAACCCGTACCTCCGACGAGATAAAACCCGATATATACTTCTCCGGGCTCAAGATAATAAAAGCTTCCGCTTCCGCCGTAAGCGCCCAGAAATCCCATCCATTCTCCGTCTTCTCTTACACTCTTCACCCTGCCGTTTTCAATTGCTGTAAAAACATCTTCATCAACATATGAGTTTTCATTAATAAACAAATAATAACCTGCTTTTTCTGCAATAAAATTACAATAAATAATGTCATCGTCGCAGGCTCCCACGCTGTTTTTTCCTTCCTTCAGCTCACCTGCATAGGAATACTCAATATAATTTTCCGAATAATACCACCTGACTGTTTCGTTTTCTTCCGCAGCAAAAACAGGAACCGAACACAACACCGTTGTTGCCGCAAGCACCAATGCCATAAAGAATTTCATTCTTTTTTTCATAACTGACATCTCCTGAATCAAATTTTTATATTTTTCCGGTCGGGCATTATTAAAATCTCCCAAAACAGCGCATTGACTTTCAGCGTTACGGTTGCGGGTTCGGGAATTATGAGGAATTTATCGGGAATATATATTTTAATTATAACCGAACAGAACGATAATGTAAATATATTCGTTGAATATCTCCTCTTTCAGTTATTACACAAGACTTATTGTAACCTTTTCCCCGTTTTCACCGTCAACAGAAAGTATTTCTCCCGAAAGACCTGTTCTGATGGCGTTTTCAATTGTGCTTGCCTGAGCGCCCGTAAGACCGCCAAAGATACGGCCTAAATTCAAACCGAAACGCACAACTCCAAGAGGTATCTTAACATTTGTAACCTTGCCGTTTTTTTCGGTTGTAATAAGGAGCGTTGTTGCTTTTTGCCGGTGAAGACAGGTTCTTCATATGTTGATTCGGGTTCGGTATTTATCTTTTCTTCTTTCTGAAATGTTGTTTCCGAGATTCATAATTCATTCTCCTTAAAAATTTTGATTCGGCTTACATTTTGTTATTTATTGACTTGCGGTATGCAAATCGTGTATTATTTTTATATAGCAAAATAAAGGAGAATGCTTATGAAGTCCAAACCTCGCAAGCAGGATAAAATTCCCGTGCTTAAAAATGCAATATTCGGATTAAAGCTTGTGTGGGAAGCTGATAAAAGAATGCTCATCGGAATGTTTGCAGCCGAAATAGCAAACAATGTTTTATCAATGTATGTTCAGAATATTTTATTTTTGAAGGTGTTGCTCAGTATTATTGACGGCAACGCAGATTTCAAAACATATTTTGTTTCGCTTTTGCTTTTCTTCGGCACATATCTCGCAGTCAATGTTGTTTCCACGTTTGCAACACGCACCAAGCTTATTTCATCAAAGATTGTTCTGAAAAATCTGAATAATAAAATATTCAGAAAAGCAACATCTCTTGATATAAGCTGTTACGAAAACCCTGAATTCTATGATAAATACAAACGGGCAACAACGGTGCTTTCGGCAGGATATTATGAAACTCTTTGTTTCTGTGCTGCTTCAATTATAGGCGGAATTATTGCTCTTATCTGCGTTGTGACAACGGTTGCTGTCGTAAACCCCATGTATTTCCTGTTTCTTCTGCCCGTTACTCTTGTTTTTACAATTGAGCTTTTCAAAAGCAAGGTTGTCTATAACCTCGACCGTGAAATGACCAAAAACAACAGAATAAAAGCGTACATACAGCGCACAATGCTTTTAAAAGATTATTCAAAGGATATGAGAACCTCCAATATTTTTGCCGTTATGCTTCAGCGGTTTAAGACTGCAATTGATGCAAACATTGTTATTCTCAAAAACTACGGAGTAAAATTATTCCTTTACAGTATGTTAAGCTCACTTTTCAGCGATTTTATTCCCGTTATCGGCACCTATGCCTTTGCAGGATATCAGTTTGTTTACACAAACACGCTCACGATTTCCGGCTTTTCCGTTGTTCTTTCATCAATTAATTCGGTACGCCAATCAACAATGAATATTGCAAGAAGCTTTGAGAGACTTACACAGATGGCACTTTTCTTTCAGAATCTGCATGAATTTTTCGATTACGAACCCAAGATAACAGACGGCAGCAAAGAAGCAGGAGAATTTGAAAGCATTGAGTTCAGAAATGTTTCATTCCGCTATCCCGGCACAGATAAAACTATTATTAAAAATGTGTCATTCAGAATCAATAAGGGTGAAACGATCGCAGTTGTCGGTGTCAACGGTGCGGGAAAATCCACTCTCGTAAAGCTGCTCCTCCGATTTTATGATGCCGACGAAGGCGAAATCCTCTATAACGGCATAAATATTAAGGAATATAATATTGCATCGCTTCGCAATGTCTATGCTACTGTTTTTCAGGATTACAAGAATTTTGCTGTTTCGGTGAGCGAAAATATTATGTGCCGCGAATGCTCTGCAGAGGATAAGAAAGTCGCCGAAAGGGCTCTTGAGCAAAGCGGAGTATGGGATAAAATCTCATCCTTGCCAAACGGTGCGGATACTGTTCTTACCCGTGAATTTGATGTTAACGGCATCGGTCTTTCCGGCGGAGAAAATCAGAAGGTTTCGGTTGCACGACTCTTTGCCCGTGATTTTCAAATTGCCATTCTTGACGAACCAAGCTCCGCACTCGACCCCGTTGCGGAATATAAAATGTATGAAAATCTAATAAAAGTAACAGAAAACAAAACGGTTATTTATATTTCTCACCGTCTTTCAAGCGCCGTGCTTTCAGACCGAATTATCGTACTCGAAAACGGTGAAATCATTGAATCGGGAAGTCATTCCGAACTGATAGCAAATAACGGCGAATACAGCAGAATGTTTACACTCCAGGCATCAAGCTATAAAGGAGAAAGTGAGGGGAACGAAAATGTTTAAGAAAAAAGACAAAGAAAAAACCGCTCACTCAATGCCTTCGAATATTCTCTACTTCGTAAAACTCATGTTCAGCATTTCACCCATGCTTGTAATAGGCGAGCTTTTCTGGGGTGTACTCATGATTCTCCCCAATAACCTTATCAGTGTTATCGGTGTAAAGTATATTATTGATACCGTCACGGAAAGAAAAGATAGCGGGCGTATTTTTCTTGCCGTTGCCGTTATTGCGCTTGTGATGATAAGCTCAACAGTTATTTCGTGGCTGTTTATGGAGTTTTACTGGAATAAAGAACGGGAACGACTCTACTACGGAATCAACAAAAAGATTTATGAAAAAGCAAAAAGCCTTGACCTTGAATCCTACGATAATCCCGAATTTTACAACAATTTTATCCTGACAATTGAATCGTCATCGGGAAATATACAGAATCTTATGGTGCTCATAAGAGTATATGTGGGTCATATTATTTCATTTTTGGCGGTATCTTCCGTTATTCTGACAATTGACCCCCTATGTCTTGTAATTATCCTCGGAGTAATTATTGCTTTTATGCCTTTGAGCAAAAAAGTTGGTTCACTTGCGATGGAAAGACGGGTTGAAAATGCAAAATATCACCGCCGTTCCGATTATTTTCAAAGAATTTTTTACCTGCAGGACTACGCAAAAGAGGTCAGAATGAACAACATTTCTCCGCTTCTTATTGACAGATACAACGACGCGGCAGATGATGTTATCAAGAATCAAAAAACATTTTTTAACAAAATAGCTCTCTGCAATTTCATGCAGACAATCGGAGTGCAGGGCATAGGTTTCCTTTTCATTCTTCCTCTCTATCTCGGATACTGCGTTCTCGTTAAGGAAAGCATCACCCCGGGTGACTTCGTTGCAACCTTCAACGGCGCTCATTCGGTTGCAATGTCATTCCAACTGCTGACGGTCTGGGCTTTGGCGCAGTTTACTGAACAAGGAAAAATGATTGATAAATACCGTGAGTTTTTTAATACAGAATCAAAAATCAAAAGCGGTGAAAAAAATGCTCCCAAAACCGAGCCTAAAGAAATACAGATAAAAAATCTTTCCTTTACCTATCCGGGCAACGATAAACCTACTCTCGAAAACATCAGCCTCACAATAAAACCTTATGAAAAAGTTGCTTTGGTCGGCTATAACGGTGCGGGAAAAACAACGCTGACAAATCTTCTGTTACGGCTCTACGATGCAACGGAAGGCGAAATTCTGATTAACGGCGAAAACATAAAAGACGTAACCGCAGAGTCGCACCGTGACAGATTTGCTGCAGTATTTCAGGATTTTCAAATTTTCTCCTGCAGTCTTGGCGAGAATGTTTCTCTTGATGTTGACCCTGATGAGGAAAGAGTCCTTGAATCTCTGAAACACAGCGGATTTGATAAAGAAATGAAAAACGGAACAAAAACCGAGCTTCTGCGTGAATTTGACCAAGAGGGCGTTATGCTTTCGGGCGGTGAAGCGCAGAAAACCGCTATTGCCCGCGCATTTTATAAAGACTGCCCTTATGTTATTCTCGATGAGCCGAGTGCAAATCTCGACCCCGTTGCGGAATACAACCTCAATCAGGCAATGATTGATGCGGCACAGAACAAAACCGTTATTTTCATCTCCCACCGACTTTCAACAACAGTCAATGCCGATAGAATTTATGTCATGGAAAACGGCAGAATTATCGAAAGCGGAAGTCATTCCGAGCTCATGGAGCTGAACGGCACATATGCCTATATGTTCAACCTTCAAGCAGAAAAATATATAAAACAATAAGATTGCAGAGGTAAAAAGCCTTTTCCGGTTAAAAATTTGAGATGATAAACCGAGTTTATAAAAAGAAATCGGCGTGACATAAGCCACGCCGATTTTTTATTTCCACGGTAATAATTTTTTATCAGTCGTTATTCTTTCTGGGAGCTCTGCCGCCTCTGTCGCCCTTGAAATCTCTTCTGGGCTTTCTGGGAGCGTCTGAAACAGTGTTTTCGGGAACAAGACCTTCAACCTCGATGAGAGCCTCGCGGCGTGAGAAGTTGAGTCTGCCCTGGTCATCCTTGGGAAGAACCTTAACGATAACCTCGTCGCCGACTGTAACTGCATCTTCAACCTTCTCTGTTCTCTTAACGTCGAGCTGGCTGATGTGAACCATGCCTTCCTTGCCGGGAGCGATTTCAACGAATGCGCCGAAACTCATAAGGCGGGTTACGATACCCTTATAAATTGCGCCGACCTCGGGGTCGTTAGCGATTGTTTCAACGATTGAGATTGCTCTTCTTGCATCGTCGATATCTGTTGATGAAACAAAGATGTTACCGTCTTCCTGAACGTCAATCTTACAGTTGCATTCAGCGCAGATCTTCTGGATAACCTTGCCCTGCTTGCCGATAACGTCGCCGATCTTTTCAGGGTCAATCTTTGTTGTGAGCATCTTGGGAGCCCACTTTGAAAGCTCTGCTCTGGGCTCTGCGATAACGGGAAGCATGATTTCGTCAAGAATATAGCATCTTGCTGTGTAAGTCTTGTCGAGAGCTTCTCTGATGATAGCGGGGGTAAGACCGTGAACCTTGAGGTCCATCTGAATTGATGTGATACCCTTCTTTGTACCTGCAACCTTGAAGTCCATATCTCCGAAGAAGTCTTCAAGACCCTGGATATCAACCATTGTCATGAAGCGGTCGCCCTCTGTGATAAGACCGCAGGAGATACCTGCAACGGGTGCCTTGATGGGAACGCCTGCTGCCATAAGTGAAAGTGTTGAACCGCAAACGGAGCCCTGTGATGTTGAGCCGTTTGATGAAAGAACTTCGGAAACAACACGGATTGTGTAGGGGAACTCTTCAACTGAAGGAAGAACGGGAATGAGTGAGCGCTCTGCAAGTGCTCCGTGGCCGATTTCTCTTCTGCCGGGGCCTCTTGAGGGCTTTGTTTCGCCGACTGAATATGAGGGGAAGTTGTAGTGGTGCATATAGCGCTTGCTTTCTTCCTCATCAAGGCCGTCGAGAAGCTGTGCATCGCTCATGGGTCCGAGGGTTGTTATTGAAAGAACCTGAGTCTGGCCTCTGGTGAACATACCTGAACCGTGAACTCTGTCAAGAAGGTCAACCTCTGCGTTGAGAGGACGAATTTCGTTGATACCTCTGCCGTCCACGCGCTTGCCGTCGTCAAGAAGCCAGCGGCGTACAACATACTTCTGAACCTTGTAGAGACATTCTTCAATCTTAACTTCCATTTCGGGATAGATTTCGTCGAACTTCTCGTGAACCTTTTCGTAAACGGGCTTAAGGCGCTCGTCACGGATTCTCTTATCGTCTGTATCAAGAGCAAAGCGGATATCCTCGATTGCGAAATCCTTGATTGCTTCGTACATTTCGGGATCAGGATCGTTTGAGGGGAAGTCAACCTTTTCCTTGCCGCATTCAGCCTTGATCCGGTTGATGAACTCAACGATTCTCTGATTTTCCTTGTGTGCAAACATGATACCGTCATACATATCATCGTTTGAAACTTCGTTTGCACCTGCTTCAATCATTGCAACAAGCTCGCTTGTTGATGCAACGGTAACATACATTTCGCTCTTTTCTCTCTGCTCGAGAGTGGGGTTGATAACATACTGACCGTCAACAAGACC
>JAFQSY010000073.1 GCA_017409265.1 Clostridia bacterium
ACGTTTTCACCAAAAACAATTTCGGTGAAGTTGATATTGCCGTTAAAAGGTGCATAATCATTTGAAGAAACAGAACAATTGTTGGCATTGAAATACACTGTTTTAAGGTTGGCGCAATTCTGAAATGCGTACCAGCCGATTTCAGTTATACTACCCGGAATTTTTACTGCTGTCAAACCGGAGCAGCCGTTAAAGGCGCTTGAAGCGATTTTTGTAATGGCAACGCCGTCAATGCTTGAAGGGATTTCGATATTGCCGGAAAGTTTGTCGGTGTAACCTGTGATAGTGTTGGCTTCGATTTTAAGCATATCGGCGGTTGCTACAGTCCAGACTATTTCTTCGTCAGCCGCGCTTGCGAATAAAGAGCCTATGGGCGGCAGTTCCATTCCGATAAAGCCTGTCAGCGGAGCTGAGCCGATTGTCAGCACAACTGCAAGGGCAATAGCCAGGGTGCGTTTGATAAGATTGTTTTTTGACATTGTTGTTTTCTCCTTTGAATTTATTTGAGTTTTTTTGCTTAACACTTATATGACGATTGGAATTGCGTTGCGGTTCAATATTTTTCATTTTTTCAAATCAGCTCATTATATATGCTTCGCACGTATACGATGAGCCTGCCGCAGCAGTCTGACCCACAGCGCTTCCCGTAACACCGTAAGTGGGGTCATATCCGCTTTCTGCCTTGATTTGTGAACCGAGATATGCCTCGGACATAACCGTTCCCGATTCAACGGAAAGCGTGACGGTGGCTATCGGTTCGTCAACCTCGGAAGCCCTGTCGTAAATGCTTACCCTTACCGTTGCCGTGCCTTGAGTTGTTTCCTGTGTTTCAGGTTCGGTTGTGGTTGTAGTAGTGGTCGTTGTGGTAGTAGTTGTAGCCTTGGTTGTAGTGGTGGTCGTTGCTTTGGTAGTAGTTGTGGTGGCTTTGGTGGTAGTGGTTGTTTTTGGCGGCTTGGGTTCTGTTATGGGTTTGGTATTTTGAGTGGTTGCCGCCGTGGTGGTTTCTGCTTTTGCGGTGGTTGTTGCCTTGGTGGTAGTTGTGGTTGCCTTGGTTGTTGTGGGCTTTTTGGTGGTTGTTACGGTGGTCTTTTGCGTGGCTGAGGTGGCTTTTGCGGTGGCGGTCACCTTTGCGGAAGTGGTCTGAGCTTTGGTGGCAGAGATTGATGCTGCGGGGTTGCGCTGCGTTGTATTAACGGAGCTTTCCTGCCTCGTTGAACTGCCGGTGATTTGCAAAAACGCATCCGCAGTGCCGCTTCCGTCAGGCTGTGACGGGTCCTCTGTGATGTCCTGCTCCTCATATATGAGTGTTGAGCCTGCGTATGCCGCCGTGGTTGTTTCTTCAACGTAAGCCGTTGTTGAGGTCTGCACCTCAGGGACGGTGTTTTTTGCAACGGTGGCAATTCCTGCGCCTGAGCCTGCCACAACTGCTGCGATTGAAATGCCTGCAACCGCTTTTTGCACAACTGTTAACGCTGCTATCTTTGCCGCAATTCCCGTGCCCGTTGCCGCCGCTGATGCCGCTGTTGATGCCGCCGCACCTGCCGTGCCTGCTGCTGTTACGGTACCTGCCGCAACACCTGCCGTTGCTGTTGCCGTGCCTGCCGCGCTTGCAGCTGCCGCAGAGGCATTGATGCCTGCAAGAATTTTTGCAGGAGCAGCGCTTGCCGCAAAGGCCGCGTGAGCCGTGACCGAGGACCTGCGCAGTGCCCATAGAACAACGCCGATGGGGCACAGACTGTAAAGCGACGTGATTCCCCTGCGCGAGAATTTTTCCTTCAGGTCCTTTCGTGCGGAAAAGAGCCTCGTTTTAACGGTTCCTACGGGGATTTCAAGCGTCTGAGCAACCTCACTCACGCTCATCTCCTCGTAATAAGTCATCATTATGCAGGCTCTTTTTTCTTCGCTGAGTTCATCAAGAATTTCCAATACGGTTCGCTGCAGCTCGGTCTGGTCAAGGTTTTCTTCCGGGGTGAAGCTTGTATCTTCATCGGGAATAACCTCAAACACCTCATTTTCTTCCGCCTCAAAGAGCATCGGTTTTTTCTTTTTGATAAAGTCTTTGCACTTGTTGGCAACTATTCTGTTCAGCCAGCCCTGGAAGCTTTCGGGTTTGTCAAGCTCTGTGATTTTCTGGAGTGCCTTTATGTAGCTGTCCTGAAGAATATCCTCAGCATCCGAGTCGTTCTTGACAAATTCCAGCGCAACAAAATATGCACGCTGATTGGTAAGCTCGTAAAGCTTGTTGAAAGCGTTGCCGTCGCCGTTCTGAACTTTCGTTACCAGTTCGGCAATCAGTTCATTATTGATTTCCATATTTTCTCCTCGCAGCCTCTTCTTTTGCCGGACTCAGTCCGCTGCCTTTGTTGTGCATATTCCACACGTACTCAATTCCCTTTTTTATTCCGGCCTTAAGATAATTGCACGGTGAACTGAATTTTTCCGCATAAACCAACACGGGATTTCCGCCTTCTTTTATAACCTCTGTGAACACGGTCCTGCTTTGTTCGTTTACCGTTACGTCAAGGGAAATATGCCTGTCAAGCTCAACGTGAATCGTTTTTGTTTTCTGTTCCATTTCACCCTCCTTTCAGGCTGTTCACCTATTAGACGAGCGAAAAACAAAAGCGGTTCATTTTTTTTTGAAGAAATCCTGCTATATAACAAGTAGATTGAGTTTTCAAAAAGTTTCAGTTTTTTTAAAAAAATTTGCCGACGATTTAAAACTGAAAAAGTTTCAGAAAAAATGAAAAATTAACAAAAATTTAATCCGCTTGCAAACAGCGATTGATTATTGAACAATATGCGATTTATTGTTATAATGAAAAAAATAACAAAAAGAGGCGAGAGGATGGAGAACGCTCAGATTGCTGTGCTTGCGACCCGAATAAAAGAAGGGGACGCAAAGGCTTTTGAAGAAGTACATATAACATTTTCGCCTGAGGTTTACTCCGTGGCATACGGAATAACAAATGACAGGGATGAGGCTCAGGACCTCACGCAAGACAGCTTCGTCTGTGTGCTGGAGAACATAGAAACTCTTAAAGAGCCTGAAAAATTCAAAAAGTGGCTGATGAGCATCACGGCCAACAAAAGCAAGGATTACTTAAAAAAGAAAAAGCCTGCCATCCTCACGGATGAGCAGAACTTTATAATTGAAAATCTTGAAGAAAATGAGATATCTGTTTTGCCTGAAAGGGCGGTTGATACCGAAGAACGCGCGCAGGAAATGCGGGATATTATAGAAAGTATTTCCGAGGATAAGCGGCTTTGCCTCATACTCAGATACAAATATGAGATGAGCTATGCCGAAATTGCGCAGACGCTTGAAATCAGTGAGGGCGCAGTAAAGAGCAGGATTTTCAGAGCGAAAGAGGACGTTGAGCAGGCTGTTGAAAAACGCAGGAGAAAAGGCTTGCCTCTGTTTGCGTTGCCGCCGCTTGCACTTGCGGTCAGAGCCGTTGTGAATTCGGCTGAGGTATCGGCATCGGCTTTTGCAGGCAGTGCCGCTCAGAGTGCAGCTCTTGCAGGAATAACCGCCGCCGCTCAGGCAGGAACTGCAGCGGTTGTATCATCAACTGCAGGCGCCGCTGCCGCAACCTCTGCGGGTGCATCGGCATCTGTGGCAACAACGGCGGGTGTGGGTGCAAAAATTGCGGCAATGACCGTTGTGCAGAAGGTTGTTTCGGGAGTTGCTCTGGCAGGAATTGTAACGGGCTCTGCCGTAGGTACGACGGTTGCCGTGAAGAATAAAGTAAATACAGAAAGCGTTGAAACAACTTCGTCTGTTGAACAGAGTGCAACCGTGCCTGATTACAGGCTTGATAACGTGGATTTTGAGGTAACTCAGGAGGAGGGCGAAAGCTCTTCACTGCCTTCTTTGGATTTGGACCTGTTTTCGTCATCTGCTACCGAGAAGAAAAGCGAGAATACAGTTTCTTCAAAACCCTCAGAAGAAAAAACGACGTCTGTTACGTCTTCAACGGTTAAACAGACCGAGCCTGTTACGGAAAAATCAACTACCGTAAAGACTACGGTGCAGTCAACAACAAAGAAAAAGGAAACCACCACAACCGAGAAGCAGACCACTCAGACCGAGACAACAACTGAATCCACAACCGAGTATAAAGCGATTACCGCGCCGAAAGCGGATACCGAGAAAGAAACCGAAACCAAGGAGCAGGAAACTCAGAGTACAACAAAAGAGCCTGAAACAACCACTCAGGAGCAAACCACCACGCAGGCGTCTTTGCCTGCAACGGTGAGCGTTACCGTGTGGAGCAGTGACGGCACAAACGAGGTGAAGACGCTCGAATTTGATGCGGGCGATTCCATAACGGCCAACGAGATTGAAAACCGCCTTGCAAGCGAATATCAGATAGAGGCGCTGGCGGAAGATATTGACGTGATTGCCGAATCAGGCGGAAGCTATACCGCCACGGCTTATGCGTAAACGGAGGTAAAGCATGAAAAGAAAAATCAGAAATACGGCTTTGGTTGCTTTTTGCATTGCCCTTGCGGCAGTGATGTTTGTTCAGTTCAATGCAACAGTAGGTGTTGAGGCGTCGGAAAGAGCGGTTGTTGCAAGCGGAACGAATATGAAGGTAAACTGGACCTTGTACGATGACGGCGAGCTTTGCATTGAGGGTACGGGATTCTGGAACACTACCCCGTGGAAGCAATACTATGCGGAGGTTGAAAGAATAAGCATAGGCAAGGACGTCACTTGTAAAAGTATATGCAACTTCTATTTTGACGTTGCCGAAGGGTACGTTAATCTTGAAGAGGTCAGCGTTGCAGAAGGAAACACGGCTTTTTATGCCGACGAAAGCGGAGTGCTTTATGACTACGGCAAAACCAAGCTATTTTTGTTCCCGGCGGCATCGGAGATTACTGAATATACAATTCCTGACAGTGTTGAAACAATTGTAAAGGGCGCTTTTTGCGGCGCAAAAAATATAAACAGCGTTGTTTGCGGTAAGGGTCTTAAAACCATAAGCGCAAATGCTTTCTATTGCAGCAGCGGACTTGAAAACATTACTTTTGAGCAGGGGCTTGAAAGTGTCGGCACCCGTGCATTTTTCAACTGCACAAGCCTTGAAAGTATAGCCTTGCCTGACAGCGTTACAGCGTTGGGCAGTCATGCTTTCAGCGGCTGCGAAAGCCTCAGAGAGGCAAGCACGGGAAACGGTGTAAAGAATATTCTGTCACGCGCGTTTCTGCAGTGTACGAGCCTTGAAAACATCAGCTTCGGCAACTCGGTTGAATATATAGGAGAGTGTACATTTGAGCAATGTGTTGCGCTCAAAGAGATCGACCTGCCTGAAAGTATTACTTCTATTGGCAGAGGTGCTTTTATCAGGTGCGAATCGCTTGAAAGTGTTGTTATACCTGACGGAATAAGTGTTCTTATGGCTGATTTGTTAAAAAACTGTTCGGGTCTTAAAAGCGTTACGATTCCTGCTTCCGTAACCCAAACGGGCAGCGACATTTTTACAGGCTGTGATTCGATTACCGACGTATATTACAAGGGCGATGCAAAGGGCTGGTGCTCGATTGATTTTCATAACAATTCAAACCCCGTAAAAACAGCGGATAATCTCTACATTAACGGTGAACTTGTAACGGATTTTGAAATCCCCGAGGGCATTACCGAGGTTTCCGATTATCTTTTTGTAGGCTATGCGCGCCTTGAAAGTATAACGCTTAACGATTCGGTAAAAAGTATAGGCATTTCCGCTTTTGCCGATTGTATAAATCTTAAAAGCATTGATATACCTGACAGTGTTGTGACAATCGGAAACGATGCTTTCTTAAGATGCACAGCACTTACGGATATAACGGTATCCGAAAATATTGAATATATAGGCGAAGGCGCTTTTGTTTATTCGGGCTATGCCAAGGATTTTGCAAACTGGGATAACGGTTTCTTATACCTCGGCAGCTATCTTTTGGATGTTGACCCCGATGAAGTCAAAGGGGAATGCAAGCTGTATGAAAAAACCAAGCTTGTTGCATCAGGGGCATTCCAGACTTGCCACGGTATAACGAAGGTAATTGTGCCTGACGGTGTCAGATACATAAATGACAAAGGCTTTTATAATTGCGGAAGTCTCAGCAGTGTGCGCTTGCCTGAGGGGCTTGACAAAATCAGCTCAGAAGCTTTCAGCACCTGCGAATCGCTTAAGGATATTGTGATTCCTTCAACGGTAACCGCTGTTGAAGACAATGCTTTTGTGGGCTGTTCGGCATTGGAAAAGCTTACTGTTCCTGCAGCGGTAAAGGTTATAGGCGACAGAGCCTTTTATAACTGCACGTCTCTCAATGAGCTGGTTATCTCGGATGGAATTGAGGAAATAGGCAGGGATGCTTTTGCCCTGACCACGTCACTTAAGGAGATTTATCTTCCCGCAACGCTTATATCACTCAACGGTGAAGCGTTCAATGAAAGCGGCATAACCGATATATATTACGGCGCAACAAAAGCCGAATGGAAAAGGCTTGCGCAGAATTCGGATTTCAGCGCAATAACCGTTCATTATACGCTCAGGAGCGAGGACGAGGCGGTAATCATAAATCATACCGATAAGGATTTTGATTATGAATCGGGCAACGTACACCTTAAGGTTACCGAAATGGGCAAGGCGAATTCCACCTATGACCAAAACGGATTCTATAACCGCCTGCTTGTTGACCCCGTTCAGATTCTGGATATATCCCTTGTTGACGGCGACGGCAATGCAATTCAGCCCCTTGCTGACGGAAGAATTACCGTTAAGCTCAGGGCATCGGAAGAGTTTATGAAGCTTGTTGAAAGCGGATTGGCTCTTACGGGCGAATACGAAGTGAAAGCGCAGGATATTGATTTTATCAACGATTGCTTTGTATTCGAAAAAGACGGAGAAACGATGAATGTGCCTGCTCCGCAGAGTTTTCTTACCTCTTTCAAAATCATACACTGGTTCTCTGACGCGGTGAATCCATGGGATTTTGAAGCCTTTACGCATGATGAGATAAGCGTTGAAAATGGATATATAATATTACATACAAATCACTTCAGCGAATATGCCGTTTGTATAAATGAAATTGAGTTTAAAAACAGTGAAATTGAAATTATGAACGGCAGTGAGTGCGTGCTTGAAGTCACTGTTGCTGAAGGGTTTGACGTTATTTTCTCATCATCGGATGAAAGCGTTCTTACCGTAGATGAAACAGGCAAGGTTACGGCGAAAAAGAGCGGCGTTGCTTACGTTACCGCAGGCTTTGCAGGCACGGATATTTCATCATCCTGCAAAATAACGGTTTTACCGCGCAGCTTTACAGTTACGTGGGCTGTTGACGGCGCGGAAACTCAGCAGACAGTAAAGGAAGAGGCGGATATCGAATTACCGTCAGACCCCGAAAAAGAGGGTTATATCTTCAAGGGCTGGACTCCTGCGGTTGATGAAAAAATGCCGTCATACGACGTTACGTATACCGCCGTGTTTGAAAAAGTAACGGCAACGGATATTGAAATAGAATCCCTGCCTGCAAAAACAAGCTATATATACAAAACGGAAAAGCTTGATTTGAGCGGCATAAAGATTAAGGTAAATTATTCCGACGGCTCATCCCAACTTGTAACAGACCCTGACGCAATAACTGCAGAGGGCTTTGATGCAAAATCAACAGGCAGTCAGAAAATCACCGTAAGCTGCGAGGGCTGCACGGCGCAGTTTGAAGTTAAGGTAAGCTATACGTGGTGGCAGCAGCTTATCAGAATCTTTTTGCTCGGCATTTTCTGGTATTGATACCGAGGCAAAACATAAACAAATTTAAATAAAGCTCAAGGCTTGTGTGGGAATAAATCCTGCACAAGCCTTTTTATATGAGCGCAAAGCAAAAAAATATTAAAAAAAGTGAACCGATTTGATTTCTCATTCGTCTTATAGGTGAAACGGAAAAACAACAAGAACAGGAGAATGAACAATGAAAACTAAAATTTTATCAATTCTGCTTTGCGTAATTATTGCCCTTTCGGCAATACCTGTGGCGGCCTCTGCCCAAGGACCTGAAGCATCCTTTGATGCGAGAGATAACGGCTGGGTTACGTCGGTTAAAAATCAGGGTGACCTCGGATGCTGCTGGGCTTTTTCGGGGGTGAGTGTGCTTGAAAGCGAATACATCAGCAAGGGCTTCGGCACTGCGGAGAATACTGATTTTTCGGAAGCGTACCTTATATGGTTTGCGAAAAATCCGCGTCTTACCGAGGAAAATATGGCATTCGGTGACGGCGAAAATATTACTGATGTTTTTATTGGTGTTGATATTAATTGTGAAGAAAAAGCAGGCGGAAATTCGGAGGAGGTTGCAGGTGTTCTTGCAAGCGGCTCGGGAATCGCAAGGGAAGAGGATTACCCTTATTATCGTAATGAAATATCAAAAATGGGCAATTACAGCGAATCTGAGCGCTATCTGCCTGAGTGTGACGTTTGCCTTGAAAGCTACGTGCGCTTTGAAAAAAACGAATCCGATGCAATCAAAAGCTGGATAAAAACTCACGGCTCGGTTACCGTGAATTATTATCACGATGATAATTTTTACAGTAATATGGGTAAAGAAAAGACAGGTGAGTGCGCATATTTTACAAGTGAAGTTCAAAAAATCAATCACGAAGTTGCCGTAATCGGTTGGGACGATAATTTTTCCGTTAACAACTTCCTTGCGGAATCAAAGCCTTCGGGCAACGGCGCGTGGCTGTGCAAAAACAGCTGGGGCAAGAGCTTCGGCGATAACGGATATTTCTGGCTGTCCTATGAAGACGTAAATATTGGTACGTTCAGCGGCTTTTCACTTACCAAGAAAAACGAATGCCAGAATTTGTATTCATATAATGGCAGGTTATCAAACACCAGATTGAAAACAGTGGCGAAAGACGTAAGGCTTGCGAACGTTTTTGTTGCTGAAGAATCGGAAAAGCTTTTTGCCGTTACTCTTTTTGACTTTGCTGAAAAAACGGAAATGACCGTTTGTGTTTATACCGATATAGCCGATGGTTTTGCCAATCCCGAATGCGGAAAGCTTGTTGCGTCCAAAGAGCACGTTGTTACTGAAAGCGGATACGAAACGGTTGAGCTGGACACTGAGGTTTATATTGAAAAGGGTAGCAGATTTTCTGTTGTTGTAAAAATGAAAGGCACGGGAGAGGAGATTTCATATCCTGTGGAATGTGGTGATCTGTTCAGCAGCCGCAAAAACGAGAGCTTTATCTGCAAAAACGGAATTTGGATCGACTGTTTGGATACGGATAGGAAATATAATAACACCACCATAGGTGCGTTAGCTTACAGTGAACACGAATTTGTTACCACAGAGAACGTTGATCCTTCCTGCACTTCACAGGGCTGCAAAAAGAATGAATGTCAGAAGTGCCACAGAGAAACCGTAGAATATTTTGAGTCAATCGGTCACGCTTGGGGCGAATGGTATACCGTAAATGCACCCACTGAGCAGGCGGAAGGCCTGGAAAAAAGGGTGTGCGCAACCTGCAAGGAAGCTGAAGAGCGAGTGCTTGAAAAGCTCCCCTCAGAGGATGTGCCACCTCAGGAGGAACCCACTACTCCCGAAGAGCCTCCCAAAGAAGAACCCACGACACCCGAAAATCCTCCCGAGGAAGAGCTTCCTGACCCCGAAGAGCCCTCTCAGGAAGAACCCGACATTCCCGAAACACCCTCTCAGAATGAGCCCGAGCCTGAGGAGCTGTCAGGATTTTTCTCCTTCTTCATTTCTTTCTTTTCAGGAATAGCACGCTTCTTCGCAAATTTTATAAATATAATTACTTCCTTATTTTAACATAAACGGTAACAGCGGTTGCCATTGATGTGTATGCATGCTATAATCAGAAAAGAAAGGGTGATAGTATGTATAAAATCGAACTCGGCAAAAGCGGATTGCAGGTACCTACCGTTGCCGTCGGCTGTATGAGAATAAGCGACAAGAGCGAAAAAGAAGTTTCTGCGTTTGTTGATACGGCGCTTTCAAACGGTGCGAATTTCTTTGACCACGCCGATATTTACGGCGGCGGAAAAAGCGAATCCGTTTTCGGTAAGGCAATTTCGTCTTCAATGCGTGACAAGGTTATAATTCAGACCAAATGCGGAATCCGTCAGGGCAGATTTGATTTTTCCTATGAGCATATAGTGAATTCCGTAAACGGCAGCCTTGAAAGGCTCGGTACGGATTATATCGACGTTCTTCTGCTTCACAGACCCGATGCACTTATGGAGCCCGAGGAGGTTGCAAAAGCCTTTGATGAGCTCAAGGCGGCAGGTAAGGTGCGCCATTTCGGCGTATCAAATCAGAATCCGTATCAGATGCAGCTGCTTCAATCCTGCCTGGATATGCCGCTTTGCGTAAATCAGCTTCAGTTCGGTATTATGCACGCGCCTATGATTCAGGCAGGCATAAACGTTAATATGTATAACGATTCTGCGGTAAACCGTGACGGCGGGGTGCTTGATTTCTGCCGCCTTAACAAGATAACCATTCAGCCGTGGTCACCCATGCAGTACGGCTTCTTCAAGGGCTGCTTTATTGATAACGAAAAGTTCCCCGAGCTCAATGCGAAAATGGCAGAAATTGCAGAGAAATACGGCGTATCAAAAACAACCGTTGCCTTTGCGTGGATTCTCCGCCACCCTGCAAAGATGCAGCCCGTCACGGGCACAACAAACCTTGAGCGCCTTGCAGATTGTATCAAGGCAACAGAGGTTAAGCTTACCCGTGAAGAGTGGTACGAAATTTATAGAGCGGCAGGCAACGTCCTTCCGTAATAAGCTTAATATAGCCAAAGCCCACTGTGAGTGTCACAGCGGGCTTTTTGTTTTGGCAAAAAATAAGGCGGACACGTGATGTGTCCGCCGTGCGGTTTGTGTGTTAAGCCGTTATTTTGTTTTGCTTTTTAGCTCCGATTTTCTGAAGGATGAATACAAGAACTATAAGAGCAACGCCGACAAGGTCGGTTGCGATGCCGGGGATAATCATACAAAGTCCGCCGGCAAGAGCGAGGATTCTTTCCCACCAGGGCATATGCTTGTACATATAGCCTTCCATACCTGCGGAGATGATGTAAATTCCGCAAAGAGCGGTTACAACAAGAAGAACTATCTCATACCAGGGCTTGTCAGAGCCTACAATAAGCATTTCGGGGCTGAAAGCGAAGATGTAGGGAACGATGAATGCCGTAATTGCAAGGCGTGTTGCGGTAACGCCCGTCTTGAGGGGATTAGACTTCGCAATTGCCGAGCCTGCATAAGCTGCAAGAGCAACGGGGGGAGTGATATCGGCAACGATGCCGAAGTAGAAAACAAACATATGAGCCGCAAGCACGGGAATGCTCAGGCTGCGCATAAGGATGGGAGCTACCATGGATGCCATGATAACGTAGTTTGCCGTGGTCGGAACACCCATGCCGAGAACGATGCACATAAGCATGGTGAGTGCCAGCGCAAAAATTGGATGTATCTGAGATGCGGACTGAACAAGAGATGACAGGACGTTTGCAAGACCTGTCTGCTGAACCATTGCGGAGATGCAGCCTGCAACGGCGCAAGCGAGAGCAACGCCGATTGCATTCTTTGTGCCGTTTGCAAGGGACTGGATATAGAGTGAGAAGTCAAACTCGAACTTCTTATGAACAATGGATTTTACTGCGCCTTCTATGAACTTAACTCCGATAGCAACAAGGATTGCGGTAATTGCAGCCTTTGCGGGGGAGAAATAGTTCATTGCAACAACGAGTGCAATAACGGGCAAAAGGAGGTATCCTTTTGAAATGACGAGCTTGAAGAAGTTGGGGATTGATTCCTTGGGAAGACCCTTGAGGCCGAGCTTCTTTGCTTCAAAGTGAATCATCATAAAGATGCCTGTGAAGTAAAGAACGGCGGGAAGGATAGCCGCAATAGCTATCTGTGAATAGGGCATACCTGTGTATTCGGTCATAAGGAATGCGGCAGCGCCCATGATGGGAGGCATTATCTGACCGCCTGTTGATGCAGCTGCTTCAACTGCAGCGGCAAACTCGGGCTTATAACCGCAGCGCTTCATTGTGGGGATTGTAACGGAGCCGCTGCCAACGGTGTTTGCAACGGATGAGCCTGAGTACATACCCTCCATAGCGCTCGAAATAACCGCAACCTTTGCGGGGCCGCCTGTTGCCTTACCTGCGATTGAGTTTGCAAGGTCAACGAAGAATGCGCCGATTCCCGACTGCTCAAGGAACGATGCGAAAATGATAAACAGAACGATAAATGATGCACAAACGTTAAGGGGAGTGCCTGCGATGCCTTCTGTTGTGTAGAAAAGCCTGTGCATTATAACTCTCAGCGGACTGCGGTCAACAACAATGAACGCATAAGCAATGAATGCGGCGGAAACGCATACGATAGGCAATCCTACAACTCTGCGGCAAGCTTCAAAAAGCAGAACAGTGCCGACGATTGCAACTGCGATATCAATTTCATTGATTCTTGAGGCTCTGTCAACGATTGCCTGGCAGTTTATGGCGTAATAGAAGAACGAGCCTGCGCCGACCGCTGCTAAAATCCAATCATAAAAAGGAACGTGATTGAGTCTTTTCTTCTCTTTTTTATGAACGGGATAGATAATGAATGCAAAAAATACAATTATGCCGATAAACCAAGCCATCTTCTGTCTTTCTTCCATTGTGCCGAACCAACCGTCGACCATAACGTAAAGAGAAAACAGCACCATAGCTATTTTGATTATCTTCTGGAAGATGCCTCCAAAATGACGGGTGTTGGATTCCTTGTCGAAATCCGCCATTATTTTGTCAACATCAATGATTTCTTCGTCAGCTTCCATGCTGATTGGTTTTGTGTTTACATCTGACATTAATCAAACAATCCTTTCGTCAGAAATTCAATAGGAGTAACAATTTCAAAAACGACCTTTGCGTTTCTGCCGCACGTATCGCGAAGGCTGATTTCTTCACCGTTTATGTAAAGAATATGGTCTGAAACCGTTCCCACGATATATCGGAGCGGATCGTAGGTTATATCGAATCCCGTTATAACCATATTGCCGTTTTCGTCATAGGTCATCGTCTGCCCCTCTTCAAGAGCGGTCTGCACTCCTGCACCGAATGAACGGTAGGTGGTGGAATAGGCTCTGATTTGCCCGTCGCTTACAACGAAAGTGTCTTTAACGGGGGTCTGGTTTACGGAATGAACGAATTCCACGGAAAACATAAGTCCGTCCTCAGCTTTTTCGGTTAAATACTTTACCCCGGTATCAGAATTGTATAAAACCAGCTGCTTGGAGAAAAGCGGACTTATCAAAACAGCAGCCGCTGTAATGATTAACATTAAAACGGCTGCTGCGATTACCTTTTTTTTACGGTGAGCCAAAGCTTTGGGGCTCATCAGCTTATTGCGCCAACCTCTTTATAATATCTTTCTGCACCGGGATGGAAGGGAACAGAAATGCTGGAAACAGCATATTCAAGGCTCATTTCTGCAGCCTTTTCGTGTGAATATTCGTCCTTATTCTCGTAAATAGCCTTTGTAAGCTGATATACGGTTTCTTCATCAAGGTCGTTGCTTACGATGAATGTAGCCTTAACAGCAACTGTGGTAACGTCATCATCAATGCCGTTGTAGGTGCCTGCGGGTACGTTGTAAGCAGCATAGAAGCCGTAATCGCTCTGAAGCTTTGCAAGATGTTCTGCATCAATTTCAACAAGAACGATGCCGGTTGTTGTTGAAAGGTCAGTGATAGCAACGGTGGGAGCACCTGCTGTGCAGAAGAAAGCGTCAATCTTGCCGTCCTTAAGAGCATCTGCGGATGCCTGGAAGCTGAGGTTCTGCTTGTCGATATCTTCAAAAGTGATATCATAAGCGCCGAGAATCTGCTGAGCATTGAATTCAACGCCGCTGCCGCTGTCACCAACGGAAACCTTCTTGCCCTTGAGGTCTGCTACGGTCTTGATACCGGAATCAGCCTTGGCAACAATCTGGCAAACCTCTGCATAAGCTGCGCCGAGAGTTGAGAAGCTCTTGATAGCGCCAACGTCTGCAAAGAGGGAAGTGCCGTTGTAAGCATAGTCCATAACGTCGTTCTGAACGATAGCCATATCAACGATACCGTCTTCAACGTCAAGGATGTTAGCCTTTGATGCGCCTGATGCCTGAATCATAAGCTGAGCGCCGGTTTTCTCTTTGAGAAGAGAGGAGATAACGTTGCAGAAGCCGTAATAAGTGCCGGTTGAGCCGCCTGTACCAACGTTGATGTTGATTGATGAAAGGCCGCCTGCCTGAGCATCGGGGTCTGCTACGTTCTTATCGCCGCAAGCTGTCATAAAGAGAGTTGCGAAAACGAGGATAAGCGAGAGAACTACTGCCAATTTTTTCTTCATAATTTACCTCCTGATTTATCTCCGTACGGGGAAAATTCCGCACGGCAATAATTTTTTATTATTATACAATACTTTTTTAAAATATACAATCCCCAATGAAAAATATCGTTGAATATGCACATAAAACGCAACTCAGATTTAGTAATAAATACTTTGTTGAGGGCAGTAAAAACAGGCGGAATGAGCGTAAAAATATCCGTTAAATAATGAAACCCGCAGGAATTCCTGCGGGTTTCTCAGTTTTATTCAATAGTGATTTTTGTTTCACCGTTTGAAATTACGTTTAACGTAAGAGTCTTGCTTTCTTCATCCCATTCGGCTTTGCCTTTAACTCCGTTTGAGCCGGTTGCATCAGGAATTGAGGGCTGAGCTTCAAAGCCTGAAATTTCAATAACGGACTCTCTGAAATTCTTGGGGTCGCTTCTTTTTCCGCCCGTAGCGTAGGCGTGCATAAAGCTGTTTTCATCCTCAAGACCTGCGCATACCGCATCCGTATCAAGCCTGAGATTGCATAAATCAATCTCAATCTTGTCTTCGCTTTCCTTTATTACGGCATAGGTGTGGGCGGGGAAGGTTGCCATAATTGTTGTTTCGCTTTTTGGGAGAGCGTAGGTAACGGTCTGCTCACTGTCAACTGTCTTGTTTTCGTTGCTGTTGAAAATGTAGATATAACCGTTCATATCAAACAGTACACCGTCGCCTTCATACGTTTTTTCATAGTGTTTATCGAAGAAACGCTCCTTTATGGGATTGATGAAAAGCAGGTTGAGGAAATATTTAAAGTCGTTGAGAATGTAGCTGTCAGGCAAAACCTCTTCGGGGTCGGAATAAATCGGAAGAATGGGTATTATATAATATCTGCCTGTTGAGGGCACCCAATCCTTTGTGCAGTCAAAATAAGGAGTGATATCAATCTTTTCCTGCAGAAGAGTGAAGGAATCACAGTAAAGCCCCTGAAGGAAGTGGGCATCGTTACCGCTGAGGGGATAGGAGTACGGAACAGTCATTTTGTAAGCAACTTTTATCTTTTCTTTTACCTGATCTTTATCGGGCACGGCACCGTTGAGCACGAGCTGATAAATCGGATAAAGAACGTCGTAAAAAGTGGGGGTCAGAACAACTTCTCCGTCAACAAAGTGGTAGAGTCCGCCTCTGCTGAATGCACCTTCAATAGCATAAACCGTTGCGCCGCCCACAAGGTCGAAAATCATATCAATTCCGTAAAGTGCAGGGGGATATTTGGCAGTGTATGCAACGGCAGGTTCGTTGGGCTTGACACCGATATCATCATACTCCGTGAAGCCTTCTTCATACCAGAGGAAGTTCTCAAGATTCACGCCCCAGTTGCCGCAAACACCGTCAAGCCAGCAGCCCATAATGTTTGCCTGGCTTGCAAAATGCCTGCCGTGACCGTTGTGTTTATCCATAATAATTACGTTTTCGGAGTTGCTCTTGAGAAGGTCGTAAAGCTCTCTGTCCTTAAGGATGTGGTTTACGTAATTGAGCTTTTTCCAGTAGATGTATTCCATATCCTGCCAGATGAAAAGTCCGCCGTTTTCGGCGCACGCTTTTATGCAGGATTTCATTCTTGCAAGAATATTTTCGTTTACTCCGTTATCCACGCTCACTTCATCGTAAGCGAGCTTTTCGTTTGTAACGCCGTTGGTTGAAAGCTCAACCTGAACAAAGCCTATAAGGGATTTGTGCTCTTTGAATACTGCGGAAAGCTCCTCTTGAGTGAACGGGTCACGGGTTTTGTTGGTGCAGAAGCACTCCGACTGGCAGACTATGGGAACGTTGGCGGTATCGGTTACGGTGAGCAGCTCATCCCAGAATTCAAGCTGCCTTGCAGGGGTCATATCCGTTGGACCCTCGTCAATATAAATAACCGCAAAATTCCTGACGTCCTCGGGGAGAGCGTAGTAAGTTTTTATTGCGTATTCGGCAAAGGCTTCACCCTTTTGCGGTCCGCCCCACACAGGGCAGTTCCTTATCATAAACAAGGGGTTTTCTTCGTCAACGTACATCCTGAGTCCGTCAACCTGCTTGCGTGTTCTCGGAGAGGTAATTTCAACCGTTTTTTCAGCCAGCGTAACATAGCCGTCGGTGGAAGCGTCGGCACCCGAAACGGCAAAAGGAACCGAAAACAGAGTTGTAATAATCAGAATAAAGCAAATAAGCTTTTTCATACCCGAAACCTCTTTTCAAGTCTTTGAATGATTAGAGTATATCACAGTTTCGGTACGGCTTCAAGCACGGAAAAATCCGATTCAAAACATACAAAAAATGTTAAATATATGCGTAATATAGAGGAATTGAAAACAAAAGGTTGTTTTTTGGGATAATAAATGATACAATTACATAAATATTATTGAAAGTGTTTCATTTTTTGCAAAAAGGTGTTTTTATATGAAGAAGAAATCCAAGAAAAAAACGGTAATTACACTGTGCCTGATCATCCCGATAATCGTTCTGGCAGGCGCAGTTCTCGGCACTGTTATGCCGCTTGTTATCAGCTATCAGAAGAACGCTTATGAGAAAGCGGAGATAGTTGAACGCAGCGAAGAATACGTTATGCCCGAAAAGGAGTCACAGCCTGCGGAGTGGGAGGACGTTACCATCAGCGAGGATGAGCTGGGTAAGGACTACACAGAGCCCGAAACTCTTGCAAAGGACGTTAATAATACCGGCAGCAATTCGGGGGGAAACAGTTCGTCAGGCAGTAAGTATAATTATGCAAATTCCTTTGCAAGAAATGCCAATGCCATAAGCGTTTACGGAAAAACACCGATATATAAAGTCGAGAAGAAAGATCCCAACGTGGAAAATATCCTTATCCTCGGCACGGATTCAAGGGACGTAACAAAGGAACGCGGCAGAAGCGATGCTATCATCATCGTGTCGTACAACAGAAGAACGGGTTCAGTAAAAATGATTTCCGTTTTGCGCGATTCTCTTGTGCCGATTGAAGGTCACAGATGGAACAGAATCAACGCCGCATATTCCTTTGACGGCGTAGGTCTTGCGATCAACACAATAAATCAGATTTTCGACCTTGATATCCAGCGTTTTGCTGTTGTGGATTTCAACGGAGTTAAGGATTTTATAAACAAAGTTGGTGGAGTGGATGTTACTCTTACGCAGGCGGAAGCAGATTATTTCAACAGAGTTCATCCAAAGACAAATGGTAAATACGAGGCTGGGTTGTTTCATATGAACGGTGCTAACGCATTAAGATATATGAGATTAAGAAAGCTTGACAGTGATTTCAAGAGAACCGAGCGTCAGAGAAAGGTAATTGAAATTCTGGCAAACAAGATTATTACGGAAAAAACCATACCTGAAATTTATGATTTGATTGATTTTGCGTTCGGACTTGTTAAAACAAACATTTCTCTTTCCGAAATTACTTCGGTTGCCACTTCAGTGGCAACGAATGCAATGCGTCAGGGTCTTGATCTTGAATCGCAGCACGTGCCTTACAGCGATGCATACACCTATAAGCGCTATAACGGTATGGCAATCATTTCATTTGATACAGACGATGCCGCAAGAAGAATAAATGAATTTATTTACGGCTGATTTTAAAAGCTGACGAAAAAAGGTTGACGAAAGAAGGTGACGGTTGTGTTTGATATTCACAGTCATATCCTGTACGGCGTTGATGACGGCGCCGGCAATCTCAGCGACTCGGTTGAAATGGCACAGCTTGCCGCCGAATCGGGAACCAAAGGGCTTATAGCAACACCGCACTGCAATATTCCCGGGGTGTTTGATAATTATTGGACTGCCGAGTTCCTTGAAAAGCTTTCCGTTCTCAGGCAGGAGCTTAAAAAAAGGAACATCCCGATTGAGATTTATTCCGGTCAGGAAGTGTTCTTGTCAAAGAAATTTGAAACTCATTTAAAAAACGGGGAATTCATAACGCTCAACAATTCAAGATATATGCTTGTTGAGCTTGATTTCAGGACGGATGAAGCTTCCATGATGTCAAGGCTTCAAAGGCTTACAGACTGCGGCTACGTGCCCGTTGTGGCGCACCCTGAACGGTACGGATTGGTAATAGAAAACCCCGGTATTATTACCGCAATAAAATCATCAGGCTGTCTGGTGCAGGTCAACGCAGGCAGCGTGCTTGGTGATTTTGGACCCTACATAAAAAGAACGGCGCAGACAATACTGCGTAACGGTCTGGCTGATTTTGTGGCGAGTGATGCTCATAGTCAATACAGCAGAACTCCGAATCTGTCGGATGTTCACGAATACATAAGTGAAAACATATCCTACGATTATGCGGAAACTCTGTTGCAGAAAAACCCTGAAAAAGTTCTTAAAAACGAAGAAATCTGACCTGATTGGAGAGGCGGAATATTTATGATGAAATGGCTTCAGCGTATAACGCTGCTTGCGTTTGCAACGGTACTGGTTGCTTTTATTGTGTTTACGGTTATTGATAAGCTGACCACAGACCATACCGTGCCTGTTATCACTCTTGAAACGCAGGAAATTGAAATCAGCGTTAAAGATGAGAAGGATGCCCTGCTTAAAGGTGTCACTGCATTTGATAAAAAAGACGGAGACCTTACCGAAAAGGTTATGGTTGAATCTGTTTCCAAATTCATAAACCCCGGTGAATTTACCGTTACATACGCTGTTGTGGATGCTGACAACCATGTTTCAAAAGCCGTGCGCAACGTAAAATACAAGGACTATACTGCACCTGAATTTTATATGAAGCGTGCTCTTGTATATTCGGTTGATGAGGCGGTTGACGTGCGTGCGGCTATCGGTGCAAGGGACTGCATTGACGGCGATATAAGCGACAGGGTAACAATTCTTGCAACCGACTATATTCAGAATACAGCCGGTGTATTCAACGTTTCTCTTCAGGTTTCCAACAGTATGGGTCACATTATTTATCTTGACGTTACGGTGCACGTTGAAGGCAACGAAACCATGGCTCCTGAAATCCAGCTTCAGAAGACCCTTATCTATATCAAGAAGGGCGAAAAACCCGTGTTTGAGGATTACATCAAGGAAGTAACTGTAAACGGAGTTCTTATGAAGAACTATAACCTGATGATTTCAACAAACTTTAACAGCGATAAAGAAGGTACGTACAACGTGCATTACTATATTTCAACCAATGAAGGATATGAGGGACACTCAATTCTTACCGTTGTTGTAGAGGAGTGATAAGGCTTGGAAAAAAATAAATCATGGTTTACTCTGACATTTGAATGGAACAGCCTTATCAGGGACCTCATCCGTAACTTCTGGGCTGTCATTCTTGCGGCATTGATTGCGTATATGGGCATTCAGGTTGTTGAAAAAAGCATATACACACCTACATATACCAGCAGTGCGGTGCTTGTTGTACGCACAAAGGTAGGCTCTTCGGGAGCTTACAGCAATCTTTCGTCATCCACAGAAATGGCCACCATTTTTACAAAGGTTTTCCAGCAGACGTCAATGAAGAAGAAGGCGGCTGAAAACTTAGGTCTTTCTTCATTTGACGGAACAATAACCGCCGAGGTTAACGGCTCAACAAACCTTATGAATCTGTCTGTAAGAACAACAGACCCCGAGCTTTCATTCCGTTTGCTCTGCTCTGTGCTTGAGGTTTACCCTGAGATATCAGAGGCTGTTTTCACGGATGCGGTAATTGATATTATTTCGGCTCCGTCAATGCCGACGTCTCCGTCAAATTCAGTGCTTACGAGATATCGCAATCACATTGTGTTGCTTGCCATGGTGCTTGAGGCGGGAATGATTGTTCTTCTCTCGCTTCTTCGTGAAACAGTCAAGGAAGAAAAAGGATTCTCGGATAAAATTGATTCTGAGCTTATAGGTATTGTTTCTCATGAAAAGCCTCACCTTTCGTGGAAAGAAAGGATTGACCGCAAAAAGAGAGCGATGCTCATCAACGATGCATATTCGAGCCTGAGGTTTACGGAGGATTACCAGAAGCTTGCAACAAAGCTCGAATATATGATGAAGAGAAAAGACAAAAAAGTTTTCGCAGTAACAAGTGTTGCGGAAAACGAGGGTAAATCAACCGTGTCTGCCAATATTGCCATTGCTTTATCGGGCAGAGGCTATAAGGTTGCCCTGCTTGACCTTGACGTGCGTAAACCCTCTATGTATAAAATCTTTGATTACAACGATAAGGTTAAAAACGATTTTTCGGATGTTCTCTCAAGCAAAATTGACGTAGAAAGTTTCGGATTCTCCCGTTACAGAAAAAGTGACCTTATAATAGCGTTCAACAAGAACGAAGGTCTGACTTCGGCAGAGCTTTTCAACGGTGACACTCTTAAGAAAAGCATTGAAACCTTGCGCTCAAAGGTTGATTTTGTAATTATCGACACTTCGCCCACCTCTGTTTCGGCTGACGCTGTTTCGATTGCCGCTTTGGTAGACAGAGCACTTCTTGTTGTAAGAACGGACACTGTTGCGGTGCAGGATATAAATGATGCCATTCTTGCAATAGCGGATGCAGGGGGAAGGCTTGAGGGCTGTATTCTCAACGATGTTTATAAGCCCTTTACCTTGTTCGGCCAGATGGGCTCTGACGAAACAGGATATTACGGCTATTACAGCAGAGGATATTCAAGGTACGGCAGGCAGGCGGCCGGAATCAGCGGAACGGGATTCGTTGAGAATGATTCCGAGGAATCCTGACATAAAATATAGAAATAAGGTTGTTTTATGAATAATAACACCACAAATGTTGATACAAACAACTCGACGGTAGAGTTGAAAGTGTTGCTCAGCGACGTATGGCGCGGAGTCATTAAGTTCGGCTGGATAGCGGTAGCTCTTTCCGTGCTTCTGGGCGGATTGCAGTTTTACAGAAGCTTCGTGCGTTTTACTCCCGTTTATACAGTTACTGCAACGTTTACCGTTCAGACGGAAAACAAGGTTCTCTCAGGTGAAAACGGTGTTTCGGCATATTCTTTCTATTATGACAGAAACACCGCCGATCAGCTGGCTTCCGTTTTTCCGAACATAATTAGCAGCCCAATCCTTCTTGCTCAGGTTAAGGAGGAGCTGGAGGTTGAATCCATGCCGGCAACGGTTACTGCTACCTGTATTGCGGATACAAATATGATAACCCTTACGGCAAAGGGCGGAGAACCTCAGCTTACTTATGATACGTTGATGTCCGTAATCGACAATTACTCTTCAGTAGCGGATTATATCATCGGCAGAACGAAGCTTGTTATGATAAGCGATCCCGTTGTGCCTGAAACGCCTTCCAACAAAATGGCATGGCGTTCATCCGTGCTCAGAGCGGCATTGATAGGTGCAGCAATAGGTGTAGGCTGGATTCTGGTTTACGCCATTCTCAGAAAAACCATACGCACAAAAGAGGATATACGCAACATCCTCAACCAGAACTGCATCGGTGTTCTTCCTCAGGTTGTATTCAAGAAATACCGCAGAAAAATCAACACCGATATTATCCTCACAAACCCATTGATAGGTAACGATTTCCTTGAATCTCTCCGCTTGCTCAGAAGCTCCGTTGGCAGAATTGTGGGTGAAGACAAAAAGGTTGTTATGGTTACAAGTACTGCACCTGATGAAGGCAAATCGGTTGTAACCGTAAACCTTGCATCTATTTTTGCAAAGAATAACAGCAAAATGCTTGTAATAGATTTTGATCTTCGCAATTCAGGTGTTTCCTCAATGCTAAAGGAGGGCGAATTCAAAACAGTCGAAAAAGACGATAAGCTTTATGAAATCCGATATATTGAGCCTCTCGGTTTTGATTTGCTTACTTTTAATGACGGTGAGAAAAATCTTCAGAGCATAATCCGTACACCGAGCCTTAAAAAGCTGTTTTCGCAACTTAAGGAAAAATATGATCTGATTCTTATTGATACACCGCCCTGCGGAATAATCTCCGATGCTTCAATTATTGCTGGAGCGGCAGATGCGGTAATCTACGTTATCAGGCAGGATGCCGTTATGCAGAACAGCATCCGTTCAGGAATAAACGCAATGCTTGAAACCGAAACGCCCTTCCTCGGCTGTATCCTCAACGGTGCAACGGGAGGTCTCGGCGGATACGGAAATTATTACAAATACGGCGGATATAACAAGTACTACCGCTACGGCTACGGATATTCCCGTAAGTACGGTTACGGCGGATACGGTTACGGCAGACGCAAAAAATCAGACAAGAATAAATAATATTGCTTATATGAAAGAGGTGATAACTTGAAAAAACCGGGTGAATACGTTGAACTGTTCCGTTCAATGGGAGCGGAGTGGAAGTGGCTTCTCAGGTTTGTTTCCCGTTATCGCCTTCAGATTGTTCTGTACGTCGTGATAGGTCTTGTTGGTACGGCTATGGGCCTTGGCGCAAACGTTGCATCAAAACATCTCATAGATTCCGTTATCTCCCATGACAGTGAAACGATAGTAAGAAGTGCTGTTATTGCTGTTGCTCTCGGATTGACTCAGATAATTGTGAACGCATTCATATCAAGGGTTGCCTCTGTTGTAGGCTCCAGAATAAACAGCGAAATCCGCGGCAATATTTATGAGCACATTATTTTCTCGCGTTGGGAAAGTATAAGAAAATACCATTCAGGCGAGCTGCTTAACAGAATCGAGGGAGACGTAAGCACTGTTTCAAACAGTATAGTCAGCTTTATCCCCGGTGTTTTCACAAGGAGCGCACAGTTTATAGGATGCCTTGCAGTGGTGCTCTGGTATGACCCCACTATGGCGATTTTTGCGTTTATGAGTGCTCCGTTTCTTGTTCTTTCTTCAAGAGTGTCGGCAAAAATGATGCGCAAGTACAATAAGGAAAGCAGAGAGATGAACGGCAAAATTCTTTCTTTCTTTTCCGAATCCATTCAGAATTTGCAGACTATTAAGGCGTTTGATATCACAAAGCGTTATGCGGAGCAGTTGAAAAACAGCCTACAGATTTACAGAAAGATAAGGCTTGACCACGATAAATTCTCAATTATAATGAGTCTTTGCCTTTCCGTCATCGGACTTGTTGTAACATATACCTGCTACGGTTGGGGCGTGTACCGTCTGTGGCAGGGCAAAATCACCTACGGCACAATGACTCTTTTCCTGCAGCTTTCGGGTCAGCTTACGTCATCGTTTGCGGCGCTTGTTGCTCTTTTGCCGAGTTCGATTTCAATAGCGACGGCGGCAGGAAGAATTATGGAAATAACCGACCTGCCTCTTGAAAAGCACAAAGACAGTGAAGAGACGGAAAAAATGGCGGAATCCGCAAACGAAAAGGGCATAACCGTTTCTTGCGAAAATCTTACGTATACTTATGACGATGCTAAAGAGCCTGTTATAAAAGATATCTCTTTCTCCGTATCTCCCGGAGAAACCATTGCATTTGTTGGCCCGTCGGGTGAGGGAAAAACGACGATTCTCAGGCTTGTTCTCGGACTTGTGGAGCCTGATTCCGGCACAATGACAATGACAGATGCAGAATCAAATAAAGTGAACGTTTCGGAAAGCACGAGAAGATTCTGTTCCTACGTTCCTCAGGGTAATGCGATTTTTTCAGGCTGTATTGCCGATAACCTTCGCATTGTCCGTCCCGAAGCAACAGATGAAGAACTTGAAAACGCATTGAGAATTGCCGATGCGTGGAGCTTTATTTCCGAATTGCCTGACGGAATGTATACCGAAATCAGTGAAAAAGGCGTGAACTTCTCAGAAGGTCAGGTTCAGCGTATGTCTATTGCGCGCGCCATTCTCAGGGATGCCCCCGTTATCGTTATGGATGAAGCAACAAGTGCTCTTGATGCAGCAACTGAAGAAAAAGTTCTTGCAAACATAATGAAGAATTATCCCAACAGAACAAGGATTATTACAACTCACAGACCGAGTATGCTCAATTACTGCACAAGGGTTTACAGAATCAGTAAGGACGGCAGACTTTCAGAAGTTGAAAAGTAATATACAGAATTATAACGCATCGGTTTTATACCGGTGCGTTTTTTATGCAAGCCGCAGGGTTATCGTAATCCGCATTTTTATGGAAATATATTAATATATAAATTTATTGTTGATTTAGAAAGAAGTTGATGATATACTTAACAATGGAATATAAGCTGGGGTAGTATAGTGTCAGGAGGTCAATATGCAAAAAATCAAGGACGGATTTATGATTCGCAAAATCGGCGGTCAGATTATGGCGGTGCCGACAGGGGCAAGAACTTCTGATATTCACGGTATGATTGCCCTTTCCGAAAGCGGAGAGCTCCTCTGGAAAGCACTTGAAAACGGCAGTGATGCTCAGGCTCTTGCTGATATACTTACTGACAATTATGAGGTTGACCGTCAGACGGCTCTTGCCGATATTGAAAAATTCCTGGACGGTCTTAAGGAACAGGGAGCGCTCGAATGATTGGCTGCGAACACTTCGGTGATAATTATTTCAATCAGCTTCGTTTGTGGGCAAGTGAGCACGAAGCACCGTTGACAGTAACGTTTGAGCTTACACCGTTTTGTAATTTCAACTGCGTTATGTGCTACGTCCGTCTTACGAAAGAGCAGGCAAAAGCGCAGGGCGAAATGCTTACCGCAAAAGAGTGGACTGAAATTGCAAGGCAGGCAAAGGAAATGGGTACGCTTAACCTTGCGTTGACGGGCGGCGAGCCTCTGAGTCATCCTGATTTCTGGGAAATATACGGTGAGCTCAACAAAATGGGTTTCCTGATTTCGCTTCTTTCTAACGGTTCGCTTATAGATGAGGCGGCAATGGAGAAATTCCGCCGTTACGGTATGCCATACCTTGTTAAGCTGACCCTTTACGGAGCAAGTAATGAAACGTACAAGCGGGTCTGCGGTAGTGATGACGGATTCACAAGAATATCAAAAGCCGTTGACCTTCTTAAAGAAGCAAACGTACCGGTCAAGATGACGGCAACAATTGTTCGCGAGAATGCGGATGATTTGCAGGAGATATACCGTTTTGCAAAAGAAAAAGGAGTACCTATGCAGCACTCCATTTCGGTTGTGAAATCGTCAAGGGGAGCAGTCAACACCGCTGAGAGTTCACGCTTTGCATTTTCTGATTTCCCTGATGAGCTTTCTATTGAGGATCTTGAGAAGAACAAATATCCGTTGCTTGAATCTCCTTTTGCCTGGTGCGCAAGCTACAAAACGTCATTCTGGATGACGTGGCACGGATATATGCAGATGTGTTCGTTTATGAATACACCGAGCGTCAGATATTCAGGAAACCTTGTTTCTGATTTTCGCAGTCTTAACAGTCTGCTTGGTAAACTCAGCAGTCCTGCAGAGTGTGAAAGCTGTGAAGATAAAGAGTTCTGTCAGCGATGCCCCGGTATACTGTGTGCTGAGAGCGGGCATCCGGAAAGAATAAGCAACAGCCTTTGCGATACGGCAAAAAGGCTGAACGAATTATATAAATTTAGAAAAGGAGAATTGATATGAAAAAAGAATATATCGTTCCCGAAAGTAAACTGTTCGCAATCAATATGAGCGAAAACATTGCAATCTCAGGCGGTTCTTCTGAGATTTCAGGTTCGGCTGTTATTAAGTTTACACACACTATCGATGGCTGTAAGCAGTACTATACAGGTGATACGACTGTGCCCGTTAAGGTAACAAGCGGTATGTTCGGCGATTATGTTCTTGAGCTCAGAGGCTACAACAACATGAACGCTTACTTCAACTGCTACACATACACGTTCGGATGAGGATTTCTGTTGCGGGTCTGCCGGTTGAATGGCAGGATGAATATTCGGATTTTGTAAGTGGATTCGGCAGTGAAACTGACGATGAACCCGTAATGTCAATCCGCTTTGAACGTGAATTGCCCGAGTGTCACGGTGTTCAGTATATCGAAGGCGGCTCTGAGCATACGCTGAGGCTTATGAATTCCGAGTTGCTCACTGCGGATAAGGATTGGTGCAATGCAACGGCTTACTTTTCTACTAAAGAAGGAGAGTATGCTCTGGCTCTTGCCGCTATGTGCTCTAAATTTGCGTTCTTTGATGCTCTGTTGCTTCATGCTTCGTGCGTTGACGTTAACGGCGAGGGCGTGGTTTTTACGGGTGCTTCGGGTATCGGCAAAACAACGCAGGCAAGTCTGTGGGGTGAACACCTCGGCGCACAGATTATTAACGGTGACAAGATTTTTATCCGTGAAATGAACGGTGAGTTTTGCGCGTGCGGTCTTCCGTGGAAAGGTTCGTCTGAGTATTGTCTGAATAAAACAACAAGGCTTAAGGGCGTTGTTGTTCTTCGTCAGTCAGAAGAGAACAGAATTACAATGCTCAATCAGATGCAGGCACTCGAACTCTTTATGCCTCATGTTTTTATGCCTCATTGGGATAAGGAGTGCCTCGGCTTTGCCTTGGAGACTTTCGGTAGGCTGATTGAGAGCATACCGGTACTTCTTCTGGAATGCCGCCCGGATGAGGATTCTGTTAAGATTACATACAACAGGCTTTTTGGTTGATTTATGGAGAAAATGGTTTGCACGTCGGCGGATTTTGCCGTCGATCTGGAAAAAGCAATAAATGACGGCGGCTGTGTGCCGCTCGTTGTCACCGGTAACAGTATGACTCCGTTTTTAAAAGACGGTAAAGATATCGTCTGGTTGTGTGCCTGCAAGGAGTCCGATTATAAAAGAGGGAAAATTCTCCTTTTCAGGCGCAAGGACGGTTCGCTTGTGCTTCACAGGGTCAGAAAAGCCATTAAGAGCGGCGAATTGATAATGAACGGTGATGCGCAAAGCTGGTGTGAGAAAATAAACAAATCGCAGGTTGTGGCGGTTGTGAGCGAAATTGAGCATAACGGTCACAAGAGAGCAAGCTCTGCCAAAACCGTCTGGCATTTACTGATGCCTGTACGTCCCGTACTTATGAGAGTATGGCGAAAGGCGCAGAGTGTGAAAAAATAAATTTCCGCAGGTTGGAGGTGTTTCGTGCATGGACAGGGTATCGCAAGCCGTAATTGAGCTTATCGGTAACGAAGTGTGCGGTTGCAAGCGGTCTTTGCCCGAACGTGACGAATTCACCAACGATTTTGCGATTGAGTTATATAATAAAGCGCAAGCCCATGACATTGCGCATATTGTGGGTTTGGCGGTTGTAAATAATAATCTGGCGCAGGGAGTTCCGTCTGCAGGCGTTTTCAGGGATAAGATTTATTCAACCTGCTTCAGGTATGAAAATATGGAATACGTGATTGAAAGTGTCAGCAGAGTCCTTGAGGATATCGGAGTACCGTATATTCCGCTCAAAGGAGCGGTGCTCAAAAAGCTGTATCCTCAGCCCTGGATGAGAACAGGGTGTGACATTGATATACTCGTAAGCGAAAAGAATCTGGAAAAAGCAGCGAATGCAATCGCGGATACGCTTGGCTACACGGTAAAAGGTAAAGGCAAGCACGATATATCGATTCTGTCAACGCAAGGAATATATGTAGAGCTTCATTTCAGTCTGCTTGAAGAAGATGCATCGCCTGAAATGGCTAAGGTGCTCAGTAAGGCGTGGGAGCACGCAAAAACCGTTGGCGACGGATTCAGGTATGAGCTAGACGATGCAATGTTTTATTTTTACCATATTGCGCATATGGCAAAGCATTTTATTAAGGGCGGCTGCGGCATAAGACCGTTCCTTGATTTATGGCTTATGGAGAAAAGTAAAAATTATGATACGCAGGAAACTAAAGCTCTTTTAAAAAAAGGAAAGCTTACAGATTTTGCCGCAGCGGCAAGGAAGCTGAGTGCTGTGTGGTTTTCGGGAGAAGAGCACAGCAAAGTAACTCTGCTTATGCAGGACTTTATTGCCGATGGCGGAAACTTCGGCTCAAAGGAAACTATAATGCTTTCTGCACAGCAGAAAGCCGGTGGCAGAATAAAGCACATTCTGTCCCGCATCTTTATACCGTATGATGATTTGAAGGGTCAATATCCGATAATTAAAAAATACCGTTTTTTGACCCCTCTTTGCGAAATTTGCCGAATATTTACACTCTTGTTCGGAAAAAGAAAGAATTTCCGTAAAAGCTACATTGAAAAACTGAGCAACGTTCCTGAAGAACGACTCGATGATGTGAATTCTTTATTTGAAAGCGTGGGGTTAAGCTGAAAATGAAAGAGAATAAGAAATATAACGATTATTCAAAAAGTATTGCGTTGAGAATGTGCAAGTTTGTTCACATTATCATTACCTTAATTACTTATTCCGCTTGTCTCTACTATTATAATGTGCAATACAATAACGGTGGAGTCGGTCACAGAAGATTTATGCTTTTTGTAGCTCTTTATGCGGCTATTCTTTGTTTTTCATTGAGAACATACAAATCGTATGACTTCGGGCTTGAAAGCGTAGCGAAGCTGGTGTATTCGCAATCTCTTGCGAACGTTATAGCAGGCGGAGCGTTTTACATTGTTTTTGTTATTGCTAACTCAACGGTTTTCACTCCGTTGCCGCTTATAATGCTTCTTGTTGTTCAGCTTCTGTTTAATGTTGTCTGGAGTTTTGCGGTAAACAGGACTTATTTTAAATTCAACAAGCCTAAAAAAACTGCTCTGATTTACAATGATGAAAATGAACTTTTAAGACTCAGAGAAGTTTATTCCCGTAAACAGAATTTTGAAATAGTCAAAATAATTAAAACCGATGATAATAATGAATATTTAACGGAAGAAATCAAGGATTGCGAAGCAGTTTTTGTCGCTGATATTTCGTCTGATGTACGTAATGAGGTTTTAAAGTATTGCATTCAAAACGGCAAGCGTTTCTACACGGCCCCGCACATAGGCGACATTATGATGAAGGGTGCTACTCATCTTGATATGTTTAGTGTGCCGGTGTTCTATGTTTCAAGAGCAGAACCTAAGGCAGAGTACGCTTTCATTAAGAGAGTGATTGATATTGTTTGCTCACTTATTGGAATAATAATTCTCAGTCCGATTATGATTGTTACCGCTATTGCAATAAAAGCTTATGACAAGGGACCTGCTTTTTATAAGCAGGTCAGACTTACACGCAACGGTAAGGAGTTTGAGATTTTTAAGTTCCGTAGCATGCGCGTTAATGCCGAGAGTGACGGAGTCGCAAGGCTTGCCGGAGAGAATGACGACAGAATAACACCTGTAGGAAAAATCATAAGGGCTTGCCGTATTGACGAGCTTCCTCAGCTTTTCAACATCCTTAAAGGCGATATGACTATTGTCGGACCCAGACCGGAGCGCCCCGAGATAGCAAAACAGTACGAAGAAGAATTACCTGAATTTGCGCTCAGACTTCAGGTGAAGGCAGGCCTTACAGGACTTGCTCAGATTTACGGAAGATATAATACAGAGCCCTATGACAAGTTGCAGATGGATTTGATGTACATAAATCAAATGTCATTTGTTAAAGACTTGAGGCTTATTCTTGCTACAATAAAAATCCTTTTTATGAAAGACAGTACTCAGGGGACGGCTGAAGGGCAGATTACAGCTATGTTAAAGACTCGAGAAAAAGCAGAAGAAAGTGAAGTAGTGAGCAAATGAAAATAATAATCCATTCGGATGAATATTACCCTACGTGTGCGGCTTGTGCTTATAGGATAAAGGCGTTTGCTGATGTGTTTACAGAAAAAGGTAATGAAGTAACAGTTATAGCGAGCTCAGCCAACAGGGGAAACGGAAAGATTGAAGATTGTTGCGAGCGTATTCTGTTTTCGCCTGCAATAAAGATGAATAAGAAAACAACCCTTATACGAATGCTTAACAATCTTAGTTTTGCATTTACCTCGGTTTTTACAGCAATGAAGGCTGGGAAAGCGGATGTTGTTATTACAACATCGCCACCGCCACTCGTGAGTATTTCGGGATGGTTGATTGCTAAAATCAAGAGAGCCAATCTGGTTTACGATGTTCGTGATATCTGGCCTGATGTTGCTGTTGAGATGGGAAGTTTTACAACAGACAGTTTTTTCTTTAAAATTTTCAAAATGATTACTGGTTTCATGTATAAACGATCGGATATGATAACTACGGTTTCTCCTGGAAAAGTAGAGAAGATTAAACAAAAACTGCCTGATGATATGAAAGGTAAGGTTAAACTTGTTTCAAACGGTTTTGATTTGAAGATTTTGGAAAGTAATACAGACGAAGAAATTATAAAAAAATATAAGCTTAACGAAAGTTTTACTTGCGTTTACATTGGCAATATTGGTTTAGCTCAGGGATTGGGAGCGGTTTTTGATATTGCAGAACAAACAAAACACCGAAACGTAAGATTCCTTTTGTTCGGATCCGGTGCAGAAAAAGATATTCTTGAAAATGAGGCATCAGCAAAAGGCCTTAATAACGTGAGTTTTTGTGGTGTTATACCGCATGATAAGGTTTTTACATTGCTAACAAATTCTCAGCTTAGCTTTATACCCCTTAAAAGCTCAAAGATGAAAGATAGTGTACCGACCAAAATATATGAGTCTTTGGGTGTTGGGTGTCCTGTTTTGCTTGTTGCTGAAGGTGATTCCTGTGATATAGTAAACGAGTCCGGTATGGGTTGTTGTGTTTCACCAGGGAAAGAGGAAGAATTGATTAGAACATTTGACAGAATCGTTGATGATTATGATTGCATGATTAGTAATCGACCAAAAGCGATGGAACTGATCAAAAACAAGTATTCTCGTCAGCAGTCTGCTGCTGATTTTGAGAACAAACTCAGACAATTGATTTAAAGAAGGTAAAGCATTATGGTAAATGTTATAGGACTTGGATACATAGGACTTCCTACCGCACTTATGATGGCGGCTCACGGAGTGGAGATTGTCGGGACTGATTACAATTCAGAACTTGTAGCTACTTTGAAAAGCGGAAAAACTACATTTAAGGAAGACGGTCTTGATGAGCTTTTTGCTCAGGCTCTCAACAGAGGAATAGAATTCTCAACAGAATATCAGAAAACGGATACATATATTGTTTCTGTTCCTACTCCCTATGACAGTTTTTCAAAGAAGATAGACGCATGCTATGTGATATCGGCAGTTAAAAGTGTAATGAAGGTGTGCGCAAAAGGTGCAGTTGTTGTTATAGAGTCAACTGTTTCGCCAGGAACGATTGATAAATTTGTCCGTCCTGTAATTGAAGAAAACGGATTTGAGATAGGCAAGGATATCCATCTTGTTCATGCTCCCGAAAGAATCATTCCCGGCAATATGATTTATGAGCTCTTGCACAATAACCGTACAATTGGCGCTGACGATGTATCGGTTGGTGAAAAGGTTAAGGGGCTTTATGCGTCTTTTTGTCAGGGTGAAATAGTTGTTACAGATATCAGAACAGCAGAAATGACAAAGGTTGTTGAGAACACCTTCCGAGCTGTAAATATTGCATTTGCAAACGAACTTGCAAAAATCTGTCGTCATGATGATATGGATGTTTATGAGATTATAAGAATCTGTAATATGCATCCCAGAGTTAATATTCTCCAGCCCGGTCCCGGAGTTGGCGGTCATTGTATCAGCGTCGATCCATGGTTCCTTGTAGGTGATTATCCCAGCCTTACAAAGGTTATCGGCGAATCAATGGCTGTTAATGACAGTATGCCTGACTATGTTCTGAACAGAATCCATGAGATTATGCAAATGAACGGAATCACAGATGTCAAAAAAGTGGGTCTGTACGGACTTACATATAAAGAAAATGTAGATGATTGCAGAGAATCACCCACTTTGCAACTTCTTGAAAGCCAAAAGCGTCATCTTGCAGAACCGCTTAAGGTTTACGACCCCTTCATTTCAGAAGATATGGTAGAAAACCAATATCATAATTTTGACAGCTTTCTTTCGGATGTTGAACTTGTTGTAATACTTGTCGGACATAACGAGATTAAAGAGAATCTTGATAAGCTCAAAGGAAAAATTGTTCTTGATACCCGTAAAGTGTTTAAAGCACCGGCAGAAAATGTTTATTATCTTTGATTTGAGGGATTAAAATGAAGAAAGTTATGCTGGTATTCGGCACGAGACCCGAAGCTATAAAAATGTGTCCTCTTGTAAATGAACTTAAAACTCGCAAGGAACTTAAAACTGTAGTTTGTGTAACGGGACAGCATCGACAAATGCTCGATATGGTGCTTAAGGCTTTTTCTGTTACTCCTGACTATGACCTTTCCATAATGAAAGAAAAGCAGACGCTTTTCGATGTTACCACAAACATACTTGAACGTATAAAGAATGTTCTTGAAAGTGAGAGACCTGATGTAGTTCTTGTACACGGTGATACGTCAACAACATTTGTAACGGCACTTGCTTGTTTTTATTTGCAGATTCCGGTGGGACATGTTGAAGCTGGTCTCAGGACATACAACATTTATTCGCCTTATCCTGAAGAATTCAACAGACAAGCTGTAAGTATTATAGCAAAGTATAATTTTGCGCCCACGGAGATGTCAAAAAACAATCTTCTCAAAGAGGGCAGAAGCGAAGAGAATATCTATGTTACAGGCAACACTGCGATTGATGCTCTTAAAACGACCGTCAAAAAAGATTATACACACCCTGAGCTTGAGTGGGCGAGCGACAGCAGACTCATTATGCTGACTGCGCATCGCAGGGAAAATCTCGGTGAGCCGATGCATAATATGTTTCGTGCTATCAAGAGAATTGTTGATGAGCACGAGGATTTAAAAGTTATATACCCTATTCATATGAATCCTGTTGTCCGCCAGGCAGCGGCTGAAATTTTTGGCGATGATGAAAGATTTCATATTATTGAGCCGCTTGATGTGCTTGATTTTCACAATTTCCTTGCCCGAAGCTATCTTATCCTGACAGACAGCGGAGGAATTCAGGAAGAGGCACCGAGTCTCGGAAAACCTGTTCTGGTTATGCGCGATACAACAGAACGACCTGAAGGCATTGCTGCTGGAACGCTTAAACTTGTCGGCACAAATGAAGAAACAATTTATAACGAATTCAAACGCTTGCTGACAGATAAGGAAGCTTATAATTCAATGTCCAAAGCGTCAAATCCGTATGGAGACGGTCACGCTTGTGAAAGAATAGCGGATATACTTGCGAAATAAGAGAGGGTTTGTTATGAAAAAGCTTATTATTACTGCTGATGATTATGGTATGTGTGCAGATGTTAATAAGGCAATTGAGGAATGTGTGCAAGCGGGCATAGTCCTTTCGACAAATGTTATGACAAACATGTCTTGCTGCGAAGATGCGGCATATCTAAAAGATAAATATCCAGTCCTTTCAGTGGGGTTGCACTATAATTTTACTGTTGGCACACCTCTTTCACCGGCAGATAAAGTCTCCTCTTTAATTGATAAAGATGGGAGATTTCTCTCTTACAACAGCGTTCGTGAAGCCTGTAAAAACAAGAGATACGATTTTGAACAGGTAAAAACTGAAATGATTGCTCAATATAAACGATATATCGAAATCTGTGGAGAACCGAGTTATTGGAATACACATCAGAACGTTCATGTTTATCCGGATGTTTATCCGCTTTTCCGGGATGTTTCATTTGAACTCGGAATCAAAAAGATGCGTTCTCATCAACGAATTTTTGTTCCTTCATCTACAGGCAAATCAGATAAAAGTTTGAAATGGACTCTTACTAACCCTATTAAATGCAGAATGCTTGACAACTGGCAAGAAGGAAGCAAAAAAATGGGTATTAGTGCGCCCGATGGAATAATTGTAAGAATGAACGAAACAGATAAACTTAATTTGGAATATCTTTTTGGCAATATTAAATGGAAGAACAATTTGATAGCAGAGATGATTATACACCCCTCTCTTACGTCCGATTGTGAGTATTTCGGAGGAATTACTGAGGGAAGAGTGAAAGAATATGAGATTTTTTCTAAGTCGATTGTAAAAAAAATTGCAGACAAAAACAACATAGAGATTATGAATTTTGAGTTGTAAATATATAGAAAGTTGGGTAATAGTGAATATTCTTCTTTTAACAAATTTATATCCTCACAATGACGATGCAAATCCAGACATTACTAAGGTTTGTGCCTATTTTGCAAGGGAATGGGTAAAGCAGGGTCATAAAGTTGTTACTATTGTGAATTCTTCAGCTTTTCCAAAGGTATATTACACTGTTGGCAAATATGCAAAAAAGTTTATCTCGGGTCACTATGGTATATCTACAGCACCCAATTCTATGTGGAGCAATTTTTTTGAGTTTGAAGATTTGGGCGTTAAAGTTATCAATATGCCAATGGTTAAATTTGTGCCCAGAGGCAAGTTCTTTAAGAGCACTTTTGAAAACCAAGTCAAAAGAATAATAGATATACTTAATAACAACGATTTTGTTCCAGATGTAATAACCGGGCACTGGGCCAATCCGCAGATTAGACTTGTGGCTGATTTGGCAAAGCATTATAATGTAAAAAGTGCTTTGGTTTTACATTCTGACCATTCAAAAGAACTGTGTGAACGGTATAAAGTCAATGATTATATGGATAAAATAGATCGTTTTGGATTTAGATCAAAAACAGCTGCTGAAAAGTCTAAAAATTATTTGGATTTTAAGTCTGAGCCGTTTGTGTGTTATTCGGGAGTACCAGAGCATTTTTTGTCTTATTGTATTGACATAAATAACAAGTGTTTTGATTCATCAAAAATAAAAATTATAACCGCATCAAGACTGATTACTTGTAAGCATATTGATTCGGTTATTAGTGCGGTAAACAATGTGTTGAAAGGAATTGATTTTGAATATATTATTGCAGGCGACGGACCTTTAATGGAGTCTCTTCAAAAGCAAGCGGCGGACAGTTGTGTGTGCGACAAAATCACTTTTCTTGGTCAAATCGACAGGAATGAACTTCAGAAAAAAATGTCAGAAAGTACCGTTTACGTTATGATAAGCCAAGAAACGTTTGGGCTTGTTTACATAGAGGCGATGTTGCAAGGGTGTATTGTTGTAGCTTCGCGATATGGCGGAATTGATGGCGTGATAGTTGATGGAGAAAATGGTTTCCTATGTGAAGAAGGTAATTCGTCAGAACTTGGAGAAATATTGAAAAGAATTATTAACTTATCGCCTCAAGAGAAGAAGCGAATTGCCGTAAATGCGATAGAAACCGCTAAAAAGTTTTCTGAACCAGAAACCGCCCGAAGATATTTGGAGGACATTTTGCGATAATGAAGAATCAAAGAAAAAGAATACTTATTGTAAACAGATATTTTCATCTTGGTGGGATTCAATCGTCACTTATTAATATGGCGAATGAACTCTGTAAAGAGTATGATGTTGATGTTTTGGCTTATTATCCAGAGGGAATTTTAAAAAAGAGATTAGATCCAAAGGTTGGGGTGATTAAGGCTTCGTGGCCAATTTGCGCTATGGGTATGTCTCCAGGTGAGGCATTGAGGTCAAATAATCCGTTTTTGTTTATGTTTCGAATTGTTGGCTCGGTGTGGGCACGTGTTTTTGATAATCGTTTACCTATCTTTATTGCAACAAAATTACAACGGAAACTTAAAGGGTATGATTTAGCGATTGCTTACCGAGCAGAAACACGAAAAAAAGTTATTACATCAGGATATGTACGGTTTATTGATAGATGTGTTGAGGCGAAGAAAAAGGTTGTCTGGATACACTATGATGCGAATACTCTGGAGAATAGCCGTTCTTTCAATGAAAAATACTATAAAAATATCGATAAAATCATCGGTGTGTCACAATCTGTAATGAAAGCATTTGAGTTGGGTAGTCCGAATTTAAAAAGAAAGATGGATTACTGCTATAATTTTTTAGATTATAAGAGTATTTGCCTCAAAGCAGAAAAACAGATGGATATTGAATACCCTGAGAAAAGTTTTGTTTGTTTTTCAGCATGTAGACTTAGTGAAGAAAAAGGTATTATCAGAGGGTTGTTTGCTATTGAAAAAACGTTAAAAGAAAACGATGATGTTTATTGGTATATTGCTGGTGATGGACCAGAGAGGGAAAAAATCGAAAATACAATTAATGAGTTAAATCTTAATGGTAAGGTTGTTCTCCTTGGGAATTTGACGAATCCTTACCCCTACATTAAGCATGCGGATCTATATTTGAGCTTGTCGTTTCATGAAGCGGCACCTATGGTTTATAAAGAAGCAAAAGCACTTCATATTCCTATCTTTTCAACAAAAACATTATCATCAGAAGAGATGCTTAGAAATGGACGAGAGGATTTTATTTGTGGAAACTCGGAAAAAGATATTAAAGAAAAGTTTAACGAAATAATAAAAAATAGAGAATCAGTTTTTAGAGCAAAAATCAATCTTGAAAACTATAGTGGTAGCAATGAAGAATCGTTAAAAAAACTGTCTGAAATGCTTGAATAATGGCGACCTTTTTTGAAAATCAAAGCTGAAAATTAGGAAGGAGATTACCTTGTGATAAACATTAATAATAAAGTGCGTTGGGCAATCTCTGCATTGTTGGCTTTGCTGATTCTTTTCGGAACATATCGTAATGTGTTTTCTTTGGCTGCTTTTTTGGCGATGGGGCTCATGGTGTTTTTTTGTGATAAAGAAACAATTTTACAACAAATATTTTTTATTATGCCTATGGCTAATATTTTTAAATTAGCTCCGGGTGTGCAGTCTTTTTTTACGATAATAATAATTGCTTATGTTGTTTTTCATCTTGTATTGCCACGAAAGGCGACTGCTGTAGTTTTCCTTTTTTCAGCATATGTAATAATTAGTCAATTATGGAATGGTAATTTCGATTTGTTTAGAACAATAAAACTTGTTTGCAATCTTTTGTTTTTATCAAGTACGCTTAATGGTGACGTAAGAATAAAGCATAAAGATATCTTTTTAAGTTTTATTTTGGGGAATATTGTATCATCCTTTTTTGGTATGATGGATTCGAACGTTCTTAAAATCGAGTCGTTTGTAGGGGCAAAAACCTTGTCTCAAGGATATGGGTTTGGAGCGGATGTTGTTCGCTTTGCGGGGTTGTATATAGACCCCAATTATTATTCTATTGGATTAATAATTTCTTTGTGTTTGCTTGTCGTTTTGTATCATAGGGATGAGATCAATTCTTTTGTGTTGCTGTTATTTTCGGTTCCGTTAATTTGTTTTCTCATAATTACATACAGTAAATCTGCTATCATTATGCTTTTGGTTCCTGCGTTTTTCTTTATATATTCATCGGTTAAGAAACGCAAAAGGTTGGAATTGGGGCTGTTTTTTGTTATTGCTTTGTTTGTTATTGCTTTAAGTGCAGCAGGTAAAATCCCAGCCATAAATATAATAATGACAAGGTTGTCGGAAATAGATTCGGATAATCTTAATTTGAACGAGGCCACCACGGGAAGGTTTGAACTTTGGGTAACATATTCAAAACACATACTCAAAAACATAGAGATAGCGTTGTTTGGTAGAGGAATAGGAGCAGAACTTTTAGTAGAGCACGCATCACACAACACATATATAGATATCATTTATTACCTTGGAGCCGTTGGAGGAGCATTGCTGATTGCTTCGCTTGGCTTAATATTGAGACAAAGCGTTTTGGTGCCTATTAAAAGAAACCTAATGAACTACAGTGTTATTATTTGCATTGGAATAATGTATTTCTTTTTGGGGGAATTATTCTATTTTGATCCACCATTTCAGTTGTTTATAGGTTTTGTTACGCTTAATGTTCCGCTTGATAATAATGATGTGAATGTGTCATTAAACGAATAATCCTTTTGTGTAGCGGATTTTTAAACAAAAGTATGCTGTGATTTATTTTGAACAGTTTTTTGGGAGGATGTAGTTTTTATGAATTTAAAAAAAGCAATTGGTAGTTTAATTTATTACGGGTTCGCAAAGTATTTACCGGTATCAAATTCACCTATAAAGCTGTTCCAAAAAAAGTGGCGACTTATTTGCGGTAGATTAATATTGAAAAACTGTGGGAAAAACGTGAATATAGAAAAGGGTGCAAGTTTTAATTCCAATGTTTCTTTGGGAGATTATTCTGGTATAGGAATTAATGCCAAAATTAACGGGAAGTGTTCTATTGGAAAATATGTTATGATGGGACCTGATTGTGTAATATATGGCAGGAATCACGAGTTTTCGGATATAACAAAACCGATGATGGAGCAGGGGTATTCAGAAGAAAAAGAAGTGATTATTGGTGACGATGTTTGGATTGGCGGAAGGGTTACTATTATGCCGGGTGTAACAATTGGCAACCATTCTGTTATTGGTGCTTGTTCCGTGGTTACTAAGGATGTTCCTGATTATGCTGTTGTTGCAGGAAATCCAGCTACTATAAAAAAATACAGAAATGTAAAAACATAAGTAAGTTTATAGGTGTAAAGATGAAAAGGATTTTGATTGTTTGCGATTATTTTTTTCCGTCAACAAGTATAGGTGCAGTAAGACCTTCTAAAATTACTAAAATGTTAATAAATCACGGCTATAGTGTAGATGTTTTTACTCGTTATCAAGTAAAAACAGGAACATTGAACTTTGGTGCTAATATTTTTGGATTCAAAAATGCAGAAAAAGATAACTCCATTCGTAATAACCATATACAAACTGAACGAACAGGCATTAAAAGATTTCTTTTTGATAATTTTACAACTATATACAATTTTCTTTACAAAATAAAAGCAGCTATGTTAGCAAACAAATCCAATAAGGAAATGGTATCGGCATTTAAGAACTTTGTTGCTAAAAATGATAGTGACTATGACGTGATTTTTTCAACGTTTGGACCACTCAGTTCTTTGCTTTGTGGTCTTTATTATAAAAAAACTCATCCTGACACAAAATGGATTTGCGATTTCAGAGATCCTGCGGTTGTTTCGCAAGTTGGTCCGGTAAGAAGATTTTTTTTGCGCTTCAAAGAACAACAGGCATGCAAGTTAGCGGATGAAATAGTAGCGGTTTCTAATGGATATATTGATAGGATTTGTGGAGAAAAGTATAAAGAAAAGCGTCATATGATTCCAAATGGATATGATAAGGCTGATTTAGTTTACAATGATATGGTTTCTGACGAATATGATTTTCTTTCTCTTGTTTATGTAGGAATTCTTTACGGTCAAATGAGAGATGTTACACCAATTTTTGAGGCTTTAAAAGAACTCTCCGTAGAAGGAAAAATTGATTTGAATAAAGTTAAATTTAATTATGCGGGTATAGATTATGTGAATTTGAAAAAACAGGCAGACATATTTGAAATGTCTGATATAATTATCAATCATGGTGTGTTACCGCGTTGTGAATGCTTAAAACTACAGTTCTCATCAGATTTGTTAGTGCTTTCAACGTGGAACACAAAAAAAGAATATGGAGTGTTTCCGGGAAAACTGCTTGAGTATATGCTTATTAGAAAACCCATAGTGACAACGGTCTCGGGAGACGTCCCTGACAGCGAGGTGGCGCAAGTAGTTAAAGAAGGAAATCTTGGAATCGTTTACGAAGAGATTAACAGAACGAAAGATTTGAAAAGCTTAAAATCTTATTTAGAGAGTGCGTACAATCATAAACTTAAAGATAGGTTTATCCCGTTTGAGCCGAATCAAGCAGTATTGGACAGATATTGTTACGAAAGTATTGTTTCTCAGATAGAATCTATAATTGAAAAGTAAGGGCAATGTTTGTTGTTATTAACTTGTTAAGGGAGAACGGATAATATGAAGCATAATAGTATATTTACATTTTATATACACAAAAAGGAAGAATTTAGCGAGTTTATATCTGAGTCAATTGTATTTAGTCAAGATGTAGGAAACTATGTGTTGCGTTACGATCAAAAAACACCGATAGATAGTGCTGATAAAGGGAACAGAGAACTTGCGATTTTTGGTTATGCAGTAGATGTTTTTTGCGGTCAAAGCGAAAATCTGGCAGAAACTGTTTTAGAATCAACTGAAACCCTTGAGGATGTTATTGAATATGAAAAGAGACTTGGCGGTAAATATGTTGTTTTCTATGCGGAAAATGATAGATGTTATTGCATAGGTGATGCAACCTGTAGTATACCTGTTTTTTACACGAAAGGATTGTCTGGATTTATATGTTGCAGTAATCCCCAAATGATTATCAAAAGTACTAATATTGAGCCAGACAAATGTCTCCAAAAGATACGCAATAGCGGACCGTTAAACCAAGCGATGCCATACGATAAAACTGTTTACAAGGAAATCAGGCAGCTTCTCCCCAATCATTATCTTGATTTTTACGAGGAAAAAGCGAAGAGATTTGTTAATTTTGAAGCAAAACAAAAAGAGATATCGCCGGAAAAGGCCGCAGAAATTACAGCTCCGATGATAGAAAAAATTGCTTCTTTTTATCTTTCAAAGTTTAAAATTTATTGTCCGCTGACTTCAGGTAGAGACAGCAGAGTTGTATATGCCTTTCTTAAAAGTATGACAAACGAAGTGAATTCGTATACAATTTGGCATGATAGATTTAAAAATGATGATCAGGATTGGGAAGTGCCATTGCGTTTAACTGAACTTTGCGGAACACGGCATGAGCGCATTTATAAGGAAACGGTTACGGAAGAAATGAAAGCAAATATGGATAATGCACTCGGAGAGAACGCATATCCTCCAGATGCTTTCACACTTGCGGTTACTGTTAACAAGAATTATGGAGGTTGTGCAACAGTTGAAGGGGATATAATCGGACAGGTTGGTAAGTGTTCACTTCATCGAAATATTCCATGTTTTCTTGCAACGCCTGCATATTTTAGGTGCAAGCTACATAATTACAGCAATGAGGCAAAGGATGAGCTAAAAGAATGGCTGAAAGAAATAAAGGTAAGTGGAGAGAAGGTTAACACTTTTGATTTGTTCTCAGTTGAAAATCGACTTGGAGTGTGGGCGTCTCATACGCATTTGATTCGTAATGTGTTAGGACAGCTATATTTAAATATTTTTAATTCGAGAAGCATAATTTACACTTGGACTGCAGTAGACAGAGCGAAGAGAATGAAATCTCAAATACATATTGCTTTGATACGTTTGAAGGCTCCGGAGTTACTCGGTGTACCGTTTGAGGCAGAAAAAAAGAGTTTTGTTGTTTTAGCGAAATCAAGTGCACCTGCGTTTTATTTTGGCTCTTTTGCAAAATATTACATACAAAAAAGAGCGTTTCAAAAAAACAATAAACACAGTTAAGTAAAGGCTTGCACAGTCGTAGATGACCTGCGCAAGCCTTTAAAGTTATTTAATATTCTCTTTGCAAATTAAAGTCTCCAATAAGTATACCCTGCGTTTTCGTACAATTTGCGCTCGAACAAACCTTTAATATCAAGGAGAACTTTTTTGCCGCAACCGAAGAAGCCGTCCACATCTTCAATAGTCAGATTTTTGAACTCATTGTGAGCAACAGCGAGCACGACTGCGTCCATGTCTTTGATTTCAGACATATCAGCAAATTCAATACCGTAAATTCGGCGTGCATCTTCAATATCGGCTTGTGAGTCAGCAACAATAGGAGTGATGCTGTATTCCTTAAGTTCATCAATGATATCAATAACTCTTGTGTTTCTCGTATCAGGACAGTTTTCCTTAAAGGTAAATCCGAGAATGGCAACTTTAGCATCTTTTACATTTTTACCTGCAGAAATGAGGCTTTTAACAACATTTTCAGCAACATATTTACCCATGTTGTTGTTAACGCGTCTGCCGGCAAGGATTATCTGACTATGATAACCAAGCATTTCGGCTTTATAAGTAAGGTAATAAGGGTCGACACCTATGCAGTGCCCACCAACAAGACCTGGAGTGAATTTAAGGAAATTCCATTTTGTGCCGGCGGCTTCAAGGACAGCTTTTGTATCAATACCCATGCGGTTGAAAATAATGGAAAGTTCGTTCATAAAGGCAATGTTGATATCACGCTGGCTGTTTTCTATAACTTTTGCAGCTTCAGCAACTTTAATGCTTTCGGCGCGGTGAACACCAGCTTCAACAACAAGCTCATAAACTTTGGCAACTATGTCAAGTGTTTCATCGTCCATACCCGAAACGATTTTAACGATTGTTTCCAGACGATGAACTTTATCACCAGGGTTTATTCTTTCGGGAGAATAACCTATCTTAAAATCAACTCCGCATTTTAATCCCGACTCTTTTTCGAGAATAGGTACACAAACATCCTCGGTAACGCCGGGATAAACCGTTGATTCAAAAACAACAACTGAACCTTTGGTAAGGTTTCTGCCAAGAATTTTTGAAGCACCTTCAACAGGAGCAAGGTCAGGAGTATGGTCACCGTTAATAGGTGTAGGAACGGCGACTATATGAAACTTCGCTTCCTTGAGTCTGGCTTCGTCAGATGTAAACTCTACAGTTGTATTTCGTATAGCGTCATCGCCTACTTCAAGAGTGGGGTCGATGCCGTTTTTATACTGTTCGATTTTTTTCTCGTTAAGGTCATAACCGATAACGTCAATTTTTTTTGCAAAAGCAACAGCGATCGGCATACCGACATAGCCTAAACCGACAAGAGAAAGCTTTTCATTTTTACTAAGGAGATTCTGGTATAAATCTGTGAAAATTGTGCAGTTGTTCATGCTAACACTCTTTCTTGTTTTTGATAAAAAACAATATAATATTATAAATATAATACTACAAAGCATTACAACAAGTCAATACGATTAGAAATGTAAAATATGAATCAGAAATGATGGTTATGCTTTGAAGAACATTTTTGAAAATGGAAGGTTTTCTTAAATCTTATAAAATATTGACATATCCACCCCCTCACTCACCCGTAAATGTATCAATCGAAAATCTTGCTCCGAAACGGAATCCGCTTATGAAGCTGTCTGTAACGCTTAAACTTGTAAATTCAAGATATCTGTCAGCGTAGCTGAGAAACAATACTTTTTCTTCGTCGGTCAGTTTTTCGGATAACTGTTTTTCGAGCTGAGTCAGTTCGTTTAGTTTCTTCTTCAAATCATTTGCGAATTCTTTGGAATATGATTGTGCCTCGTGATTTCCGTAATAAAAATCTTCTATAAATCCTGCCATAAAATCTCCTTTTGTTCGAATGTAGTCACTCTAATATGTTTTATACGCAACAATTTTAGCAGGATTCACACACCCACGTCACGTTGGAAAACGTATGAACTTTAAAACAATTTTTAATATACGGCCGTCTATAGCGCACAAAAAAGTTCGCCCGAAGAGAGATGCTCCATAATGAAGCCGCCTCTCTTTGGGCTTTTTTCATTTTGCGAGTTATTATACAAGTCATTCTTACATACTTTATATGAAAAAGAAAAAGACGCTTGGAGTTTATTTACTCCGGGCGTCTTTTGGCGTTTCAAGGCGTCTTTGGCAACTGAGCCTCAGCTCTGTTGCATCGAAAAGGAGGTTGATGTGGCAAACAACAATTCTCAAAGGAGGAAGGTGATCTGATGGCAGCCGTCATCAACAGTATTCGGTGACGGTTAATTTCGGCAACAAGCAACCGAAGGTGCAATTCCCACCAAGGTGCTTGTTGCAAGCCCTGCTTGCACAGTTTTGAAAAGCGTCTTATTAAATCATTTTTGCAGGCAGCAATAAAAAAGGAGGAACAGCATTATGAAAGAAACGCCGCCCCCGCCGTAGCCTGACAAGGCTTGGCAAGGGAAACGAAGATAACGCCGTCCGTTATCTTCGCACTGCCCGGCAGAGCCGGGTGTGTGACGGGAATATCCTGAGTTAAAGCGGGAAACGAAGGATATTTCTGTCACTTTGGCAGAAGCGCTTTTTGCAAATCTGCCAAACCGCTAACGGTTATTCTACAACAGATATTTTGGAGAATAACCGCTTAGCGGGGGATTAAAGGAGGATTTTTCAAAAATCCTCGTTGGTGTTACGGAGGTGACTCGGCCGTAACGGACAATTTGTCGCTTCTCAAAAGAAGCCCTGAAGTTGTTTAACGGCGAGTTATCGCAGGGCGGAAAAGGAAAACGCCGCGACCGTAAAAGGTTTTCCGAATAACTGAATAAGGAGAGTGATTGGATAGGGAAAAAGAAAAAACACAAAAAGATGACTGTTACAAAACAACTGTGCGAGGAATCGAGACCGTTCTTTTCCGGATACGAAAACAACGTTACAAGAAGCGCTTTTGTAAGGAATTACCGCAGATTTGTAGAATTCTGCAGAGCTGAATACGACTGCAGAACAACTGCGCAATGTAAAGAGCATATTGACGATTACGTGCGGTTTCTTGTTGAAAAGGAACTGACTGCCAACACAATACACACATATCTGAGCCCTGTTGCACTGTTTTACGGGATTCCTTTGTCGGATATTGAAAAGCCCAAGCGTTGCTCAGCAAAGAACGTTCGCTCACGCAGCAACAACGGAAAGGTTCAGCGTTCGGATAACGACTTTGAAAACCCGAAATATGCCCATCTGGTTGAGTTTCAGAGGAAGGTCGGGCTCAGACGCAGGGAGCTTCAGAATCTGCGTGGAAATGATTTCAGAGAGGATGAAAGCGGTAATTTCTACGTGTACGTACGAAAAGGAAAGGGCGGTAAAACGCAATGGCAGTTGGTGCTGCCTGAGGACGTGGAGTTTGTGAAAAGGTATTTCGATTCAACGGAAAACAAGATTTTTGATCCCTGCGAGTTTAAGAACAAGTTGGATCTTCACAAACTGCGTGCCGAACAAGCCAAACGGGTCTATTACTATTTCCTCGAAAAAGTCAACAGCGATGAAGGCTATCGTGAGGAACTCGAAAAGCTGGTTTGCAGGCATTGGAATGAACGCAACATTGACAAAAGAACCAGGAAATCCAAACCGATTAACAAGAAAGACTTCAACGGCACCTACAACCTGAGAGGAGAAAACAAAAAGCTTGCTCTTAAACACGGCTTACCTGTCCGTTATGACCGATTGTGCCTGCTTGCAACGTCAGTTTTTTCGCTCAGTCATTGGAGGTGCTCGGTCGCCGCAAATTCATATATGCTGAACAGTTAAGCGTTGTTCAGAAATCGTTTTCTCGCAAAAAAACTTTTTGCACAGTCAATCTTACATACTTTACTTGAGCAAGAAAGTTACAGGTAAAGTGCATTAAAGAACAAGGAGGAAAAAATATGTTAAAGAAAGGAAACGGCAATCTGAGTTTAATTTTTGAGAAAGGAGAGTACCATGGCGCTTAAAAACTTTTTCTTGATGAACACTTCGGGCAAAAAGCTCCGTTGCTACGTGATAACGCTTATGGAAAACGAACTGCGATTTTTAAAATATGAAGACGGAGTCAAAACTCCCGTTTGCAGCATCGTGGACGTTGGCAGCAAGCTGGTTTATTTTGTGGCTGAAGATGATAACTTCGGTTTTGCGAGCATCGAGTACCCACCCGTTGTTGTTCGCAGCCCCGACGGAAAGCCCTTGCCAATCAGTCAGAGTAATCAGCTTGAACTGAATACGAGCAGCGGAAATATGTTGATTGTACGCAGTAGCAAATACCCTGATATGCCCATTTCAACTGCAACGGTTTATTTCAAGAAGAAAGAAGCAGAAGAGCTCAGTTTGCTGGCTACGGTTTACCTTGCTGAAAACACGCTCGATCTGGTGATTGATTTCATTTAAGTTATTAAATTAATTACATTAAATCTTATGCGTGGGGGTGTGGGTGATCTGACGTTGAACTGACTTGCTTAAATTTGGCACGGCGTTTGCGTTTTGCATAACGGCACGGCCTTTTGAATGAAAGGGGGTGATAGGAAAATCTTATAACAGATTTTTAAATTTGCAATCCTAATAAGAAAGCCCTCGATTCCTTTTTTGGAACCGAGGGCGAAAGTATCACAATGTCAATTAACGGTGGAGAATAGATAGCTTGTTCAGAAAAGCATTTACGAATCCGAATCTTACATACTTTACGTGAAAAGACACCACCATTTTACCAATTATGGTGTTAGTGTACCACACATTTATCAAAAAGTCAATAGAAACGGAGGATTTTTATGAGTATTCCTGAAAAAATTCTGAGCAGACTCGATTCGCCGAAAACACTGAAAGACGGGCAGGTTCTTGCAAAATGTCCTGCCCATGACGACAGACACCCAAGTCTGTTTGTAAAAGCGGATAAAGAAACCGGCAACGTTCTTCTTCGCTGTATGGCGGGTTGCGCAACGCAGGACGTTGTTGAAGCCTTGGGGCTTGAAATGAAAGACCTTTTTGCCGGCATATCGGTCCCTGAGCCGAGGAGTACCGCGGGCAGCGTTGCTTACATTTACTACGACAGGTCAGGACGTATGGTTGCTAAGAAAGAGGCTTACAGAAACGCAGACGGCTCCAAAGGCTTTGGGTGGTTCCGTTTTGAAAAGGAAAGATGGGCGAAAGGGCTCAACGGCACTTTCGTTCCGTTATACAATCTTCCATCCTTGTTATATGCCGCTGAACCTATATATATCGCAGAGGGCGAAAAGGATGCCACCACTCTGCAAAGAATGGGATATACCGCCACCACGCCGCCCCACGGAGCGGGGCAAAGATGGGATTCAAAACGTTACAATGAGTTCTTTGTAGACAGAGACGTGGTTGTTTTGGCAGATAACGACGACGTGGGAAAGAAACACGCTGAGGAAGTGGCAAAGAGTGTATCAACAGTTGCAAACAGCGTGAAACTGATTTATCCCGAAAGGATTTATCACAGGATAAAAGAGCACGGTGACATTTCGGATATTGTGGCAGAATTCGGAGAAGAAGAGGCTGACGAAATGCTCAGGGAAGCCGTTGAGTTTGCCGATCTTTATATGAAACCGCACAAGGTCAGTTGCAAATTACCCGGATTCTGCTATGAGAATGGAGAAGGTGTGGGCATTAATGCGGCATTGCTTGCGATGCAAATAAAAGAAGACGGCGTGTTCAGGCTTGTGAAAGAAACTGCTACGGGCAATAACAATTTATGGTTGTATGACAACGGCAGGTTTTGCAGGTGTTCGGATGACGTGGCAAAGTCGGTTGTTGTCAAGTACATAACCGACGTTGATCCGGGCATTTTGAAAATGTCCACGGTTAAAGAAGCTATTGAGATTATCAAGGCCGATTCAGAAAGCATAATGAGCTCTGAATTCAATCAGGATGAAAACATAATAAACTTCCAAAACGGAATACTGGATCTCTCAACAATGGAGTTGCTTAAGCACTCCCGTGAGGTTTTATCAACTATTCAGATTCAGACCGATTGGAAAAAGGAAGCGGTGGCAACGCCCGTTTTTGATTCGTATATAAACACGCTCACAAACGGCGATGCTCAGGTGAAGAAACTTCTTCTTCAGGCAATCGGTCTTTCAATATCGAATATAAAAGGTTATCGCACCAAAAAGGCGCTCTTCCTTTGCGGTGAGGGTAACACAGGCAAGAGCCAGATAAGGCTGCTTGCAGAAAAGATTATAGGCGAGGAATTTTGCAGCTCGCTTGATATTTCGGACCTTGAAACAAGGTTCGGTCCGTCGGCTCTTATAGGCAAAAGGCTTTCAGGCAGTGCCGATCTCGGCTTTGGCACAGCTAATCAGCTTAAGGTTCTCAAGCAGCTCGTAGGGGGCGACACAATTCAGGTGGATCAGAAGTTCAAAGATCCCGTTACGTTTAAGTTTGACGGTTTTCTGTGGTTCGGCACCAACAGAATGCCGCTCTTCGGAGGCGACAAGGGTAGCTGGGTGTACGAGCGTTTTATCGTAGTTCCTTGCAACAACGTTGTCCCTCCCGAAAAAAGAGATCCTTTTCTCCTGAACAAAATGCTTGAAGAAAAGGAAGGAATAGTTCAGCAAGCTGTCAGTGCTCTTCAGGAGCTGATATCAAACGGATATAAGTTTACCATTCCCGATATTTGCAATGCACAGCTTGATGAGTTCAAGAAAACGAACAGTGCCGCAATTACCTTTTTTGATGAGTGCTGCGTGATGAGAAAAACAGAAGACGGCGTTCCCCGTGACAAATGCACCATAACCGCAATGAAACGCGTCTTCAACGATTGGTGCAAGGATAACATCGGCGGCATCCATATGAGTGTCAAGGATTTTGAAAGAGAAATAGCTCAACATCTCGGGGTGTCAGTTGATGCAATCAAAAAAAGGACAAGCGAAGCCAGGTACTATGTTTTTACGCTCAACAGTGAAGCAATGTCGGATTACAGTGGCACTCTGAACCGATGATGCTGTTCCTTAATGACAGAAATGACAGCTTTATCTATTATTAATCATTCAAAAGTTAAAGTGAAGACCCTGAATAAATTAAGAATAATAATATTTAAATTTCTTTGTCATTTTCGTCACGTATATGCAAGGCTGAGTTCCGCAGGCATCCCGCCCCCACATTTCCTTTTTTTTCGCAGTGTCATCCGCATCGCAAAAAAGAGGGTGCGGGGCAACGGGAGTTTACATATAAAAAATTTACAGAAAGGAGAGGAAGCAGTGATTAATGAACTCACCGAAGCCCAGAAGCTTCAAATCCGTGAATTTGTTACAAATAACTGCGCAAATTATTGCAGCGAGTATGGCTGTAATTTGTTTGAATGCGAATGTGTTATGTTCTTAAAACACTTTGCAGGATATGATATTTGCCCATACTTTCGCAGCGCATTATTGCCGCAGAGTCCCGAGCTTCAAAAAATCTTTTTGAAGTGATGAGGGACAGGGTTAAGGTTTGTTCAGAGGAAAATTTATAAGAAGAAACAGCATTTCCGTTTGAACGGGAAATTCACATACAGAACAGAATTAACTACCTACCGAAGAAAGGAGAAACCAAGTGATATCAAATATCAAAACAGTGACGGGTTCAGGAATAAGAAGGGCAAGGCTGTCCAAAAATCACTTTAAAGGAAGTGATTTAACGGTGACAGACCTTGAGATGCTCAGAAAAGCGGATATAACCGCCTGCAATGCCGATGAACTTGTTGACTTGAGAAAAGTTACGGTCGACACGCAAATGCCCTCAGACGAGCGTACGGGCGATTATATCAGGCAGGTTAAGAATCCTTATCTTTTCAGAATTGATTCAACTGTGGTAAAGGTTGAATTCGGCTTTGGCAAGGATTTTTCGGAGATTCTGACCGACGTCATACTTGCAGGATAAATTTACAACTTGAATAATTGGCGGCAGCGCAGTATAATGCAGTTGTATGATAACTGTGCTGCCACGTAAATTTACGGAGGTGGCTTTAAATGCATAGCAATTTTGCAGCTTCAGAGCAGCCCCGTCAGGTTTCGGATACCTGGAAGGCTGCTCTTTATATTCGTCTGTCCAAGGAGGACGGCGACAAGTCGGAAAGCTATTCAATTACCTCGCAAAGGGAAATTCTCAAGGAATACCTCAAGCTTCATAAGGATATAGAATTGTATGATTTCTATATTGACGACGGTTGGTCGGGTACAACCTTTGACCGCCCTGCCTTCAACGATATGATGGATGCCGTGTATGCCGGAAAGGTGAACTGCGTTATCGTAAAGGATTTATCACGCTTCGGCAGAAACTATACGGATGCCGGTAACTATCTCGATAACGTTTTCGTCCGCCACAGAGTCCGTTTTATTGCCATAAATAACTCTGTTGATACCGCGTCAAGCAGTATGAACGCCGCAACTCAGTGCATTTCAGTCGGCGTTACAAACGTCATCAATGAAAGCATAGCGGCAACAACATCCGTAAACGTCAGGGGCACGCTCAACGTAAACAGAGCGCAGGGCAAGTTTATCGGCTCATTCCCTGCTTACGGTTACCTGAAAGACCCCGAAGACCGCCACAAACTGATAATTGATGAGGAAAGCGCATCTGTTGTAAGGCTGATTTTTGAAAAGTTTCTTTCAGGCGAGAGCATTATAGGGATTGCCAAGGATTTAAATGAAATGGGTGTTCCCAATCCTTCGGAGTATAAGCGTCTTAAGGGGTATAACTACAAGCATCCGGCAGGCAGAGTCAGCAACGGTCTGTGGCCTGACAGCTCCGTGCGCCGCATATTGCAGAATGAGGTTTATATAGGCAATATGGTGCAGGGCAAGAATACAACAATCAGCTATAAAATAAAGCAGTGCAGGGCAGTTCCCAAGGATGAATGGTACGTTGTTGAGGGCACGCACGAAGCGATAATAGACAGAGAAACGTTCAATAAAGCGCAGGAGCTTTTCAACAAAAACATACGCAAGTCACCAAAGAAAAAGGAAGTTGACCTTTTTGCAGGGCTTGTGAGGTGTGCTGATTGTGACCGTATTATGAGCAAAAAATCCAACAGGCATTCCTATGGCGAATACCACTATTACCGCTGCACAACGGCACGCAAAATGAAAAAGGATGCCTGCACCAATCACACTATCCGCATTGATAAGCTTGAAGAAGCGGTGCTTGTTTTTCTCAGAAAAATGGTTGAGCTTGCAACGGAATATGACGAAATCCTCAGACGCATCAACAACAGCCCGAAAAGGAAGAGTCAATCGGAGCTTTTACAGAAGAATCTTGAAAAACAGCTTGAGGAGAAAAGTGCAAACAGTAAAATGATTCTTGAACTCTATCCTGACTGGAAAAACGGATATATTTCAAAGCAGGAATACGTCCAGCTCAAAGAAATCTATCAGAAGAAAATAGAAAAGAACAACGAAACCGTTGCCGCTCTTGAAAAGCAAATAAGGGAAATCAGCGAGGGTATAGGCTCTGAAAACGATTTCATAGCAAGCTTTAAAAGAACGGGCAATATAAGCGAGCTTACCCGTCCGCTGCTCACTCAGCTTGTAGAAAAAATCCTTGTTCACGAGGGCGGTAAAATAACAATCCGCCTTAAATGCAGGGATGCATTCGAGCAGGTGATAGAGTATATCGAAATGAATAAAGAAACAGTTAGAACGGCGTAATTCATAATGGAATAAAGTGATATCTTGCGAGTGATATCACTTTATTTTATTATATACAATTGATTTATTGTTATTGTGGATGTATAATACATTGGAATCAATATTTTAAGGAAAAGGAATTATATAGATGGATATTACATCTAAAACACGTACGGGTACCAACGCGGTAAAATTGACTGCGGCTAAGGTGATTACTTTGGCAATAGGTATGATTTCTTCGATGCTTCTTTCGCGATTCCGCACCCTTACAGAATATGGAACATATTCTCAACTGCTTATGGTGATAAACCTTGCAAGTTCATTGTTTATGCTTGGATTGCCGAATTGCATCAACTATTTTTTGGGAAAAGCCAAATCTGATGAAGAAAGATCACAGTTCCTTTCTGTATACTATACGCTCAGTACAATTCTTAGTGTGATCGTGGGCTTGATTTTGGTTTTGGCAACACCGTTGCTTGAAATGTATTTTAAGAATAGTTTGATTAAGAATTTTTGGTACTTTTTATCCGTATATCCATGGACACGGGTTGTTATGTCAAGCACAGAGAATCTGCTTATAGCATACAACAAGAATAATATGCTTATGCTCTACAAGTTCCTTAACAGTGCAGCCTTGCTTGGAGCGATTTTGATTGTTCAGCTTTTAAATGGAACATTTAATCAATACATGGTTTTATTCCTTGCTGTCGAAGCTGTTTTTTCTGTATGGACATATGTTTTTGCAAAGAAAAATGCTTTGAGTTTCAAGCCTTCTCTAAACATCGAACTTGTTAAAACCATTTTTGTTTTTTCTGTTCCTATAGGACTTGCTTCGATGATTGGAACTATAAACATTGAACTTGATAAATTAGTTATTACATCTTTTTTTTCAACTGAAGATCTTGCATTATTTGCAAATGCATCAAGAGAACTGCCTGTCACGATTATCTCAACTTCGCTTACTGCTGTTTTGATGCCTCAGGTGGTAAAACTTTTGCACAATGACCAAAAGAAAGAGGCGGTTGAACTGTGGAACAGCGCAACTACAATTTCTTTTGCTATTATTTGTTTTGTTTCTATGGCGTGTCTTGTTTTTGCTCCGGAAGTGATAACTGTTCTTTATTCAGAAAAATATATTCCTGGTGTTGATGTTTTTAGAGTTTACAGCTTAGTACTTCTTTGCAGGTGCACATATTTTGGAATGCTGTTGAATGCTACAGGAAAAACAAGGTTTATTCTTTATAGTTCAATAGGTACATTGGTGTTAAATATGATTCTGAACTATACTTGCTATCGTTTGTTTGGATTTGTTGGTCCGGCGATTGCAACGCTTGCGGCAACAGCTACAATGCAATTGATCCAACTTGTTTATACGTCAAAGGTTGTTTCTGTTCCATTTTCAAAGATTTTTCCGTGGAAAAATTGTGGTGCATATTTGATTGTTAACGCTTTTTCAGCATTGCTGATATATGTAATAAAGTTAGTTGTTTTAAATCATGTACAAATAAACAATGTTGTGCTGGCAATAGCTTTGGGAATCTTGTGGGCAGCTGCTTATGCGTCTATAATCATAAGAAAAATTAAAAAGCAGTGGCTTGTTTTGAATGCAGAACGATAGTTTAATCTGCTAAGCTTCAAGCTGTTTTAGTTAGATATATAATAAATCTATAATTTCGAAGATTTGCTGAAATTAACAACATTAAATCAAGCTACAAAAGTTTAAAGCGTGCGGATTTTGCTCCGTGCGCTTTTTTTGCCTTACACTTATCGCAGTTGACGGAGAATTCTGCGTGTGATAAAATATAGCTTATCAATCACTTGTTAAGGAGCGGTGAAAATGAAAACGTCAAAAAGAATGTTGTGCTTCCTGATTGTATTTTCTCTGGTATTTGCAAGCGTGGGATTTTTTGCTTATGCCGAGGAAGGAGAGAAGAATTACTATTACCTCGATTCCGTCAGCGGTGACGATGCCAACAGCGGCACGGATATCAACAGCCCAGTTAAAACCATCGCGGGTCTCAAGAATCTTGATATTAAAGCAGGCACGCACTTCCTTTTCAAAAACGGCGGTGAATACGAGTGCGCCGTAACGCTTACCTGCAACGGCACAAAGGATAACCCTATTGTAATCTCTTCCTACGGTGAGGGCGATAAAGCGCTCCTCTGGACGAATGAAAGAACTGACGTTTTCCGTCTTTTCGACTGTTCGTATATCACCGTGTCTGACGTTCATATAAAAGCTCCCAACGGCGGCGGTATATGGATTGATACCTACACTCAGACCTCGGAAGGCATAATAATCGAAGACGTTCTTTTCACCGATATGCAGAACTACAAGGTTCACTCCCGTGACGATTTTTCAAACGGGGCGGCTGCGGCGAGAGCGGCGGTTATTGTGAAAGGTCTGCCTGCAAAATCAAGATATGCCGTAAACAACCTTACCATAAGGAACTGCGAGGTTGATAACTGCGCAAACGGCTTTATTATATGGGGCTCGTGGAACGAACAGCAGGCTCCCTGGTGCGAGGAAGACGAGATTGACCCCGTATTTAACGAAGGTCTGCTTATAGAGGGCTGCTACCTTCACGATATGGATGCGGAAGCGGTTCTCGTAGGAATGTGCAAGGGCGCTCTGGTTACAAATTGCCGTGCAATCAACTGCTGTCAGGGCGGTGCGGAACTCCTGGAAGATGGCAGAGTTGAATATTTCACAGCCGCAATGTGGTTCTGGGGCAGCGAAAGCAGCACCATTCAGTATTGCGAAATCGCAGGGCAGAAAAATATCGGCGACGGTATGGCGATTGACTTTGACTCCCATTCCAACAACTGCACCTATCAGTATATCTATTCTCACGATAACGTCCGCTTTATGTGCAACTGCCCGAATTACAGCGGTCAGTACGGCAACACCGTGCGTTACTGCCTTTCGGTGAACGATAACAAGGGTCGTTCCACAACTGCGGTAGGTGCCTGCGGAGAGCATAATTTCAGCTTTTATAACAATACTGTAATAAACTGCGGCGAGTTCCAGTTTAAAAATCTTTATGATGCCTATATTGCAAACAACATAATTGCCCCTGCTGACGGCGGAACCTTTGCCTATGATATGGATGAATCAAGAGGTAACGTGTTCGAGAATAACTGCTATTATAAAGTTATGACTCCTCTTGTTGATATCGGCGCAATGAATACCGTGCCGGGCTTTGCGGGTGACGATTACAACGACGCAAACAGCTTTATCCTCAGCGCTGAATCTCCTCTCATCGGTGCAGGCGCTCCCGTCAAAGGGGTAGAAAAGGACTTTTACGGTAACCCGATTACAAGCAACAACATCGGTTGCTACGGCGGAACGGGTGCTGACGTTGAGTATGATGGCGAAAATATAATCGTAAAAATCATCCGTACCGTTTTAGATATTATTGAAACCGTTATTCACGAAATCTCGGTTATATTCGATTGAACACTATATTGAAACTGAGCGTACAGAGTAAAATCTGTACGCTGTTTTTTAATTTTAAGAAAAAATAAAAAACTATTGATAAGCCATAAAATATTGTATAGGATATAAGAGCGGAGAGAACACTTGTTCGCTCTGCTTTAATTTTTATGGAGGTATTTAATGACAAGTGAAGAATTCAGAACAAATCCAATGTTCCTGAGAAATCAATTTAAAGGAGACGGAGTTTTTGAAATTCCGAAAATTGAAAAGGAGGAAATAGAACTTGAAAACATTGAGTTAATTGGGTATGATAAGCTTAATGAAAATGAAACTGATAAAATTGTTCATTTCTTTTTGGATGATTACAAGTTTGAAGCAATATGGAATGACCCTGAGCCAAGGATTGAAAAGTTAAAAAAATATAGAGCTGTTCTTGCACCAAACTATAGCATTTATACGGAAATGCCGCTATCTTTAAAGGTGTATAATACTTTCAGAAGCCGTTGGTGCGGTGCATACTTACAAGCTAAAGGAATTAAGGTTATACCAACTGTTGCATGGGGAGAGCCAAATACATTTTGGTTTTGTTTTGACGGCATTGCACAAGGAAGTGTGGTTGCTGTTTCAACCTTGGGCGTAAGGAAAGAAAAATCACTGTTCATGCAAGGCTATAACGAAATGATAAGAAAAGTTAAACCAAAGGCTGTTATTTGCTACGGTGAACCGTTTGAAGAAATGCAAGGCAAAATCATACCTATTGATTATTCTAAAACTAACAACCTAAACAGTAAAAGCGTAAGTGGTGACAGAATATACATAAAGAAAACTACGGGGTATGGTTTTTTGTTTAATGAAAAGGGTATGGGGAGCGCTACTTCAAATCGAAAGACGTGGGCAAATCCAACAGCATTAAAAGATCATTTTGACCGTCATGCCAAAGATTTTTCCATAACAGATGAGGCAGAATATGCAAGGCAAGCCCATCAACACTATTTAAATCGTGATAAACATCAGGTTAAAGTAGATGAAAATGATGTTGTAAGAATATATGACGATCAAACAAACACTTTTGGCGTGTATAATTCAAATGGTGAAACAATAACTTTTTTCAAACCAAGCCATGGTCAAAGATATTTTGACAGTTAACCCGGTAAATAATGAAAAGGAGAAATTTTTATGAAAAATAATTGTCCCGTATGCGGATATAACAATCTTGAATTTAAGCCATATGATGAACAAGGTAACGCATCCTTTGAGATATGCCCCTGTTGCGGATTTGAATTCGGTTGTGACGATTTTCCTGATAAGGAGAAATCATTTATAGAATGGCGAAAAAAATGGATTGATAATGGTTGCAATTGGTTTTCAAGAAATCCTGCACCGAAAGATTGGAATGCCAAAGAACAAATTCGTGTTTTTTATAACGAAAGTATTGATTCATATAAAATCTGATAACGCAAAGAACGTCATTATAGTAATCACGGTAATGGCAGCAAACACTCCAACCCACACGACCATAAAATAGATTGGAGTAATAATTATCCTGATTTAGGCTCACCAATAAATTATGGTAATGATATTCCGGAATTTAAGAAATATGGAGAAGGTTTAATGAATAATGAAAATTTTATAGACTTCAGTCTGTTCGAATCTATAGACGATTTTAAATTCAGTTTGGTGCATGGCAGGGAAATTGTTTTTGAATGGAAAAATGTTGAATACGGAGTATTCCATGAGGGCGAAGGCAAAGAATCCTTCTTTATATGTGAAGCCAATAAGGATGAACAAGGCAGATACTTTGAAACTGTGGATGAACTTTTGGATTTTAAAATTCAAGGGCAACCGTTAAAGGATTTTATTACACAAGTTAAAATATGGCATAGAAATCTTTAATCAGTAGTCATTACGGTGGGGGATTTTGGTATATTGAGAGAGTTGTTGAATGACATTCAAAAGATTATTTTAACGCAAGGTTATTGCACAGTCGACCAAAAGTATTGGATATGTGAAGGATGCTTTAACGACTTCAAAGAAATGTTTGCTTTTACGATTGAATAAATAATTATTGTATTTGAGGCTGCTTTATGGCAGCCTCTATTTTTTTGCAACAAATTCACTGAAAATGTCTGCAAACCACCCTTTACAGTCTTTTTTTATTTCAACCAACCCATATGCACACATAAATTAAGTGCCGAAACATAAGTAAAACAGGCACTTACGGGGTTTTGAAAAAGTTTATGGTGTACCCTTGACATTATCACCTGCCGCCTGTGATACCATAAGCGGATTCCTGCGTGATACTGCGAGCGTGCCGGAGGATTTTGATATGATTCTTACGGGCGATTTGAGCAGTGTGGGCTCAAAGCTTCTTTGTGAGCTTATGGTAAAGCAGGAGGGGATAGATATAAGCGGCGTGCACAACGATTGCGGACTTATGATGTATGACCTCAAAAGTCAGAAGGTTAATTCAGGCGGCTCGGGATGCGGCTGCAGTGCGGCTGTTTTTTGCTCGCATATTCTTGAACGCATTGAAAAAGGCGAGCTGAAAAAGGTGCTTTTTGTGGGTACAGGTGCGCTTATGTCGGCGGTATCTTCGCTTCAGAAAGAGTCAATTCCTGCCGTAGCTCATGCGGTATGTGTATCGGGGGTGAATTAATGAATGCGTTACAGAGTGTATCCTGCGCCGCACAGACGGTAAAAGTGCTTTCATCTGCAGGTAAAATAGTGCGTTTTGCAAATGCTGTTTCAAAAATAGCGGCAGTGTCGGCGGTTGTTATGTGCATAGCAGGGGCGGCAAGAATTGTGCTTGATTCAAAGCAATAAAATCACGGAGGTTGTTTATGGGCGAAAAAGCTCTGCAGAGAAAAATGAAATCAATCATGCGTGCTTTCAGGAGTGAGGCTAAGAGAGCGGATAAGAATAAAGCGGCGAGCGAATGGCTCAGGGATAATTTTTATATTCTGGAGCGTGAAGCAAGGCAGGCGGCAACCGATTGTGAGGGAAATCTGCGTTTAAAAAAAGGCACGGATTCGCTTCCGTGTCTTTTCGGCTTGTGTAAGGAGCTTTGCGAAAACGGAGTTTTACCCGAAAATGAACGGCTTCTGGAATATTTTTCAAAAAGAGGACTTTCCTTGCCGGAAACACGGTCGCTTTATAATATGTTTCGCTGCGCTTTGCTTGAATATGCCTGGCGCGGATGCACTATGCGCAACGCTGTGGGTGAAAAGCTGCTCGGGAATGCTGTGAAATCAATAAGGAGGCTTGCTCAGACGGATTTTGAAGCCATCATATCCGCAAGCAGCGAGGTTGAAAAAATACTTATGCAGGACCCGTCGGGTATATATCCCTCAATGCAGGCGCAGGACAGAGCGGCCTACCGAAGAGAGCTTGCTTTGATTGCTCAAAAAGAAAACGTTGATGAAAAAGAGTGCGCGCTCAGGATTCTCGGCAAAGCAAAAGAAGGTAAAACGGAAAAGCTAAGGCACGTAGGCAGTTATATAATAACAGAAAAAACGCACGGATTAAGAGGCACGGCTATGATTGCCACGGAAACTGTTCTCCCTTTATTGCTCAGCTCAGGTGCAGCGATACTGTCAGGCAAGTGGTATGCCGTTTTTCTGTGGCTGCCTTTGTGGGAGGTGCTCAGGCCGATTATAAGCTCTCTGTTTATGCGTGGAGTATCGGTTAAAAGATTCTTTCGAATCAAAAGTGATGACGCAAGAGTTGAAAATACAGGAGTTCTTATAACGGTTTCAACTCTCCTTACTTCTGCTCAGGACAGCTCAAAGCTTTTCAGCAAGCTCAATGAAATAAGGCTTGCCAATTCGGGTGAAAACGTAAAAATCTGTTGCCTTGCGGATTATAAAAACGCATCTTCTCCCGTGAAGCCTGAGGATTCAGCGGCTCTTGCCGCCGCAAAAAGGGAGATTGATTCCCTTAACCAAAAACACTCGGGAGGTTTCTTGCTTGCGGTAAGACCCCGTGTGTATTCAAAAACGCAGGGAGAATTTTCAGGCAGGGAGCGGAAAAGAGGGGCAATCACTCAGCTTGTTCGGGCGATAAAAGGGGATGAAAGCGGATTTCAGACTCTGTGGGGCGATAAGAGAGGGCTTGAAGATATCAGATATCTTTTTGTTCTCGATTCGGATACCAAAACAGTGTTTGACACAGCCCGTGAGATGGTAAGCGTTGCGATTCATCCGCTCAATACACCCGAAATAAGCGTTAAAAAAGGCAGAGTGGTTAAAGGATATGCCATTTTAGCTCCTAAGGTATGTAATCAGCTTGCGGAATCTGATTCAACCTCGTTTGAACGTCTGCTTGCAGGGTCGGGCGGAATAAATACTTACGATTCGCTTGCCTGTGAAAAGTATCAGGATTTGTTCGGCGAAAGCATTTTTTCGGGTAAAGGGCTTATCGACGTTGATGCGTATTATAAGCTACTTGACAACGCTTTCCCAAAAGAGCGAGTGCTCAGCCATGATATTCTTGAGGGAGGATATCTGCGCACGGGATTTGTTTCCGACTTACAGCTTACGGATGGCTTTCCCTCAAACCAAAGGTCATTTTTTGCAAGGCACAGCCGCTGGGTAAGGGGCGATTGGCAGAATATACCCTTTATCATAGGCAAGAATTCTCTTAATCTGCTTTCACGCTGGAAGCTTGCTGATAACCTGCGCAGGAGTATAACACCCGTTATATCAACAGTTTTGCTTATTACAAGCGTATTCATGCCTGTGAAGCTTGCCTCGCTTACGGTTGCGGTTGCTCTGCTCAGCGCGGCAGCACCCGAAGCGGTAACGTTTCTGCACTCGCTTACAAGCGGAGGCTTCAGCGTCTTTTCGCGCCTTTATTATTCAAAAACCTTGCCGTCTGCTCTTCTGGCACTTGTAAGATCGTTTCTCAGCGTCATAATGCTTGTTCAGAATGCATACGTTAGTCTTGATGCCATTGTAAGAGCTTGCTGGAGAATGAGTGTTTCAAAGAAAAATCTGCTCGAATGGACAACGGCGGCGCAAAGCGAATCTAAGGGAAACGGCGGTCAGCTTACAAAATGTCTGCCGTCGTTGGTTGTAGGGATTTTTTTGCTTATCTTCCCGTTGCCTGCCGCTCGTCTGGCGGCGCTGTTTATACTTTCTGATATTCCTTTTGCGTTTTTCAGCGCAGTAAAGTCAGATTCAGGACAAATCAGGTTAAGTTATGCTCAGAAAGAATCTCTTTTATCATATGCGGCGGCAATGTGGGCCTTTTTTGACGAAAATTGCAACAGGGAAAACAACTTCCTAATTCCCGATAATATTCAGGAAACCCCCGTAAGAGCGGTGGCAAAAAGGACTTCGCCTACCAATATCGGTATGCTTCTTGTTTGTATGCTTGCGGCGAGGGATTTGGGGTATATCACCTCTGCTCAGCTTTATACAAGGCTGAATCTTAGCCTTGCCGCTATTGAAAAACTGCCTAAATACAATGGAAATCTGTATAATTGGTATTCGACTGAGGATTTAAGTGTGCTTTCGCCTGCCTTTGTTTCAACGGTAGACAGCGGTAATTTTCTCTGCTGCCTTACGGCGTTAAGGTCGGGGCTCAGTGAATACCGTCACGAATGCAGGGCATTATCGGGTATAGCTGACAGAATTACTGCTTTGATTGATGCAACGGATTTAAAGGCTCTTTATAATCCTAAAAGGGATTTGTTTTATATAGGCGTTGATTCGGAGGGTAAGCCTTCAGAAAATTACTATGACCTGTTCATGAGTGAAGCGCGTATGACGGCTTATTATGCCGTGGCAAAAAGAATTGTTCCGCGCAAGCATTGGGGAACGCTTGGCAGAATCCTTGTAGGTGAGGGCAGGTATACAGGTCTTGTATCGTGGACGGGTACGATGTTCGAATACTTTATGCCGCATCTTTTTATTCCGTCACCCGTGGGCAGTCTTTGCCGCGAATCGCTCGAATTCTGCCTCTGGTGTCAGCGAAAAAACGCAATAAAAGGCTTTTGGGGTATATCCGAAAGCGGATTCTATGCTTTTGACAGTGAGCTCAATTATCAATACAAGGCGCACGGTGTGCAGAGAATCGGATTAAAGCGGGATTTGGACAGAGAAAAGGTAATTGCTCCTTACGCAACGTTTCTTGCGCTTACCATGGCACCAAATGCGTGTATTAAAAATCTTAAACAGTTGGAAAAAGCAGGGCTTTTCGGCAAATACGGCTTTTATGAAGCGGCAGATTTCACAAAAGGGCGTTGTCATTACGGCGAATTTTCGCCCGTCAGCAGTTATATGGCGCATCACGTGGGCATGAGTATGCTCAGTGTGCTTAACGTGCTCAGGGGGAACGTTTTTCAAAAAAGATTTATGGCAGATGACTGCATGGCCGGCGCACAGAGTCTTCTGAATGAAACGGTGCCTGATTCAGCAAGGGTATTTAAAGATATAAGATACCGTGAAGTGCCAAAAACTCACGAAAGAACTGAAAAAAAGAACACTGTTGTAGATAATCCGGATATCTTCAACCCCGTCGTTCATATATATTCAAATGGCAGATGGTCCTTGCAGATTACCGATTCAGGAGCAGGATGCTCTTTTTCAGACGGAGTGGATGTCTTTTGCAGAAGCGACGATGTTTTGCAAAGACCGTCGGGCGTTTTTGCGGTTTTTGAACACAAAAAGCAGAGGATACCTTTTGTGAAATGCCTTGATATTGAGGGAAAAACAAGGTTTAAGGTTAAATTCGGAGAAAAAGAAGCGGTTCACGCAGCAAAAAACGGGAAAATTCTGCTAAAAATGCATACGTGTGTGCCCAAAAACACAAACGGGGAATTGAGAAGGTTTACAGTTGAAAATCTCAGTTCGCAGAAGCCTCTTGAGGGCAGTTTGCTGATTTATTGTGAGCCTTGCCTCGAAAAAAACGCTTCGTTTGCCTCACATCCGATGTTTTCAAAGCTTTTTTTGACCGATGAAATTGATAAAGAGAATAAAATGATTGTTTTAAGCCGAAGATTTCGGGAAAACCGGGGCACAGTCAGCCTTGCCGCAGGTTTTTTAGAGGATATACAGGTTGATTTTGAAACGTCGCGTGAGAGTGTGCTTGCGTGCGGTGATGGGATTTTCTCGCTCGTAAAGAACAGGCCGCATTTTCACGCAAAGCGCGGGAATCCCGATGCCTGTGCGGCTTTTCGGGTAAACGTTAAGCTGAAAGCCGGAGAAAAAAAGGATTTTACACTTGCTTTTAGCATTCAGCAGGAAAAATCACAGGCAAAAGATACTTTGCTGATGCTGAGGGCCTCAAAAACAAAGATTAAGAAAGCGCCTGATCCTTTTTACGGCAACGTGCTTGACAGTGCAATCGCAATGAAGGTTCTTCCGGCGGTTTTTTATCCCCGTGTTGCACGGGTGCAGGCTGATAGTGTGCCGTTCAAAGCAGGTTTTGATAAAAGTTCACTGTGGAGTATGGGCATATCAGGTGACAATCCTATTATATTATGCTACGTTGAAAATGCTGAAGAGAACGCAACCCTTTTGCCGTATGTCAGGATAAATAAACTTCTCAGAAGCTGCTCAATCAAAACGGATTTGGTGCTGATATTTGAAGAAAAAGCAGGCTATGAATTACCAATTTTGAATGCTATAAGAAAGATACTCAGGCAAGAGGATTGCGAACCTATGCTCGGTGTGAACGGGGGTGTTTTTGCGATAAATTCAGCCTCTTTTTCATATAATGAGCGTATGGCGCTTGAGAATTGCGCCGTTTTGTCCACGAAAAACATCAATTCGCCATCCAACATCGGAAGTCACAAGCTCATAAGGTTGTTACCTGAACCATGCGAACTTCCTGAAAAAGCCGGAGAAATGCCACGAACTGTAAAGTTGTACACCTTTACTTGCGGCAAAATCAGCATTGAATCTGACAGTAAAAGCCTTGCTGTACCTTGGTGTGCGGTTTTTGCAAATAAATCCTTTGGAACACTGGTGAGCGACAAGTCTTTGGGCTTTACATGGGCGCTGAATTCAAGAGAAAATAAGCTTACTCCGTGGCGTAACGATACCCGTAGCGATAACCGCGGAGAGGCTGTTTTTCTAAAAAAAGACGGCAGAATTACGGATATTGTCTGCGGCGGCAAAGCAATTTTTACTCCTGTTTCGGCAAGCTGGCACGCAACGCTTGGAAAACTTGAATCCAGCACTGTTGTCAGGGTTGCAGACAGAGGAACAGTTAAAAAAACCACCGTTAAAATTACCAATAATTACAGCGAGAATATTAGCTTTGAACTGGCATATTTTTGTGAACCGGTTCTTGATTTTGCTCAGGATAAAAGCTGGCTGATAAGAACCCGTGAAACAGAGCACGGTGCGATTTTTACAAACCCTTTTTCACAGATTTCCGGCTATGCTGCCCTTCAGAGTGATTGTGTGCCAAACGGGGTATGCTTTGATTCCAATTCTTTCTTCTGCGGTAAATGGGATTCGTCACAAAACGCATCCTCAAGCCCTTGCGTGAGTATTATCCGTAAGTTTTCTGTTGCTCCGGGCGAGTCTGTGCAGGCTGTTTTTTATCTTTCCTGGGGAAGAAGCGAAAAAGCAGCACTGACTATGCCTTTTGTCAGCCGTTTCAGCTCACATTCTCTGTCTCCGATACGCATAAAAACGGAAAACGAGGCTTTGAACCTGTTTTTTAACTCATTTTTGTTTGCTCAAATAAGGAATTCACGCTTTTTTGGCAGAACCGGTTTTTATCAATGCTCAGGTGCATGGGGATTCAGGGATCAGTTACAGGATTCGTTGGCGTTCATTTACACAAATCCGGATCTTACCCGAACACATCTTCTCAGATGTGCCGCCGTGCAGTTTGAACAGGGTGATGTTCTGCATTGGTGGCACGTTATAACCAATAAAAGCCAGGAAATCAGAGGAATACGTACCCGTTGCAGTGATGATATGCTCTGGCTTTGCTACGTTTTGTGCGAATATGTAGAAAAAACGGGTGATACGAGTATCCTACAGGTAAAAGTACCCTTTCTGCTCGGGGAACCGCTCTCAGAAAAGGAAAATGAGCGGTATTTTTCTCCTGTCAGGGGCAAGATAAAGGCGTCCTTGCTGGAGCATTGCTTGCGTGCTGCAGATAAATCCTACCGTCTTGGCAGTCATTCTCTTCCTCTTATCGGTTCGTGCGATTGGAATGACGGTTTCAGCCGTGTGGGAATTCACAGTATGGGTGAAAGTGTATGGCTGGCAGAGTTTCAGATAATTGTGTTCGAAAAGCTGATAAAACTGCTCAGAAGACTCGAAAATGAAAAAAAGGCTCTCGATTTAGAGAAAAGAACGCATGATTTAAGAGTTGCGCTTGAAAAAAATGCTGTTGACGGTTCAAAATTCATCCGTGCCTTTGATGACAGCGGCCGTGCGGTAGGTGCTGAATCTGCAGACGAATGCAAAATTGATATTTTACCACAGGCTTTTGCTGCTTTTTCAGGTGCATTTGATTCAGAAATGCGAAAAAAAGCGCTGCAGGAGGCTGTTGATAGGTTGGTTGACGAGGAAAACAACGTGATTAAGCTCCTGATACCGCCATTTACTTCAAAAAATATTGGTAGAATCGGATATATTGCAGCGTATCCCGAAGGAATAAGGGAGAACGGAGGTCAGTACACTCATGCGGCCGTATGGTTGGCATCCTCTTGCTTCAAAGAAGGTATGAGGGAAACGGGAATTAAGCTCATTGATTTGTTAAATCCCGCGAATATCTGTAAAAACAATCAGCAGAAGTACAGGGGAGAGCCTTACGTACTGGCAGGCGACGTCTTGTCTGCGGACGGCGCACAGGGCAGGGCGGGCTGGACGCACTATACCGGCTCGGCGGCATGGTATTATCTCACGGTTCTGGAGGATGTTCTGGGCATAAAACTGATCGACGGTAAACTGACGTCAACCTTGCCTTTTGTAAGCGTTTGTCAAGGTGTTGACATTGACACAGGTGAGAATTTTACTGAAATCCGCCAAATCAAGGCAAAAAACGGCACAATTTTCTCAAAAGCCAAAAACAAAACAACACGAGCAGCAAAAACAGCAAAAGAAAATGACAGTGATTATTCCAAATCAGAAAAACCTCTGTGAAGATTTTTTGCTTTACAAAAACTAAAAAATGAAATAATTTGTGCTGAAATCCTTTAAATTTACTATACCTTTTGAATATATACCCAGGTTTCAACCTTTCCGGAAGTCAGAAAATATCGATTTTTTAAGCGGAAGGTGTAAAGCTATATAGCATTACACTTTCTGCTTCTTAGGAAAAACAGCAAATAATGCACGTTTTGTTGTGAAGCAACGGGCAAAATATCCAAAGATGCAACGTTCAAACTGTCAAAATTGAACAAAAAGGAATTATCTAAAATGAAAATGATTGACTTTTGGGCGGCTGTTAGGTATATTTATAATGTACCAATGGTGGTGGCGTGGGCGAAGTGCGCCTTTTTAAGGCTTTTTTCTCCCTATAAAGCCCACTGCCCGCGGAATATCTATTATTTTGGACTGCTGCTTTGCGCCGGTAGGCGTATCGGCGCAGGCGACATAAAGGAGGGTGTTAAACGACATGCAGCAGTTAGGAAGCTTATTTATAAGGCTTCCGTAACCGCCGTGAAAACGGCAACATGAATACGGCTCAAATTTTTATGTTTTAATTTACATGGAGGTGTAACAATTTGAAAAAGTCAATTCGTATTCTCAGCATCATCTTAGCTCTTTCAATGTTACTCGGCAACCTCGCAGTAATGGGTAGCGCATACCAGGCTTATACCGGCGCAGCTATCACTGATTACGACGATGTTGACAAGGCAACATTCACCACTGAGCAGTATGCGTCAATGGCTCTTGACGAGCTTGACCGTATGCTCGCGAAAGAGCAGATAGTACTTACCGAAGAAGATATCTTCGTAGGAACTATCGACCTCAGTTCAGCAAACACAACCTTCTCCAGCGTTGTTGCTCTCGTTGACTCAGCAGACCAGCTCCTTGGTATGCTTGGTGACGGTGCAGCTCTCCCTGAAATGGTTAAAGAGCTTTGCATTGACGGCAACAAGACCCCTTATAAGAGAAGCACTATCAACGATGCATCCGGTAACTGCTCAGACCTCCAGATGCTCACCGCTCTTATTAACCTCGTTTCCTGTGACACCACTCTTAACCTTGTTAATAAGTTTGTAAACGGCGACCTCAGCCTTGGTATGCTTGATGCTCTTATCGCAGGCATTATCGATATCGACGTAAGAGAGCTTGTTATGGGTCTCCTCTACGGTATTATGGATGATGAATTTGATGCAGACGAAGACACTCTTCCCTACACCAGTGTTGACGTTCTTCTTCAGGACCTTATCCACTATGCTCTTATCGGTGATACTAAGGACACAGGCTCCGCATATATCATCGAAGAAGGCGACCATGAAGGTCTCATCTGGGATTTCCTCAAGGATCTCGATTATGCATCTGTTAAGGAAATCTACACTGCTACAAACGTTATCGAAACCGGCATGACCGCATACGAGCTTATTGAGCAGATTCTCAGACTTGCATACAATTATATTGCTGTTCCTGAGCTCAATAATGTTACAAGACCCTGGCTCCGTGAAATCTGCGGTGTTACATACGTACCCGAAAAGATGGATCCCGAAAGCGATCAGTATGTAGAGGATTATGACGGCGAAATCCTCGATCCCAGTGACGTTGACAACGTTTATGCAGAAATCTTCGACTATGAGAACATGTACGTTCCCGAAATCAGAGTTCCTGCTAAGGGCTCAACCATCACCCGTAACGGCGTTACAATGAACGTTACTGAAGACGTAACATTCATTTCCTACTTCAACGATGCTCTCTATGAGTTCCTCAACTGCATTCTTAAGGTTGACGAAGGCGTAGAAGACTCCGAAGGCCGCGTATGGACATGGATCACTTGTGAAGACACAGAGGATTACAACGGCACATGGTTCGGCACTGACGGTTACCTTCTTGCAAACATTGCTTCCGTAGCAAGATATGTTCTTGGTGTCACAGGCGACGTTTTCTTTGCTGATTACATTGAAACCCATACCTACCAGGAATACATGCAGATGAGTGACCAGGAAATCTATGCATTCGTTCTCAGAAACCTCCTCAATGCTTCTGTTGACTGGATGTACATTGATGATACCAATACTACACTCGCTGACGTAGGTTATGCAGCAGTTGAGCAGCTTGCATGGCAGGATCTTCCTCAGTATACCTACACCAAGCCCACAGGCACACCCGGCACAACCGAATATCACAATGCAATTATCGAGGCTTGCCTTGATATCCTCATGGACGTTGCTGTATTCAATATCAACAAGTCCATAGATATGGTTCCCGCAGCACGTAAAGCAAACCAGAGCCCCGCAGTTGCTACCGACAGCGGTCTTCTTGAGTTCGAGCATGATTATGAGAAGCTCGTTCTTCAGATTGCAGTTTGGGGCGTATGCAACTACGGCGCAATGCTTACAGGCAACGGCCTTGCACTTGATGCAATCGAGCTTGATAAGTTTGGCGGCGAAGTTGGCAATCTTACCATCACTGACGTTTGGGAAGATATCGACCTTATCATTAACTCCATCTTCCCCATCAGTACAACTCTTGAGGGCAGCTCCAGCGTATGGCTTTACGGCGAAATCGCAGAGAGCACAAACGCTAACGGCGGTTCCGACGTTATCCGTTCACTTATTTTCGATTACATTGTAAATCCCGTTCTTGAGCTCAATGCTACTAACATTGAAAAGATCTTGACCAAGAACACTTCCGGTTCGTTCGCAACCGATACAGTTCTTAAGGTTCTCATCGACCTTGTTACCAATGTTATTAACCTTATCTTCCCCGGCACAATTGTTTCCGAGTACGCATCACTTGACGCTGTTCTCGTAAACACCGAGCTTGGCGGTATTGCTACAAGACTCCTCAAGACCTTCGGTACTCACTTCGGCGAATGGGCTGCAGTAGTTCTTCCCGTAGTCTGCGACCTTCTTGGTCTTACCGATGCTCAGCAGTTCGAAGAGATGGAAATCAACCTTCCCGAAATCATCGGCGCAACAGAAGCTGCTGAAAAGGCTCCTACTTTCACCGTTTACAATGGCTGCTCCGGTCTCAACACCGGTCACACCAACGAAATCGGTACCTTTATTCAGGATCAGCTTTACAAGTACGTAATCACCGGCGTTAGAACCACCACTTACGTTAACGGCTCCGCAACAACTAACGTTTCCGCAACAGGTATTCAGGCTGGCGACGAAATCGACGGCGGCGGATTCAAAAACGTAACCCTTTCCGGTACATTTACCCCCGGCTCAATGATTGAGTTTACTGTTTTCTACGACGTACTCAACGAAATCGGCCAGAACATCACTAAGACTCCTCTTGCTGCTACCAAGTATGCTTACGTTGGTCAGTTCACAGAGGGTGATGACGTAAGAAAGACTGTTGTTGCTGCTGCAGCTCCCTTCAAGGCAGTAGAATATGCTCCCGCTATCTACATCGGCAAGGGTGAAGGCCTTGGCGAAGCAGGCGACTACACCTTCAATGTTAAGAGAGAAGAAGCTGATGGTACAGGCAACATCACCGTATCTGTTACCGGCATCAGCGGTGTTGATTGGCTTCAGCTCAACTCTGACACTTCTCTTACCAGCTATGTTACCGAAAACGGTAATGCTACATACGTATTCGCTCCCTTCGAGGCAAAGGATACTTATGTAAGATATTATGAAGCTTACGAAACCGTTAAGGAAGCTACCGAAGAAACATTTGCTGCAAGAGAAGTTGATTGGTACGTTAAGAACGAATACAACACTTACAGCAAGGTATCTGCAGGTGCAGCATTTGACGAAGAAGAAGTTTACTACACCTACACTAACAACAGTGAAAATATGGATGGTCCCGAAGAAACTCAGGCTACCACAGTATCTGACGGCGTTTACAACGCAACCATCACCGTTAACGTTAACGGCACAAACTTTAACCTTCCCGTTACTATCTTCCTTTACAATGATTATGACCTTGGTTCAGCATATTCAAATGCTGTAAGAGCAAACCGTCAGCAGACTGACTACAACCAGGCTGACTCAAGATTCGACGGTCTCTGGTCCAACTACAAGCTTGCTCTTCAGAACGCAGGTAACCTCGTTCTTGCTCCCAAGAGTCTCTCCACATTCGAATCCAACAAGGCAACCACTAACGCAAACTATCCCAACAAGTATGCAGAGCTCTATGATGCTCTTGCAGATGCAATCGAAGCTCTTGACGATCCCGAAGCTGAGCTTAAGGTTAGCGCAGGCGTTTCAGGTCTTGAAGAAGCTATCGCAACCTACGGCGGCGTTTCCAACTCCTACTATCTTGCTGATATCTCTGAGGCAACTTATGAAGATGAAGTAGCTGGCTGGAACAATGTTAAGTATTATGCAACAGATGATACTACAAAGTACAGAAGAGCATACCACTTCTTCAGCAACCTCGATTACGTTCCTCACACCTACTACACCTACACAGATGCTAAGGACAGAGCTCAGGATATTATCAACTCTCAGATTGTTTATCCTCCCGTTAGACCCGAAGCACCTGAAGCAGGCGCAAACATTTACGAGCAGACTCAGTATCAGGAAGCTATGAAGCTTTACAACGAGGCATACGAAGTTTACGAAGATGCTGTAAAGAACCTGGCTCCCGCAAGCCCCGTTGAAGTTGCTTACGCTCTTCACATGGTAGAATTCACCGGCGGCAGACTTATTCCTCTTGATGCAAACAAGGATAAGCTCAACCTTGTTCTTAACCTTTACGGCAACGAAACCAACGCTGGTTACTCCGCAACAACTTGGGAAGCTTACCAGACTGCAGTTGCATTTGCAAACAGCACAAGAACCAACGGCCAGGCAAAGCCCTCACAGGTTAACATTGCTACCGGCGAGCTTGTTAAGGCTTACAAGGAACTTGTTGCAGGTCTTGACTACACAGCTCTTGAGAACGCAATTCTTGCAGCTGAAGTTAAGATTGACGAAGTTGAACTCAATGCAGACGGCACACAGTCCGTATACAGCGAAGAAACATGGAAGGAACTCATCGACGCTTACGACGAAGCAGTTGAACTCTTAGAGTCCGACCTTGGTCTCAGCACCTCCAACGAAGAAAGAGTTGCAGACAGCGTTCAGAGAATCGCTGATGCTATCGCAAACCTTCAGGCTGCAGCTTCTGATCCTGTTTGGGAGATTGTTACTGAAGAAACCGATCCCGACGGCTGGTTCTTCGATGACGGCGATAACTTCGCATTCCCCTACATTCAGTCAATGATGGATGTAGATGTATGGGGCGAAGAGCCTTTCTACAATGCTGTTGAGGGTATTGGTCCCTACCAGAACGGTGAAGAGTCTGTTTCTCACATCATCGCAGGCGATGAAAACACTGTAGTTGAATTCGTTCCTCGTGAAGATGACGACGGAAGCGGCTGGCTCACAACCGGTTCAAAGATCCTTGTTAAGGATATGTCCGACAACGTTGTAGCAACATACTATCCCGTACTTATCGGTGACGTTTCAGGCGACGCAGAAATGGGTAACGCTGACGTTAAGCAGATCGCAGGTTACGGCGTTATCACTCCTGACTACTTCTGGGAGTGGGAAGTTGGTATGGAAGGCGAGCCTCAGTGGAACTTCGGTTACGCTTCAGACATCAACTATGACGGCGAAGTTTCTGAGGCTGACGCTGTTCAGCTTCGTCGAGTAGTCGGTGGTCTTGGTTACGTTGCACAGGGCAACTGGAATGGCGACAGAGGCTACGTTGCTTTCTAATTTCAGATTAGGCTAAGTATATTCACAACAAATTTATAACCCGAAGGCGGTGTATCCGCCTTCGGGCAACTCCGCAAAAAACGGGTAATCCCGTCTATTATTGTTAAATGTGTTTTAAAGCATTTATAAATATAGAAAATGAAGGAGGAAATCAAGCAAATGCCAAAATTCAAGCGTTTAATGAGCTTTGTTCTTGTATTTGCAATGCTCATGTCTTCGGTTTCCTGTCTCGGCGGTGTATTTACCATCGGCGCAGCAGCAGAAGACGCAGCACCCACCTACGGTCTCTACAACGACGGTGATATTCTCACCAAGTCAGAGATTCAGACAAAATACGCAACAGAAATCGGCGCATCTACTTTCGGCTGGGCTTATTACACCAGTGATATTCTCGAAGTTCCCACTGACGGATCAGCAGATGCTGATACCGTCGTTAATTCAAGCGGTGCAGATGCAGCAGCTTACATGACCGACGGTTATGTATCAGCAGGTCAGACCCTTATCATAAGAAACTATCTTGCTTGCTCTGACAGCATCTACATGAACATCCCCCCCATCGG
>JAFQSY010000074.1 GCA_017409265.1 Clostridia bacterium
CAAGAACAGCTCCGTTTTCTTCGTAAGGAACAATGTTATCGGAATCTCCGTACACCAGTATAACGGGAATCCTGTTCTCCAGAAGCAATTGCATTTTATCAATGGGATGCTCTCTGTAGCAGATAAGCTGCGACAAATCCATGCCGGTCGCTTCTATAAATTCCGGCAGCATTTCATTATTTGCTTTTCCAAAGCCGGCGGGGCACGAAAGGAGATTCATTACCGGCGCATCAAGATAAAGAGCCGAAACACATTCCGGGTATTTTGCTGCGAATTTGCTTGCTATCAGTCCACCGCAGCTCATGCCGACGGGAACGCATTTTTTATATAAGCCGTATTCTTCCGATAAATATGCGGCAAAACGCTTTTTTAAATCAAGGTCTTCATCAAGACACCAACGGGTAATGTTTTTTATAAAGGCAAGATGCCAACCCTTTTTCACCATTTCAATTTCAAATTCCGGAAAAGCGCCGAAATATTCAGTTTTTAACAACCAGTTTTTGTTTTCGTTTGCATTTTCGGGAAAAACAAGAACAGCTTCTCTTCCTTCAAACAGAAAATCAAGTCGCTTAAAGCCATTCCAGATTGATTCGGTCATTCAACCACCGCCTTTATTGAATTATTGCTCATTTTTTGGTATTCTTTCGTTTTCAGCTTTGTTTTTGTTGCAATAATCTTCCGGACACAGTATTTATATGTATTTTTTAATAACTTTCTGTAATTCTTCTTTAATAATCTGATGTCCTTCGATAGTGGGATGAATGCCGTCAGCGGTCCAATAACCTGTGTTACCGTCAGCGGATAATTCATCAAATCTTTTTTGAAGCGGAACAAAATCAAAATCATATTTTTCTGCAATTTGCTTTGATATTTCAGCCATTTTTCTCACTTCGGAAATAAACCCATTCCATAATTTTTCTGTGCAGGAGCCTTTTAAGATAAAAGGTTCTAAAATTATAATTTTAATTTCAGGCAGACTTTCTTTGATTTCATCAATAAGCATCTCATAAATCATTCTGAATTTTTTCGGGCTGACACCGCAGTTCATAGTAAGTTCGTGAGAAACATCGTTGACACCTATGAGAATTGACATATAGTCAGGTTTTAAATTTATTATATCCTCCTTAATTCGGGCATAAACGTCGGTAATTCTGTCTCCGCTTTTACCGCGATTAATGAATTTGATTTCATCTTTGTTGTTCTTTTCAAATTCAGAAGCAAGAAAAAACGCATATCCGCAGCCTAAGCCGGAGTTAACCTGATTCTCATCATCTCTGTTTGCATCTGTTATTGAATCACCCTGAAACAAAAATGTTTTCATAAAAAAAACTCCTTTTTTAATACGCTGAACAAAAATACGAAAACCACCTGAAGCATAACTTGTCTGATATACGGAGTCTTTTCTTCATAATGTGTATATTTGTTATTTAACAATGAACTGTGAATCTGCGATTTCCGCAATTTCTTCAGCTGTTGTAGCCTTATTCATCTTATCGGCAACCTTGCTTCTTCTTTCGCGAAGTTCAGCATACATCTGATCACGCTTTTCTGCCGTAATGGGATAGAAAAGCTTGGGAACGATACCGAGAGCACCTGTGATGCGGGGAATACCCGTACCGAGAGCAAAAATCCACCATTTTGTTCTGTCACTCTGTGTTCCGATAGTAGCACCCTGAACGTAACCGATACCCTTAAGAATGAGGCTGTTGATACTGCCCATAACAGCCATCTGAAGCTTTGCGATTGTTGTTTGTGCAACACCGAGCATAGCTTCTGCACGGTAGCCATTCTTCCATTCGCAGTAGTCCATTGTTTCGTTGCCTATTTCTGCGGGAATAACTCGTCTTAAGCCGTAAACACACATTTCGAAGATTTCTTCAATACCCATCATCGGCAGAATAATATGCTTTTTCTGGAAGTTGTTATTGATTGAACCTATTCCGAAAACAGTCAACCACAGGAAGTCAGTCCAGGCATCTTCGAAAATCCACAGAGCCTTTGTTGAAAATCTCTTTCTGAGAGGCTCGACGAAGCTGTAGCTGATAAATTTAATCGGGAAGGCAGGAATACCGACAATGGTTTGCCAGGTGATAGAGCCGATAACGTCAATATAGAAGTTCGCTCGGCCTGTGCCGACAGAGAAACCGTTGAAAAAATTTGAAAGCACACAAATAAACATAGGCTTATTAGTGATGATAGCTTTCAACCCCTGAATTACGCTCGGTTTCTTAATAGTCTGCGCAACTCTTTCTCTTGTGGTGAGGAAGAAATAAAGGCAGAATACAGCACCGAGAACTGCAAATGAAACACCGAAGGTTGCGAAAAGCTTGGGAAGCTTGATCTTAATCTTGTTGTTGATTACAAGGTCATAGATGATACCGAAAATCTGCCTCGGAACGTCTTCAACGAAATGTGACATCAGATTAGCCGTCGCAATAAGCCTCGAACGGTCCAATGGCTCCGGTGTTATCGTTGAGCCGAAGCCTGAACGGGCAATGCCGGTGAAGGTGTTGGCGGTTTCGGTAACGATTGACATTGCAAAATAGAAAATCCATTTGGGAAGGTAATCTCCCGGAGTATCGGGGAAAATAAAGGGAATCAGCCAATACCATAATCCCAAAATAGTGAGGGGAAACTGACCGAGAAGAAGATAGGGTCTGAATTTACCCCAACGGGTTCTGGTCTTTTCAACAATAACACCGATAAAGGTATCGTTGAAGGTATCCCACACGGTTGCAACAATGTTCTGAATTGCAAGATAGCTGAAATCGATTTTTACAACATCATATATGTATCGCTCTTTGAAATCGTTGATATTCAGGCTCTGAGCAGTATCCTCAAGAACATAAGCAACAGTTTCTTTTATGCCGACAAAACGTCTGTTTTTCAGCAGAACAGAGTTATCGGTTGTTTCAACAAGTTCTCTTTCTGTTGACATAATTTCACCTGACTTTCTTAAAGTATTAAGTAATTTCAAAAATAATTATTACAGTAACGCTGATTGAAAATAGTCTTTATGACTGCGCTGTGTTTTCAACAGCTTTCAGCCATTCGCGGGCAATAATCATATGACCCGCTATGGTAGGATGAGTTCCGTCCCAGATAAAATATTCAATTCTCGATCTTTCTGCATTTTCTTTAATTTTGTCATAAAGAGGAACGAAAATGCAGTTGAATTCCTCGGCAACTCTCTTTGCTGCCGCCCTGATTCTTGCGTTTGCCGCCTCACGGTATGCAACGGAATCCTCGGGGTCACTGCTGTCGGGTCTTTGGAAGGGTCCTTCCACTCCGTCGGGATGCGGTGTAAATTTATAGGAACAGTCCGATTTATCAAGCGGATAATAAAACGGCTCACATACTATGATTTTTATATTGCCAAGCTCATTTCTTGTTTTTTCAAGAATTGCACGGAGATTTGTTTCATAGCGCTGTGCCGTTTCCTCGGGCGTGATTCCGGTAAAATAGCCGTGTCCTCCGTCGTTTGCTCCCACAAGAATGCTTAAGACGGTCGGCTTGTTATCGATAACATCCTCCTGCCATTTTTCAAGAAGTTCCTCTGATCTCTCGCCCGAATAGCCTTTATTTATGAATTTGGGCATGTTCTCCGCGTTTTCGAGTGCAAGCTGTGATGCAACTATATACTGATAACCGTGACCCATAATGTGATTACAGTCCATGCACTTGCCTCGGTTTCCGTCGGTTATGGAGTCACCCGAAAACAGCACAACATCATTTTGGTTTAGCTTCATAAAGGAATCCTCACCTTCTTTCTCATCTGTCAGAAGTGTATTAATGATTCTGAGCATACTCCTTGTATATTAAATTCTATCATTTTATATAGGAAAAATAAAGGTCATTATTAGAGAAAAAAGAGTCCTTATTTGCAACAAAAGAGTTGAAATAGCATCCGTAACAAGTTATACTGTTTGTAACAGGAGGCGATTGTTATGAGAAATGACCTGATAGAAAGGCTTATCATGCACACGTATGAGAACCCTTCTTTTTTGCTTAAAAATAAAAATGATGACGAGAGAATCATCATTGAGGGCTCCAAGTTAATGAAAAAAGAAAAGCTTATTGCGGTAAGAGCCGATACAAATACTAATCATTTTCCGGAACACAG
>JAFQSY010000075.1 GCA_017409265.1 Clostridia bacterium
AATCGAAGAGCCCGAAACACCCGCAGATCCCAACGGCGGTACATTCGAAGGTTGGGAAGATGAAGACGGCGAAGAGGTTGAATTCCCCTACAACGTACCTGACGAAGAGGATAAGGAAATCACCATCACTCCCGTATATCATTACACAGTAATTTACGATGCAGAGGGCGCAACAGTTCATACTGTTAAGAACAGAGCAGGTTCAGACCTTGAAGTTCCCGAAGCTCCCGCAAAGGAAGGCTATAAGTTCATTATGTGGGCTGATGCTGACGGCAAGACTCCTGCTGATTATGCAACAATCCCCGAAAAGAACGTAACATTCAATGCTATTTACGAAGTAAGTGCTTACCAGATTTATTACTATGTAAACGGCGAACTTGTTGCTAACAAGTCAGCTGAATACGGTGAAACAATCGTAACAGGCGTTGATGCAGATGCAAAGAAGGTTAATATCCTTACTTACAGCACTCCCGAAGGCTATGAGTTCGACGGCTGGTACACAGATTCTGCAATGACAACCAAGCTTGCAGACGGTGCAACAGTTGGTGCTGCAAAGGTTTACCTCTACGCAAAGGAAACTGCAGGTACTTATGATGCAACCTTCATGGTAGACGACGAAGTTTATGAAACTGTTCCCACCGTTTACGGCAAGGAAATCGTTCTTCCCGAAGAACCCACCAAGGAAGGCTATACATTCCTCGGCTGGACTCCCAATGCTATCATCATGGATGCCGAAGGCATGACCTTCGAGGCAACATGGGTTGAAACAGCAGGTGCTTACACAGCAACATACTATGTTGACGGTGAAATGTACGGCAAGCCCTTTGCAATGGCATACGGCGACGAGCTTGATGTTCCCGCTGATCCCGATAAGGAAGGCTACACCTTCGTTGGTTGGGCAACCAAGTCGGATGCAACACCTGAAGAAGTAGTAGATCTTACCGGAGCAACAATGCCCGCACATGATGTTGAGTACTATGCAGTATTCACAATCAATAACTACACCGTAAACTTCAACAACAACCTCGCTCTTGATGAATCACCCTACATGTCAGAGGAAACAGAAGTTTACTCAACAGATGATTACGATTATGCTGAACCGGTAGTTATTCCTGCTGATCCCACTAACATCAACTCCGCATATTACACCTTCATGGGTTGGACAGATGTTAAGGGCGGCACAGAAGCAAAGTACACAGCAGAATCAGTTCTCCCGATGCCCGCAGACGACCTTGAACTCTATGCGGTTTACGAGAGAGTAGGCGTTAAGCTTATTCCCGGCGACGGTTCAACAACTGTTATCGAGAGAGACGGCGTTAAGGAAAGCATCGCAGCCGGCAGTGTAACAAATGTACCTTACGATACCGAAGGCTACACAGATGAAGACTTCGATAAAGCATGGTTTGTTTACGGTCTTAAGGAAGGTCTCACTCAAAAGACTTTTGAGGCCGGCAACTATGTAGCTGTTCAGGGTGACGGTGAAATCCGCATCACAGCTAACAGAGGCCGTATGGGTACAGGCGCTGTTATCGAGGTATACGATAATGTTACCGGCGAAAGAGTAGAAAAATTCATTGTTATTATCTTCGGTGATCTTAACGGTGATGCAAAGATTAGTAGCCCTGACAGTGGCTTGCTTAAGGATGAACTTTCAGATCCCTCTTGGTCAGCTACCAAGACGAGAGTTGAATACATGTTCAGAGCAGCTAATGTAAGCGGCGACAGAAAGGTTAGTTCGGCTGATAGTGGTAGACTTTCAGATGCAATCTCCAAGATAAAGACTATTGACCAGGTAACCGGTAAAGCTTCGTAACTTAAAATATTTGACCCACATGGGAGTTTCGACTCCCATGTGGGAAAACGCGATTTAACAGAATGATTTATTCTGAAGAGCGGGGAGCGATGCGTGCATCGTTGTTTTAATAAAAAATGATGCAGGCATCGTTCCCTGCGCAGAGTAAATTTCGCAAATTTTCAATGCCTGTAAATAAGGCTATAAAAGGCGGACGTTAAAATTTCGTTTGCTTTATGCAAATAAATATTCCTTAAATTAAGGGAGGAAAATGCATGAAATTAATCAAAAGGTCGGTTTCTGTTTTTCTTGCTGTTTTGATGATTTTCAGTTCCTTTTCCCTGCTTGCAACCGCTGCTGAAAGTGCAGTTGAGGATACCAATCCTATAACTACAAAAGCAGATTACAACTGGGCAATCGATACTATTTTTTACAGACAGAAAAGAACAACAACCGGCGAAATCATTACAGACAATTGGATTCCAACTGAAAATGTAATGAAAGATGAAACTGTTAAAGCAAGAGTGTTTATGAAGACAGATTTCCCTCTTGCAAACTCACAGTTCTTCTTCTTATACCCTTCAAACTTCCTGACAATGGACGTAACAAACTGTCCTCCTACGTCAGGTGGTTATGAGTTACTTACTGGCGGAATCAACGGATTTGACGGTAACTTTGATTACAGCACAGAATGTGATGCAGTTTTCCAGGAAATGGTTGATGAAGGTTATCTTACAGAAGATGATATTATTGACCGTGGTTGGATTTATGTTAACATGGATACCGGCACAAGCCCCTATCAGCTTGACGGTTCACAGTGGCTGTTTGAGTTTGAATTTACTGTTAATAAGGATGCAACCAATGTTGGCCAGCTTTATCTTTCAGCAGAATGTATTGCTGATAATGATAAATATATGGGTAGAACCGATATTACAGCTAACCCTTACAATGATGATTATCAGGACGGCGATCTTTCCAGCTGGACAGATATGACCTTCGGCTATACTCTTAACGACACCGATGCCAACAGTACAATCGACCTTTACTCATCACTTACTTTTGATGCAGGCGAAGGTAAATTTGCTGACGGAACATCAACCTTCACAGTTGAAAACTATGAAGTTCAGGCAACAACACCTATTGATAACTTCCCCGGCGCTCCCGTGCTTGAGGGCGAAGAGTTCCTCGGTTGGGTTCCTGCTGAGAAGTATGATAATTATACCGCAGAAGACCTTATCAATGATGAGTATGTTTTAAAAGGTAATTACAACTATCAGCATGAAGAAGCAACCTATAAGGCTGTTTATACAACAGAAAACACAGTAACAGTTAATGTTCATTACTATGATTTGGTTAAAAAAGAAGATGTTGTTGTTGATACCAATAAGTATGCAACAAAGACAGGTTATGCAGTAGAGATTATCGCTGACGAAGATATCCCTGCTGAAATCCCTGCTGAAACAACATATATTGCATTCTCAAAGCTTCCTGCAATCGAACACTACAAGTTTGATTCAACTAATGCTTTGAATGTTCTTAAGGTTGAGAGCGCTGCTGAGAATGGCGCATCAACACTTGATGTTTACTATATTCCCGAAACATACACAGTAACATTCAATCCCGCTAACGGCGGTGCGGTTGCAACAAATTCTGATGTTGTCTATTACACAGAGCTTACTTCTCCTGCAGCTCCCGAAAAGAGTGGCTGGAAGTTCACAGAATGGCTTGGTGATGATGAAGATAAGTCAACACTTGGTGCAGAGCAGAAGTTCAATGTTACAGGCAACGTAAACTATGTTGCACAGTATGAATCCGCTGAAACAACAGTAGCTGTTAAGGTTAAGTATACTGACCTTGCAAACAACAAAGAGGAAAAGATTGTTCCTCATACAACTGTTGATACAATCGCAGGCTACACAGTAGCTCTTGTTGAAACAGCAGGAGATGCAGAAAACACAACATATTATCTTATCAAAGATCTTCCCGTAATCGAACACTATGAGTATGATGCAGATAGCACAACAACAACCGTAACGGCTGCTGCTGACGGCACATCAGAGCTCATTGTTGCTTACAAGCCTAAGAAGTATACTGCAACCTTCACAGGCGCAGAAACAATGGGTAATGTTGATTATTACACCGAGCTTACCGTTCCCGCAGGTCCCGTTGAAGACGGTAAGACCTTTGTTAAATGGGTAGGCAGCGACGGAACAGAGCTTGTTCCCGGAACAGCCGAAGCACCTGCAACATTTATCCTTAAGGGCGATGTAATTTATACTGCTGATTATAGTCTTAATACTTACAACACAACACTCAGCTTCACAGGTGAAGCAGGTGTTGATTATCCCGTAACTGCAACTCTTCCCACAGTAAAACCCGGTAATATAGGTGATGAAATCGTTCTCAACGATCCTGATCCCGTAACGGGCTGGGAATTCAACGGTTGGGATACACCCGTTGGTGCAGTTGAAAAGGACGGCAAGTATTATTACGGCACATCCGATGTAACCGTTTCAGGTTCATGGACTCATACCGTATACTACATTAATTACTGGCTTGATGATGCAAAGACAATTCAGTATGGCGATACCGCTGAAGCTTACTATGACGAACCCATTGAGCTTATTGACGGTCCCACAGAGAATGAACTTGCGCTTAGCGGAATTAACGGCAAGAAATTCAACGAATGGATTTGCGATTACACAGAAATGCCTGCGGCAAATGTTGATGTTATTGCTGACCTCGAATCCATTTTGTATACAGTAAATGTCAGATATACTGATGGAACAACAGAGACTCTCTACCGTTACTATGGCGAAGAGGTAACAATCGATGATCTTCCTGACATTGAAGATATCGAGGGTTATACCTTCTCAAGCTGGACCATCAACGGTAAGAAGAATGCAACTCTTCCTTACAAAGTTGTAGGTACAACAAGTATTCTCGGTAATTTTGATATTCATAAGTGGGATCTTTATTACTGGATTGATGAGGATGCTTACAAAGCATTCGATACAGAAAAAGCAGTTGAACCCATTATGCATGTTGAAGATTTAGATTATGGCTCGGAAATCCTCAATATTCCAGCTAACCCCGAAAAGGAAGGCCATGTATTCACATCATGGGATACAGATCCTGTCGGAGCAGAGATGGGCGACGGAGATATGCACTTCTTTGCTTGCTGGAGACCGGAAACATACACCGTAATCTGGGATAACGAAGGCGAAAAGGAAACAGTTGAAAACGTTCCTTACGGTTCGGTTCTCGAAATTCCTGCTCCCACAAAGACAGGCTACACCCTTAAGGGTTGGACCGGTCTTGAAATAGCTGAAGAAGGCGACACAACAATGCCTGATGTCGGCGATAATGGCGCAACAATTACTTACTATGCAGATTGGGAAGCTAATAAGTATCCTGTAACATTTAATGCAAACGGCGGTATCTTTGCTGATAACACAGATGAAAAGACAATTGAAGTTGCATACGGCGATACTATCAAAGCTCCCGAAATCCCCACCAGAAGCGGTTATGCATGGGGTGGCTGGAATCCTGCTGATCTCGGCACTATGGATACAACCGATGGCAAGAAGGTCTTCAATGCAACCTGGATTGCAAGCGATGTTAATTACACAATCGAAACCTACATTATGGATACAGAAGGTAAATACGGTGATCCTACTGTTGAAACCAAGCCCAGCACAACAGATGCTAACGTATCCGTAACTCCTGAAATCAAGACAGGCTTCAAAGTTGACGAAGCAGCCAGCAAGCTTTCAGGTACAGTAGGTGTTGACGGATTAACTCTTAAGATTTACTACATCCGTGAACAGTATACTCTTAAAAAAGTTGTTGAAGATAAAACCACAACAACTATACTTTACTATGGTGCAAAGGTTTCACTTGAAGAGCCCGGAAAGACCGGTCACTCCTTCGGCGGTTGGACATGGACAAATGATGCAGACGAAACAGTAGCGGCTCCCGCAACAATGCCTGCATACAATGTAACAGCAACAGCATCGTTCACACCTAACACTCATAACGTTATCTATAAGGTAAACGGAGAAGTTTACCAGACAATTGAAAATGTTGCATACGGCACACAGGTAACAGTAATTGCAAAGCCCGTTGAAACAGGTAAGACCTTCAGCGATTGGGATAAGACAGACTTTACAATGCCTGATGAAGACGTAATCATCAACTGTACAGCAACAGTAAACACTCATGACGTTATCTATAAGGTAAACGGAGAGGTTTATAAGACAGTTGAAGACGTAGCATACGGCACACAGGTAACAGTAATTGCAAAGCCCGTTGAAACAGGTAAGACCTTCAGCGATTGGGATAAGACAGACTTTACAATGCCTGATGAAGACGTAGTTATCAACTGTACTGCAACAGTAAATACTCACGACGTTATCTACATGGTAGGTAATGCTGAACACGCAAGAATTAAGGATGTTGCATACGGCACACAGGTAACAATCCTTGCTGACCTCAAAGAAGACGGCAAGACCTTCAGCGGCTGGACTATCAACGGCGTTAAGGCTGAAGACTTCACAATGCCCGACAATGATGTAACAATCGTTGGTTCATGGACAGTAAACGACTTCACAGTAACTTACTTCAAAGATAAGAATAAGACTGACGTTCATTACACCTACACAGGTGCATACGGTGCAGAATATAATGTTCCTGCAATCGACAAAGAAGGTCATGAATTCCTCGGTTGGTTCAATGCAGACGGTTCAGAAGCTAATCTTCCCGCTGCAGGAGAATTAACAACCGTTCCTCTCAATGGTGCAGTTTACTATGCTGATTGGAAGGTAAACGAATACGAGCTTGTTTATAACGCAGGTGCAGGTAAGTTTGCAGACGGTAAGAACACCGTAACATTCAATACAGCTTACGGAACAGCTCAGGCTGATTGGAAAGTTCCTGAAGTACCCACAAGAGCAGGTTACACCTTCGGCGGCTGGAATGTCACCTCAACTGACACAATGCCCGCAAGCAAGAAGGTAATTACCGCAATATGGAATGCAATTCCTTACACAGTAACATGGATTAACGGCAGCCAGCAGATTGTTGACGATTACATCTATGGTAATGAAATCATAGCTCCCGAAGAGCCCTCAAGAACAGGTTGGACATTCACCGGTTGGCTTGAAGCTGACGGCGTAACCTACTTCTCCGAAGGCGATGTAATGGGTGAAAAGAGCCTTGTTTATACCGCACAGTGGGAAGGCAACGAAGGCATCACTTATGAAATTTACAGATACTTTGCTCCCACAGAAGGAACAGAGTGGATGGATTCAACTGAAGCTGAAAAGCTTTACGGCAAGCCCGGCATGACATCTCTTACAGGTAAGGCAGGCGAAACCGCAAAGGTTGACACAGCAGCTGAAGCAGTTGCAGGCTTCTACATTGACGAAGAGAACAGTATCCTTTCAAAGGAAATCGCCGGCAACGGCTCAACAGATCTCGTTATCTACTATCTTAGAGAGAAAGTTAACGTAACTGTTAAGGATCCCGACGGCGAAACCTACTACGAAGGCGAAGTTGACTTCGGCGATGAAATCACAGTTCCCGATCCCGAGAAGGAAGGCCACGAGTTTGATAAGTGGGTTGACGAAGACGGCAACACCGTAACATTCCCGATGCCCGCTCCTTCAGAAGATATCGTTATCAAGCCCGTATGGACTGTTAACAAGTATGGCATCACATTCGTTGATGACAACGGTGATGTTATCCAGGCAACCAAGGAAGTTGAATACGGCAGCACAATCGTTGCTCCTGAAGATCCCAAGAAGGAAGGTTATAACTTCGCTTATTGGCGTGATAAGGAAACAAAGGCTGTAATGCCCGCAACAATGCCTGCAAAGGATGTAACTTACGAAGCATACTATACTGCAGGTGAAGATACCACATACTATATCGAAGTTTACATGATGGATACCAACGGCGAGTACACAATGGCTTCACAGACCATTGCTACAGGCACAACAGGTGATCCCATCAGCATCACTCCGGGTACAGTTGAAGGCTGCACATATGATGCAACCAAGAGCGTACTTACAGGTATAATCACAGCAGAAGGAACAACCCTTAAGGTTTACTACGCGCGTAATAAGTACACAGTAACCTTCAATTCCGGCGACGGCGTATTTGCCGACGATGCAACAGTTGTAGGTCCCACATCTGTATACTTCGGTGCAGCGATCCCTGTTCCTGCTGCTCCCGCAAGAGAAGGCTATGACTTCACAGGCTGGGATAAGGAAGTTCCCGCAACAATGCCTGCTGATAATCTTACCTTCAATGCAACATGGACCGAAGCAGAGTACACAATCACTTATATCATTAATGATAAGAAGGAAGTTGTACCCTACAAGTTCGGCGCTGATGTTGCAACTCCTGATGAGCCCGTTGTTGAAGGCATGACATTCCTTGATTGGGATACAGAAATTCCTGTAACAATGCCTGCAAAGGATCTCATCATCATCGCTCTGTTTGAAACCGCTGTTTATAAGGTAACATTCATGATTGATGGCGAGGTTTATGAAGAAATCATGGTTAAGGCCGGTTCGGAAATTCCCGTACCTTCAGTAGAACCCACCAAGGAATATCATGTATTTGCAGGCTGGCAGAATGTTCCCGCAACAATGCCCGCAAATGATATTGAAATCGAAGGCAAGTTCGACAGAGTTCCCGTTAAGCTTGTACCTTATGATGACAACGCAACAACCGTTATTGATGATGAAAATAAGGCTATCTACGGTCTTGCAGAAGACATGGAAGAAGGTCTTCTCCGCGCTGCATATCTCCGCGTTGAGGGCGACGGTTACTTCACCGTAACACCTTCAAAGGCTGCCAGCGGCAGAGTAATCTGCGGTACAGGTGCAGTTGTCAAGCTTTATGACCGTATGGGTACAGAAGACGAGTCAGACGACGTGCTTAAAGAAACTTACACAATCGTCATCTTCGGCGATCTTAACGGTGATGCACGAATCAGCAATACTGACTACTCAATAGCTCAGGCTGAAGTTGATTGGATTACCACATGGTCAGATCCCATGAGTTCTGATTATAACCTTTACAAAACAATGGCTGCTGACTTCAACGGCGACTCAATGATCAGCGTTGGTGAAGCATCAAGCATTGAAAGAGCTGTTCTTGGCACAGTTGATTTCGATCAGACAACAGGTACAGTTATTCGCGATTAAACTGCACATCTAACCAAATAACACCTGCGGGGGAAACCCCGCAGGTGAGGAAAGATAAATCCGATATTATTTAGAGCAGAGGGTGCAATCTGTTCTATGGTTTGCCTGTTTTTTTCGGGCAGATACAAATCAAGGAGGATATCTCATGAAATTAACAAAAAGGTTAGTTGCTGTTGCCTTAGCGATACTGATGATTTTTGGCTCATTTTCAGTTGCGATGACCGCAAGTGCGGTCGATGGTACAACATTGGGTATCACAACGAAAATCCTCAGAAACGTTAATAATGCTTGGATTGAAACAGATAAAGTATTAGCCGGCGAAGATGTAAAATTAGGTGTTTATCTTGACACCGATTATTACGCCGGTGACGGCAACATTTTGTTGTTCTTTAACAACAATTTTTTTGAAACAACAACAGGTACAACACAGCAGACCCTCACCATTGGTGATACATATAAGGAAGGCACAAGCTACGATATAACCGGTTATTATTATATCGGTGCAGGTTTACAGGCTTCAACTGCTGAAAATGCCATGCTTAACTACGGAAAAATTGACAGCGATTATGCAGATGCCCATGAGCCTATATATATCAGCTACAAGTTCGGAGAAGATGCCGAAACACAGAAGTTTGACGGCAAAAAGCTTTTCTGCGAAATTCCCCTTAAGGTAAAAAAAGATGCTCCCGCTGCAGTTGAAGGCTATGGCGAGGCTAAAAAAGAAACAACTGCTTCAACAGACTTCACACGAGGCAGAATTAACGTCATGAAAGGCGAAGCTGGCGGTTATCCCGAAGAAGCAGTTGATATGTGGAATTGGGATGCAAATCCTGTTTATGAGAGAAAGCCCGTAACCCTTTTCACCAACTGCACAGCTGCATCATTTGATGCAGACGGCGGTGTGCTTTATTCAGTAACAGACAACGAAGGCAATGTTACCAACTATGATATTCTTTACACAGAAGGCGAAGCAGGAGAGAAGTTTGAGAACCTTGTTACCGAAGACGGAGCAAAGGTTGTAACAACTCTTCCCAGCCCCACCAAAGAAGGCTATACCTTTGAAGGTTGGAAGGTAGTCGGTGCTGATGATTCAACAGCATCAAAGGTTACCGTTTATCCCGAAGCAGACACAGATTATGTTGCTGTCTGGAAGCAGATTGAGGTTGTAGGCAACGAGCTTACCTTCAGAACCGAAATCTACAGACAGGATGAAAACGGCAATTGGGTTAAGACCGAAAAGGTTAAGCCCGGCGAAGAAGTTAAGGCTAGACTTTTCATTGATACCGGATATCTTGCCGGTGACGGTGACATCATCTTATTCTATGACGGCGATTTCTTTGAGGACAGCTACGAATCAGAGACGGAATATGACCTCAACAAGGAATATGACTTCAAATTCAATGAGGAATACAGTTCTGATGATAAAAAAATGTTCAACCAGAGCGCAACTGGCGCACCTGCAGCCTATGGACTGACAGGTAAGATGATTAAGCCTGACGACTCAAACGATGTTATTGAGGATTTGATAGCTGATGAATATATCACATCAAGTTTCTTCGGTCAGCATCCTGCATTAATTGCAAAGTATGAGTTCCCCGTTGGCTCAAATTGCCAGGTTATCAGCGGCAACGAATGGTTCGTTCAATTTGACCTTAAGGTTAAAGATAATGCCGTTGATGAAGGTGATTTCTACATTGTTCCCGAAACAATCGCACAGCCCGGCGAACAGTACTATGCATACATCAACATTCCCATGAGATCTGAAGACAGCGATCTTGCGATGAACGCTGATCATATGATGCTTTGGGAAGCTGATATCGAAATCTACAGCACCCCCGTAAGCATTTATAACACAATCACATTCAACGCAAACGGCGGTGAATTTGCAGCTGACGATACAGAAAATTATGTTATCAGCGGCACTGTCGGCGAAGCAGTGGATTATTCAACAATCCCCGAAATCTCAAGACCCGGCTGGACCTTCATGGGTTGGATTGATGCATCAGACGATACTCCCACTCTTGAAGAGGCTATGACTGCAGATGAGCTTCCCGCAACAATGACCTATAAGTCAGATAATAAGGATGAGACAAAGCTCATTTATAATGCATTCTGGGTAAGCGAAGTTGATATCACCTTCAAGGGAATCAATCCCGAAGATGAAACCGCTTACGAGATCGAAACAATTCCCGTAACAGCAGGCGAGCCCTTCGTTACTCCTGCAACACCCGAGCTTGCTGGCTATCGCTTTGTCGGTTGGACAACAGAAGTAACATGGAATGATCAGGGCAAGCTTGTTATTGGCTCTGTTCTTCCGAAGCTTCCCGAGAAGTATCCGACAGTTGACACAACCTATTATGCTATCTTTGATTCAAATGCATATCCTGTCAACTATTATGTTCTCGATGCAGATATTGAGAATCCCACACTTGCTGATTTTGAGCTTGTTGCAGAGCTGAATATTGAATATAATACAGTAATCCCCGCAACACCTCACGGCTATACTGCTCCTGAAGGCTATGTTCTTTCAGTTGCTTACACAGATGTTTCCTATGCAGATACAATCGTATTTGCAGATGCAAATATGTTTGTTGCAGGAACAACAATGCCCGCAAGCGAATATAACCTCTATTATAAACTTGAAAGAGGCGAATTTGAGGCTGTATTTGATGCAAACGAAGGCGCATGGGCAGACGGCGAAACAACGAAGACTGTTTCCGCCCGTTTTGAAGATGCAATCGTTGCTCCCGAAGCTCCTGCTCGCGAAGGCTATGTATTCGCAGGTTGGGAACCCAACGTTCAGGTAATGGACGAAGAAGGCAAGACCTTCAAGGCAACATGGAATCCCGATGAGTTCACAGCAACATATTATGTTGACGGTGAACAATACGGCAAGGCATATGATATCCTCTTCGGCGACGAAATGGATATTCCTGCCGACCCCTATAAGGAAGGCCATGAATTCAAGGGCTGGGCAGATTCAGCAGAGTCAACAACTCCCGTTGCTATTCCTGCAACAATGCCCGCAAATGATGTAAACTACTACGCTGTATTTGAAGCAATCGAATACACAATCAAGTTTGCAGATACAGGCGATGAAACAATTGCTGATATCACTCTTCCCTACGGTACTGAAATCGTTGCTCCCGAAGATCCCACCAGAGAAGGCTACACCTTCAAGGGTTGGGCTGAAACAAAGAGTGCAACAGCAGATGCAAAGGTAGAGCTTCCCGCAACGATGCCTGTTACACCCAAGCCCGACGGAAAGACCTATTACGGAATCTGGGAAATCAACGAGTATACCGTAACATGGATTGTTGACGGCAACGAAACAGTTGTTCCCTACAAATATGCAACGCCTGTCATTAAGGTAGATAATCCCTCAAAGACAGGTTACACCTTCACAGGCTGGTCACCCGAATTCCCCGAAGAGGGTATGGCAATGCCTGCAAAGGATCTTGAGTTTACAGCAGTATTTACTGCAAACACATACAATGCACTCTTCTTAACCAAAGCTGATGACGAAACTCATGACGGTAGATTCGACAGCGATGATTCAACAGTAATCGTAGTTCCCACCGTATTCAACGAAAAAATTGTTGCTCCTGCTGAAGTTCCTGTAAGAACAGGTTATACCTTCGCAGGCTGGGATCCCATCGTTGGTGCAATGGACGAAGAAGGCAAGGAATACTACGCAGTATGGACTCCCAACGCTGATACAAAGTATACCGTTGAGTTCTATTCAATGGATACAGCAGGTGATTATAAACTCACAGATACACAGACAAGAACCGGTACATCCGATTCAGTTATCGACCTTATAATCAGTGCTCCCACAAACTATAAGATTGATAAAGTAAAGAGCACATATGATGACGGTGTCACAATCGCAGCTGACGGTTCAACAGTAGTAACCGTTTACTTTGAGAGAGATCTCTTCACAATCGCTTTCGACGGTAACGGCGGTACAGTTAACGGCGTAGCATCAGAAAGCGATGCAAAGCGTTACGGTGCAGCAGTTGCAGTTCCCGTAGTTGAAAGAGAAGGTTATACATTCACAGGCTGGAAGGATGCTGAAGGCAAAGATGTTGATGTTAACCTTACCGCAATTGAGAACGTAACTTATATTGCACAGTGGGAAATCAATCAGTACACAATTACCTTCGAAACCGTAGGCGGTACTGAAATTGCTCCCATCAAGCAGGATTATGCAACAGCAGTTACAGCTCCTGCAGATCCCACAAAGCTTGGTCACACATTCGCAGGCTGGGATAAGGAAATTCCCTCAACAATGCCTGCAGAAGATATGACTATCACAGCACAGTGGACTCCTAACATCTATGATGCAACCTTCGACGCAGGCGACGGCAAGTTTGCAGATGATTCAACTATCGCAACAGTTCCCGGCGTAACATTCGGAGAAGATATTACAGCTCCCACAGAAAAGCCCGAAAAAGAAGGCTATACATTCACAGGCTGGCTTGATGCAGACGGCAACCCCGTAGGCACAATGGATGCAGAAGGCAAGGCATTCTTTGCACAGTGGGAAATCAACCAGTACACAATCACCTTTGATACAAAGGGCGGTACTGAAATTGCTCCCATCAAGCAGGATTATGCAACAGCAGTTACTGCTCCTGCTGATCCCGAGAGGGAAGGCCATACCTTCGCAGGTTGGGATGTAGAGGTTCCCTCAACAATGCCCGCGGAAGATATAACAATCACAGCAAAGTGGGATGTTAATCCTTATGATGCAATCTTCGATGCAGGCGAAGGTGTATTCGAGTCAACAGGCGTTGCAACAGAAACCGTTCCCGTTGATTATGATACAGCTATCACCGCTCCTGACGAAGAGCCTACAAAGACCGGCTATACCTTCGCAGGTTGGGAAGATGAAGACGGCAACATCATCTCCGCAGGTGCAAACGCAGGCAAGATGGATGCTGACGGAGAAACCTTCACAGCAACATGGACTCCCAACGAAGATACAGAGTACACAGTAATTGTCAAGGATGTCGATACAGACGCTGTACTCAAAGAAGTCCTCAAGACAGGTACAACCGACAACGCTATTGAAGTTGTTGAATCTGTTCCCGATCCTGCAGCAGACAAGACAGAGTATGTTCTCTTTGAAGATGTAGATGTCAATGGATATCACCTCTTTGAAAATGCTGCTAATGATCTTACAGGCAAAACCGTTGCTCCCGATGGCTCAACAGTTGTAACTCTTTACTATGCAGTAACCGAGTATACAGTTGTTTATGATGCAAACGGCGGTGCTTATGCAGACGGAACCAAGGAAATTTCAAAGGTTCTTCCTTACGGTGCATCAACATCGGCAAACGCTCCCATCGCTCCCACAAGAGAAGGCTACACCTTCGATAAGTGGCTCGGTAATCCCACAGTTCCCGAAAACGGAACAACAATGAGAGCTAATTGGACTCCCAACAAGTATACAATTAATTGGGATACCAACGGTGAAGTAGCTGAAGGCACAATCAAAGAAGAGTATGAATATACTGCTCTTATCAACAAGAAGGTAGCTGATCCAAGAGAAGGCTACAAATTCGTTGAATGGGTAGATGAGAATGGTGTTGCAATCACCATTCCCGACAATATGCCCGCAAAGAATCTCACTATCATCGCTAAATACGAGTTAGAGAGCTTCACAATCAACTTCAATTCAAACGGCGGCTCAGCAGTTGATCCCATTACACAGGATTACGGCACAACCATCAAGGCTCCCGCAGATCCCACCAAGGAAGGCTATAAGTTTGAAGGCTGGTCACCCGACCTTCCCACAACAATGCCCGATCTCGGTGAAACAGGCGATTCAACAACCGTTACCGCACAGTGGTCAAAGAACAGCTACAATGTTAACTACTTTGTAAAGAATCCTGAAACAGGCAAGTTCGGCGAAGCAGTTGCAACAGCAACAGTTGCTTACGAAGATCCTATTTCAACTGTATTCACTTACAAAGCTCCCACAGGTTACTCACTTGTTGCCGTAGCTTACACAGACACAGATCTCACAGCTCCTCTTGCAACAGGTGTAACAATGCCCGCAAACGATGTAAATCTCTACTATGACGTAATTGCAAACGAATATGATGCAATATTCAATGCAAATGACGGCGCATGGGCAGACGGCGAAAAGTCAAAGACTGTTAAGGCTGCATATAACGATGTTATCAAAACTCCTGCAGATCCTTCAAGAACCGGCTATGAGTTCGCAGGTTGGGATCCCGTTGTTGGTACAATGAATGCCGAAGGCAAGACCTTTGAAGCAAAATGGGAACCCAAGACCTATACCGTAACTTATAAGGCAAACGGCGGCGCATGGGGCAAAGACGAAGCAATGGAAACAACCAAGACATTTGATGTTGTTTTCGGCACAGCAGTAACAGCTCCCGATGCCGATCCCACAAGAACGGGCTACAACTTCAAGGGCTGGGATAATAAAGCTCCCGCAACAATGCCTGCTGAAGACCTCGTATTTACAGCTCAGTGGGAAATCAAGACAGCAAAAGTAATCTTCAAGAACGGTGACGAAACAGTTAAGACTGTTTCCGGCAACTACGGCGATGCTGTTGAAGCTCCCGCAGATCCCGTTAAGGAAGGCCACACCTTCAAGGGTTGGGATAAGACAGTTCCCGCAACAATTCCCGAAGCTGATGTAACTATCAATGCAACATGGGAAAAGAACTCCTATGATGTAATCTGGAGTGTTGATGGCGTAACAACAATCATTAAGGATGTTCCTTATGACACCGTAATTGATAAGTCAAAGGCTCCTGCAACCGAAAAGGTTGGTTATGACTTTACAGGCTGGAACGGCTACACAGACGGCATGAAGATGCCTGCTAACGATGTAACCTTCACAGCAGCCTATACTCCCAAGACCTTCACCGTAACATTTGATGCTAACGGAGGTGCATGGGATAACGGCGATACAGAACAGACTGTTACAGACGCTTACGGTGCAGAGCTTAAGGCTCCCGTAGCTCCCGGCAGAACAGGCTACACCTTCCAGACATGGTCACCTTCAGTTCCCACAACAATCCCTGCTGAAAATGCAACATATAAGGCAATCTGGACAACTGCAGGTAAGGTTGACTACACAGTAGAAACCTATTACATGAATACCGTAGGAACATATGACGAGGTTGATCCCGTTGTAACAGGCGGTACCGCAACAATCGATGCATATGTTAAGATTCCCGTAGACACAGCTCCTGAAGGCTTCACTTATGATGCTGATGAAGCTAACTACATCGAAGGTGTTGTAAAGGGCGACGGCTCAACGGTATTCAAGGTATACTACGAGAGAAACACTTACACAATCAAGTTCGTTGGTAATGAAGGCACAATCAACGGCACCCCCGAACAGAGTGCAGATTATTACTACGGAACAACAGTTGTTGAACCCGTACCTGTAAGAACAGGCTACAACTTCATCGGTTGGGCAGATGCTGCTGAAAACGGCAACAAAGTTGCAGTCGAAGTAACAGCTATTGCAGATGCTACTTACTACGCACAGTGGGAAGAAGCAACTTATACCGCAACTTTCAAGGCACTTCCCGGTGCATTTGAAGATGGTGAAACAACCGACACAACAGAGTTTGTTTACGGCAATGCAATCGCAGAGCCCGCAGATAAGCCTGTAAGAGACGGTTATACCTTTGATAAGTGGGTTGACGAAAAGACAGGCAAGACTCCTGCTGAACTCGGTACAGAAGTTGCTGACGATGTAACCTTCATCGCAACATGGAATGAGATTTACTACGACATAGTATTCTATACCGATGAAACTCTTGATGCTGCAACAGCAACAACAATCAGAGTTCTTTACAACGGTGAATACAGCATTCCCATTGATCCTGAAAAGACAGGTTACAGCTTTGCAGGCTGGAACAAGGTTATTGACGGCGAAGCATCAAATCTTTCCGGCAATCTTGGCATAGCAGGCTCAAAGAAGATAAAGGATACTCTTGGCAAGGAAGAATATTACGCAACATGGGATGTAAACGATGTTAACCTTGTTTATATGTCAAACGGCGGTATATTTGCTGACGATTCAAACAGAATCACTTATAAGGTTCCCTTCGGAACACCTAAGGCTGACATGCCTGTTCCTGAAGAACCCACAAGAGAGGGCTATACCTTCAATAACTACAACATTGAGCTTCCTGCAACAATGCCCGCAACTCCGGTTAACCTTCTTGCACAGTGGACTGCAAACGAATATGACGTAGTATTCGATGCAGGCGAAGGCGTATTTGATAACGGTACTGAAGATACTTCAGATGACGTTCCCACAAGAACAGAAGATGTTATCTATGAACAGCAGTCTGCATTTGCTCCCGATGAAGAGCCTGTAAGACCCGGTTATGAATTTGGCGGTTGGACAGACGGCGAAAACACCTACTATCCCGGCGAAGAAATTCCCATGGTAGCAGATGATGTTAAGCTTGATGCTGTCTGGACTGCAGTTGATTCAGCTTACACAGTTAACCACATCTACATGGATGTAAACGGCACTTATGACGATGCAGAAGTTGTTACTGAAAACCTTACAGGTACAACAGACACAACAGCAACTGCAACCGAGAAGGCAAAGGATAACTTCACATTTGATGCAGCTGCATCAACAGTTGAAGGCACTATCACAGGTGACGGTAAGCTTACTCTTGAACTCTATTATGTACGCGAAAAGAACACCGTAACCATCTATGATAAAGACGGCAACGTTCTTGATACAGAAGAAGTTTACTTCGATGCTCCTCTCAACGTTGAAAATCCCACCAAGGAAGGCTACACCTTCGCAGGTTGGACAGATGCTGAAGACAACCCCGTAGATGTTCCCGCAACAATGCCTGGCGATAAGCTTGACATTTACGAGAGCTGGACACTTAACAGCTATGACGTAACATTCGATGCAAACACAGGCGCATGGGCAGACGGCGATAAGGTCAAGACTGTTGAAACAAACTATGGCTCAGCAGTAACAGCTCCTGCAACTGATCCTATTAAGGCAGGCCATACCTTCAAGGGTTGGTTTGATGCAAAGGAAAACGGCAACTCCGTTGATACTTACACATCAATGCCTGAACTTGCAGAAGGCGAAACACTTACCTTCTATGCAAGATGGGAAGCAAACAAGAACGATTACACAATCGAGATTTATGAAATGAATCCCGACGGAACAATGCCCACAGAGCCTACCTCAATGGTAATTAACAATGCTCTTGTTGGTGAAACGGTTAAGGCGAATGTAACAGTTCCCGCAGGCTTCACTCTTGACGAAGCAAACAGCGAGCTCGAAGGTGTTGTTCCTGAAGAAGGCGAGCTTGTTCTTAAGGTTGTTCTTGTAAGAGCTCCTCATAAGTTCACAGCAATCGTTGACGGCAAAGCAATTGTTGACAGTGTTGAATATTACTTTGACCAGACAGTTGTACAGGTTGCAACTCCCACAAAGGACGGCTACACCTTTGCAGGTTGGTCAACAACAGCACCGGGCGGTATAATTGAAGAAGGTGCAGTTGCTGATACAGTTTATCCCGCAAGAATGCCCAACAACGATGTTACAATCTATGGCGTATGGTCAACCAACAGCTATAATGCAATATTCGATGCAGGCAACGGTATGTTCCAGAACGGAACAGAGGATCCGGCAGACGATAAGCCTGTTGTATCAACACCCGTAGCTTTCGGCGATAAGATTTATGCTCCCACAGAGGTTCCTGTTCAGGAAGGCTTTGAGTTCGGCGGCTGGAAGGATAAGGACGGTAACGTTCACGAACCCGGCGCTGAAGTCGGAACAATGGGTAAGGACGGCGCAAGCTTCGAGGCAGTATGGAATAAGTCAAGCTTCACAGCAACATTCTATGGCTATGAAGCACTCGCAGAAACACCCTATAAGTCAGAAAATGCAACAATGATGATCGGCGGCGAGCCCAAGACTTATGCTTACGGCGAAACAATCGAATTCCCTGCAGCTCCTACAAATATTGATGACAGATACTATACCTTCATTGGCTGGTCAAAGACTGAAGGCGGCAAAGCTTTGACAAATTCAGAGCTTTTCACCCAGACAATGCCTGCTGAAGATGTAATCTACTACGCTGTTTATGAGCGTGTAAAGGTTCAGCTTATCCCCAATGATGATGCTGATTATTGGACCAATAACGGTCTTGCATGCTCAACAGTTATCGACAGAGCCGGCGGCACAGTTGATGATTACGATGAAGCAACAAGCACATGGTATGTATACGGTCTTACCGACAGAATGACCATTGATGCACGAAGAGATGAAAAGAGACCTGATACTTATGTTGATGTCAGCGGCGACGGTTACTACAAAGTTGTTGATTACAAGGTAAGAGAAGGCTCTGTTGGTACAGGTACCGTAATCGAAGTCTACGATAGAAACGAAACCCAAGATACTTCCGACGACATTCTTGTTGAAAGCTTCTGGATTATCGTTTACGGCGATCTTAACGGCGACGGCGCAATTTCCAATACTGACTATTCAATTGCACAGGCTGAAGTAGCTCAGGATACAAGCTGGAGCTATACGTTCTCACCTGAATATTGCCACTATAAGGCAAAGGCTGCAAACATAAGCGGTGATAACAACTTCTCCATTACTGACGCAGCTCAGATCAACTACTTCGTACTTGGTACAGTTGATATCAATCAGGCAACAGGTTGCGTAACATCCAAATAACAAAACCTAAAAAGGACCCTCGGCGAAAGCCGGGGGTCTTTTGATACAAAAAAACAGTCTGTACGGTATTTTTTCGTACAGACTGTTTTTGTTAATCCTCAAGAATTGCTCTTCTGTATTTTTCGAGCATTCTGCGCGCTGTTTCAACGGTATTGCCGTCGCTCGGAGCGTCGGGATTTGCAGTTGAAAGCCATTTACGCTCAAATTCGGCATAGTTTTTATAGAATTGATTGCCTCTGTAAATGTTTCTTTCGCAATGTTGTTTTCTTGTTGTGGTTGAGAATTTTCCTCTTTTCGGAAACTCATATGCAAGTCTTTCAAAAAAGCTCTGCCAACGCTTGACATAATATGTTTTAATCATTCCGCCCCATTCCTTCCACGCATAGTCGTAATTGACTGTGTTGGCAACGGGTCCCCAAAGAGTGACTTGAGTCAGAAGATTAAGTTCAAAATTCTGCTGGTCTTTTTCCGTGAAGGCAAGCTCTCGCGCTTCTTTGAGATGCTCGTGAAGAGTGAGCTCGGGTCTTGTCTGGAGAAGGTCATCAAGCTCCTCGCATATTTTAAGAAAAGCATTCGACGAACGTTCAAAAATATTGACATCCTTGTTGTTGAAGCCATACATAACCTTATCATAAAGATTTGAAACATAGTTGCTCATAACCTGACGGACAAGATCGCATGCATCATAAGCAAAGCCGTCCTTGGTTGCATTTTCAGCATTCAAAAGAAGCTCTGCAGCCTTGAAAAGCTTTTTATTATCATATCGAAGCTCGCGGAAATCATTTGGTGCAGTGTGACGAAGCTCCGTTGCGGGTCTTGCACAAATAACCGAGCCGGTTTCTCTACCCGTACATTTTTCGTTGTAACAGGTTTCGGCAAGAACATTCATGGCATCAACAAGGCATTTTTCCTTGCTGCCGTAGCGGCGGAATGAATAAGAGCGGAGCCATTCCTCAAGATTAATCGGGGTATCCTCCGTAAGCATCTGAAATGCAAGGTCATAATAGAGAGGATTCTGAAAAATTCCTTCCATGAAAAGTCCTGTTCCGCTGCAGTTTTCGCATTCAAGCGAAGAGTACGGATTGTCAGCAAGTGCTTTTATGCTGCCGTGGAGTGTGTTTCTGTCACCAAAGTTATGAAGATTACCAAGGATAAATTCATAGCCCCAGAAATTATCGTTTTCTTTATATTTGCTTCCGTCAATATCAAGAATGAGAAGTCTTTCTTTCGGAACAGATTTAACAATCTGTTCACGTAGCGACCAGCTTTGCATAACCCAAACGGAATCCTTATCAAATTCCTTATACATGGTGTCGATTGCGCGTCCCACCTTCCAGAGATAATCTCTGGTTTTTACAGAAGGAGCGTTTTCATGGAATGGGTCGCAGGCATAATAATGATATGCTCCGAAAAGCTGACGCTGTTTTTCAAGAAGAGCAGTTCCGAACTTTTTGAAAACGGGGTCAGTCGGGTCAAGCTGATATGTAATCGGGAAGTTGCACCATGACGGAATCATGCGCAGACGTACTTTGTTGAAAAGTTTTGTTATCGTTGCGGGTACTGTTCCTGCAAAGCCCTGCTGAATCGGCGTCATACCGAGCTCGACCTCTCGCTCGATAATCTTTTTGCCGAGTTCAAGTCTGCTTTCAATATATTTAACGTCAGTAAGGCTGAAATATCCCGTGATGTTTGTCATAAGCTGCCACGGCCAAAAACCCGGACCCGAAATGAATGAGAGTGCGCCGGTTTCGCTGTAAGTGAAATCTCGGAGAGTATAATACCAGACAGCTTCGCTGCCTACAACGGAAAGAGGCATGTTGATGCCGTTCATCGCCATAAAGTCAATTTCTTTTTCCCATTTATCCCATTTCCAGAAGGCGAATGAATAGCCGAGTGTGCAGTAATTCATATATGCGCGTCTTTTCTGCGGAATAACCTTTCTGATTTTTTCTTCAAAAAGGGGAGCGGAAGAAACAGATATTTCGGTATTTCCGCAATGAGAAATATTAACGCCGCAATATGTTTTAAGATATGCGTAATATGCCATTGCCTGGCTGATTTTGCAGTCGCCGCAAAGAACAATTTTTCCGTTTTCGCAAAACAGTTCATATACATTTTTGCCGTCAACGCTTTCAATATTGCGTAGCTCAAACTTATCTGCAATTTCAGGTGTGTTTCTTAAAATAAGATTTTTCATTGATATCTCCCAATAAAAATGATTATACAAATTTATTATACAACAAAACGCATATACAGGCAAGTTTTTTTGATGAATTAACAGAATGTTTATTTATTTTAAACACAAAAACAGTAAACTAACATTATAATAATAAAATTAAAAGAGAAAATTTTGCATAAAATATGAAATAAAGCTTTACACTTTGCCTTAAATAAAGTAAAATATATATTAATAATATCTATAATTTGTTAAAAAGGCGGTATCCTACATGAAACCTGTTTATAAGCGAATCCTTCTCAAGCTCAGCGGTGAAGTTCTTGCTGGCGGGAAGGGTCACGGCTTTGATTTTGACACAATCAATTCCATCTGTTCGTCAGTAAGTGAGCTTACAAAGCTTGGAGTTGAGGTCGGACTTGTCGTCGGCGGCGGAAATTTCTGGAGAGGCCGTTCAGGCGGTAATATGGACAGAACTCGTGCAGACCATATCGGTATGCTTGCAACCGTTATGAACTCTCTCGCTCTTGCAGATGCTCTTGAGCAGTATGGGGTTAATGTCAGAGTTCAGAGTGCAATTGAGATGCACCAGATAGCTGAAACATATATCAGAAACAGAGCGGTACGTCACCTTGAAAAAGGCAGACTTGTTATCTTTGCAAGCGGAACAGGCAACCCGTTTTTCTCAACAGATACCTGTGCAGCATTAAGAGCGGCTGAAATAAAGGCAGACATCATCTTTAAGGCAACAAATGTTGACGGCGTTTACGATAAGGATCCCAATAAATATCCCGATGCAGTCAAGTATGATGTTGTTACTCACAGTGAGGTGCTTGAAAAGGACCTCAAGGTTATGGATTCAACGGCAGCTTCGCTTTGCCGTGACAATAATATTCCGATTCTTGTTTTCAATCTTGAAAACCCGGAAAATATAATCAAAGCAGTTCTCGGTGAAAACATCGGAACAATAGTCAAGGAGGGCTAAAATATGCAGACAGTTTTTGCGTTGGCAGAAGAGAAAATGGGCAAGACCCTAACCGCACTTAAAAACGAGTATTCATCAATGAGAGCAGGAAGAGCAAACCCTTCCGTTCTCGATAAAATCAGAGTTGATTATTACGGAACTCCCACACCCATCAACCAGATGGCGGCTGTTGCAGTTGCAGAGGCAAGAATCCTCACAATTCAGCCTTGGGATACCTCAACTCTTCACACAATCGAAAAGGCTATTCAGGCATCGGATATCGGCATCAATCCCCAGAACGATGGCAGAATCATCCGCCTTGTGTTCCCTCAGATTACAGAGGAACGCCGTAAGGATCTTTGCAAGGAAGTCAAGAAGCTTGCAGAGGATTCAAAGGTTTCAATCCGTTCAACAAGACGTGACTGCATAGATAAGGTGAAGAAGATGGAAAAGGCTTCGGAAATAACAGAAGATGACCTTAAGCAGGCAGAAAAGAAGCTTCAGGATATCACCGATAAGTATACCAAGGATATCGATAAGCTTTCCGAAGAAAAAGAAAAGGACATTATGGAAATCTGATTTCGTTTATTTTTCAGAGGGCAGTTACCCCTGCCCTCTGATAGGGTAACGAGTATAATCTGAACCTACCTGTTGAAGGAGTCGGTTGAAAAAATGACAAAGGAAGAACTTTCGAATATATCTCTGCCGCGCCATATCGGCATAATTATGGACGGCAACGGACGTTGGGCAAAGCAGAGGGGGCTTAAAAGAAGTGAAGGACATAAAGAAGGCGCAAAGGTGTTCCGCGCAATCTGCGATTATGCTGCCGAAATCGGTATTGAATGTCTGACCTTTTATGCTTTTTCAACCGAAAATTGGAAGCGCCCTGCCGATGAGGTTGAGGCGATAATGAATCTTTTTAGAGATTATCTGTTTGAAGCTCAGGAGAGAGAAGAAGAAAACGAGGCAAAGGGAATGAGTATACGCTATATCGGCGACAGAAAGGCTTTGCCCGGGGATATAATCAATCTTATAAATCAGCTTGAAGCAAAATCGGCTGATAAAAACACAATAACGGTTAACCTTGCCGTTAACTACGGAGGAAGAGATGAAATTCTTCATTCTGTAAAAGAAATTGCAAAAAAAGTTGCAACGGGTGAGCTTAAACCCGAAGAAATAACGTTGAAAAATATAGACGATAATTTGTATACCGCAGGTCTGCCTGACCCGGATTTGATAATCAGACCGAGCGGTGAATACCGTCTTTCAAATTTCCTTATCTGGCAGGCAGCATATTCCGAATTTTGGTTTTCGGATATTCTTTGGCCTGATTTTACTGCAAACGATCTTGATAAGGCGATTATAGATTACAGCAAAAGAAGCAGACGCTTTGGCGGAGTTTAAGGGGTGATTTAAAAAGTAAAACATATGAAAATAAAAACGAATTGAGAGTGAAAATATGAAAGTAAGAATTATAACAGGTGTAATCTGCGCACTTATAGTAATAATGCTGCTTGTGTTCACAGGTCTTGGTTTTCAGGGTGTTATGAGTATCCCCATGGGCGCTATAGCCTCAATTGCAGCATATGAAGTAATGCGTGTTTCAAAATGTAAAAATAAAGTTCTGACAGCTGTTTCAATGGTTGTTGCGGCAATCGGACCTGCATATGTTGATTTCGACCTTCAGAAATATGTTCCCGTGCCTATTTCGGTGCTGATTATAGTTTACGTTATTGCGTTGCTGATAATTATGCTTAAATTTTATGAAACAACAAAGTTTGAGCATGTTGCGCTTGCTCTTTTTGCAACGCTAGCAATTCCCGGTTCGCTCGGAACATTTTTTAAGGTCAGAGATCTTTGCGTTGAATATCCTGACCTTTTCCAGCGCTCACATTGTGTATTCCTTATCCTTTGCGCCATGTACTGCGCTTGGATGAGTGACACATGGGCATATTTTGTCGGCAGCAAGTTCGGCAAACATAAGCTTGCACCTAAAATCAGTCCCAAGAAGTCTGTTGAGGGTGCAATCGGCGGCGTTTTCGGTAATGCTCTTTTCTGCGTGGTAACATATTTTGTTTGTGACTATACATGCTTCCGAAATGAAACACTCAATGTTTGGGTTGTGTTTGCAGGCTCGATTATTCTTGCAATTCTCGGTATGTGCGGAGATCTTTCGGCATCAGTTATTAAAAGAAACTTCGGCGAAAAGGATTTCGGAAATCTTTTCCCCGGTCACGGCGGAGTGCTTGACAGGATTGACAGCTTTCTTGTAACAATGCCCTCACTTTATGTTATGATTCAGATAGGTCTTGCAATAGCAGGAAAATAATTTAAGGATTTGATTTTAAATGACCAAAACCCTTGCCGTTCTCGGCTCAACAGGTTCAATAGGGGTTCAGGCTCTTGAGGTGGCGGAGCTTTCGGGCTTTGAGGTTATTGCTCTTACAGCGAACTCAAGAACAGATATAATTGAGCAGCAAATCAGGAAATTCAGTCCGCGCGTTGCGGCGGTTGCAGATGAAAAAGCGGCGGCTGATTTAAAAATCAGAGTTGCCGATACCTCAACAAAGATTCTTGCAGGCAGGCAGGGTGTTGAAGAATGTGCGTGCTGCGGTGCGGATACGGTGCTTAACAGCATTGTCGGCATTGCAGGTCTTGCACCTACTCTTGCGGCGATAGAAGCAGGCAGCAACATTGCGCTTGCAAATAAAGAAACGCTCGTTGCAGGCGGAAAAATCGTTCTTGATGCAGCAGAGAAAAGGGGAGTCTCGATTCTTCCTGTTGACAGTGAGCATTCGGCTATCTTTCAGTCGCTTCAGGGCTGTCAGAGCAAAAAGCAGATTAAAAGACTCATTCTTACTGCATCAGGTGGACCGTTTTTCGGTAAGAAGCGTGAAGAGCTTGAAAAGGTTACTCTTGAGCAGGCTCTCAATCATCCCAATTGGAGCATGGGTGCAAAAATAACCATCGACTCTGCTACAATGATGAACAAGGGTCTGGAACTTATTGAAGCTGCATGGCTTTTCGGCATGAAGGCGGCGGATATTGATATTCTTGTTCACAGACAGAGTATAGTTCATTCACTTGTTGAATATGTTGATAATTCTGTTATTGCGCAGCTCGGAGTCCCTGATATGAGAATACCGATTCAGTATGCGCTGACTTATCCCGACAGATTTGAGAGTCCCGTAAAGCAGCTCGATTTGGCGCAGGCAGCAACACTTACTTTTGAAAAGCCTGATTATGAAACCTTTTCCTGCATAAACTTATGCAGAAGAGCTTTTGAAAAAGGCGGTCTTTACCCTGCGGCTGTAAATGCCGCAAATGAAAAGGCAAATGAGCTTTTCAGAAGCGGGAAAATTAAATTTCTCGATATCCCGAAGGCTGTTGAAGCGGCTTTCGACTACACGGCAGATGTTTCGGAATACACTTTGGAACAGGTTTTTGAAACCGACAGTCTGGTGCGCACCGAAACAGAAAGGTTATTTATATGAAAGCAATTTCGCTTGTTTCCGCAGCGGCGGTTTGGGGAAAGGTGTGGCCGATTCTTATTGCCATTCTTTTCTTCGGATTAATTATAATGTTCCATGAGTTTGGCCATTTTATTTTTGCAAAGCTCTTTAAAGTTCAGGTCAATGAATTTTCAATGGGCATGGGACCGACTTTGTTTAAATTTAAAAAAGGTGAAACAAAATATTCTCTCCGTCTTTTACCTATCGGCGGCTTTGTCAGTATGGAAGGCGAGGACGAAGAAAGTGAGAATGAAAGAGCATTCTCAAACAAGCCCGTTTGGCAGAGATTTATCATCGTTGCCGCAGGCGGCGTTGTTAACCTCATAATGGGCGTAATTATCGTTGCAATAATGCTTTGCCAGAGCGAGCTTATAGGACTTCCTCAGATTCATTCCTTCCATGAGAATGCAGTCAGCAGTCAGCACGGCTTGCAGGTTGGCGATAAGATAAAGAAAATCAACGGTAAAAAAGTTTTTTCGGAATATGATTTGAGCTTTCTCATGGCAAGAGATAAAGACGGAATAATTGATTTCGTTGTTGAAAGAGAAGGCGAGAAGATAAATCTTGATGCAGTTAAATTTCAAACAGTTGATAACAACGGAACACTTACAATCATTTATGATTTTATAATCCAAGGTGTTGAGCCGGGATTTTTATCAGTTACCCAAAATGCGGTTCTTGAATCTGTTTCGATTGGCAGAGTTGTCTGGATAAGTCTTATGGACTTGGTAACAGGTCAGTACGGCTTGAGCGACCTTTCGGGTCCGATTGGCACGGTTTCTATCATAGCCGATGCGGCGCAGAGCGCAACGCAGCAGATGGATTGGACAATGCTTCTGATGATAATGGCGCTGATTGCAATTAACATCGGACTCTTCAATCTTCTTCCTCTTCCCGCACTTGACGGCGGCAGACTTTTCTTCATGGCAATTGAGCTTATATTCAGAAAGCCCGTGCCGAAAAAATATGAAGGCTGGGTTCATGCAGTTGGTCTTGTACTTCTCATGCTTTTGATGGTTGTTATCTCATTCAGCGATATTATGAGGCTGATAAAGGGTTAGGTGAAATATGATTAGGCGAAACAGCAAGCGAGTAAAGGTTGGTAATATTTATATCGGCGGAAATGAAAAAATAACCGTTCAGTCAATGCTTAACCGCCCAGCTTCGGACATTGAAGGAAGCATCAGACAGGCAGTTGAGCTTGAAAAAGCGGGCTGTGAGATTATCCGCGCTGCAGTGCCCGATATGGCGGCGGTAAAGCTTATAGAAAAACTCAAGGAAAATCTTACCGTACCCGTTGTTGCGGATATTCATTTTGATTACCGCCTTGCGCTTGCAAGCCTTGATGCAGGTGTTGATAAAATCAGAATCAATCCAGGCAATATCGGCTCGATGGATAGAGTCAAAGCTGTTGCGGATGCATGCAAAGCCAAAAATGTTCCCATTCGTATCGGTGTAAATTCGGGCTCACTTGAAAAAGAACTTCTCTTAAAATACGGCTCACCTTGTGCTGAGGCGCTTGCCGAGAGTGCACTTAACCATGTGTCGCTTCTTGAACAATGCGATTTTGACGATATTGTTATTTCGATTAAATCATCTTCAGTTCCGATCATGATGGATTCTTACCGTCTTGTTGCCGAGAAATGCAATTATCCTCTGCACCTCGGCGTTACCGAGGCAGGCACACACGACATGGCGCTTATCAAATCCTCTGTCGGAATCGGTGCACTTCTGCTTGAAGGTATCGGCGACACAATCAGAGTTTCAATGACCGATGATCCTGTCAATGAGGTTTCTGCAGCAAACGGAATTTTGAAGGCATGCGGTATAAAAAAAGACGGCGTTGATATTGTTGCCTGCCCGACCTGCGGCAGAACAAAGATTGACCTCATCGGTCTTGCAAAAGAGGTTGAATCAAGGCTTTCGGGATACAAGAAAAATATTAAGGTTGCCGTTATGGGCTGTGCGGTCAACGGACCCGGCGAAGCACGTGAGGCAGATATCGGAATTGCAGGCGGTGACGGCTGCGCTCTTATTTTCAAAAAGGGCGAAATAGTTTGCAAGGTTCCCGAAAACGAAGCTGTCGATATACTTATAAAAGAAATAGAAAAGATATAACCACAGGGCAGAGAAATCTGCCCTCATTTAGACTGTCGAGGGTAAAATGCAGGAAAATAACATTTTAAATTTTATAGGTGAATATATAAATGCAGGGCTGCGTGAGATTTTCTCGGGCGGTCTTGTTGAGCATATCAGTCTTGAAGAAGAAACAATGAAGCTGAACATAACCGCTCGCTTTGACAGATACATAGAGGATAAGTTTATTCTTTCGGCGCAGAATGAAATCAAGAATGCTCTGGGGATAAACAAGGCTGTTATAAAACCTCTTTTCCCACAAAGTGCATTTTCGGATAAATGCATACCCCAGCTTATCAGAGCAATGAAGGAAAACATTGCTGCCGCAAACGGATTTCTGGAGAATGCAAAATTTACTTTTAAAGAGGATGCTGTTGAGATTTTTGTTTTCAACGGTGCGGATATTCTTTGCGATGCAGGAGCAAAGGATTTTCTTTCAAGATACATAAGAGATACATTTGGCATTCAGCTTGCAGTTGAAATCAGCGGCGAGGCAGGGGCAAAGCTCGACTCTCCCGAATATGTTCAAATGCAGGCATCGGGTGTAAAAATCGAAGTGCCCGTTGAAGAAAACGTCAACAAGCCCAAGGCACCCAAGCAGGAATATGATGATCTGCCGATTTCGCTTACCAATGCAAAGGTTATTTACGGAAGTAAAATCAAATCAAAGCCCGTTCCCCTCAACGAAATCTCTATTGAGGATGGTAACGTTACAGTATGGGGTAAGGTTTTCTCGCTTGATATGCGTGATACCAAGGATGGTAAGCGAAAAATTATAAATTTCAATATTACCGATAAAACCAATTCATACACGGTCAAAATTTTTGAGGCTGTTCAGAATTGCGAACAGCTTGTTGCAGGTATTTCAAACGGAAAAACAGTTATGCTTCGAGGTCATGTTGAGTATGATGACTACATCAAGACCTATTGCATAAAGGCAAATTCCGTTATGCTCATTGATGAGATTGCTTTAAAAGATACAGCCGAGGAAAAACGTATTGAGCTGCATATGCATACCAATATGTCGGCAATGGACGGCTTGACGGGCGCGGCAAAGCTTGTTGCAAGAGCGGCAAAGTGGGGGCATAAGGCTGTGGCAATAACCGACCACGGTGTTGTTCAGGCGTTCCCCGAAGCGGCTGCGGCGGCAAAGGAAAACGGAATAAAGGTTATCTACGGCATGGAGGGTTATTTCGTTGACGATTCGGTTAAAATCGTAACCGGTGATGCGGACATGCCATTAAGCGGAACTTTCATCGTTTTTGACGTTGAAACAACGGGTCTTCGTACAGACATGGTGCGCCTTACCGAAATCGGCGCAGTTAAATATGTTGACGGCGCGGAGAGAGCGAGATTCCAGACTTTTGTCAATCCCGAAATGCCGATTCCTGCAAAAATAACCGAGCTTACGGGTATAACAAATGCGATGGTTGCCAATGCTCCCAAAGAGGCAGAAGCCGTTAAAAAATTCTTTGAGTTTTGCGGTGACGGAATCCTTGTTGCTCACAATGCAACCTTTGATACCGATGTTATTAAACATACCTGCCGAAGAAACGGCATTGATTATAACTTTACTCATATTGACACCCTTGTTATGGCGCAGAGCCTTATTGAGGGCATCAAGAATTATAAACTTGATTCGCTTCAGAAACATTTCAAGCTCCCGTCGTTTGACCATCACAGAGCAGACGAAGATGCGGGTGCACTTGCAGGCATTTTTGAAAAGCTGCTTGAGATTTGCGCAGAAAAGGGCGTTGAAAAGGTTTCGGATATCAACGAAAAGATACCTGTTAATATTAAGCGCCTGCCCACATATCATATAATTCTTCTTGCGAAGAATAAGGTCGGTCTTAAGCATCTTTATCAGCTTATTTCAAAATCAAATCTTGAATATTATTACCGCCATCCCAGAATCCCGAAGAGTGAGCTTATGGCTCACAGAGAGGGGCTTATCGTCGGCAGCGCTTGTGAAGCAGGTCAGCTTTATCAGGCTATTTTCATGGGCAGACAGAAAGAAAAGCTCATTGAGATGGCGAGTATCTACGATTATCTTGAAATTCAGCCCAACGGCAACAATGCTTTCATGATTCGCGAGGGTATGGTTGACTCAAATGAGGACTTGAACGAGATAAACAGACGAATCATTCATCTTGCGGACGAACTTAATATTCCTGTTGTTGCGACGGGTGATGTTCACTTCATGGAAGAAAGCGATAGTATTTTCAGAGAGATTCTTATGGCAGGTCAGGGCTTTAAAGATGCTTCGGAGCAGGCTCCGCTTTATTTCAGAACGACGCAGAATATGCTCAATGAATTTGAGTATCTCGGCGAGGATACGGCATACGAGGTTGTTGTTAAAAATCCCAACCTTATTGCCGATATGTGCGAAGAAATAAAGCCCATCCCCGACGGAACCTATCCTCCCAAAATTGAGGGCTCGGATGAAGAACTGAGAAAAATCTGCTATGAAAGAATGGAGGATTATTACGGTTCTCCGTTGCCCGAATACATCAAGGAAAGACTCGATAAAGAGCTTGAATCTATTATTAAAAACGGATTCGCCGTTCTTTATATCATCGCCCAAAAGCTTGTCTGGAACTCGATGGAAAACGGCTATTACGTCGGCTCCAGAGGCTCAGTAGGTTCGTCGTTTGTTGCCTTTGCGGCAGGTATATCCGAGGTTAATCCGCTTGTTCCGCACTATATCTGTGAAGACTGCAAGCACAGTGAATTTTTCTACAAGGGCGAATACGGCTCGGGTTATGATATGCCGCCGAAGGATTGTCCTGTCTGCGGAAAGCCCATGCACCGTGACGGTCACGACATTCCATTTGAAACCTTCCTTGGCTTTTACGGTGACAAGCAGCCCGATATTGACCTTAACTTTTCGGGTGAATATCAGTTTTATGCGCACAGATATACCGAAGAGCTTTTCGGTAAAACTCATGTTTTCAAGGCGGGTACAATCGGTACTCTTGCCGATAAAACCGCATTCGGATTTGTTAAAAAGTGGGCAGAGGAAAAGGGCGTTTTCCTTTCAAGAGCAGAGGAAGAGCGCCTTGTTCAGGGTTGTGTCGGTGTTAAAAGAACAACGGGTCAGCACCCGGGTGGCATGGTTGTTGTGCCTGCCGATATGGATGCGGAGGATTTTACTCCTATTCAGCACCCTGCGGATGATGCCGATTCAATTCACAGAACAACCCACTTTGATTTCCACTCGCTTCATGATACGATTCTTAAGCTTGATAATCTTGGCCATGATGTTCCGACTCTTTATAAGCATCTTGAGGATCTGACGGGTATCTGCGTTATGGATGTTGATATCTGCGACCCGAAGCTTTATGAGCTTCTGACAACGCCCGAACCCTTGGGTGTAACCGCAGAGGATATCGACTGCGAAACGGGAACTCTTTCTCTTCCCGAGCTCGGCACACCGTTTGTGCGGCAGATGCTTATGGAATCGCAGCCGAAGAATTTCTCTGATATGCTTCAGATTTCGGGTCTTTCACATGGTACGGACGTTTGGATTGGCAACGCACAGGAGCTTATCAAAAACGGTACCTGCACAATTTCGGAGGTTATCGGTACCCGTGACAATATCATGGTTTACCTTATCAACAAGGGAGTTGAAAAGGGTATGGCTTTCAAAATCATGGAGATTGTCCGTAAGGGTAAGGCAACAAAGCTTCTGACCGATGAGCATAAGCAGGCGATGATAGATAACGGCGTTCCGCAGTGGTATCTTGATTCATGCATGAAAATTAAGTATATGTTCCCGAAGGCCCATGCCGCTGCTTATGTTAGTGCAGCGATGCGTCTTGCTTGGTACAAGCTTTACAGACCCGTTGAATACTATGCGACCTTTATGACTGTTCGAGGTGAAGATATCGACACTGCATCTGTTCTTGCAGGTAGGGGAGCAGTCAAAAAGAAGATGGACGAAATAAAGCAGAAAATGCAGATGAAAACTGCAACTGCAAAGGAAGAAGGCACTTTTACATCTCTTCAGGTTATCAACGAAATGATGGCAAGAGGTGTTGAAATTCTTCCCATTGATATTTATAAATCAACTGCAAACCGCTATATTATCGAGGACGGAAAAATAAGACTGCCGTTTTCTGCAATTGCGGGCTGCGGCGGCAGGGCTGCAGAGGGTCTTGAGGCTGCAAGAAATGACGGTGGCGGAGATTTCCTTTCAATTGAGGATTTTCAGCTCCGTTCGGGTGCTTCAAAAACAATTATTGCTGCTCTTGAAGAAGGCGGCGCCTTTGCATCATTGCCGAAATCAACACAGCTCAGCTTCTTTTAATGGGAGTTAATTATGGAAAAACTAAAAATCCCTCTTCGCCAGAGAACATGGTATAAACTTGATAATGCGGCAAAGGTTTTTCCGGGACAGGACAGCTCGTCATGGTCAAACGTTTACAGGCTTTCGGCAACACTGACCGAAACAATCGATCCTGAACTGCTTGAAAAGGCGTTGGAGATTACTTTGAAGCGGTTTCCGACCTTTGATGTGAGAATGAAAAACGGCTTGTTCTGGCATTATCTTGAAAAAAACCCTTACGGTACTCCGCCTGTTATGCAGGATATAGCAAATCCCTGCACAAGATTCAAGCGGAAGGAAAACAGGGGATATCTTTTCAAGGTTTATTATTACGACAACCGTTTGTCCGTTGAATTTTATCATTCTTTGACCGACGGTTACGGTGCATCACGTTTTTTTATGACTTTAACCGCCGTTTATCTTCGTCTGACGGGTAAAGATATCCCAAGCGGAGAAAGTGTTTTTGATGTTAATGAAAAACCCCGCCCCGAAGAAGCGGAGGATTCATATTCAAAGGTCTGCAATTCAAAGGCAAAGGCGAAAAGACTTCAGAAGTTTACTTACCGTTTTAAAGGAGAAAGACTTCCTAAGCATGTTGTTAATGTAACAACGGGTTATATGCCTGTTGCAGCTATAAAAGAAAAGGCATCAGAGCACGGAGTAACCGTTACTGAGTATCTTGCGGCTGTGCTTCTGTGGGTTATGTATAACATGCAGAAATCCGAGCCGAAAAACAAAGAGAAGCATGTGGGCATTCAGATTCCCGTTAATGCAAGAGGATTTTTCGGCAGTCAGACCTTGCGCAATTTCATGCTCTGTTATTCTTTTCAGATTGACCCCAAAATGGGTGAATATACCTTTCCCGAAATTGTAAAACAGCTATCGCTCTATCTTCGTTTTATCAATAATGAAAAAGAACTTCAGGCAATGATGAACGGCAACATGGGTATTGAAAGAAATCCGCTGATGAAAATTGTTCCGTCTTTCCTTAAGGATTTCGGTGTCAGCGTGGTTTACAAAATAGCCGGTGAAAAAGCGACAAGCTGTTTGCTTTCAAATGTCGGAGTTATCAAAGTCCCGAAGGAAATGGAGCAGTATATCGAAAAGCTTGTTTTGGTTATGGGACCTGCCATGATTAACGGTGCAAGGTGCGGCTCGCTTTCGTTTAAAGGCACTCTTGCTTTCAGCATTTCCAATATTTATGTGAGCACTGAAATTCAAAGAGAATTTTTTACAACTCTTGTCAAATTCGGCATTCCCGTTAAAATTGAAAGTAATAAAAATGCAATTATGGGAGGTGACTGCTGATGTCATATTGTGTTAACTGCGGTGTTGAGCTTGAAAAGGGTTGCTCGTCATGCCCCTTGTGCGATACTCCCGTTATCAATCCGAGAGAAAAGAATACAGACTGTGAGAAGCCTGTATATCCCGAAAATCTTATAATTCCCAAATCTTTGAGCAAGAAATACTGGGTTTTTGTTCTTTCTCTTGTCCTGCTGATTCCGAATCTGGTTCTGGTAATTCTGAATACTCTTATTTTCGACAGCGGAGTTGTTAAATATATCGTCGGCGGTACCGTTGTTGCGTGGATTTGGTTTCTTTTTCCGCTGCTTTGGAAAAAGCCGATACCCGTTATTTTGCTTGCGATAGATGCGCTTGCACTTTTGACATATCTTGATATGTTCAGAATTTACGGTGATGATAACGGCTGGTTTAAATCAATTGTTATGCCGGTTGTTATTGCTTTGTGGGCAATATGTAACCTGTTTATTTTCTGGCTGAAAAAGCCGAGAAATAAACCGCTTATTGCAATCGCCGTGCTTGGCGCAATAAACGTTATGTCCTTTGTAATAGAAATCTGCATGAATATGTTTTATAACGGAAGACTTGAGATTGTCATTTCGCTCGTAATGACAGCATGCTGTGTTTCGCTTATGATTTTCTTTGCATTTATTGAAAGAAGCAGGCGCCTTAAAGCATGGGCAAAGCGAAAGTTTTTTATGTAAAGTAAAAATAAAACCAATTTCAGAAAGGAAGCATGAAAATGTCCATCGTTCGTAATGTTGTTCTTGGTGCAATCGGTGTTGCGTCAGGTGCAACGGCAATAAAAGCAGCAAAGTATGTTCCCCAAAAAAGAGATTTAGGTCAGCCTACGGAAGAAATGGTTGACGCAAAAAGATGTCAGGAGCATCTTTCAAAGGCCATCTCAATCCCCACAATCAGTTACCCGGATAAAGAGAAAATTGATTTTTCACAGTTTGATAGATTCCATGTATTTCTTGAAGAAGCATTTCCGCTTATCCATAAAACACTCAAAAAAGAGGTCGTTCAGGAAGCAAGCCTTATCTATCATTGGAAGGGAACAAGGGATGACCTTGAACCTATCGCTCTTCTTGCCCATCAGGACGTAGTTCCAATTTCCGAGGGAACAGAGCAGGATTGGGAGCATGAGCCATTCAGCGGTCATAATGACGGTGAATTTATCTGGGGCAGAGGTGCTCTTGATATGAAAAATCATCTTATCGGTGTTATGGATGCGGTTGAAACTCTTCTTGAAGAGGGTTTTCAGCCTGAAAGAGACGTTTATCTTCTCTTCGGTCAGGACGAAGAGGTTGTTGCTTCCGAGGACGGCGGCGCAAAGAACATAATGCGCACTCTTAAAGAAAGAGGCATTCATCTTGATTGCGTTCTTGACGAAGGCGGTGCAATTATTCCGGTTAATGTCAAGGGTATTCTCAACAATAAAGAGCTTGTTGGCGTCGGTGTTGCAGAAAAGGGCTATACAGATTTTGAAATTACCGTTAATGCAAAGGGCGGTCATTCGTCACAGCCTCCCGTACATTCGGGTCTTGGCGAGCTTGCAAATGTTATTAAGGACCTTGAAAATAATCAGTTCAAGGCGGAGCTTCTTCCCTTTGTTAAGGAGCTTTTCTCAAACATCGGCAGAAACTGTACTTACCCTGCAAGACTTGTTATGTGCAACCTCAATTTGCTTTATCCTCTCCTTAAATTCGGCATGACCAAAATTCCTTTTACCGCTTGTCTGGTAAGAACAACAACGGCCGTTACCATGGCGCAGGGCAGTCCCGCTGCAAATGTTCTTCCACAGAAGTCAAGTGTTACCGTTAATTTCAGACAGATGCCCGGCACAACCGTTAAGGATGTTGAAAATCATATCCGCAAGGTTTGCAGAAACAAGGATATTGAGGTTAAGGTGCTTAAAGCAAAGGAAGCATCAAAGTTCTCACCCACAGATTCAAGAGCATTTAAGATTATTGAAGAAATCTGTCTTCAGGATAACAAAGACAGCATAGTTGCGCCTTATCTTGTTATGGGCGGCACAGATGCATGCTACTATGAACCCATTTGTGAGAATATTTACCGTTACGCTCCCTACAGAGTCAGCGTTTCTCTTCTTCGCTGCACTCACGGAACAAACGAAAGAATCCCTGTTGATACAGTCGCTTCGGGCGTTGCATTCTTCAAGAGATTCATCAGAAAAGCATCTGCAGAATAATATTATGAAAATTCTTATTGCGCCCGACAGCTTTAAAGGCACGCTCACCGCACAGCAGGTCTGCGACATCATCGGGCAGGCTTTTGCCGACACAATAAATGATGTAAAAATAACAAAGCTCCCCGCTGCCGACGGCGGCGAGGGGCTTTGCTCCTGTTTGCATAAAGTCTGCGGAGGAGAGCTTAAAAAAGCAGAGGTCAGCGGTGTTTTCGGCGACAAAATGACCTCGGAATATCTTATGCTTGACGATAAAACCGCTGTTATAGAAATGGCGGTGTGTGCGGGTCTTGCTCTTGCAGAGAATAACAGAAATCCCGAAAGGGCAACAACGTACGGAGTTGGAGAGCTTATAACTCACGCAAAAAACGGCGGAGCAAATCAGATACTTCTCGGACTCGGCGGCAGTGCAACAAATGATTGCGGTTTTGGTATGGCTTCGGCACTCGGTTGGCAGTTTTGGACCAGAAACGGGAGAAATTTTATTCCTACAGGCGAAACAATGCATGAAATTGAGAAAATATCAAAACCTGAAAATCTGTTTATGTTACCTGTTATCGCTGCATGTGATGTGGAAAATCCGCTTTACGGAGAAAATGGAGCGGCATATGTTTTTGCACCGCAAAAAGGTGCTGATTCACGAATGGTTGAACGCCTTGATGCAGGACTTCGCCATGCAGCAGAAATCATCAAGAGAGATTTGAAAATTGATGTTTCCGAAATCGAAGGCGCAGGAGCAGCAGGCGGAATGGGTGCAGGTGCCGTAGCATTCCTTAATGCGGAGCTTAAAAGCGGAATAGAAATTCTGCTTAAAAAAGCCGATTTTGATAAAAAAGCTGCCGATGCTGATTTGATTGTAACGGGCGAGGGCAGGCTTGATTATCAGAGTGTCAAAGGAAAGGTGATTTCGGGAATTGCCAAAAGAGCGGCAAGACAGAATAAAAAGGTAATTGCAATCTGCGGAAGCAAGGGTGAGGGCGCAGAAGAAATAAAAAAACTTGCTGTATCGGAACTTTATTTTTCGAGTGAAAGCGAAAAGCCTTTCGATGAAATAATCAAAACCTGCAAAGAAGATTTATATAATGCCGCCGTCAGAGCGGCAAAAGAAATAAGCGGTGTCGTGTGACACCGCTTTAACTTTTATTTAATTTCAACAACCTTGTAGTCTTGCGCTTCAATTGCATTTTTGAGAACTTCATCTGCAAGAGGGGCATTAAGGGTGACAACTGCGCTGTCGTTTTCATGGCTGACCTCTGCACTTTCAACCTCGGGGATTGCTTCAAGAGTTTTCTTGACTCTTGCTTCGCAGTGTCCGCACATCATACCTTCAATTTTTATTGTCTTTGTCATATCTTTTTTCTCCTTTATTTTGATTTTTATTTTTTTATCCTTTTTATCGCTGTGGATTTTAAACAGATTCAGCCTTAATGCGTTTGAAATAACGCAGAAGCTTGAAAGACTCATAGCTGCCGCTCCGAACATTGGGTTAAGTTCCCAACCGAACGCATTTATAAAAGCACCTGCCGCTAAAGGAATGCCGATGATGTTATACATAAATGCCCAGAAAAGATTCTGATGAATGTTGCGCAGAGTTGCACGGCTGAGTCTTATTGCTGCAGGAACATCGCTCAAACGGCTTTTCATAAGAACAATATCCGCCGCATCAATTGCAATATCCGTTCCTGCGCCGATTGCAATGCCTATATCAGCTCTTGTGAGTGCGGGTGCGTCGTTAATTCCGTCGCCTACCATTGCAACCTTGCCTTGCTTCATCAGATTGCGGATAACGCTTTCTTTTCCGTCGGGCAGTACGCCTGCAATAACCTCATCAACGCCTGCAATTTTTCCTACAGCATTTGCTGTTTTTTTGTTGTCACCCGTCAGCATAACAACTTTTATTCCCATGTTTTTGAGCTGTTTTATGGCTTCTGGACTGTCCTCTTTAATTGTATCGGCAACAGCAATTATTCCTATGATTTTTTTGCTTTTTGAAAAAAACAGGGGAGTTTTGCCGCTTTTGGCAAGACTCTCTGATTTCTTTTTTACATCTTCGGGTATCTCTGCCGATTTTTCGATGAGTTTAAGATTACCGCCGAAAACATCGGCACCTTCAAGCTTTGCGTGAAGTCCGTTGCCCGGAAGAGCTTCAAAGCTTTCAACCTCGTGAAGAGGAATGTTTTCCTGCTCTGCTTTTTCGATGATTGCTCTTGCAAGGGGATGTTCGCTTTTCTTTTCAAGCGAGTATGCAAGGCTTAAAAGCTCAATTTCGTCGACTCCGCACGGAATAATATCCGTCACCTTCGGGGCGCCGTTGGTGATTGTTCCCGTTTTGTCAAGAACAACGGTGTTTACCTTGCCTGCGGTTTCAAGCGATGATGCGGTTTTAAAAAGAATACCGTTTTTAGCTCCCATTCCGCTTCCGACCATTATTGCAACGGGTGTTGCAAGACCCAAAGCGCATGGGCAGCTTATAACAAGAACGGAAATTCCTCTTGCAAGTGCAAAACCGAAGCTTTCGCCCGAAATGAGCCATAATAATATTGTGATAACTGCTATGCCGATAACTGCAGGCACAAAAACGCCAGAAACTTTGTCGGCAGCTTTTGCGATAGGAGCTTTGGTTGCGGCGGCATTGCTGACCATTTTTATAATCTGTGAAAGTGTCATATCTTCGCCTACTCTTACCGCTTCGCATCTGATATAACCCGATTGATTTATTGTTGCGGCAGAAACAGAATCGCCTATCACCTTGTCAACCGGAATGCTTTCACCCGTCAGAGCGGATTCGTCAACGGCGCTTTCGCCGTCAACAACAACTCCGTCAACCGGAATGCTTTCGCCTGGCTTTACTGCGAACAAATCACCTTTTTTTACCTGCGAAACTGCAACGGATAATTCCTTACCGTCGCGGATGACAGTTGCTGTTTTGGGCGCAAGCTTCATCAGTCCCTTTAGCGCATCAGTTGTTTTTCCTTTTGAACGCGCTTCAAGCATTTTGCCGACGGTTATGAGAGTCAGAATCATTGCGGCGGATTCAAAATAAAATTCGTGCATATATTTTGCCGCTGCGGTATGGTTTTCGGCAGCGGTCATCTGAAACAGAGCATAAACACTCCACACGAACGATGCACCTGAGCCGAGAGCAACAAGAGTATCCATATTCGGTGCGCCGTGAATCACGCTTTTAAATCCGCTTATAAAGAATTTTTGGTTTATAACCATTATAATGACCGTCAGTAAAAGCTGAAGCAATCCGTTTGCAATGTGGTTTTCTGCAAAGAAAGCAGGTATCGGCAGATTCAGCATCATGTGTCCCATCGAGAAGTACATCAGAACAATGAGAAACCCTGCCGAGGCAATCAGTCTGCGTTTAAGAACGGGTGTTTCCTTGTCTTTGAGCATGGCTTCATCTTTATTTTCATCACTCTGAACGGCTCCGGAATCAGCTTTAAGCGATGCGCCGTAGCCTGCGTTTTCGACAGCGGCAATGATATCTGCGGCCGATGCCGTTCCTTCAACGCTCATTGAGTTTGTCAGGAGACTGACGGAACATGAGTTTACTCCCGTAACCTTTGCAACTGCTTTTTCAACTCTTGCGCTGCAAGCAGCGCAACTCATGCCTGATACGTTATATTGTTCCATTGTTTCACCTATTTCATCAGTTTCTGAAGAGTTGCTACCAATTCGTCAATTGTTTCATCTTTCCCGTCACGGATGTCCTGCGCAACGCAGGTTTTTATATGGCTTGCAAGCAGTTCTTTGTTAAAAGCATTCATTGCGGCGCTGACCGCAGAGGACTGAACAAGAATATCGGTGCAATACGCACTTTTCTCTATCATTCCCTTTATTCCTCTGATTTGACCTTCAATTCTGTTGAGTCTGTGAATGAGGTTTTTATATTCTTCCTCGGAGCGATTTTTTGTTTTTTTGCAGCATTCATTATTCATTAGTATCACCGACCTTTGTTTAATTGTATACCCATATGGGGTATATGTCAAGATCTCAAAACAAATAGCAAAGAGTTCCGCAGATAAATCCGCAGAACTCTTTGCTTAGCTATATATCCGAACGAATACTGGAGTGCAATCTAATGTATTCACATTATAACACATACTTTTTGATTTGTCATTAGTTTTTTGAAAAAATTTTAAATTTTTTTATTCTTTTTAAAAATAATTTGACAAGGCAAAAAACTTGAAGTTAAGAAAAATTTTTACGGCTTATTTATCCGCCGTTTAAAGCAAAGTTTCCGTGATAAATTATTAGTGCTCCGAAAATATCGGAGCAAATTGAAACACGGAGGTGAATGATGAAGCGTTTTTTTAAGGCTGCAAGCGCTGTGATGTTTATAATATGTATTGCTCTTTTTTCAGCTGTTGCTTACGGAACAGAAACTTTGCCCGATGAAATAAGCATCAGTGAGGATGAAACACCGAATTTTGGAAATATATTTTATTTTGAAAAAGGGGAGCAGGTTCAGACTGCTGCAACGGGCAGCAGAAATATTGAATATAAGTCGCGGATTATGGCGCTTAAGGTTGTTCCTGTTAAAGATATTAAGATTAATATAACTAAGCGCAGGTATGTTGCCCCCGGAGGGGATGTTTTCGGAATAAAGCTTTATACAAAAGGCGTAATAGTTGTAGGCATTGATTCCGTAACATGTGCGAGCGGGTCGGTTGATCCTGCGGTGACAGCAGGATTGAAATGCGGAGATATAATAACTCATATCAATGGAAATGCCGCAACAAGCTCGCAGCAGATGACTGATGCGGTTGAAAGCTCGGACGGAAATCCCCTGCATCTGAAGGTTGACAGAAACGGGGAAACAGTTGAAGTTTATCTTCGTCCCGTTATGTCCGTTAACGGAAAATACAAGGCAGGACTTTGGGTCAGGGACAGCTCTGCCGGTATAGGAACGATAACCTATTATGACGATGAAACGGGAATATTTGCAGGTCTGGGTCATGGCGTTTGTGATGTTGATACGGGAAAAATAATGCCTCTTGATAACGGAGAGGCAGTCAGAGCAAAAGTCAACGGCTTCTATAAAAGCAGTGCGGGGAATCCCGGTGAGCTTTGCGGCTCGTTTACAGATGTTGCATTGGGCAGCCTTCGTGTTAATCATGAGATGGGGGTTTACGGTACGCTTTTACGTCCGTCAGGGGCAAAGGTGGTGCCCGTTGCGCTCGAAAGCGAGGTTAAGCTCGGAAAGGCTCAAGTGATAACAACAATTGATGACAGCGGTCCGCAATATTATGATATCGAAATAATAAAGATTTATCCCTCAACGGATTTATCGGCGAGAAATATGATAATAAAAATAACGGATCCCGTTCTTCTTGAAAAAACAGGAGGAATTTTGCAGGGGATGAGCGGCAGTCCGATTGTTCAGGATTCTATGCTTGTGGGTGCAGTAACCCATGTATTCGTTAATTCTCCCGATCAGGGATATGCGATTTTTGCCGAGAGAATGCTTGAAACAATGGACTCGCTCAAAAGCAAAGATTTGGCAAAAGCTTCATAGTTTTTGTGGCATACAGTCATATTTTGCGAAAAGTTTTGTCAAAAATTACCTGTAAATTATTGACAAATTTGATAGGAATATGGTAATATCTCCATGAACTAAATCAATTGGAGGTATAACCATGAGAAAATTGTTGAGAGCTATGATAACCGAGGACGGAAGCGAAACCTTGCATGAGCTTGCAGGAATTCTGCGCTCAAACGGTTTTGAGGTTTCAACCGTAATCAAAGACGGAACGCAGATTGTTGAGAAATTCAAGAGCGGCGAAAGACCCGATGTTCTTTTGATGGATGGATTTATGCCAAGGCTTGATGCGCTGGGAGTGCTTCGCGAGCTTGAAAGTATGCATCTTGAAAAAAGACCGATGGTCATGGTTCTTTCCGGTGCAGACAATCAGCGTTTTGAGAGTGAGATTCTTCGAAGCGGGGCGGATTATTATTTCATTAAACCCTATAATCCGAAAATGCTTGCGGAGCGCATAATTCAGTTCTCCAGCATTCATAATTCTTGCGTAAGTCAGAACGGAGTTAAGGATCTGGAGGTTGTTGTTTCGCAAATAATGCATCAGATAGGCGTTCCCGCTCACATCAGAGGATATCAGTATCTTCGTGAAGCGATTATTCTTTCGGTCAATAACAGCGAAATGATAAGTTCAGTAACGAAGATACTTTATCCTACGGTTGCAAAGCATTTTAAAACCACACCGTCAAGAGTTGAAAGAGCAATAAGGCATGCAATTGAGGTTGCATGGGACAGAGGCGATGTTGACGTCTTAAGCTCATATTTCGGCTATACGATTCAGAATGAGCGCGGTAAACCCACCAACAGCGAGTTTATTGCAATGATAAGCGATAATCTTAAGCTTCAAATGAAAACTGTATAAAAAAGCGGCAGGGAGCAATTGCTCTCTGCCGTTGTTATTTAATATTTATCCCACAATCAAAGTGAGAAAGAATGTTTTAAGTAAAGGCGAAAGGTCAAATGCCGTTGCAGGCACGCTGAATATGCTGTCATCAACATCAAATGTTATATTATCGAAATATGTGCGCTGAACGGAGCCTGTTGAGGAATCAGTGACTACAAGCATTTTGAGTTTATCGCCGATATAGTAGAATTTGCTTGTTACAAATTCTCTGTCATCATATTCTTCAACGTAATATTTCGTGCCGTCAACGGTTTCTTCATAGCTCTTGAGATATCTTGTGAATGCCTGTGTCATATTTGCCGCTTCAAGGACCATCGACCATACATCAGCACCTTTGAGCGGATTACTGTCCATTTTGACATAAAAGAACGGAAGAGTGGGGAGAAATCCGTAAATACCGTCGTCAGCGGTAACGATTCTTGCCTTGATAAAGCCTGTGCTGTATTCATAACAGATGTTATTTTCCTTAACGGCAACTGTATTTGTGATTGTTGCCGGCATAAAACCGAAAAGCTTTGTTTCGCCCGACTTGATGGTAACGGAAACCTCGTTTGCAGTTTCAAGCTTATCAAGCAGAGCATCGGTTTTGGGAGTTTCTGCCGCAAAAGCATTAACCGAGAAAACCGACATTATGAGAATTATTGATGCAATAAAAACGCTTATTGTCCTTTTCATAATTTTTGTCCTCATTTTTCTTTATTTTACCATAAAAATATTATTTTATCAACTCGTATATCACCGAATTTGAAACCAGAAATCCTTCAGAAGTGAGTGAAATACTTTTATCTGTGACTTTTATAAGTTTATGTTTTTCCAATTCTTTGGCTTTTAAAATGATGTTTTCTGATAGCGGTTTGTTGAATCGCTTTTCAAACTCCCCAAAAATCAGACCTTCCGAAAGGCGAAGGGCAAGCATGATATACTCTTCTTCATCACCGCCGAAGCCGTCATCAACGGGAGGTTTTTCTCTTATAAATCCGTCAATACTTCGCTCATAATAAAACCTTTTGCCGTCGGTAAATGAATGAGCAGATGCACCGATGCCAAGGTATTCTTCACAATGCCAATATTTAAGATTATGGCGGCTTTCAAAGCCTTTTTGTGAAAAATTTGAAATTTCATATTGATAAAACCCCGATTTTTCAAGTTCGCTGACTGCATATAGATATAAATCGCAGGTTTCGTCTTCGTCGGGAAGAGAAAGCTTATCTTTTATCCTGTAAAACGGAGTGTTTTCTTCAATCTTTAAAATATATGCACTGACATGTTTTGCACCGGAGCTTTTACAGAAATCAATTGATTTTTTCAGGCTTTCCTCTGTCTGATTTGGAATGCCGAGCATCAAATCGAGAGAGATGTTGTCAATTCCCGCTCTTTTTACTCTTTTAATTGCCCTTTCAACATCATCGCATCCGCCACGCCTGCCGAGAGCCTGTCTCTCAACATCAACGGCGCTCTGCAGACCCATTGAAATTCTGTTTATTCCGCTTTTTGCAACAATGTCAAAATCAAAGACTGAATTTATTGCGCCCGTATCCGACGGATTGCACTCAAGAGTTGCTTCGCAGTCGGGAGTGCGGATGATGTGTGACATTATTTTTGCTATATTATCCGAGCCTATGAGTGACGGAGTGCCGCCACCGAAATAGACCGTGTCATAAATTCTGTCTGTTTTGTCAAGCTTTTTGCAAATTGCCAAAACATAGCTTTTAACAGTTTCATCTTGAGGAGTGACGGAATAAAAATCGCAGTAAGGGCATTTGCCGTTGCAGAATGGGATGTGAATATATAAACCTATGGGATTCATTTAATCACCTGATAAAAATGGCGGCAAAATGCCGCCATATAATTAATCATTATCGTCAAGCTTAAGGACTGCCATAAATGCTTCCTGCGGAACTTCAACAGTACCGAAGTGGCGCATTCTCTTTTTGCCTTCCTTCTGCTTTTCAAGAAGCTTTTTCTTTCTCGTGATATCGCCGCCGTAGCATTTTGCAAGAACGTCCTTGCGCATTGCTTTAACGGTTTCTCTTGCGATAATCTTGCCGCCGATACCAATCTGAATGGGGATTTCAAACATCTGGCGGGGGATATGCTCCTTGAGTCTTTCAGCAATCTTTCTTGCCTTTGAATATGCCTTTTCGGAGTGGATAATAAACGAAAGGGCATCAACGATATCGCCGTTGAGAAGAACATCGAGCTTAACAAGGTTTGACTTGCGGTAATCCGCAATCTCATAGTCAAACGATGCGTAACCTCTTGTTCTTGACTTAAGAGAATCAAAGAAATCGTAAATTATTTCGTTAAGTGGCAGTTCATAGTGGATATCAACTCTGTCGGGAGTGATGTAGTCCATATTCTTGAAAACACCACGTCTGTCCTGGCATAAATCCATGATTGCGCCTACATATTCTGACGGAGCATAGATGTGGGCATCTGTGAAAGGCTCTTCGCACGATGCGATTGTTGCAGGGTCGGGATAATGAGTGGGGTTGTCAATTTCAACCATGGAGCCGTCGGTAAGATTTATTTTGTAAACAACGCTGGGAATGGTTGTCACAAGGTCAAGATCATATTCTCTCTCGAGTCTTTCTTGAATAATCTCAAGGTGGAGCAGACCGAGAAAGCCGCAGCGGAAGCCGAAGCCGAGAGCACCCGAGGTTTCAGGCTCATATGTCAGAGCGGCATCGTTGAGTTGAAGCTTTTCGAGTGCATCGCGGAGATTTTCATAATCCGCACCGTCTGCAGGATAAACACCGCAATAAACCATGGGGTTTACTTTTCGGTAACCGGGAAGAGGCTCTGAAGCAGGATTTTCAACCGTTGTAACCGTGTCGCCGACTCTTGCATCGCCGACAGTTTTGATTGATGCTGTTATATATCCGACTTCGCCTGCAGTAAGTTCATTGCAGGGTTCGGGAATTGTTGCTCTCATGTAGCCCGTTTCAACAACGGTAAATTCAGCTCCTGTTGCCATCATTCTCATTGTGTCGCCGGGCTTGATTTTGCCTTCTTTAACTCTTACATAAACGATGACACCTTTGTAGCTGTCATAAACCGAATCAAAGATGAGCGCACGAAGAGGAAGGTCATCGTTTGCAACAGGTGCGGGAACATCTTTGACGATTCTTTCAAGCACCTGCTCAATATTTATGCCGGTCTTTGCCGAAACTCTCGGAGCTTCGGAGCAGTCAAGACCGATAACATCCTCAACCTCTGCAGCAACTCTGTCCGGGTCAGCAGAAGGAAGGTCTATTTTGTTTATAACTGGAACAAGCTCAAGGTCGTGGTCAAGAGCAAGGTATGTGTTTGCGAGGGTCTGCGCCTCAACGCCCTGCGATGCATCTATGATAAGAACGGCACCTTCGCAGGCTGCAAGTGAGCGAGAAACCTCATAGTTAAAGTCAACGTGACCCGGAGTGTCAATGAGGTTGAGAACATATTCTTCTCCGTCCTCGGCAAGGTAATTAAGCTTAACGGCATGGGCCTTGATTGTGATTCCGCGTTCTCTCTCGAGGTCCATTTTGTCAAGAAGTTGCGCTGTCATATCACGCAGAGCAACAGACTTTGTTTTTTCAAGAAGTCTGTCTGCAAGCGTTGACTTGCCGTGGTCTATGTGAGCGATAATGCAAAAATTTCTGATTTTATCCTTTGAAACTGCCAATGTGTTTTTCTCCTTAAATGTTTGCTATTTCTTCAAGCTTTCGGTCAATGTTGCCTGAACCTATCCACATGTCTTCCCATTTGTGTCCTGCAATCTGCTCAAGGCGTTTCTTGTCGCCGGCAGTGATTTCGCATGCGCCGGTTTCATGTTTCTGTGCAATGACAGACTGAATGATTTCATGGTCTCTCTTCTTCATTTTGAATCTGAAAATAAGAATGAGCGAGGTGATTGCAAAAAGAGCGGGAAGCCAGCTTACAATAAGTCGCAGACCAAATTCGGTTGAGCTGTTAAGAGCTGCATATTCGATATTATCAAGATTTGTTGTATCGTATCCGATAACCTGAAGGAAGATGCCGAGGAATCCCGTAACAAAGCTGTTGATTGTTTTTCTGACGAAGGAATAGAATGTCGCAATAACTCCTTCGCGGCGTCTGCCTGTTATAAGCTCGTCAACATCGGTAACGTCGGGCTGAATATTGTTGATAACAAATCCGGGACCGGAGAATCCGAAATTATAAAGAATTGTTGCAATGTAAATGATGAAAACCGGGGTTGAGGGGGTAACAAAGCCATTGAGCAGCAGACCGATTATCATCAGGGGAGCCATAATGATTCCGCACATGCGTTTGTCCATATAACGGGTAAGGAAATAATTGAAGGGTCCGCCTGCGACTTCAGCAGCACCGCCGATGGTGTTGAGCATGCTGAAATGGCTGTATCTGTCTGCTATGCTTCGGATATAGAACTGGTCCGCATAGCTGTAAAAGCTCTTTGAAAAGCCGTAGAAAAGATTTATAAGGAAATATTGCCTGAAAGCTTTGTTTCTGAAAACCTGAATATATTCCTTGATGAAATACTTATAGTCGATGGGCGGGTTTTTAAGGTCGAGCGAGCTTTTTTCTTTTGTTGAAAAGAAGGTTACAATCGGCGACCAACAGAAATATATAACAAAAACGATACCGCAGATAAGATATTTTGGTCTGTCGGCAGGAGTGGGGTTAACCATGTTTGTTCCGCCGAGAACAATGCTCATGAAAATGAACGACGGGAACATACCGAACATGTTGAAGATATATTCCATTATTTTGTATTGTGTTCTCTCAAAATATCTCGGCGCAATTGTCGGCAGCATTGCTGCGTGGGGAATGTTAATCATGGTGTAGCCTGCGCTGTAAATAAGCGAAGCCATGAGATAATAAATGAAAAGTGCTGTGGTATTACCTGTGCCGGAAATGCCGAAGGAATACCACTTCATGAAATAACCGATAAGAAGAACCGGCAGACCTGCGATAATCCATACTCTGTGCTTGCCAAAACGGGATTTTGTTCTGTCAGTAATAAAACCCATGGCAAGGTCGGTTATGGCATCTATAACACCGCCGATTGTGCTGATAATGCCCGACATTCCCGTGCTCATTCCTTCAACAAAGTTGAGGAATTGCTGGTGATACATGCCGAGGGGATTGGTAACACCGCCGATTGTTATGTTCGCAACGTTATAACCGACAATCGGTCTTAAATATTCCCAGGTATTGCCTTCAATTCCGACGGCATCTTTGATTTTGTTTCCGATACCCAAAAGATACTCCTCCTTTATAGTATATACTAATTTATAATACCAAATAATCAATCGAAGGTCAAGCATAAAAAATCCCGAACGTGCCGTACGTTCGGGATTGATACATTAAAGGCTTGCAATAATTTCTGCACATTTGTCGATGCCGATCATTTCACTGTTGAGACATATATCGTAATGCTTGGGGTCCCCCCACACCATTCCGGTGAAATGCTCATAATATGCTGCGCGCTTTTTGTCTTTTTCTTTGACTCTTTTTTCGGGCAAATCATCATTCTCGCCGTAGATTTCAACAATTCTTTCAGCTTTTGATTTTTCGCCTGCATAAATAAAAACTTTAACAATATCATCACGCTCACGGAGAACATAGTCTGCACATCTGCCTACTATGACACACGGACCTTTTTCTGCAAGCTGTTTGATGACCTTAATCTGTGCATGCCAAATAATATCATCTTTGGTCATGTTACTGTAAAGGTTATAGAGAGTGAAAATGGTTGGCGTTTTGATACCTGCGGACAGTTGTTCGCCGTTTTTCTCAATTTCTTCTTTCAAAAGCCCGCTTTCGACTGCAACCTCATCAATTATTTCTTTATCGTAGCAGGGAATGCTGAGTTTATCAGCAACTATTTTTGCAATTGTTCTTCCGCCACTTCCAAATTCACGACCGATAGTTATTATCTTATTATACATATGTATCAGCTCCTTTCTATAAGGTGGTTTTAGTGCAAACCCGATTTTAGAAAATGTTTTTATATAAAATGCCGCAAAACAGGTGATAATACTTGTTTCGCGGCGGTCACGCTTTTATTTTTCAATCTTATCCTGCTTTAAATGCTCTTTCAGAATATAGACGGGACGGTCTTTAATCTGAACATACATTTTTGAGAGGTATTCTCCGATGATGCCGAGGCAGAAAAGAAGAAGTCCGCCTATCAGCAGCAGGAGAACAACAATTGTTGCATATCCGGGAACATCGATTCCGAACGCAAGCTTCTGGACTACAACAACAATCAGATAAAGAATTGAGCATATGGAGGAGAAAAGACCGATAAATGTTGCAAATTTCAGGGGCATGGTTGAAAAGGCAAATATGCCTTCAAGTGCATATTTGAAAAGCTTTTTAAAGCCCCACTTTGTTTCGCCGCTTTCCCTTTCGCAAACCTCGTAGGGAATATATTTTGTGTTAAATCCGACATAGCTGAAAAGACCTTTTGAGAATCTGTGAAATTCTGTCATCTGAAGAATGGCATCAACCATAACTCTCTTCATCAGCCTGAAATCGGATGCGCCGTTGACAAATTCAACATCGGAAATTTTGTTGATAATTTTATAGAACATTGATTTGAATGCAGAGATAACAGAATTTTCCTTTCGTTGCTGCTGATATGCCGCAACGCAGTCAATCTCTTCGTCGGATTTCATAACCTCAAGCATTTCGAGAACAACCTCGGGTCTTTGCTGAAGGTCTGCATCTATAAGACAGACAAGGTCGCCCTCTGCCTTTGAAAGCCCTGCATAAATTGCGGCTTCTTTACCGAAATTTCTGCTGAAGGTTAAAACCTGAATATTGTTTTTATCGCTGTGATTATTATAAATCTGTTTTAATTTCTGATATGTTTTATCTTTGCTGCCGTCGTTGACAAAAACAAACTCGTAGTCACCGACCTTATCCTTGAAAACTCTGTTTACTTCGCTGAAAAATTTTTCAACATTGCCTTCTTCATTGTAGCATGGAATAACTAACGATAATTTCATGATCCGTCACCTCTTTATACCGTTATTATAACACAGAATGATTAATAAACAGTGAACTGTACGAAAAATTCTTTATAATTTAAAATTGTATCATTTCAATAATACAAAGTCAATACAGTGGTTTTTAAAAATCAAGGAATAACGATTTTACAAAGTGTTCACAATTAAATTATTGACAAATTCTTCATATTGGGGTATAGTAATAACCGTAGTTAGCACTCGACAGTTTTGAGTGCTAAAATTAGCACTCGGCGAGAGAAGGTGTGGAGAATGACCGAATTAAGCGAAAGAAAAAAACTGATTCTTGCTGCTGTTGTTGAGCAATATATCAAAACAGGCGAGCCTGTAGGTTCAAAGGAGCTTCTTTCTTTAACGGGTATGTCGGTATCCTCCGCAACCGTGCGAAATGAAATGAGCGAGCTTTCGGCGATGGGCTATCTTGAACAGCCGCACACCTCGGCAGGCAGAGTTCCTTCACAAAAGGGTTACAGATATTATGTTGATAACCTTATGAAGGACAGAGAGATTGACGAGCTTAACCGCAGAATGATTGAAGCGGGAATTTCCTCGGCGGCAGGTGACCCCGAAAAGCTTATCGCCCAGGCGGGAGAGGTTCTTGCAGAGCTTACAAAATGTGCCTGCGTTTCAACTGCACCCGGCGGAGATGCGGTTATAATCCGCAAAATAGAGCTTGTTCCCGTCGGGCTTCATTCGGCAATGCTTGTTCTTTTAACATCAAACGGAATACTCAAAAGCAGGCTTTGCAGGCTTGACTGTGAGCTTACTGCAAAAATCTGCGAGGAATTTTATAATATAGTTGATTCGTGCATAATCGGAAAGCCTGCAGCTGATATCAGTGTTGTTTCAATGCAGACAGCTGCTGCGTCGGTTGACAGTGACCCGTTTGCAATGCTTCCGCTCATGGCAGCTGTTTGTGAGCTTGCGAGAAGCATGGAGGATTCAAGAATAATGCTCGGGGGCAGCTCAAACCTGTTTTCGCATAAGGATTACGGAGTAGGAGCAATCGAGCTTTTTGAGTTTCTAAACAAAAGAGAGCCTCTTACGGCGGTAATGAGCGGAGTTAAAGAGCCGCTTGATATTATAATCGGCAAGGAAAATCTTTATCGTCAGCTTGAAAATTCGAGCGTGATAGTTGCAAAGTATTCCGTCAGCGGAAAGGATTCGGGCTCAATTGGGCTTATAGGACCTACCAGAATGGATTATGAAAGCATTATCCCGAGCGTTAAATATCTTACAGATATCGTCGGCAGAATGATTACGCAGGCGATTGAGGAATAGAAAGGACAGAGTAATGAAGAAGGAAAAAAAGACTCCCGAGCAGACAGAAGAAGTCAAGGAAACTGTTGAGGAAGTTAAAGAAGAAACCGCGGAAGAAAAGCTCCGTAAGGAGCTTGATGAAAAAAACGACCAATTTTTAAGACTGTATGCGGAATACGATAACTTCCGCAAGCGTTCGCAGAAAGAAAAGCAGGATATATATTCGTCTTCAAAGGCGGATGTGGTTAAAGAACTGCTTCCCGTTCTCGATAATTTTGACAGAGCGGCTAACAATACCGAATGCAGTTTTGAGGATTACAAAAAGGGAATTGATTTGATTTTTAATCAGTTCGGCGAAATCCTCAAAAAGATAGGCGTTGAAAGCTACGGCGAAAGAGGCGATGCTTTTGACCCGAATATCCACAATGCGGTTATGACCGTTGAGGATGATGAGCTCGGCGAAAATGTTATCGCAGAAGTATTCACAAAAGGATATAAGCTTGGCGACAAAATCATAAGAGATGCAGTCGTTAAGGTTGCAAATTCATAAATCAGGTTAATAAATTTCATTTATTTATAGGAGGAAAATTATTATGGCAAAGATTATCGGTATCGACTTGGGTACAACAAATTCATGTGTAGCGGTTATCGAAGGCGGCGAACCCGTAGTTATCGCAAACGCAGAGGGTGCAAGAACAACTCCCTCTGTTGTGGCTTTCGGCAAAACAGGCGAAAGAATGGTAGGTCAGGTTGCAAAAAGACAGGCTGTTACCAATTCCGACAGAACAGTTGCTTCAATCAAAAGACAGATGGGCTCCGATTATAAGGTAACTATCGACGATAAGAAGTATACCCCACAGGAAATCTCCGCAATGATTCTTCAGAAGCTCAAGACAGACGCAGAGGCATATCTTGGTGATAAGGTAACAGAAGCTGTTATTACAGTTCCTGCATACTTTACCGATGCACAGAGACAGGCAACAAAGGATGCAGGTAAAATTGCAGGTCTTGAAGTTAAGAGAATTATCAACGAGCCCACAGCTGCAGCTCTTGCATACGGCATTGACAAGGAGACCGACCAGAAGGTTATGGTTTATGACCTTGGCGGCGGTACCTTTGACGTTTCAATTATCGAAATGGGTGACGGCGTCCAGGAAGTTCTTGCAACCGCAGGTAACAACAAGCTTGGCGGCGACGATTTTGACCAGAGAGTTATCAATTGGCTTGCTGACGGCTTCAAGGCAGAGCAAGGTATTGACCTTCGCGGTGATAAGATGGCTATGCAGAGACTTAAGGAAGCTGCTGAAAAGGCAAAGATTGAGCTTTCCGGTGTTACAACCTCAAATATCAGCCTTCCCTTCATCACAGCCGATGCAACAGGTCCCAAGCACCTTGAAATGACTCTTACAAGAGCAAAGTTCAACGAGCTTACAGCAGACCTTGTTGATGCAACAATGGGTCCCGTTCGCCAGGCAATGAATGATTCGGGCCTTAAGACTTCTGAAATAGATAAGGTTCTCATGGTCGGCGGTTCTTCAAGAATCCCTGCTGTTCAGGAAGCAATCAAGCAGTTTATGGGAGCAGAGCCCTTTAAGGGAATCAACCCCGATGAATGCGTTGCTATCGGTGCTGCTCTTCAGGCAGGTGTTCTCGGCGGCGAGGTTACAGGTCTCCTTCTTCTCGACGTTACTCCGCTTTCACTCGGTATTGAGACCATGGGTGGTATCAGCACAAAGATTATCGACAGAAACACAACAATCCCCGTAAAGAAGAGCCAGATTTTCTCAACAGCAGCCGACAATCAGCCCTCTGTTGAAGTCCATGTTCTTCAGGGTGAAAGAGAATTTGCAAAGGATAACAAAACTCTCGGTGTATTCCACCTTGACGGCATTATGCCCGCACCCAGAGGCATTCCTCAGATTGAAGTTACATTTGATATAGATGCAAACGGTATCGTTCATGTTTCCGCAAAGGATCTCGGTACGCAGAAAGAGCAGTCAATCAATATCACATCTTCAACAAACATGTCCAAAGAAGATATTGAAAAGGCTGTTGCAGATGCAGAAAGATTTGCACAGGAAGATAAGGAGCGCCGTGAAAGTGTTGACACACGCAACGCAGCAGACCAGATGGTTTATCAGTGCGAAAAGCTCATGAACGAAAACGGCGATAAGTTCAGCGACGAAGAAAAAGCAGGTGTTAACGAGAAGATTGAAGCTCTCAAGGATGCTCTTAAGGGCGAGGATATCAATCTTATCAAATCACGTCAGGAAGAACTGACCGCAAAGTTCCACGAGGTTTCGGAAAAGCTTTATAAGGCAGCTGCCGAAGCAGCACAGGCACAGCAGGGCGGCGCAGCTCCCGGCGGTGAAGGCTATACCGAAGCAAACTACACTGATGTTGACGATAACAACCAGTAATCGGAGTGAGGAGTAAATCCCCTTGGCAGATAAAAGAGATTATTATGAAGTCCTCGGTGTTTCAAAAAGCGCAAGTGAGGACGAAATAAAAAAAGCATACAGAAAAAAAGCAAAAGAGTATCACCCGGACCTTCATCCGGGTGATGCTGAGGCAGAAGCTAAATTCAAAGAGGCAAACGAAGCATATGAGGTGCTTTCCGACAGCCAGAAAAAGGCGCGATATGACCAGTTCGGTCATGCAGGCGTAGATCCTAACTACGGCGCAGGCGGTGGCGGATACGGCGGAGGCTTCGGAGGCGGATTTGATTTCGGTGACCTCGGTGATATCTTCGGCTCATTCTTCGGTGGCGGTTTCGGAGGCGGCAGACAGTCAAATCCCAATGCCCCAAGAAGAGGCGAGGATGTTCAGGCGAGGGTCACTATTTCGTTTGAAGAGGCTGCAAAAGGCTGTAAGAGAACGGTTGATATCAACCGTGTTGATACATGTACCGAATGCGGCGGCTCGGGCGCAAAATCGGGAACATCGCCCAAAACCTGCCCAGATTGCGGCGGCAGAGGTTATGTCAATGTTCAGCAGAGAACGGCTTTCGGCGTTATCCAGACCCAAAAATCCTGCCCGAAATGTCAGGGACAGGGTAAGGTTATCGAAAACCCCTGCGCAAAATGCCGCGGAACGGGAAGAACATCAAACCGTGCTTCGGTAGAAGTCAACATACCTGCAGGTATTGATGACCGTCAGGTGTTCAATGTAAGCGGAGCAGGAAATGCGGGTGTCAACGGTGGACCTAAAGGCGATCTTCGTGTTGCAGTTTTTGTCAGACCTCATCCCTATTTTGAACGTGACGGCTATAATGTATGGCTTGAGCAGAGAGTCAGCTATCCGCAGGCAGTTCTCGGTGACACTTTAAGAATACAGACACTTGACGGTGACGTTAAGTTTGACCTTCCTGCAGGAACGCAGTCCGGTGCCGTATTCAATCTTAAGGGCAGGGGAATACAGGTTCTCAACGGCAGAGGCAGAGGCGACCAGCTGGTGCGTGTTATTGTTGATGTTCCGAAGAATCTCACCCAGCGACAGAAGGAAATTCTTGTTGAATTTGAAAAGGAACTCGGAGTCAAGAGAGGCGCACCTGTCGGAAACGGCAAGGAAGGCTTCTTTGATAAATTCAAGAATAAAAAATAAGATTAACGCCGTGTCTTTTAATGACACGGCGTTTGAGGTATATTTATGAACTATAAGGCAGTTATTTTTGACCTTGACGGAACTCTGACAGATACCCTTGAGGATTTAAAAAACAGCGTTAATTATGCTCTCGAAAAGTCCGGTTTTCCCGAAAAAAATCTTGAAGAAATCCGTTCCTTTGTGGGAAACGGAGTGAAAAGGCTCATTTTTTTAAGCGTTCCCGAGAATACTCCCGATGAAGTTTCGGAGAAGTGTCTTGAGATTTTCAAAGAGCATTATAACGTAAATTCCTGTGTGAAAACAAAGCCTTATGACGGTATAATCGAAATGCTTTCGGAACTGAAAAATCGTGGCATAAAAACTGCTGTCGTAACAAACAAAATGAACTCGGCAGCAACTGAAATTGTAAAGTTTTTCTTTGGAGATTTGATTGATGAAACCATCGGGCAGCTCGACGGTGTTGCTCAAAAGCCGCAGCCTGACGGAATATATAATGTTCTTGAAAAGCTTGGCGTTTCAAAAGAAAACACTGTTTATGTCGGTGATTCCGAGGTTGACTGTATAACCGCAAAAAACGCAAGCATTCCCTGCATCGGAGTGACATGGGGCTTTCGTGACAAATCTGTACTTAATGAAAATGGTGCTGATTTTATAATTAATTCTCCGACGGAAATATTTCACTATATCTGATTGTCGAATTTTGTATTGACAAAATTAAACCGTCATTATATAATAAAGTGTCAATAGAATATGTCCTTATTGAGAGTGGCAGAGGGACAGGCCCTGTGAAGCCCGGCAACCTGTATTAATCAAGGTGCTAAATCCTGCGGCTTGAAGCCGAAAGATAAGGTGTTTTCGCCCGCTGAAGACTCCTTCGGCGGGTATTTTTTGGGACTTAATCATTGATAATACTTATTTTAAAGAGGTCAGGAAAATGGCAAACTATTTATTTACTTCCGAATCCGTAACAGGCGGCCATCCCGATAAAATCTGCGACCAGATTTCGGATGCCGTTCTTGATGCGATTCTTGCAAAAGACCCCATGGGCAGAGTTGCCTGTGAAACCTGCTGCACAACAGGCATGGTTCTCGTTATGGGTGAAATCACAACAACTGCCGATATTGATATCCCCAAAATCGTAAGAGAGGTTGTTGACGATATCGGTTATAACAATGCCGAATACGGCTTTGACTGCAATACCTGCGCTGTTATGACAGCTCTTGACAAGCAGTCTGGCGATATTGCTATGGGCGTTGACAGACTTGGCGCAGGCGACCAGGGAATGATGTTCGGCTTTGCATGCGACGAAACCCCAGAGCTTATGCCGCTTCCCATTTCTCTTGCACATAAGCTTTGCGCAAAGCTTACCGAAGTTCGTAAAGACGGAACTCTCGGCTATCTTCGCCCCGATGGAAAGAGTCAGGTTACTGTTGAGTATGATGAGAACAACAATCCCGTCAGAGTTGATACGGTTGTTATTTCTTCACAGCATTCTGCAGACGTTACTCTTGAGCAGATAAGAGCAGACATTGTTGAAAAGGTAATCAAGCCCGTCATTCCCGCAGCAATGCTTGATGAGAACACAAAATATCACATTAATCCCACAGGAAGATTTGTAACAGGCGGTCCGCAGGGTGACAGCGGTCTTACCGGCAGAAAGATTATCGTTGATACCTATGGTGGCTATGCACGCCATGGCGGCGGCGCTTTCAGCGGCAAGGATCCCACAAAGGTTGACCGTTCGGCAGCTTATGCAGCACGCTATGTTGCAAAAAATATCGTTGCCGCAGGCCTTGCAAAGAAGTGCGAGGTTGAGCTTGCATATGCAATCGGTGTTGAGCAGCCCGTTTCGGTTTTTGTTGATACCTTCGGAACAGGCAAAATTGCTGACAGCGAAATCTCTGCAATTGTTAATGAGCTTTTTGACCTCAGCCCCGCAGGAATCATAAAAACTCTTGATTTGAGAAGACCCATTTACAGACAGATTGCAGCTCTCGGACATATCGGAAGAACAGATGTTGACCTTCCATGGGAAAAGACAGACAGGGTTGAAGATATCAAAAATGCAGCAAACATCTGAAAACAAACATAAAAATTACGCCGTTACCTGAAAGGGTAACGGCGATTTTGTTGTTTCTAATTATTTTTTGCCTTTTTTAGCAGCCTTTTCAGCCTTAAGCTTTTCGGCATAAGCCTTTTCTTCGGCAGCTAAACGTTCTTTTTCTGCAATTGCATCCGCCTGTGCCTTTTCGTAGCGTGCCTTTGCTTCGTCATACATTGCTGCAATCTCATCAAATCTTGCATAGTTTTCGCTCTGTGTGAGAAGCTTCTTTGCGTTGATATAAGGCTTTGCGGCGCGGTTATAAACAGAGTTTTCGCTTGTAGCCTTTTTGATTTCGTTTTCTGTGGCTTTCTGTTCTGCCCTGATGCTCTTGACCGCTTTCATATAAAGGTCAATATCCTCTTTATCCTTGCGGTCTCTTGCATCATAAAGCTTTTTATATGTTGCTTCAAGCTCTTCTGCAAGTCTGTCTTCTTTATCAAACAGCTTTTCAAATATGCCTGCATCAAATTCCTTGATTCCACCGGGGAAATATTTTGAAGCAGCTTTTTGAGCATAAACAAAATCCTTTGCCTTTGAAATGGCGGATTTTCTGTATTCTTTTTCCTCTTGTGTGCCGCGGGGAAGAGCCTTTGCTTCAGCAAGCTCGGATTTGTCAAAGCTGTAAATTGCTTCGTAACCTGCGTTTGCGGTTTTGCGGGCTTCTTCAAGCTGCATTTTACCGTAAGGAGTGTTGAAACGGTTCATTTCGTCAATAACAAACTTTGAAATTTCAATATTCTGATTGAATTTGATGGCATCCTTATATGCCTTTTTAGCAGCCTTTTTCTCTTCTTTTGAAGATGCTTGCTTTCTGGCGTTCTTAAGTTCTTTTATGTCCTTTGGCTGTGCATTTTCAAAATCATTTGCTTCTCTTATGATTTCTATTGCCTCGACAAGGTCTTTATCTTTGAGAATACCGTTACCGTAGTCTTCAAAAAGAGCACGGATTTTTAAAACGTTAATCATACCCTTCTGCTTGATTTCAGAAAGATCATAGAAGAAATACGGAAGGACATTCATAAATGCGCCGAGAACGGAAACTGCAATAAGAACACCGAAAATACTTATAAAAGTTTCTTTATGATAAAGAACATTATAAACATTTGTCGGGTCTATCAGCTCGCCTTCCTGAGCAATGATTTCGGGGAGGAGCTCATTGAGCTTTTCTTCGTTGAAACCGATTTTTTCATAAATTGCGGGAAGAACAGAGCTTGTTGCCATTGTAATAACGCTGCCGATAAGACCGACTGCAGCAAACATGCCGTCAATTCTTTCACCCGTTATGTACTGCTGATAGTCACGTATATCGCCGTTAAGGCTGGGAGTAAGAATATGGGCGAAAGAGCCGAAAAGAGCGTTAAACCACAGGCATATCATAACAATCCATATCATAATACTCATGTCAGCGTATTTTACTACGGGATAAATAAGTGCAATAAACAGAATGTTCATTGTATTTATTAAGATAAGGGTATTCTTTTTACCGAATTTCTTGATAGAAAGCGGTGCAAGAAGCATGCCCCAGAAAGAAGCGTTGCCGTAAATTGTGAATAAAAGAGAATATTCTCCGCTTGAGCAGGCGTGCTGATAAGAATAAAGCCAGTTAAGAATGCTTCCGTATGCGCCTTCAAGGAAGCCAAGCCAGCCGGCAAGAGAAATAACCCAAAAATACTTGTTCTTGGCAACTGCACGAAGAGCATCCAAAAACTTAATCTGAACAACGTGGGTTTTGGCCTGAACGATTTTTTCTTCTGTGTTGACATAGACTATAACGCTCAAAAGAAAACCGAGAATAAGAATTGGCGGCCATATGTATCTGTAAATCCTGATATCGTTGAGGTTATTTGTACCGATAATTGCGGTTGCAAGTAAGGGGATAACCGCATTGGTTATTGTGGGAGCAAGCGAATCGGTTACCGATTTAATCGAAGAAACATTTGCACGTTCCTGAGTGTTGGGAGAAAGAACAACGATGTAGTTGTCATAAGCATCGTAAAGAAAATTATAGAAAAATTGGAACCCGATGTTGAAAAGAAGAACAACGGCGCATTTCATCATCTGACTGCTCATTTTTTCATAGGGCATCCAGAAATAGCCTATTGCAAGAATAATTGTCGGCAGACCCATTGTAAGAATATAAGGTCTGTATTTGCCTTTTCTGTTGCGCGCATTGTCTATTATGTATGCTCTGAACATGGTCAGAGGGAAGCTGATAATAACCGCAAGAATGTATATGAAATACATGTTCATCGGCTCAATGCCGATGGTATTTCCGACGAAAACGTTTGTTGCGGAAAGAAGAACAGCAGATATGCATGTAATTATAAATTTAACGCCTATACCGCCGCCTGCGAGAGATACAATTTCCTTAAAACTCATGTAGTTGCCGAGAGGCGGAGTTTTCCAATAGGTTCTTACTTTTGAAAATCCGTCCTTGACTTGTGAAATGAGATTCATAGTCTTCCTCCTAATTGTCATATAGAAATAATTATAGCAAAAGTTATAAAAAAAAGCAACATAAAAGAAACATTTATGTATAAAAAAGTATTGTTCACTTGACGGTTGTATCATATTTTGATATTATAACAGAGTAGAAAATTGCGTTTTTCTGACTAATGAAACGGAGTGTGATAATTATGGAAAAAATCAAGCTTGCAATTGAAGCGGGTCAGACCGCTCTCGGCATTGAATTTGGTTCAACAAGAATCAAGGCTGTTCTTATCGGCAAAAACCATGAGCCTCTTGCATCGGGCAGTTTTGATTGGGAAAATACATATGATAACGGCGTATGGACTTATCCTATTTCGCAGGTATGGGAAGGACTTCAGGGTGCATTTTCCGCTCTTAAAAAGAATGTTTCTGAAAAATACGGAGTGAAGCTTACAACAGTCGGTGCACTTGGCATCAGCGGTATGATGCACGGATATCTTGCTTTTGACAAAGACGGCAATCAGCTTGCACAGTTCAGAACATGGAGAAACACAATTACTGCAAAGGCAGCTGAAGAATTAAGCGAACTTTTTGATTTCAATATTCCGCAGCGCTGGAGCATTGCCCATCTTTATCAGTCAATTCTGAACGGTGAAGAGCATGTGAAAGATGTTGATTTTATTGCAACTCTTGCTGCCTATGTTCATTGGAAGCTTACCGGCAAAAAGGTTATCGGCGTCGGAGAAGCCTCGGGAATGTTCCCCATTGACAGCGAAACAAATGATTACGATAAGAAAATGCTCGAGCAGTTTGACGAAAAAATTGCAGGCAAAAACTTTCCGTGGAACATTGAAGGGATTCTTCCGAAGGTTCTTGTTGCAGGCGAAAGTGCAGGCGTTCTGACCGAAGAGGGAGCACTTCTTCTTGACCCCACTGGTGAGTTTAAGGCAGGCGTTGTGCTTTGCCCGCCTGAGGGCGATGCAGGAACAGGTATGGTTGCAACAAATTCCGTTGCAGTCAGAACGGGCAATGTTTCCGCAGGCACATCAATATTCCTCATGGTTGTGCTTGAAAAAGCACTCTCAAAGCTTTATCCCGAAATTGATATGGTAACAACTCCTGCAGGTAAGCCTGTTGCGATGGTGCATTGCAACAACTGTTCGGGTGAAATTGATGCGTGGGCAGGACTTTTTACATCTATGTGTAAAGCAATGGGTATGGATGTCAGTATTTATAAGGTGCTTGACAAGATGTTTGAGTCCGCTCTTTCGGGCGATAAAGATTGCGGCGGACTCGTTGCATATAACTATCTTTCGGGAGAGGTTATCACAGGTCTTGACAGCGGTAAGCCTATGTTCTTCAGAGGCCCCGACAGCAAGTTCAATCTTGAAAACTTTGCAAGAGTGCAGCTTTGCTCCGCGGCGGCGACATTAAGCATCGGTATGGAAATCCTTGCAGATGAAGATGTTAAGGTTGACCGTATTCTCGGACATGGCGGATATTTCAAGGCTCCCGTTGCAGGTCAGAAGATAATGGGTGCAGCTCTTAATGCTCCCGTATCGGTTATGAAAACGGCAGGCGAGGGTGGACCATGGGGTGTTGCTATTCTTGCAGAATACATGCTCAGTAAGGCTGACGGTGAAACACTTGACGAATACCTTGAAAACAAAGTGTTTGCAGGTCAGGATTCAACAGAAGTGACTCCCGATGCGGATGATATTGCAGGCTTCAAGGCTTTCCTTGAAAATTATAAGAAGGGCCTTGCAGCCGAAAAAGCAGCGGTTGAAGCTTTCTGATAATTTTTAATCTGTTATTGAGGGTTATATCTTTTCTGTTCTGTCTGAATTGATTTAAATTACCTGCGTGCTGAAAAGTGCGCAGGTTTTTATATTTTTCTGTTGGTTTATTGCAGATGCTATGATATAATTATAAAAAACATGAGAGGATGTTATTATGAAATTGAGAGCACCGTGTGTTCCGCTTATAACAATTGACCCCTATTTTTCAGTATGGTCACAGGATACCGTACTTAATGTATCACGTACTGTTCATTGGACAGGCAAAAGCAACTACCTTCTCGGCACTGCGATTGTTGACGGAAAAGAATACACTTTCTTCGGATATCACAGGGATAAGCATAAGCTTACGCAGATTTCGCTTGAGATTGATGCGCTTTCAACAACTGCAGTTTTTGAGAATGATGAAATAATTCTGAAGGCTGTTTTTACTTCTCCCGTTATCCCTGATGATTACATGCTTTTGACAAGACCTGTCTCTTATCTTTCGGTTTCATATTCGTCGCGTGACGGAAAAGAGCATGATGTTAAAATAAATGTCAGAGCAAGCGAAGAGCTTTGCCTTGACAAAGCATGGCAGAATGATGTTGATATTAAAGAAATCAGCATCGGCTCCGTTAAAGGTATGCAAATGGGTAATGTTGAGCAAAAGCCTCTTAATCGATGCGGTGATGATGTAAGAATAGATTGGGGCTATTTTTATCTTGCTGTTGATTCGGAAATTGCCGAAACAAACACAGACAGAGAATGGGGTATGGACGTAGTTACTGTCAGCTCCGGAATCAAAGAGAACGAAAATCTGCTTTTCCTTTTCGCGTATGACGATATTGAAAGCATTGAGTATTTCGGCAAGCATCTTAAATCTTATTGGAACAAAGACGGTCAGACAATTCTTGAAGCAATATCGGATGCGGCTGCCGAATATGATGAAGTAATGAACCGTTGCCGTGAATTTTCTCAAAATCTTTATATTGACGCGAAAAATGCAGGCGGAGAAAAATATGCAGAGCTGCTTTCGCTTGCATATCGTCAAGTTATCGCAGGTCATAAGCTTGCCATTGACGAAAACGGAGAGATTCTCTACATATCAAAAGAATGCTTCTCCAACGGCTGTGCAGCAACAGTTGATGTTTCCTATCCGTCAATCCCGATGTTCCTTATTTACAATCCTGAGCTTGTCAAGGGAATGATGCGTCCTGTTTTCCGCTATGCGAAAAGCGATACATGGATTTATGATTTTGCACCGCATGATGTGGGATGTTATCCTCTTGTTAACGGTCAGGTTTACGGCGAGAATGCTCTTAAATGGCAGATGCCTGTCGAAGAATGCGGCAATATGCTTGTCATGGCAACAAATGTTTCTCTTGCAGAAGGCTCTGCAGAGTTTGCAAAAGAAAATCTTGATCTTCTTAATGCTTGGTGCGACTATCTTATCGAATACGGAGCAGACCCCGGTCACCAGCTTTGCACAGATGATTTTGCGGGTCATCTTGCGCACAACTGCAATCTTTCGCTCAAGGCAATCATGGGCCTTTGCGGAATGTCGATAATCGAGGATATGCTCGGCGATAAAGAAAAATCGGATTACTATCGTTCAGAAGCAGAGAAAATGGCTGATAATTGGATGAAAACCGCACTCAACAGCGACGGCACATCAAATCTTGCCTTTGACCAGCCCTATACCTATTCCATGAAATATAACATGGTTTGGGACAAGGTTTGGGGAACAAAACTTTTCACACAGGAATTTATGGACAGTGAAATTGCGGATAACATGAAGCACTTCAATAAATACGGAATGCCGCTTGACTGCCGTGCGGATTACACAAAGTCTGATTGGCTTGTCTGGGTTGCGTCGATGTCATCTTCAAAAGAGGTTTTTGAGCAGTACATTGTACCTCTTTGGGAATCGTATAACGAAAGTGACAGCCGTGTGCCCATGACGGATTGGTATGATACAATCAGCGGCAAAACAGTATCATTCCAGCACAGAACGGTTCAAGGCGGTCTGTTTATGAGAATGCTTATGGACCAAAAAAGTAAATAAAAAATGAGCTGATTCCTTTAGCGGGAATCAGCTCTGATTTTTTATTTCAGCAGTTCAAGAATTGAGTCCTTCGGTCTTGCACCGACTGCCTTATTTGTAATTTTTCCGTTTTTCATAACTGCCAGCATCGGAATGCTTGAGACACCGAATGCGGCAGCAAGCTCGGGTTCCTCATCAACATTGATTTTGCCGACAAGGTACTGCGGATTTTCATTGGCGATTTCATCAACTATCGGCGAAACCATTCGGCAGGGAACGCACCAATCTGCATAGAAATCAAGAAGAACGGTTTTTTCGCTTGATTTGACTGATTCGAAATTGTTTTTATTTACACTTAAAACTGACATATCAATATCCTTTCTTTACCAATAAAGGAAAACTGCGCCGATACCTGAAATTTCAGAGAGTACAAGCAGAATTTTTCCTAAAATAACCCAAAAGCCTGCATCGAGACGGTTGATAGCCATATCTTCCGCAAAGTCTGCATTTTTTAATGCAAGATCGTTAACGGTAATAACTTCCGATTTGAATTTGGAGGTGTTATCCTCATTAACTGTGATAAGTCGTCCGCCTCTTACAAACTCATTGCCGTATGCACGAAAAGCCATGCCCGGAGTGTTGATAATCATAATATCCTTATGCTCAACCTCATAACTGTTGATATGGTCATGGCCTGCGAAAACTGCGAGAACATCGCCGTTTTCAGCCATCGCATCAAACTGACCGTAATTATATACGCCTGGTGAAGGTGGTTCCAAAAGATGACCGTCAAAAACGCTTGTGTCGGGACAGACGATAGGATAGTTTTTGCCGTTGTATTTTTCGGTGAGGGGTGAAAGTTCAAACGGAACATCGGGGAACATAACGTCATAAACATCGGGAGGTACCATATGCTGGAATGCGAGAGAATTAATCTTTTCTCCAGCTTCCTTTTCAACAGCCTCGCTTGTTTTCTTATACCATTCTATCTGGTCGGGAGTTACGCTGTCGTAGCCGAGTCTGTTTCCGTCTTCGTCATAAACATATGTGCCGGTATCAAACATCCAGAGGTTAAATTTGATTTTCTTACCGTTCGATGAGAGAATGGGAAGATTGTGGATTGCAGTTCCGTGAAGCGTGGGGTCTGCATCATATGCAAGGCAGTATTTTCCGCCGTATTTCTGATAGTATTTAAGGAGAGTATCCTTATCAACGCCCTGCTCATCATCATGGTTACCGAAAACGAGAGTGAAATAAACTTTGTTCTCAACAAAGGGAGTAACAAGCTCTTTTATGGCATCTTCCTTGTTTTCTTTTGGCGCAACTGTGTTGTCACCGCCGAGAACAACAAGGTCGGGGTCATAAACTTTGAGCATATAGTTGATATAAATCATCATTCTTTCCTGCGCGGGATAGCCGTCCTGACCGTCGCAGAGATGAAGAATTTTAAATTCGCCGTTTTCATCGAATTTAAGAACACTTTTGCTTGCTGCAAACGCAGGTATTGTGGCACCTAAAATCATGCATACCGCAAGAATAACGGAAAATATACGTTTTTTCATGGTTTGTCCTCCGTATCTTTATTAATTAAAGTATACCATAATTTTACGCTGTTGTAAATGAAGAAAAAGATTAAATAAAATTTTATTTAACGGATTGTTTTATAAAAATAATGGTGATATAATATGCAATTAAATGACAAAAAACTCCGAAAGGATTTTAAATATGCTGACTGAAAAACAAATTGAGCGTATGCTCTCAAAGCTTAAAAGATTTGAAAAGATTCTTGATCCTATGCTTTTCAGAAAAATGGCGAAAATAGATACCGTCAAATTCTATGAAACAACGGACAGACTTTATGAAATACCCGATGATTCTCTCTGTGCTCCTTTAAAAAGCGGAAGCACATGGGGGCAGGAGGAGGCTTTCGGCTGGTTCAAGGCGGAATTTGTTGTTCCTGATGAGCTTGATGGCAAAACAATTTTTATTATGCCGCACACAGAGGGTTATGAAACCCTTCTCTGGGTCAACGGCAAGCCCTTTGGTACGTTTTGTACCAAAATTGTTTTTACGGGCCACGGCAATCATTACTGCGATATGCTCACTCTGAAAGCAAAGGCAGGGGAGAAAATCGATATCGCCCTTGAAGTTTATACGGGTCATACGCATCTCGGCAATATGCCGCTTGACACAAGCAGATTTCTCAAGGATTATACATATCATTTTGACGGTCTTGATATCTGCGTCAAGGATGAGTTTATTCAGGATTTTTATTTTGACCTCAAGGTTATAAACGAGCTTACCGAATCCCTGCCTGATTCATCGTTCAGAAAGGGTGAGCTTATCAATGCACTTTATGAAGTTCATAAGCGGTTGCTTTATTCTTATGATGATACCGATGATGAAACCTTCAGAGCAGCCATGAAATCTGCCCATCCCTTCCTCAAGGAAATGCTTGCGGTCAAAAACGGTCCCGATGCACCGAAGGTCGGAATTATCGGTCATTCTCATCTTGATACCGCATGGCTCTGGAAAGCAACGGAAACAATCAAAAAGAGCGCAAGAACATATTCAAATCAGCTGTCACTTATGCAGCAGTATCCCGAGCATAAATTTATGCAAAGCTCGGCATGCCATTCAAACATGCTTCTTGAGTATTATCCCGAGCTTTTTGAACGCATAAAAGAAAAGGTTGCCGAGGGCAGATATGAGCCCAACGGCGGTGTCTGGGTTGAGTGTGACTGCAACATAACCTCGGGCGAATCCATGATAAGGCAGTTTCTCTGGGGTCAGCGCTTCACAAGAAAGCATTTCGGCTACACCTCGGATTGCTTCTGGTTGCCCGATACCTTCGGTTACAGCGCAGCCATTCCCCAGATTATGAAGGGCTGTTCTGTTGATTATTTCCTCACTACCAAAATCGACTGGAATGATACTAACCATTTCCCGTATGATACCTTCTGGTGGCAGGGAATTGACGGAACAAGAGTTTTCACCCATTTCAACACAACCGCGGCATGGCCTTCTCCCCGATGCTTCCACGAGTCGGTAACGGGCGATCCGAAACACTACAGAAGCATCAACGAAAGAAGTGTCACAAACAAGCGCTTTGAAGCATTCGGTCACGGTGACGGCGGCGGCGGACCGCAGTATGAGATGATTGAGGTTGCGAGAAGAGTAAAAGACCTCAACGGCTGTGCAAAGGCGGAATATATGACCGTCAGCGAGTTTATGCAGGACCTTGAAAAGACCGCAAAAAATCCGAGCACATATTCAGGCGAGCTTTATCTTGAGCTTCACAGAGGTACTCTCACAAATCAGCATAATATCAAGCATAATAACAGAAAGGCAGAGCTTGCTCTTCGTGACCTTGAGTTTTTAACCGTCAGTAATGCCGTGAAATCGGGAGAAGTTGCAAGCGACGAAAAGATTCATCCGCTTTATAAAACACTTCTTCTCAATCAGTTCCATGACATTCTTCCCGGTACCTGCATTCCTTCGGCACACAAGCTCTCGCTTTCCGAAACAAATGAACTTCTTGAAACCGCGTATAAGCTTATTGATGAATCGGTTACAGGTAACGGCGATTGCGTGAGTGTAACAAATACTCTTTCGTTTGACAGAAGTGACCCGATATTTCTTGAATGCGAAGAGGGATTTATTGCAGACTGTGAGTGCAAGCAGCAGTCATATAAAAACCTTGACGGAAAGAACATTCTTATTATCAGCGGTCTGACCGTTCCTGCGTTTTCAACAGTAAAAATTAATCTTGTTAAAGGCATTACAGACGCAAAGAGCGAAATTGCTGTTGACGGAAACAAGGTATCAACACCTTTTGCGGATATCCGCTTTGATGAAAAGGGATATATTGAATCTCTTATTGATAAAAAATCAAAAAGAGAGGTCAGAGGCGACGGCTATCCTCTTAACACTTTCATTATTGCTGAAGATCTTCCGCATGCATGGGATAACTGGGATATTGATGCAGACCTTGACTGTAAGTTTGCGGATGATTCCGTTCTTTTGAGCAGAGAAATTGTTTCTCACGGTGCAGCAGCACTGATAATCAGAAGCAAATACAGTATTTCAAAAAAATCAACAATTACCCAGGATTCAATATATTTTACCGATACAGCCGAAATCAGATTTGATACGGTTATGGATTGGCAGGATAATCACAGATTTCTCAAAACAACATTTGACACCTCGATCAAAAACAGCTTTGCTCGTTTTGAAATTCAGTACGGCAACGTTAAGCGACCCACAACAAGAAACGATTCCGTTGAAAAGGCAAAGTTTGAGGTTGTCAACCATAAATTTACCGATCTTTCCGAAACACGTTTCGGTGCTGCTGTTCTCAACGACAGCAAATACGGCATAAGCGTTTATGGCGGAAAGATGCGTCTTTCACTTCATAAAGGCGGCTTAAGACCCGATTTTGAGGGTGACAGAGGAATCCACAGAACTGTTTATTCCTTCCTTCCTCATAACGGCGGGTTCAGCACGGAAAATGTTGTCAGACCTGCTTATGAGCTTAATATTCCTGTTATAAAAGGTAAGGGAAATTTTGAAGCAGTTGCACTTGTTCTTCCCAAGGCAGATAACATTATTGTTGAATCAATCAAGCCCTGCGAAGACAACGAAAAGGCATTTATTGCAAGGCTTTACGAAACAGAGGGAACATATACAAACTGCCCTGTTGAATTTTTTGACGGCGCCAAGAAAATCGAGATAACCGATATGCTTGAAGAGGTTAAAGAAATATTTGCCGGCAACGAACTTGTTTTCGGTCCCTTTGAAATAAGAACACTCAAAATTACATATTAAAAACAAAATCCTGCAGTCATTAAGACTGCAGGATTTATCTTTATTTGTTTGTAACAATGAAAACCATTCTTTCCTGAATTGAAGACCCGCCGTGGTCTGTTCCGAAACCGCCGTGGTCAGAGGTTATGATAATGAGCCAATCCTCGGATTCATATGTTTCTCTGTTTTCGATTGCATTAAGAGTTCTGTAAGCAAGAACATCGTTGAGTCTGAAGCCTGCCTGATAAATCGGGTTGTTTGTCGAGAAACCGAAGGAGTGACCTGCGTGATCAGTACCTTCATAGATAGCGAATATAAAATCTGAGCAGTCGTCCTGCTTTATGTCTTTGATTGCAGTTCTTGCAGAGGCGGTATCTTCAATGCAGTAATTGAATGAAACTTTAAGGTCGTTTTTTTCGCAGTATTCTTTCTCAAGTTTATATGTGCTGTTATCAGTTGCAAAGTGACCGTCCCACGAAGTTATAAACGATGCGGAATCAATAACGCCGTTTTCCGTGAGAGACGTCATAAGAGTTTTGTATTCAAGAGTTTTGGTTATGCCATTGCCGGTAATGCCGTTTTTGTCTGCCCAAACGCCTGTAAGAACGGAGCACCAGCCGGGAGCTGTTGAGGTATCCTGCGTATTAACTGCAGGATAGTTAACTCCGCCGCAATAAACATAATTGAGAGATGCACCTGAACTCATCATTTTGTTTATTCCGCTGAAACGGTTTTCAACATAAGCAAGTGCATCCGCGCGGCAACCATCATAGCCGATAACAATTGCTTTTTTCTCTGTCTTGCCTTCAGGGAGGGGAGAATTGAAATGTTCTGAAATCATATTATAAAGCTCGGTTTGAGGGATTGCGGTTTCAATTGTGTTTTCAAATTCAACCTGCGCAGCTTTTTCAAGATATGCCGTTTCTGTGTCGTTTGCATCATTGCAGTAAAGTCCGAAAAGCGCAGGTATCATAAGAACTATTCCGACGATTTTTGAAACAAAACTCATAAAAAATCTCCTTTGGTTTGTATGATATAGCAATTATATCACTATCTGTTCATACAAACAAGGAGATTTTAAAAATTAAATCATTTCCGCTTCTGAAATCGCTCCGTCTTTATAAATAAAAGTTTTAACCTCGAATGCTCCGAAATCAATTTCAAAAATATTTTTTTCGATTCTCAAGGATGACTTTGAGGACTTGTCGCTCGAATTGAAAAGGCGGATTTTTGTTCCGTTATCGTTTTTGAGGTATCTCGAAAGAATAATATCGGGATTATCAATTTCAATGCGTGTGTTTTTCTTTTTGCCGGAACCCGAAGGGAAGAATGAAAGAGCAGTGCAGGGCTGGTTAAAAATCTCTGCCTGCATGTCAAGGTGATCTATGTCTGCTGTAAGTCTGTATTCAAATTCACGTTCGCCGATATCGATTCTGTCATGGCAGCGATCATCGTCTGCAAGAGGTCTGTCACCGATGGGGTGAGCGGAATAAACAGGAGTCCTCAAAAGCGAAATATTGAGCACTCCGCCGTCAACGCTGCCGCCGTATGTGCCTTTGTTGAGTATGGCAAGTCCCTTGCCGTTTCCAAAAACACCGCACCATTTCTGATAGACAGCTTCCTCGCCGTCTGTGCGCAGAGCTTCTTTCCCGAAAGCGGTCTGGCCCAGGAACTCGGGAGATTCAAATACTGAATCAAACGAAAGCTTATAAAATCTGCTGCTGTCATTTGAAAGCATTTTGATTTTGATATCAATGTAATCTCCGTTTTTCGGAATTGAATATGTGACAACCGCAAAGGAATCCGAACAGCCGAAAATCGCTTGTATTTTAAGACGGACGGCTCCGTTTTCGATAACTCTTACATTTGAGTGGTTTGCTTCGGGATATCCGTTGAATGCGTTAGCTTTTTCGGCGCTTAAAAGAGTAAATTCTCCGATTTTTTCGTTGAAGCTATCAACAGTCATGCCCCACGGGTCCTCGTTATCTTTAAACGCAACAATTTTTGCGCTTGAAGGCTTCAGTATATCAATGCCGTTTACGCAGTATTTGTCGATAAGACCGGTTTTTTTGCTGATAAGCACCTGCATTCTGCCGTTATCAAAGGTGAAATGTTCGGATGTTTCATTGCATTTTTCGATTTTTCTTTTCGGCATGTTTTCAACATGGAGTCTGCAGTCAAATCTGTTGATACTCATGGACTTAAGCTCTGCTCTGAAGCAGACACGTTTGCGCCAATCAAGGCTGAATGTGCAAGCTTCTTTTTCGTTCTGTGAGGGGAGAAGTTTTCCGTTTTCATCGTAAACCGAAACAATAGTTACCTCATTTTCATTCCAGTTCTGATCCTGAAGCTGGAATTCAACCTCAATATCCTGAGTGATTTTATAGGGATGCGGGTTGAAAACTAGAACGGGTATTTCGCCTTCTTTTGCCTTTTTCTGACCCTCACAGAGCTTAAAGAATGCCTTTGTTTTATATTTTTCGGCTATTTCGCTTCCGTAGGAAAAAAGACGCAAGCTGTCCTCTTCGGCAGCTTTTATGCTTGAGCCGGGAAGAATATCGTGAAACTCGCAGAAGAGAAGAGCTTTTTCAGACTTTTTAAGCTCGTTTTTATCATATGAAACATTGCTTAACGCAAGCATTTTTTCACAAACCGCAAGGTCGTTTTCAAGGTGCCTGTGAGCCTGCTTTATGCGTACCATTGAAGTGTAGCAACCGACCATTGTATAGTTGAGAGATTTATCAAAGGTTTTGAGGTTTGATTTGTCAATGCGGTCAAAATAATTCTCGCACCATGAGTGCATAAGACCTTTTTCGGGATTGTTTTTCATGAAATCCGCAATGGCGAGAAGGTCTTCTCTCGACGGACCGCCGCCGTGATTGCCGATTCCCCAGAACATCATATTGATTCCGTCGCCGTATTCTCTTTCAAGAATGCGGTCAATTTTGCTCAATATTTTACCCTTGCCCGAGTTATATCCGCAGTTCATTTTGTGAGCGATTATTTTGCTGCCGTCAAAGCCTTCCCAAAGAAAATCATGCTCGCACTCAACCCATGACGGACGCATGAAAACATATGACTCATAGCCGCATTTCTTGAGAATCTGAACAAGTCCTCTGGTATGACCAAAGGGGTCAAAATTGATTGCGGTAAGAGGTTTTACGCCGAATTTTTCCTTGAAATAGCTTGTGCCTGTTTCTATCTGACGGATAAAGGATTCTCCGCAGGGCATAACACAGTCGGGCTGAAGGTACCATCCGCCCATTATACGCCATTTTCCCTCTTTGACAAGCCTTTGAATGCGCGCGAAAAGCTCGGGCTCATTTTCTTCAACCCATTCATAGAGAACGGATTCGTTATGATTGAAAACAAAGCCGTCAAATTCCTCGCAGAAATCTGCGGCAACACGGAATGTGGATATTGCTTCTGCAATGCCCTCGGGTCTTTGCCAGAGCCAGACAGGATCGAGATGTGCGTTGCAGATCATATGTAGTTCTTCCATTTTATCACCAAATAAAATTTTTCTCTATATTAACAAAGATGATTGGCATTGTCAATGTAATGTCAATCATCTTCCTTTAAGAATCTATTTATTCCTTGCCAAGCATTTTTGCGTAATAATTTGACAGAGTTTTCGCTGCAACTGCAAAAATTACCGTCAACATGGTTTCAATTCCGAACAGAAATATTACGCTTTTAAAAAAAACAATAAATGTTATATTATCCCAAAAATCTGTAATATTCATTTCGTAATGGAATAAGCACCATACGGTTGCACCGAGAGTAACGGCAACCGAGAGAACACATGAACACCAAGAAAAAACTTTTCTGCTCGGATACAGTTTAACAAAATACCAGTTGGTCAGCGAAAGCAAAAATCCCGTTGCAGGCACAACAACGTTAAAAGCTGCCAATCCGTTGCCAAAGTCATGGTAATTCGTGCCTGCTTCAAAATAAACACCTGTGGTAATCAGCAGGAAAGAAAGAAAAAAAAGTACCGATTGCAGAATTGATGCTTTCCAATCATTTACTTTGTTAAGTTTTTTAGGTGCACAAGATGTTTCTTTTGATTCGACAGTGCAGTTCATGCTTTCAAAAACCGCTTTGCAGTCGCAGCAGCTTTCAAGATGCTTTTTTACTTCATTGCCGCTTTCCTGCGAGCAGCAGTCATCAATATAAAGCGGAATCAAATCCTTGATGACATTACAATTCATAACGATTACCTCATTCTTTCTGAAAGTTTTTGTTTTGCACGGTAAAATGTGACCCTTGCCCAGCTTTCGCTCTTGCCGAAAAGCTTGCTTATATCTGTCAGGGAAAGCTGACCGAAAACAGAAAGCATAAAAACCTCTTTGTATGGCTCTTCAAGCTCGTGGAGACAGGCAAAGGCTTTTTCGGTGATTTCTTTCTTTTCAAAAAATTTTTCTATGTCAAATTCGTCTTTTATTTCGTCATCGTCAGATAAAACGTTTTGATTCTTATGCTCGTTATACCATGCGAAATAAGTGTTTTTCGCAATCTGACACAGCCACACCGAAACTTTGTTTTTATCTCTTAAATTGTTAAAATTCATGTAAGCTCTGAAAAACGTTTCCTGCGTGAGCTCTTCCGCAAGAGAAACATTATTGCATAGCTTCAAAAGATATTTGAAGATAAAATCTGAATTTTCGGTGTAGATTTTTTCGAAATCCGTCACATTCTCACCGCCTTTCGACTATTAGATTGAGAAAAGGCAAAAACGTTACAAAAATTTTTTTAATCTGTCTGATATGCGCCTCTTGCATAAAGAATCCATTTTGAGCGGTCAAGAGGGTTTACACCTCTTCGCGGATTGATGTGTTCAAGACCGTCGCGGCACTCGCGATAGCCGTAAAACGATTGATTGAGAACAGCTTTGCCTGAAGATAAAACCGCAAGTCTCGTCGGGAAATCCATTGAGGTTGCAACGGGTACGATTGCTTCAAGAATAACATTCTGTGAATGCATAACGGGGGTGTCGTATTCACCGCCCATTTTGACTATTTCCGAAAGAAGCTTGCCTGAAAACTCTGCGGGAGCGGAAACTCTGATCTTTAAAAGTGGCTCAAGAATTGTTGAGCCGATTTCGTCAAGTCCGTTCATGAATGCCATGGGAGTGCAGACAAAAAAGTCGAGAGGATGAGTATGAATTGTGTGATGCTCACCGCCGACAAGTGTGCATTTGAAATCCGTAACCTCCCAGCCGTAAAGACCTTGTTCAAGGCACGAATTGAATGAAGTTCTGATGTGCGACTGATATCTGTAAAAGCATTGGTTTGACGGAAGTCTGCCGTGATATGAAACTCCGTAGCCTCTTGGCATGGGCTCAAAAAGAAATTCAACAACCGCCCAGCACGGCTTCGGCATAGTGTATCTTGCGCGTGCGAATCCCTTGCCCGAGGGTGTTTCTTTATAGATAACAGTCGGAGGAGAAAACGATGCTGAAAGTCCGTAGCGTTCTTTCAGAAGAGTGTCAATAACTTCAAGCTGGATTTTTCCCGTTGTGCTGATAGTTATTTCTTTCTGTCCGTTTTCCCATTTTGCATCAATATAGGGCTCTTCATCGGATAGCTCGCCCAAAGCAGCTGCAAGTGTGGGTAGTTTGAGCGGATCGCAGTCCGACGGTGTGACTCTTACACGAAGAAACGGATTGACAAGATTTGAGGTTTCGCTGACGGCAAGTGAGCCGATGAAATGACCTGTTTTTGCTGACGGGAGTCCGGAAATGGCAGCAATATCACCGCCTTTGACTATACCCGAATCGCAGAAACGCGCACCGACAAATTTTTTGATTTGTGATACTTTTTCTTTTGCAGGCGGTTTTTTCTCGATTTCAACTGCCGCATTTTCATTTTCATCGTTTAATGTAAATTCGGAAGGGGAGAGAATCTCAATCTCATCACGGTTTGAAATCTCACCGCCAAAAAGTCTTATGTATGAAACCTTGCCGAGCGTTTTGTCGTGTTCAATTTTGAAAATAATTCCGCATAAATCATCTGTTGCCCGGCGTTCGGCAGACGGCATAAATTCAACAAGTGCATCTGCCAATTCCTTAACACCGAGTGAATATTTTGCACTTCCGCAAAGCACGGGTGTGAGCCTGCATGCGGAAATTTCCCGTTTAACAAGTTCGCACGCACGCTCTGCCGAAAGTGATTTTTCTTCAAGAAAAGCATCTGCCGCTTCATCACACAGGTCTGCAAGCGCTTCTGTTGCGGAAACAGCAAAATCATTAATTTTCTTTGTTCCGGGCTTTTCAAGACCTTCGTTTTCGATTTCGGAAAGCAGAAGAAAGCTTTGAGATGAAACCCGCTTCAGCTCATTCATAACAGCGTTCACATCGGAGCCCGGTCTGTCAATCTTATTTATGAAAATCGCTCTCGGAAGCTTTGCAGCATCAAGAGATTTGATAATGTTTTCAGTGTGCGCACGCACACCCTCAACCGCAGAAACGATAACCACGGCATAGTCAAGCGCAGAAAGCGCACGCTCAACCTCTCCCGCAAAATCAACGTGACCGGGAGTGTCGATGATGTTGATTGTAACATCATGCCACATAGTCGATGCAGTTGCCGTGCGGACGGAAATACCTCTTTGCTTTTCTATTGATAGGCTGTCTGTTGCAGCTGTACCCGAATCAACACTGCCTGCGCTGCGTATTGCACCTGTAAGAAACAGCAGTTGCTCGGTAAGCGTTGTTTTGCCCGAGTCAACATGGGCAAGTATTCCGATGTTGTGAATCTTGTTTTGCATTATTACTGTTTTACCTCATAAAGAATAAGTTCTGACATCATTGCTGACGGAAATTCAACCGTTATTCCGTTTTGCTTCAGTTCTCTGCCTGAAATTTCAAAGCAAGAGCCGTCGTTATCAAGTGTAACTTTATATGTTTTTGATTGGTCGATGCCCTTCGCACGGATATTGATGCTGCCGTTTGTGCCTGCGAGAGCGTAAACTGTTATTGCACCTTTTGAAGAATCGGGTGCCGCAATTTCAAGAGCGGAAAAGCTTTCTTTTTTCATGTCGGGAGTATGATGGAAAATCTTTGCTTCCGCAAGGAAAGGTCTTATAAATTTCTTATAAATGTTTATGCTGTGGCGCACAAATTCCATTTGCTCAGAGTTGATTTCAGCATCGGCAGGGGAGATAACGTTGAGTGAAATGTGGCCGAGCATGCAGTTTCTCATTTGCAGGTCAAATGAGCCGAAGGAATGGCAACCCATTCCCGCAAAAAGCCTGTCAACTCTTTCGGGAGGAAGAACCATGGTTATTCCGTTCGTGATTTGTATTGAATAAGGTGCGCATTGGCAGTCCGAAACCCATGAATGGTTGAAATGTTTCATCATTCCGAGGTCGGTACGTCCGCCGCCGCCTGCGCAGTTTTCAAAAATAACATTTGGAAAACGCTTCTTCAGGTTTTCGTACATTCTGTAAACTGCGTTGATATGTCGGATTGAAACGCATTCATTGTTGCGCATGCCGAAATATTCCGTATAGTCAACGTTATGGTCAACGCGGAGCAGATCAAGCTTGTATTCGGTTATTATTCTTGCAAGTTCGCTTTCAGCCCATTCCGCAACTTCGGGGATAGATAAATCGAGATATTTCGGGCTTGCTTCTCCGAAAGGATTCACTGAAAACCATTCGGGATGTGTTTCGTGAAGTTTGCAGAATCTGCCTGCGGACTCAATATCAACCCAAAGACCGAATTTAAGCCCGCATTCGTGAGCGTAGTCCGAAATAACGGATATTCCGTCGGGATATCTTTCGGGGTCGGGATAGTTTATGCCATTATAGCTTGACCAGTCACCCTCTTTGCCTGGAGGACATACCCAGCCTGCGTCAACCGTGAAAATTTCTCCACCCATTTGTGCAAACTGACGGATATATGCCTTGCTTGTTTCAACAGTCATATTATGTTCGGCACCCATGCCGCAGTTGACAAGAGCGGCAGAAGCGTCGGCTTCGGGCATTGTCAGAACGGATTTACGGATATGCGCAAACATTTCATTGACAGCCTCATCAACACCACCGAAAATGTGACCGATGTGTACTTCCGGAGAAACAAAATTTTCGTGAGACTTTAAAATAAGCATTGGATTATGAGAAACAATTTCAGCTTTAAATGCAAGGCGTGCGCTGTTGCGGTCAGGCTGTGCATTAAGGTCAATAGTAAAACGGCAGCCGCCGCTCCAGCCGGTTTGAATAAACCACATTCTGCCCGTAAGATTGTTTCGTATAAAAAGCATCGGATGACGGAAGCGGTCACGGTTAAAGCGGGTGTCAATTGATGTGACTTCAGGCAAAAGCTTACGCCACGTAAATCCGCCTTCTCGGCCCCAACCGTCATTGCCAAAATATCCGATTGAATATAATTCGTCGGGGCTGTGCGAGTCGGTGTAATTATTTTTTTCAAGAATTTCCATTCCGCCGCCGAGAAGAGTGAGTCTGTTCAGATTCATTGGCGTATCGGAAAGATTCTCAATTTCAAGGTAACGGCTGAACATTGCAGTGCCGTCAAGAAGTGTGTGTACCTTTATAAGAACAGGTTTAATAGAGCTTTTTAATGTCAGTACGGATTTAATGCCTTTTTCATCTTTTTCTGTTGTGAAATCAACAAATTCAAGCCCGAAATCAACGCTCTGACCGTCAAGCTCAATGTTGAAAGCAAAGGGCTCTGCAAATCTATTTTTATCAAGCCGTGTTGAGCATTTTTCAAGCAGGTTGAGCGGATATCCTGCCGCATTCCAGCCGCACGAAATATATCCGCCGTTACAGAGCATCTCTTCATAAACGGTTTTTCCGCTTCTGAAGCAGAATGAGTGAGCATTTTCCTGCTGATGGTAAATATCAAAATAGTCATGCATAAATATCACTTCCTTAATATTTTTTAGATTACATTAATTTAAAAGAAATGTCAACTTGCTTATATTGCAAATTATATTATTATGCTGTATAATGTTATCATAAAATTATTTGCGGAGGTCATTATGAGAATTACCAAAATAATTAACGGTGAGTGGCTTTTTTCAAAAAGTGCAAAGTCTGTACCCGTATCTGTGCCTGCTGATTGGGAAGCTCTCAATCTTCCTTACACATGGAACGGAAAAGACGGTCAGGACGGCGGCAATGACTATTACAGAGGCACTTGCTGGTTTGCAAAGTCACTTAAAGCCGACGAACTTCCCGAGGGTGAAGAAAAATATATTCAGTTTGACGGCGTAAACTCCTCATGTGAGGTTTTTTGGAACGGAAAAAGCATTGCAAAGCATGACGGCGGATATTCAACCTTCAGAGCGAAAATTGTTGATATCAAGTCCGAAAATATTCTTGCTGTTGCCGTTGACAACACTCCCAACAACAGAGTTTATCCTCAGAATGCGGACTTCACATTCTACGGCGGTATTTACCGTGACGTTTCATTAATCGGTGTTCCCGAAAATCATTTTGACCTTGATTATTACGGATCGCCTGCAATTATGGTCACTCCCGAAATCAAGGGCGCAGATGCTGAAATCAAAATAAAAACCTTTATCAAAGATGATGATAATTGCAAGGTAAGATATGAAATTATTGCAGATGGCGAGGTTATTGCATCGCAGATTAAAGACGGCGATGATGAAGTTGAAATTGAGATTAAGAACGTTCATCTCTGGAACGGTCTGAAAGATCCTTATCTTTATACAGCAAAGGCAACTCTTATCTGTGACGGCAAAGAGGTTGACGAAATTTCAACCCGTTTCGGTTGCCGTACATTCAAAATAGACCCCGAAAAGGGCTTTATTCTTAACGGTGAGGAATATCCTCTGCGCGGTGTTTCGCGCCATCAGGACAGACCCGAAATCGGAAACGCTCTTCTTCCCAAGCATCACAAGGAGGATATTGACCTTATTCTTGAGCTTGGTGCAACAACTATCCGCCTTGCCCATTATCAGCATTCGCAGGTTTTCTATGACCTTTGCGACGAGGCAGGTCTTGTTCTCTGGGCTGAAATCCCCTACATTTCAAAGCACATGCCTGACGGCTTTGATAACACCGTTTCGCAGATGAAGGAGCTTATAGTTCAAAACTATAATCACCCCTCAATCGTTGTCTGGGGTCTTTCGAACGAAATAACAATTGCAGGTGCGGCAGACCCCGACCTTATCAGAAATCATAAAAAGCTCAACGAGCTTTGTCATGAGATGGATAAAACCCGTTTGACAACCGTTGCATCGGTTACCATGTGTTCGATTGATGCGGAATATGTTCACATCAGCGATGTGCTTTCATATAACCATTATTTCGGCTGGTACGGCGGAACAACCGATATGAATGGTCCTTGGTTTGATGATTTCCATAAGAAGTATCCCAATAAGCCTATCGGTATCAGCGAATACGGTTGCGAGGCGCTTGACTGGCATACATCAAATCCTGTTCAGGGTGACTACACCGAGGAATATCAGGCATATTATCACGAAGAGCTTATCAAGCAGATTGCCGAAAGACCTTATCTCTGGGCGACCCATGTCTGGAATATGTTCGATTTTGCTGCTGACGCAAGAGCAGAGGGCGGCGAAAACGGCATGAACCATAAGGGACTTGTTACCTTTGACAGAAAATACAAGAAAGATTCATTCTATGCATATAAAGCATGGCTCAATCCCGAACCGATGGTGCATATCTGCGGCAAGAGATATATTGACCGTGTTGAAAATGTGACAAAGGTTACCGTTTATTCAAATCAGCCCGAGGTTGAGCTTTTTGCAAACGGCGTAAGTATCGACAAGCAGTCGAAGGGCAAATATCCGTTCTTCTATTTTGAAGTTAAGAACGAGGGTGAAACAAATCTTACCGCAAAAGCAGGCGGACTTGAGGATTCATCGGTAATCCGCAAGGTTGATAAACCCAATGAAGCATATATCATGAAAGAAGAGGGCGAGGTTATCAACTGGTTTGATATTACCATGCCCGACGGCAGATATTCAATCAATGATACCATCGGTGATATCATGTCAACCCTCGGCGGCAAGCTTGCAATGGTAAAAATTCTTCTCAAGCTCAAGAATGCCATGACTTCCGGAAAGGAAAAGAACGGCAAAAAAGGCGGCGGACTTGAGGTTGCAGGCTTCCAGATGAGCGTGGGTATGATAAAGAATGTTTACGGCATGGCAAAGGGATTTACCGTTAAACGTGTGTTCTCAATGCTCGGCGGTAAGTTCAGCAAGGAACAGATTCTTGAAATCAACGCCATGCTTAACAAGGTTAAAAATCCGAAGAATTAAAAAATCGTTTTTTGGAGGGGCTTTATGAAAAATAAAAGAGTTTCGGCTTTATCGGTTGGTTTAATTTTTGCGTTAATATTATCAATGCTTTTTGCGGCAGGCTGCGGTAATGAAGAATACGAGACACCCCCGACAATCAAAAATACTGAGCTTGTGACTGAAGCTTTTGTAAATAAGACTGAAGCTGAAGGGTCAACAGCAAAAGAAAACGGTTCATCGGTTGCTACCAACGAAAACGATTCAGAGGAAATGTCCGTTGCCGAGACTTCTGCTACGAATCCGATTCCTGAAACAACAGAGGAAATTGTTGCTTTGTTTAATAAGAGTGCAAACAGGATAAAAACCGATGCAGTCAAGGTTGTCAAAAACTACGAAAAGCGTATCGTCAACGAGGAGTATCTTGTTGTTCCGCAGGCTCTTGATTCAACGGCAAGGAGCATGATGAAAACATTTCTCAAGGACGACACGGAGCCTATTGTTTATGAAACAAGGGAAGATATTACCAATGAATATCTTGTTCCGAATCAGACTTATGTCAGCAGGCTTACTCCGGCAGATGTTGCGAAGGCAACAGTTACCGACGAGGGAAGCACATATGTGATTTACATTAAACTCAAGGATCAGAAAAATCCGGTTCCCGGTAAGGGTGTGGGTTCTGTCTTTGATGTTATTGAAACTTCGGAAGTCGCTGAAAAAGCATCATTTGTTGAAAATTTCACAACAGATTATTATAACTGTGAGGTTACCGTTACTGTTGATAAGGCAACGGGAAATGTCATTCATGCAAACTATAGCACCCCCCTTATTCTCGATATAACGGTTAATCTGTTCGGAACTCACGATGCATCGGCAGGTTTAACTTTTGAAAAAGACTATACAATAATTTATTGATAACTACCAATAAAAGGAGAATGAAAATGAGCGAAAAAATTATAAAATGCGGCGTTGTCGGTCTCGGCAGAGGAACAGCGGTTGCAAGATGTCTTGCTGGGCTGAAGAATGCAAAGCTTGTTTCTGTCTGTGACCATAACCCTGCCATTCTCAAATCCGGATACGAAGAGCTTTCGGAAGCTGTTAGTGACCCGAATCTCATTCAGTTCAGCGATTACGATGAATTTTTAAAGTCGGATATTGATGCGGTTATCGTTGCAACAGAGGCCGTTTATCATGTTCCCATCGTTATTAAGGCATTTGAAGCAGGCAAGCACGTTCTTTGCGAAATTCCTTCTGTCAATTCCGTTGAAGAGGCAAGAGAGCTTAAAGCGGCTTGTGAGGCACATCCCGAGCTTACATATATGGCAGCTGAAAACTGTTGCTATTGGGCATTTATTGAAACCTGGAAAAAGATGCACGAGGACGGACTTTTCGGAGAAATTGCTTATGCAGAGGCAGAATATCTTCATGCACTCAATCCTGACGAGTTTTCACCGACTTATTATCCCGAAGGTCATTGGAGAACATATCAGCCCGCTATCAGATATCTTACCCATGAGCTCGGTCCCTTGCTTTATGTCATGAATGACCGTGTTACAAGCGTAACATGTATGGAAGCAGATGTTCATTATGATCCCTATACTCCCGAGCGCAAAGAAACAGGTGTTGCACTTTTCAAAACCGCAAAGGGTGCGGTTATCAGACTTCTTGTCAGCTTCGGTGCATACACAAGCTATGACCATAATTACCGAATCTGCGGTACAAGAGGAACAATTGAAACAGACCGAACCAAGGTTGTTGACAATGCTCATTCTCTTGCAAGCCTTTACAGCGTGCCGGGTACCTTCAATGCGAACTCAAAGATTGACATTCCCGTAACGACCTGCTATGAGGGCGAGGATTCAAGCGGTCACGGCGGCGCGGATGCAAAGATGGTCAAGGATTTTATAAACTGTCTTGTTGAAGGTAAGAAGCCTGCACTTGATGTTGAATTTGCAATTAATATGAGCCTTCCCGGTATTCTTGCCCATGAATCGGCAGTTCAGGGCGGCGTACCCATAGAAATACCTCAGATATAAAATATATCAAATAACCCTCTCGCTTTTGCAGATGCAAAAATGAGAGGGTTATTATTATTCGTTTTCCTTATATTTTTCTGCCTGGAGATTAAACATATATGCGTATTTCCCGCCGAGAGCCATCAGCTCATCGTGTGAGCCGCTTTCAACTATTTCACCGTTTTCAAGCATGTAGATAACATCTGCCATAACGGTGGTTGAAAGTCTGTGCGAAATAAAGATAACCGTTTTGTCAGCGGCGGCTCTGGACATCGCCTCGTTGAGCGCATACTCTGAAACAGGGTCAAGGTTTGCGCTGGGCTCGTCAAGAATTGCAAACGGGCATTTTTTATAGAATGCTCTTGCAACGGCAACCTTCTGACCTTCTCCGCCCGAAAGTGAAAGACCGCTGTCGTCAAATTCGCGCAGAAGAATGGTGTCTGTGCCGTTTTTGAGTTCTTTTCTGAAGCTGCTTTCCTTGAGTGCGGCAAGAACTCTTTCTTTATCGGGTTTGGCATTCATTGCAACGTTTTCTCCGACTGTTGCTCCGAAAAGCGAGAAATCCTGAAAAACGGCAGCAAAGTTTTCGTGATATTTGGGTATATCCCATTTTCTGATGTCCGTACCGTCAACTGTGATTTTACCCTCGCTTACGTCATAAAGACGCAGCAGAAGATTGGTCAGCGTTGTTTTTCCTGCACCGTTGTATCCTACGAGCGCTATCTTTTGATATGGTTTGATTTCAAGATTAATATTCTTGAGTGTCGGCTTATCGTTGCCGGGATAAGTGAATGAAACATTCTCAAGCTTAATCGTTACCGGTTTTTCAAAAACAGTTTTAACATCGCCGCCAACAATCTTTTCCTTGGCACTCATGAATTTCTTGAATTTTTCGATGTAAAGCCCATTTTCTCTTAAATTGATTGCGAACCAGCTTGTTAAATCAAAAACACACCGGCTGACGGCGTTTGCACCGTTGAATGTAGCTGCGAAATCTCCGAGCGAAATCTCTTTTGTTACAATTGCCTTGTGCCCCATAAAAAGAGCAATGCCGAGATAAACGAGAAGTGTCATCGGCAGCGCTTCCTGGCAGAAATAAAGCTGCCATTGCTTTCTCAGGAAAGGGGATATTGTGACAAGACGGTCTGTGATGTTCTGATTGTATCTTTTTTCAATCATTCTGCCTGCGGGATTGAGCCTCAGTTCCTTGGCATAATCCTGAAGATAGAAAACTCTGCTGAAATAAAGGTTTTTGCGATCAAGGGGAGTCATAGCCTCTGTACGTTTAACGTTTACCTTTGCAATAAGTCTGCCTATGGGTATCATTATTCCGACGCAAATGAAAATGAAAACAAGGCAAACCGGGTCGATTGAGGCGATAACTGCAGTGATTGAAATTATTGAAGTAAGAAGTGTTATGATATCCTTCGCATTCGAAAGAACACTGTCAACTCTGTCGCTCATTGAGTTCATTGCAAGAACAAGGTCATTATAATATTCAGGATTATCATAAGCCTCGTAATCCATTTTTGCCGCTTTTTCGTATATAGCAGAGTAGAGCTTGTAATGAAGCCTTTCCTTTTGCTTTGGAAGAAAAATCTCGTAAAAAATTGTGTTGCCTATGGTGCCGACTATGACAATTGCCGCAAATATTGCGCAGGCAACACCTGCTCTGTAAAGCTCAACGCCCGAGGTGACAACGTCAATTATATATTTGAGAAGAACAACATTTGAGAGTATCCACGGAACATTGGTTACAACGTCGAGAAAGACGTAGAAGAAGAGTAATCCCGGGGCATTTTTCGCGATAAAATACAGCATGAAGAGATTGTTTTTCAAAGTATGTGCTTTCTCGGCAGTTTTGTTTTTCTTAACCTTATTATTCATGCTCTGCACCCTCCTCTCTGTATCCCGATGCCTGAAGGGTGAACATCTTGCAATACTCGCCGTCAAGAGCCATAAGCTCATCGTGAGTGCCTGATTCTATAAGTTTGCCTTTGGCGAAAACCAGAATTTTATCGGACTGCGTTGCACTTGAAAGACGGTGGGAAATATAAAAAACGGTTTTTCCTTTTGTGCCTTCCATAAGGGCATCATACATCTTGCTTTCTGCAATCGGGTCAAGTGCGGATGACGGCTCATCAAGAATTGCAATTTCAAAGTTTTTGGCAAACATTCTTGCAATAGTAACCTTCTGCGATTCGCCGCCCGAGAGAAGTGCTCCCGAATCATCAAATTCTCTTGTCAGAAGTGTGTTTTCCGCTTCGGGCAGAGTTTTGATTTTTTCATAAACTCCGCTTTGATACATTGCTTTTCGGGCGAGTGCAACATTGCTTTCGTCAACCTCGTCAACAAGAACATTTTCCGCAACGGACATTGCAAAAATTCTGTAATCCTGGAAAACGCTTGCAAACTTTTCGCGGTATTTCTGAAGATCATATTCTTTTATATTGATTCCGTTATAAAGAATTTCACCTTCCGTAACATCGTAAAGACGCATGATGAGCTTTGAAAGCGTTGTTTTGCCCGCACCGTTATGACCGACAACTGCAAAGGTTTCGCCTTTGTTAATTCTGAACGAAACATTGCTTAATGTGTGTGATTCATTGCCTTCGTAACAGAATGAAACATTTTTAAATTCAAGGCTTTCAAAATCTGAAGGTACAAGATCTCCGCCATTGAGCTTTGGTTCATAATTGAGAAAATCTCTCATATTCTGAACCCAGAGGCAATGCTTTTGCTGCATTGCAAAATATCTTGCGAGCTGATTAAGCTTGTTTCTTGTGTTGGTTATTGCGGAAATAAGAACGGAGAAATCGGCTATGTTTAGATTTTCAAGGACTATCAGTCTGTAACAACCGTATCCGAAACCTCCGCCGACGGGGATGATTTCACCGAAAAAGTCTGCAAAAGCTTCAAGAATGGCGATTCGCCAGCCGTATTTTTTTATAACTTCAATATTTTTATCAACAGCGCTTTTGAATCTTATTTTTATAACATCAAAAATTCCGGTTGTTTTGATTTCTTTAGCAAAATCCTTAAGGAGAATTGTTCTTCTTGTATAATCTTTCTGCCTTTCAAAAGGAGTCATTTCCTTTTCTTTTTCAAGCTCGATATTGTTTTTCTTTGTTCTTAATGCAATAACGATAACGGGGCATGCAACAAAGAAAAGCAGAAACGGGTCTATGGAGATAAGATATATAACAAGAAAAATGATACTTACTACCGAGCCGATTGTCCATGCCGAGCCTTCGATAATTCTTTTGAACCCGCCTTTTTCAACAACCCATGTTGCTCTGTTATAATTATCAAAAAAATCGGGGTTTTCATAGCAGCCGAGCTCAACCTCCTGCGCTTTTTTGAAAATGAGGCTGTTTATGTAGCTTTCGCACTTGATTTCGAACTTTGTCCTGATCGTATACATGTCAATGTATGCAAGCAGGTCAACAAAAACCTTGCCGAAAACTATAATGCACATTTTTATTGCAAATTCTTTGAAAGTGCCGTTGCCTTCGATGATTGAAAGAGCAGTCTGCAGAAACATTACGCTGATGACAACAGAATAATAAACATTTTCAAGAATATAAGAAAAGTAAATTATCAGTAGCGAAATCGGTGCGCATTTCCATGCGCATTTGAGCATGAAGGCTGTGTTTCTGAATATATGAGCCTTTTGCTTTTCTTTGTTTATATTTCTTTTCATAGTTTCCTCCCGAACATAATTTCGGATGTGAAAATTTTACATTAGAGCTCCGGTAAAGTCAAGCGGATTGAGTCAATTTAATTTGTTTGAAGTGTCGACAAATAAAATAATTTATGATACACTATTAAGATATAATAGATTATACAATATTTACAGGAGAATAAACATGAAAAAACCTACACTCAATTTCGGTGAATTTAAACAGTATGATAAAGTCTTTATTACAGCAGACAGCGGCATAGACGTTGAAAATGTTGTTTCCGTTGCATTTGACGGAGAGATTCTCTATATAGCTCAGCCTGACTGCCTTGTTGAATATGCAGATGGCAGAACAAGAAAAATCGCTGCCAAAGTATCAAAGCTTTTTTCAAAAAACGGAGTTCTTTATGCGGCAGTTGGAAACACTCTTGCAGAGATTAAAAAGGGAAAGCTTAAAAAGTTTGCAGAGTTTGATGCTCCCGTTATTGATATGTCGGTTGCTCTTGATAAATCCGTATGGCTCATAACCGAAAAGGCTCTTTATCTTAAAGAAAACGGAGAATTTACCCGAGTTGTCGATATTCCGGAAGATACTATCTGCCTTGCTGCTTATGATAATAAGTCGAAATATGCTGAAACAGTATTTATCGGATGTGAAACAGAAGGTCTTCTTTCAATGAAGGGCAAGCGCCGCCACTGGGCTGAGATGACTCCCGATATGTCGGGTGTTTTGAGCAAGAAAATCAACTGCCTTGCAATTGATGGCCTCGGCCATCTCTGGGCAGGTTCAGACGAGGGTCTTAACATCTATGACGGCAGAAATTATTGGTTCAACGGAAACGATTTCTATTCTGTACCCGATGGCTCATTCAATGATATGTTCTTTGCAGCAGACGGTAAAAAATATTTTGCAACCGATACAGGCATTATAACACTCATCGAAGGCAAAATTTCATATTTTTCATACGGTGTATGGCTCATGCATCCCACGGTAACAAAGATAACTGTTTCCGATAAGGGAACAATTGCTGCTGTTACCCCCAGAGGAATCAGCCTTATTACATCAAAGCTCATGACACTTGAAGAAAAGGCAAATCACTTTGATGAGCTTGCTGTTAAATATTTCACAAGAAACGAGGGCTATCAGGTTTCAAGAGAACTCCGCAAATACGGCGATATGGATTCGGGTTGGCTTCCCAATTCCGATAATGACGGACTTTTCACGGGCGTTTACTGTGCAAGCCAGTGCTTCCGCTACAAGGTAACGGGTGATGAAGAGGCAAAGGCAAATGCCAAGAAAGCCGTTGAAGCAATGATAAAGCTTACCGAGGTAACAGGTAAGCCCGGATTTACCGCAAGAGCAACAAGATATTCTTACGAAGAGAATTTTGCAACGGGAAACAGAGAAGAATGGCATATCTGCGAGGATAATCCCGATTGCGAATGGCTCGGCGAAACATCAAGCGACGAAATGACGGGTCATTATTTCGCATACGGAATTTATTATGACCTTGTTGCCGATAAAAAAGAGAAAAAGAGAATCGCGCAGGTTGTAAAGACCATTACCGACCATATTCTTGAAAACAATTTCCACCTCACCGATGTTGACGGTATTCCCACAACATGGGCAAACTGGGAGCCTGACCTTCTTAACAACGATGACAGATGGTATTATGAAAGAGGCACAAACTCGCTTGAAATTCTTTCTTTCCTAAAAACAACATATCACGTTACGGGCGAAGAAAAATATAACGATGTTTTCAATATGCTCATCAAAAAACATCACTATGCAATGAACTGTATGCAGTATAAGTGCGAGGACGGACATGTTGCGCATATTGATGACCAGCTTGACTTTGTAAATATTTATCCGCTTATCGTTTACACAGACGATAATGCACAGAAGGAAATCTTTAAGATGGGACTCACTCATCATTGGGAATATGAAAGAATAGAGCGCTCACCTTATTTTAACATTGTTTACGGTGCGCTGACAGAGAATTACTGCGACATTGAAAATGCGGCAAAATCGCTTGCAGAGATGAATCTTGACCTTATCAGATGGCCCATCTATAACAGCTACCGTAAGGATATCGTATGGGATACCGAGCAGGAGGAAATGGGTATTCCCGCACAGCTTAAATATCCCGTTGAATATTCCTCAAGAGTGCTTGTTCACTATGATGGTAATCCCTTTGTGTGTGATTCGGGTGCGGAAGAGTTTGTCAATATAAACAGCAAGACGGTCAACCGTACATCAACACTCCCCGGCACAGCAGGCGCAAACGGCATGAGAGCAATGATGCCCTATATCTACCTTCTTCCCTATTGGATGGGCAGATACCATGGACTTCTCGGTGATTAATTGAAACAAGGAGAATTATATGTCTGCAATTATTCTGACAATAAAAAACATCTTTCATGCGGCAGTAGCGGTTGTTATGCTTATACCGATTATGCTCACAATGGGCGATGCGGGCGACCCGAACACACCCGTTGAAGCATATCCCGATTCCGCAAATCCGTATATAAGCGAATATCTCGACCCTGATATTTCAGCTCACCGCTCGGGAGCGGGGCTTGCTCCGCAGAATACCCTGATGGCGTTTGAAAATATCATTGAACAAGGCAATTCTCTCGGCGTTGATACTCTTGAATTTGATGTTCAGATTACAAAAGACGGCGAGCTTGTTCTTCTGCATAATCTCACTTATGATGATACATCGAATGCCGTTGAAGCCTTTGGCAGAAAGAATATTTTTGTTTCTTCCGTAACCCTTGAAGAAGCGCAGGTGCTCAATCTCGGAGAGAATTTCAAGCTTGACGGCGAATATCCTTACAGAGGCCTCAGGGGCGACGATATTCCCTATAACCTCAAGGTTGTAACCTGCGATGAGATAATTGATTATGTTGAGGCGAACAGCGGCGATAAGGAATATAAATATGTTATCGAAATCAAAAGCATCGGCATAAGCGGAATGAAGGCTGTTGATAAGCTTTATTCAATTATTACCGAGAGAGGCTTGCAGGACAGAGCAATCTGGTCAACCTTTTCTCCCGATATTTCGACTTACATGAAAATCAAATATCCCGATATGTCCCGTACGGCAGATGCAATTGAAGCGATTCAGTTTTATTTCTATTACAGAATGAATTGGAATCTTCAGGATGTCAGTCCGTCTTATGTTGCTTTACAGATTCCCTATGGTTCAAGTGCGCTTGATAACATTATCAATCTCGGCACAAGAGAAATGCTCAATTATGCCCACAAAAACGATATCGCCGTTCAGTATTGGACTATCAACAGTGAGGAAGAGGTTAAGCTTCTTACCGAAAACGGTGCAGACTGTATCATGACCGATTATCCGCAGATGGCGTATGAGGTTGTGCAGTCCTGCAAATAAAATGATTAGAGGAATTTTCAATGAATAAATTTTTATCTGCATCTCTGATGTGTGCGGATTTGACTAAACTGTACGATTCGGTTAAAGAACTCGAAAACGCAGGTGTAGACTATCTTCATCTTGATATAATGGACGGAAGCTTTGTGCCGAATATTACGCTGGGCTTTGACCTTGTTAATGCAATAAAATCAATTACCGACATCCCTCTTGATGTTCATATGATGGTGAATGAGCCGTCAAGATTCATTGACCGAATGAAGCTTGATAAAAACGATTATCTTTGTGTTCATTATGAATCCGATGTTCATGTTCACCGTACGCTTGCACAGATTAAAGACAGGGGTGTTAAGGCAGGATTGGCGATTAATCCGCAGACACCGGTTGAATGCCTTCGTTATCTTGCAGATTATATAGACATGGCTTTGATTATGACAGTAAGCCCCGGTTTTGCAGGTCAGAAGCTGTTTGTGGGTGCAGAGCGTAAAACAAAAGATGCGCGTGAGCTTTTAAACAGTCTTGACTGTTCGAGTATTCCCATTGAGGTTGACGGAAATATCAGCCTTGAAAACGGCAGAAAGCTCAGCAGATGCGGTGCAGATATCTTTGTTCTCGGAACAAGCAGTTTGTTTGTTAAGGATAAGAATCTTGCACAGGCAGCAGCTGATTTCAGGGCGGTTTTATAATTTCTTTGGAGTGATTTGATGTATAGCAATATCCGCGCGGCAGTTGTCGGCAGTATTAACATGGATTTGATTCTGAACATGGAAAAAGTTCCGCAGGCAGGCGAAAACCTGCTCGGAACTCATTACGGATATGCAAACGGCGGAAAAGGTGCAAATCAAGCAATAGGTTTGTCACGTCTTGGCGCAAAAACAAAGCTGATAGGAAAGGTTGCAAACGATGCAAACGGTCAGAAGCTTCTGAAAAATCTCACAAATAATAATGTTGATATTTCTGATGTATCAATATCAGGGTCCCAGACGGGTCTTGCTGCAATTATCCTTGATGGTGAGGGCAGAAACCGAATCGTTGTTTATGAGGGCGCAAATGCTGAAATTGATCCGTCGGAGGCGGCGGATTGCATAAAAGATGACCTTGACCTCTTGCTTGTTCAGTTTGAAACCCGTGAAGAAGTTGTTATCAGCGCGGTAAACCGTGCCGTTGAAAAGGGGATAACAACTGTTGTTGATTGCGGACCTGCAAAAAAAATTGCACTTGAGGAAATGCAGGGAATAACAATAATCACACCTAACGAAAGCGAAACCAAGGCTTTAACAGGGATATTCCCCGACAATGAAGAAACAATTCTTGAAGCATCGAAAATACTTTTGCGAAGAAGTAAGGCACGGTATGCCGTGCTGAAACTCGGAGAGAGAGGTTGTTCCGTGTGGGACGGCGAAAGTCTTAAAATGCTGCCGGCATATCCGAGTAAGGTTGTTGACACAACGGCAGCGGGGGATTGCTTTACGGCGGCAATGGCGTTGGAGTTTATGCGCAGCGGTGACATGATCGCTGCATGCGAAATGGGCAACAGAGCAGGTAGTATAGCTGTCAGCCGCATGGGTGCAGAAGCCTCGATGCCTACTGTTAATGAAATTACAAAACAATAAAAATTTTAGGGGCTGTTTATACAGCCCCTAAAATTAATGACATAGCTCACTCCAAAAAAGTAAGTTTTTATACAGATTGGTAGTATTACAAGTTTGAGTTTTACACATATGTCTCAGGAAACAACATCACGACAGGCGAGATGAGAAGGTGTTTTGAATATAATCACTTTAAACCATATTTTTTTATTGTTTTGGGGTACATATGCGAATACCAGAAAATATATATAAACTCATGTAGTGCGGTGAAACCATTGACCCAAAAGCTTATCGGACCTTTGAGTGATATTGCGTGAAGTCCGCTTGAGACAGTCTGTTTTGCAAAATCAAATGATTTTCCTGTTTTTAATGCGTTTTTATTGGTGAAGCCTTTCCAGTTATACCAGCACCTTATTACTTTGAGGTCTCTGTCAGGCACACACGAATAATTCATACCCATACTTTCTGTTGCTACCGTTTTGCACATTTCCTGTATTGTACCGGAATTATTTATTTTGCCCTCGGAAAGAAGCTCATTGAAAAATTCGGTGCCAGGAAGCGGAGTAAAATGATAAAGCGTTGAAAAACTGGCATCGGCATCGTTTATCAATTTAATAGTTTCCTTAATTTGTTTTTCAGTTTCTCCGGGAAAGCCGACTATGAATGAAGCGATTGTTATATATCCGATTTCTTTGAGAATCTTAAATGTAGGCGCAATTTTATCAAAATCAATATTCTTTTTTATTTTTTTTAGCATTTCCTTTGAACCGCTTTCAATGCCAAAGAGTATCCATCGGCATCCGGCATCATACATGGTTTTGAAATCTTCTTTGTCAAACATTCCTATGCGAAGCTGAATCCCCCAATGAAAATCAAGCGAATTTTCACGGATTATTCTGCAAAATTCAAGCATATCGGATCTTTTTATGCACCATAATTCGTCGGAAAAAAATATTCCGTCAACTCCATAATTTTTTGTCAGAAACTTTATTTCTTCTATGACATGTTCAGTCGGTCTTTTTCTGTGTGTGCTTTTATGAAAAACAGCATTTGAGCAAAAAGCGCAACAGCACGGGCAGCCTTTTGAAGAATAAAGATACATCATTCTACTGCATCCCATGTATGTTTGTAAATATTTTTTTACATCAATCAATGACCAATCTGAAATAGGAAAGTCGCTTAAATCTGCAAATTCACGCGACGGATTATATATGGTTTCACCGTCTTTTTTATATGCAATTCCATGTATGCCTTCAAGTCCAAGTGGTGAAGAGATATTATCAGCAATCTCTTTCCATGTAATTTCTCCTTCGCCGATACTTACGGCATCAACAAAATTGTTTTTCAGAACGGTATCAGTCTGCATGGAAGGAAGCTGACCGCCCCATATAACAGTAATTCCCCTTTCTTTAAGTGCTTTAGAAATCTTTATTGCATCTTTGAGTCCTCGTGATGACATAACGGAAATGCCTGCAACATCGGGAATGAAATCTTTCAGAATTTTGTTCAGTTTTTGTCGGTTTACACATCGGTCATATATTTGCACATTATGTCCGTGATGCTTTAAATACGTTCCGATTGAAAGCAATCCGAGCGGATTGGACAGGGCACGTGTATAGTAGCCAACAGACGGATTTATCAGCAAAATATTCATTTTTCGCACCTCGCAGAAGTGAATTTTCTCTGTTCCTCAAGTGATAATTTTACTTTTTAGAAAATTGTATCATAGATAGTTTGATTTTTCAATATAAAACCGAAATGTTAAACATACAAGTGTGATTATATCTATTTTTCTGCTTATAAGGTTCACAATTTATTCTGTAATATAAGAATTATTTTAAATTATTTATTTATCAAAATAATTTGCCTTATGTGACACTTCATTCTCTGCGACACACAAACGCAACACTAATGATTGCCGAGGGAACGGATGTATGCACAGTATCGAAAAGACTCGGACACGCAAATACGGCTACAACATTGAACATTTATGCTCACGCCTTGAAGTCCAAAGACCGAGAAGCTGCGAACAATCTTGAATCCGTCTTGGGAAACTGTGCAAAAGTCGGCTAAAACACCGATTTTTGACCCACCCGAGGGAAATCGGAGGGAAATCCGAAAAATTAAGTGATTTTCAGCTAACTCCAAAAATTGATGATATGAGCGAATACGCTCGTTATTAACAGCCAATTCACTCTTAAATTAATAAAAATAAGACCTCACAAGCCGAAACTTGTAAGGTCTGTTGGTGCGGATGTTCATAACACAAGTAGTTCTCCGGTAATACATACATATTCTATCTTTCGTACTCTAACATATTTCCTCAGATATGGAGGAATACATAATGTCAAATATAATTGAAGATTTCTATTACGGTAACCTTGAGCCGCAAGAAGTAAATAACGAATTGACGCCTAAACTCAAGAAAAAGCTGAGTAACCTTGCCGAAAAAGAAGAACGGCTTACTGCAAGATTGAGCGGTGAGGATAAAGAACTGTTCCAAAACTATGTAAGTGCTTATTTTGAATTTTCAACAACGAGCAATGCAGACAGCTTTATATCAGGC
>JAFQSY010000076.1 GCA_017409265.1 Clostridia bacterium
AAAGAACAGCAGTAAAAAATTAAAAATGAGAACAACCGCACATTTTACAACATAACCGCCTTCGTATCCGAACATCTGCATCGGAAATAAATTATATAAAGAATCGTATGGAAAATACACATATCCCATAGCAATAAGAGCAGTGGGGATACCCATCGACAAAAGATACGGTCTGTATTTGCCGGCTTTGTTTCTTGTGTTATCAATCATATTGGCTCTGATTGCAGTCAGCGGAACATTAGCGATAGTTGAAATCACATAAAGGATATACATATGTGTGGGGGAAACGCCGATTGCACCGCCTACAATCATGTTACTTGTTGTTACAATAAGCTGTTTTCCCATATAAATAAGAAAATACGCACCGATTCCGCCGCCTGCATAAGCAGCGATTTCTTTAAATGTCATATATCTTCCGGGCATTGGTGTTTTCCAATACAGACGAAGATTTGAAAGAAATGTTTTGGCTTTATTTAACAAAACAATCTGCTCCCTTCGAACAATCATTCTTCAATTCCCTTTATCCAGTCTAAGGAAAATTTTGTAAACATAATACTTTTGCACTCTTGATTCGGTTCAAACAGTGTACCGACTTTACCGTCAGGCATTAACGCGAGAGAACAATAACAGAAATCGTCTTCTTTCAGCACACGGCTGTAGGGGAAGGTTTCTCCATCGTCCTCCGAAAGTCTTACCGTTCCGCATTTTCTTGCTTTTTTGTCTGCAGCATTCAGGAAAACCACATACGGCTTTTCGGCATTTTCGATTTTAATAACCGAGCTCTGGCATATAGGCTGAGGGAGATTTTCATCGTGAGTGAAATTTTCCCAGCTTTCCCCGCCGTTTTTACTGTATGCAACCGCAACACAGCGTTTGGGGTCGTGGTTTCTCATGAAGTATTTCAGTGTACCGTCTTCCTGCTCGATAACCTGCGATTCCGTGAGCATATTTTGTTCAATAATAAAGTGATGATTTGCCTTGAAGCCGTGAATTTTCCTTGTGTTGTTCGGTGTTTCTCCCATTGACCAGGTTTCGCCGTTATCGTCGCTGTATATTACACAACAGGATAAACCTAAGGGAAATTTTCTTACACCGTAATAAATGGGAACAATAATTCTGCCGCTGTATTTTCCGTGTTTGATAACGATTCCGCATCCGGGTCCGGGACCAATAAAGCTCATATATTTCTTTTTTATCTGAGAATTGAGGGAAACGGGCTTTGACCAGGTTAAACCGTCGTCATCGCTGTAGCACATCATAAGCGTTGAAGTATGAGCTTCTTTGAACTTACCGCCCGTATATATGCTTCCGAAATCTGTTTTTCCATCGCTGACTTTACCGTCTTCAGATACAGCATATACGGTCTTTTTACCGCTTTTTGTATAGAGCACACCGTTTTTCAAAATGTAATTTCTGAGTCCACGGCTGATGATTTTGTTGCCTTCGGCATCTTCGCCTACGCAGGAATTGCAGTTAAGTATGCCCACACCTGCAGGAGTGTGACAGTAGTGCATAAAAATTCGTCCGGTATCGCTTGAATATGTAAGAATCGGGTCAATGGCTGCAGAAGAAAGATTTTTTTCTTCGCCATATTCCTCAACAACAGTCTGATAATCCTCCCAGGTTTCACCTGAATCCATACTTCTTCTGACGACCTTGTCAATTCTGTTGGGATTATCGGCACCGGTAAAAAATCTGGCATCTGCGCAGGCTACAACCACACCGTTTTTTGTTGTAATCATCGAGGGTATTCTGTAATAATCCGAAGGTCCGCCTGTACCCGGACCGAAAACAGTTTTAAATTCCACTACTTTTCATTCCCTTTCGATAAGAGATTTATTATTTACACTTTTTCATCGCACTGCCGACCGCTCTGAGAAGTGAATCTTCGTGAGTTGAAGGCAGGTCACAGTTATAATGCCATATCATAACTCCGCCGAAACCGTTATTGATTGCATACTCTGTTTTTGCTTCTATAACTTCGGGAGTGTTGAACCAGAAATCTTTGTTTGTGTTGTCACAATGATACCAGCCGTTTTCGTCAATCCCTTCGTAACAGCCGTTATATCCGTACCAATAGGCAGACATATCTGTGGGTCGTGAATAGAATGGAAGTCCGATATTGACCTTTTCAAAAATCATGCCCTGAAATCCGAGTCTCTGAACAGCTGCTACCGTGTCCTCATAAGTGGCGTGTCTGCCTTCACCGTCTACCATGTCGTAAATCATAAGCTCAAAAGTATCAATAGCGTTGAGAGCTTCACGGGTAAAATAAATGTTCCAGTAGTTGCCTGCTACTCCGAGAGTATAGTCACCGAGCTTCTTATCAAGAGAAACAAGGAAGTCGTTATAATACTTCCACGCATTGTCTGAAAGCGGATATTCATAGTCAAAATGAACTCCGTCAAAATCATATTTGTCAAGCACGGCAATGATATTGTCTTCAAGAACACCGCTTGTGAAAGCCTTGTTGTGTTCATTGCTTTGCGCTTCCATCTGTTCTTCCCATACATCCGAATCGGTTACGCCCCACGGTCCGAGGAAGTTGAGGGTGATGCTGATATCTCTGCCGCCGATTGCCTTGCGGATATTGGCAAGTGCGGTTTCAAGAACGGGCTCATTGCAGATAACCTCACCCTTATTGTTAAATGATGCACATTCAAAAAGAATAACATCGGTTACAATATCAAAGTCTTCGGTATAAAGACTGTCTTCGGACTGAACATATTCGCCTCTGATATATGTTGTAACCTTAAAATCGTCAACCTTTTCAATGAAAGGAAGTGAGGTTATGCCAAAGAAATTTGCAACAACAAGTGCAATTGATGTTAAAAAAGAAACTGTTTGCTTAATAAGAATTGCCATATCGCTTATTCCTTTCCTGATTATTCTGCCGAAATTGCCGCATATCTCGCTTCAATTTCTTCATAATGAGTATAATTTTCAGCCTGTTCGATAAGATTTTTCGCATCGGTATACGGCTTCACGGCTCTTTCGTAGATTGAAACCGCCTTAAGATATGCTCTGAGCTCTTTTCTTACCTTTATGCTTTCAGCAAAGCTGTTTGTTTCTCTGTTCTGAAGTTCCTCTTTTACAGATTCATCAGGAGCAACAATATTATCAATTCCGTATTTTTTAATAAGAGAAGCGGCTTCTTTCTTTGTTCTTGCATTCTTGATTGCGTCGGAACGGATTTCCTTTTCTGCTTGCGTTGATTTCGGCAGACTTCTTGCAAGTCTCATTTCTTCGCGGGCGTTTTCATAGAAATAAAGATTTCCGTTTGCATAGTCGGCTTTTGCCTGCGTTAATCTTGCAATGCCCGCTTCACCCGAGAATTTGTTGAGATCCTGCATAATAATAGCGGCTCTCTCTATGGCAAGGTTGGTTTCTTTTATTGCCTTTTTTTCTGCTTTTGATGCAGTTTTATCTGCCTTGACTTTCTCTTTTCCGAAATTATTGTTTGCTTCACGGATAATCTCCATAGCCTCTTCAAGCTCGCCGTCTTCAAGAACGCCGAGAGAATAGTTTTCAAACATTGCACGGATTTTAAGCACGCCAACATATGCTTTGTGCTTGTTTTCGGTAAGGTCATAGAAGCAGAACGGAATAAGATTGAGGAAAGCGCCGACCGCTGAACATATAATAAGCACCTCAAAAAGATTGTTGCGGATTGTGTCATCATAAAGCACGCTGTAATCCTCAAGCAGACCCATTTTTTCATAGATTGCGGGATATACCATACCCGTAAAGAAGCCGATAACAGTTCCTATCATGCCGAGAGGTCCGAAAAGTCCGTCAACTCTGACACCCGTTTTCCACTGGTGATAGTCCCTCATATCCGCACTTATCTGGTGCTGAACTATATTCCAGAATGTGCTTATAAACGTGTTAAAATACCAGAGAACGCAAATCAGTATGAGATTGCGGTATGTAAAATAAAGAATAACGAGAACAACTATGTTGATTGTGTTTGATGTTATGAGAAGATTTCTTTTGCCCATCACCTTGATTGCAAGCGGCGCAAGGAGCATCGACCACAGTGCCGCATTGCCGATAACTGTGTTTGCAAGACCGAGATAGGAATCGTATTGTCCGTTGTGTGCATAAACAAACGACCAGTTAAGAATAATGCCGTAGCCCGATTCAAGGAAAACAACCCATGCTGCCGAATGAATAATCCAGTAATACTTATTCTTTGCTACCTCACGGATAGCATCAAGCATTCTGACGGGTTCAAGCTTCTTCTTGGGAAGAATGAGCCTTTCTTTTACTCTGCGGAAGAAAATTGCAGTAATAATAAAGCCGATTATCGTGAAAACAGGATAAATAACACGGTAGGTCCATATGTTGTCAAGGCCCCATGTCCAGCCTGCAATCATCGGAATGAACAAATTTGAAATCGTCGGTGCCAGGGAATAGATAACCTGCGAAATGCTCATTACGTTGGCCCTCTCCTGAGCATTAGGCGATATTATCTGCTGAAAATAGGTGTAGCTTTCATTGTAGAAGCAGAGGAACTGACTGAGCAGAAAATACATCAGCCAGACAACGACGGCTTTTGTTGTATAGTTGAAATATTCATACGGAAGCCATACGAATATCATTGATATCAGAACGATGGGGAAACCTGTTTTTCTGATAAAAGGCAGAAATTTTCCGCCGGGAATATGATGGTTATCATAATACCAGCTTCGGAAAATACCGATAGGAATGCCGATAAGATTGGCGACGGTAAGCATTATCTGCAAATCCATGGGACGCAGCCCTATGCTTGCACCTACAAGGAAATTGCCCGCACTCAGACCGATTTGATTTGCAAGAAGCATCGCCCAGTTTACGCCAAACCCTGCGCCGCTGATTGCAACAACTTCTTTATAAGGAATATAATTGCCCTTGGCAGGTACATTCCAATATTCTTTGACATTGCGGATTGCGTTCTTCGCTTTAGCAAAAACGCCTGTTTTAACTTCGCTTTCCATATAACGAAATCCCCCATGTAATATGATAAATTAAGTATATCATAACTCTTTTTTTGTTACAAGTCCAAAAGCTGTTGTAATCTTAATGATTTATTCATAACACATTTGTCAGCCTGCACTTTGGAAAAGAAGGATAGTTATACGAATATTGATTTGTTTTCTTTAAAATGATATAATCTTAAAAAATCAGATTCGGAGAGTGAAAATATGACTTTAATCAATAAAGTTAAAAATGGGTTTTCTTATGTAAAGACCTACTGGAAAACGCCACCGTTAGGCAATTATATGAGTGTTAAAGAGATTGCATCTCTTGCCGGCGGCGGTATGGGTATCCGATTCATTACCCAGTGTGTCTCATCGGTGCTTTTATCTGCCACTAACGTTTTCGTGGGCAATACCATCGGTATTGAACCGATGAAACTATATTACATATATCTTATTGCGGTTATTATCAGCTTCCCTCTTACAATGGTAAGAGCATATATCGTTGATAACACAAGAAATAAAAAGGGTAAATACAGACCGTATCTGATTTCAATGGGTATTCCTACCGTATTATTATCAATCGGTTATTTCTGGATGCCTTATGAAAAAATGGAGAGTCAGGTTACAAAGTGCGTTGTTGTTCTTCTCTTCAACATCGGTTTCCAATTCTTCTATAATTTCCTTTATGAAGCATACTACAATTATGTAGTCGTTCTTTCCCCCAACACTCAGGAAAGAGCAAATGTTTCATCTGTCAAAGCGGTTGTTGAATCCTTTGGACCGTCAGTTACAGGCATCATCATTCCGCTTTTCGCAGAGAACTTTATAGGTACCGATAACCTTAATGATATCAGAATTTACAGATACATCTGGGTGCCCATTCTTATTCTGGGTCTTTTCCTCAGTATTATCGTTTATGCGAATACCAACGAAAGAATAATTCAGGCAAAAACCCATGTTGTGCAGATCAAGTTTATGGATGCTCTGCGTGAGGTTACAAAGAACAAGTATTTTTGGATTACATCGCTTGCAGGTTGGTTAGGCTTCCTTGAGGGTGCTTGTTTCAACATTCTCAACTGGCTTTACTCATACCAACACGCTTGTACCGGAGGTCAATATGCTCTTATTACTACCGTTTACGGTAATGCATCTCTTTGGGGTATGCTTTTGGCTCCGGTTGCAATCAAGAAAATCGGCAAAGGAAAAACTCTCCTTCTGATAAATACATTGAATATCATCTTTATCGGTGCTATTTATCCTATTGTTAAATATTCCGATATGAGCATTATGATTTGGCTTGTTCTTATCTGCCTTTGGATGAATGCACTTGTCGGTGCTTTCGGACATATCCTTACACCGAGCATCAACGGTGATATCCGTGACTACCAGCAGTATGTTTCAGGCGAAAGAATCGACGGTATGTTTGCTGCTGTCGGTCTTATCGGCAGTATTGTTACAATGGCAACAAGTTCCGTTCTTCCCGCTATTTACGAAAAAGTCGGATTTAACGAAACAAAGCTTCAGGAATTATTACCTGCAATTATCGCGCAGGAAGGTCCTCTTGATGACCCGACCAATGTTTACAATGTTCTTTACCATAAAGAAACTTTCATAGCCATTTTCGGCGTTTTAATTGCAGCATCTGTTATCGGTGCATTTATGAATGTTATTCCTTATTTCTTCTATGATCTTACAGAGATTAAACAGCAAGGAATTATCAAGGTTCTTAAAATCCGTGCATTGTTTGAAGACTACGGTAACGGTGTCCTTCAGGACCGTGACCTTGTAGAAACAATGGATATAATTAAAAAGGCAAAAGACCTTGAAAATGCACAGCCAAAAGATCTTTCAGAATACAAGCTTGCGATAAAACAGGCAAAAGATAAAGCTGAAAAGAAAGCGGCAAAAAAAGAATACAAAGCGGCAAAACAATTCAATGTTGATCTTGAAATTTCAAAAATAGTTCTTGAAGAAATGTCCCGTTTCAATACAGCCTTTGGCAGAATTCAACTTGAACAAGCAAGAACAACTGCTTCTTTAGGATATGAGGCAATTTATAACTATAACCGTAATGACCTTGCAACCGCAAAAGCTTTGCCAAAGAGCACAGCAGAAAAAAAAGAGTTCAGGAAAAATGCAATTTCCGTTGCTAAGGATTTTGTTGATGCACAAAAAGTTGCGAAAAAACACTTTGGCAACAGCATTACAGAGTTTGATGCAAGAGTATTTGAAAAACTCTTTGAACGTGAAGACGAAATCACCGCAAAAATCGAAGAAGCATATAACAATCTTTACAAGGCTAAAGACGAAAAAGATAAAGAGGCAATTGCACGTTTCAAAGCAGAAATCAAGAGCCTGAAAAATGAACGCAAGGTTGTTGAAAAAGAAATAAAAGATGCAACAACCGAGAATTCACTTTATTCACGTGCTGCCCGTCCTGTAATTAAGGCTCAAAAACTTTTGATTCAGGCTGAAAACTACGCAAAGCTTGAAGAAATCGAAAGCCTTTATGAAGATGCAAAAGCAAGACACGAAAAAGCTATGGAAGATGCCCGTATAGAAGCAGAACTTGCAGAAGCAGAAAAGAAGGCTTATGAAAAGAAACTTAAAGCTAAATAATCTGTAAAAAACAAAGCATAAAACCGGCAATGAATTGAATATGCAATTTCAAAATAACGGCGGCATGGAGAATCAGTTCTCCGTGCCGCCGTTGTACATTTTCAAGCAGATAAATCTGCTGCTTTGATATTCAGTTAAATAAAATCATTACTCGAATTCGATGGTTCCCACAGGTTTGGGCGTGACATCTACCATAACACGATTGATTCCGTCAACCTCATGGGTAATACGGTCGGTGATATGGTGAATCAGCGGATACGGTATTTCCTCGATAGTAGCCGTCATAGCATCTGTGGTGTTGACAGCGCGGATGATAGCCGCCCAACCTTCGTAACGCTTGCCGTCTCTTACACCAACACTCTTGAAATCGGGAACAGCAACAAAGTACTGCCATACCTTACCGGCGAGTCCATTCTTGTCGAACTCCTCACGCAGAATCGCATCGGCTTCACGGAGAGCGTGGAGTCTGTCACGGGTAATGGCACCAAGACAACGAACACCAAGTCCGGGACCCGGGAACGGCTGACGGTAGACCATATCGTGCGGAAGTCCGAGAGTTTCACCCACAACACGAACCTCGTCCTTAAAGAGCAGCTTGACGGGCTCTACCAGTTCAAACTGCATATCCTCGGGAAGACCGCCCACATTGTGATGTGCCTTAACGCCGTCGCTTTCCAGAATGTCGGGATAAATGGTGCCTTGTGCAAGGAAAGAGATGCCTTCCAGCTTGGAGGCTTCTTCATCGAACACCTTGATAAACTCACCGCCGATAATCTTGCGTTTCTTTTCAGGTTCGCTGACATCGGTAAGCAGGTCAAGAAATCTGTCAGTGGCATCCACATAAATGAGATTAGCATCCAGTTCTTTGCCGAACACTTCAATAACCTGCTCACTTTCTCCTTTGCGCATAAGTCCATGGTTAACGTGAACGCAAACAAGCTGTTTGCCGATTGCTTTGATGAGCAATGCGGCAACAACGGAAGAATCTACACCGCCGGAAAGAGCGAGCAGCACCTTCTTGTCGCCAACCTGTTCTCTTATTTCTTTTACTTGGTTCTCGATAAACACTTCTGCAAGTGCTTTGTTGGTAATACGCTCCATCGTTTCGGGGCGGACATTACTTGACATATATTTCACCTCCGTATTATTCCCTGCCTGTCCAGCAATAAGTACAGACCTTATCCCTATCTATGCCAATGGATTCTAAAACACCTTCCAGTGACTGATAACCCAATGAGTCAAAGCCAAGCATCTCACAAATTCGTTTTAACATACACTGACCGCGCTCGGTATGAGCATCAGCATATTCTTCGAGATGCTTTTGTCCTTCATCGCCCTCAAGCTCCTGAACTACTCGGCGTGCAAGCAGCTCCTGTTCAGAATTGCTGCGGGAGAAATTCAGATATTTACAGCCGTACATAATAGGCGGACAAGCGGAGCGCATATGCACTTCCTTGGCACCTGATTTATAAAGAAAATCGACCGTTTCGGCAAGCTGTGTTCCTCTTACAATGGAATCATCCACCAAAAGAAGTTTCTTGCCGTCAATCAGTTCCGGTACGGGAATCTGCTTCATCTTGGCAACCTGATTGCGAACGCTTTGGTTTGCGGGCATAAATGAACGGGGCCAGGTAGGTGTGTATTTTACAAAAGGACGTGCAAATTCTACACCGCTTTGAGTAGCATAACCCATTGCGTGGGGCACGCCGGAATCCGGTACACCTGCCACGAAATCCACATCCGGAATACTGCCGTTCTCTTGCTCGTTTCGTGCCATAATCTTTCCGTTGGTAACACGCATAACCTCAACATTCTTGCCTTCATAGCGAGAATTCGGATATCCGTAGTATGTCCAAAGGAAAGCACATATTTTCATTTCCTCTCCTGCGGGAGAGAGTATCTCTATACCATCCGATGTCATTCTGACAATTTCGCGGGGTCCAAGCTCGTATGCATCCTCATAGCCCAGTTTATGATAAGCAAAAGACTCAAAAGCCACACAATATCCGTTATCGTCCTTACCGATAAGCATCGGCAGACGACCGACCTTATCTCTTGCTGCAATCACTTCACCGTTAGCGGTGAGAATAAGTAATGTCATCGAGCCTTCGATTTCATCCTGTGCATGGAGAATACCCGAAACAAGGTCATCACACTGGTTAATAAGTGCAGCCACAAGCTCAGTGGAATTGACCTTACCCGAACTCATTGCCATAAACTGATGTCCGTGATCTGAGAAATATTTCTCAACAAGCTGCTCGGCATTATTTATGATACCTACTGTGCTAATCGCATAGATGCCCAGGTGAGAACGCACGAGCAGAGGCTGAGGATCGCTGTCACTGATACAACCGATACCGCTGCAGCCGTGGAAATCAACCAAATCCTTCTCAAACTTGGTACGAAACGGGGTGTTCTCAATAGAATGGATCTGACGCTGGAATCCATCCTGAACATCATGAATAATCATGCCTGCCCGCTTGGTGCCGAGATGCGAATGATAGTCAACTCCGAAGAAAATATCCAGTACGCAATCTCTTTTAGAGACTGCTCCGAAGAAACCGCCCATTAACCGAAGAAAAGTTTATTCAACGTCATGGGATCAATATATTCGCCGTCTTTATAGACACGCATATTGCCGGAAGCAATCTCGTCAATGAGCATTACATTGCCGTCGGCATCATAACCAAATTCGAATTTAATATCGTAAAGTTCAAGACCTTTTGCTTTGAGGTCATCAGCAACAATCTTGGTGATAGCTTGAGTCTGAGCCTTGAGAGAGTCATACTGCTCGGCAGTCATAACGCCAAGGTCAACAAGTCCGTCTTTGGTAACCAACGGATCACCCTTTTCATCATTCTTAAAGGTAGTTTCAACATAAGCAGGAAGGTCTTGTCCCTCAGTGCAATAATCGGAATAACGTCGGTAAAAAGAACCGACTGCTTTATAGCGGCAGATAACTTCAAGTCCTTTACCAAAAACCTTAGCAGACAGAACTTCCATTGTAGTATCTTCAAGGTTTGCACTTACATAATGAGTACGGATACCGGCAGCGTTAATCTTTTCGAAGAAATAGACAGACATACGGAGATTGACATCTCCGACTCCCTCAATAGTAAGCCCTACAGAGTTTTCGCCGGGATCAAACACACCGTCTTTGCCGGTGCAGTCATCCTTGAACTTCAGAAGACAGTTACCGTTCTCCAAAGCATAGACATTTTTGGTTTTTCCTGTGTAAACAAGCTTCTTTTCCATAGTTGAATTCTCCTTCATAAAAGTTTTTGTTATTCAGATTTTCAGTTCAAAATACCCGATATCTGATATACATCAGCAATTTAAAATACCTTTTTATTATACGGACATTCGGTTTCAGTGTCAATATTTTTAATACAATTGTTAAATGTTTTCAGATGGGATATAAGGTGGATCTGATTACAAGTCAGTTGACAGATTAATACGGAAAAGTTATAATAATTAAATATGTGTGAATTGTTTTTGAGGATGATTCTATGAACAAAACAGTTGTTGACAAAAAAGTTTACAGATAAGTTCGACCATCATCATATTGTAAATTTGGAGGTTTGAAATGGCCGAAAATAATATTAAACTAAATTTCAGTAAATTCAGCGGAAATTACGAGATTGCACACAACGGCTTTTCATGGATAAGCGATGGCAGAAAGCCTTATATAACTATCCGCAAAAAAAGTCGGGGATAAGTATATAGCCATATCCCGTCCTTTTTGGTCAGCTCTAAAAAAGAAAACAAAATTTTCGGATAAAAAAATCGTTACCCGCTATTCTGATTTCACAGCATTCGGCAAAAAGCTGCCTTTTACTATTGTTTGTACTGCTGAGATAACAGGTGAAGATACTGTTGAATTCTCTTTGAAAGCAGAAAATGAAGCAGGATATGATATTCAGGCTGTCTATTTTCCTGCACCATTTAATTCAAAATTAAAAGGAAAACTCTCTTATCATGTTGACCCTATGCGTCAAGGCTTTATCCTTCCTGACGGATATAAAAAGAATTTTGCAACAATATACGGATATGCACACATAAAACGCCCGATAAACACAGGCGATTGTTATATGCCTGTCTGGGGCAGAGTATGCGATGGACATACGTTTACGGCTATTGTTGACACTCCTTATGACGCTTCTATGTATTCATCATTCGGAAAACACAAGGCATTTGTTAATTCAGTTTACTGGCAATCATCACTCGGAAAACTGTCCTACACTCGATTATAAATCAATAACGCTATTGGCGAGAATTTTTCTAATGACAATAGAAAAACAACACCCTCGGATAACTTACAAACGAGTTACCCGAAGGTGATTTTTTATTAAACCAAATCTTTATACTGATAAACTTTAACGTAGTCAACCACAAACTGTGCCTCTTCGCCGGGTGCGTTTTCTCTTTGCGAAGGAATTCCGTTTTCGCCGCGCATTTCAACCGAAAGAATAAGGTATTCGGGATTCTGACTCACACCGCCGAATGAAGTGCGGAAGGTTTCAACGCCGTTTATGTAGAAAACGTATTCTTTCTCATTCCACTCAAGACCGTAGGTATTGAATTCTTCATAAGGATTGTTTTTGATAAGAAATCTTGTTGCCCCGTGGCTCTGATGCGCTTCATTGTAGCCGTCAAAATGAAGATTTGATGAAACGTTATTTTTAAAAAACCTTTCATATCCGTCGCTTTCAAATATATCAATCTCCGTGCCGTCTCTGCCGTTGCCGTCTTCTTCGTAAACCCCGTCATTCATAAGCCAGAATGCGCTCCATATATCGGCACCCTTAGGAAGAATGCATCTGCACTCAAAATATCCGAATTTCTGGCTGAAGCAGTCGGGAGCATCTTCATCCGTATCAATGCCTGCGGTGTACCAGCCCGCTCCCTTGCCGCCCATTCCGTCCTCAAGATACGTAACAGGAATAACAAGATTGCCGTTTTGGGTTTCAGCAAGGTACTGATTCCAGTAGCTGCCCTTTCGTGCTTCGGTTGTGCTGCCGTACTGATAATGGCCCGACCACACGTTGCGGTTAAGCTCCCCTTCAAAATCATCCGAAAAAGTCTGAACAAATTTATCCGTATCAAGCCCCTGACCCATGGGATAACACGGAATATCAAGCATTACGCAAAAGGATATAAGCAAAGATGCTATTGCAGAGATAACCGCTTTAAAAATGCTCATTTAAACTCCACCTTTTTTTGATTAAAAGAATATATTTTAATTATATTAAATGATATTGAGTGTGTCAATATTTACAGAAAACACCGCCCCACCCGAAGCCATTCCGGCAACGGTATGAGGCGGTTTATTCACTTCAATATTTTATTTTGAAATCGCTTCGTTTTCTGCGTGACGCTCTTCACGCATTTTTTCAAGCTCGCGGTACATCTGCTCTTTCTTTTCGCCCTCAATATCATATAAGAACTTAAGAATAATTGCTTTCAAGGTGTTGCTGATAGCGTAGCCGAACAGAACGAAAGCAAGCAACCACAGGCAGGTTTTCATATACGTAGGCTCAGCCTGCATTGTGGCAACAAGGTCACCTTCTGCGGATGACTTATAGCCTACCCAAGCAATCATGAAGGGAATCATGAGCTCTTTGAGATAGTTGATAGCGGAGTTTATCCAACCGGGAACGATACCCTGAATAGCTTCCATGCGGTCACCGGTCTGCCACTCGAGATAATCGTAATACTCAACGTTGAAGTGAGAGTTTGAAAGCTCCTGAATACCAATGCCTACGCCGAAAAGGAAGTAGAAAACATAGAAGAAAATGCTGTTCCAGCCGGAGAAGAACATAAGGCCCATCTTTGCTTCAATAAAGCAGATTCCAAAGAGAACGCTTGCTGAAATCAAAGCGTAAGGACCGCTGAATTTAAGCAGCTGTGTGGGCTCATATTTTTTGGAAAGCTTGGTTGTGATAAGGTTGCCTACAACAGTGCCGACGGCCGTGGGGATGGTAAGAAGCAGGTTTTTGGAAGAACCAACCGTAATTGCAACAAGATAAGTTGTAAATTTACCTATTGCCGCAAAGTTGTTTACCCACTGCATATACTGATATGCGCGGTAGTTCTTGTACTTAAATAAAGTAAACAGTTCTTTGGAGATTTTAACCTTATCTTTCTTGGGCAATTCAATACGCTCTTTGCAGAAGAAACCGCACATAAGATTACCGAACGCCGTAACAATTGCAGCAACCAGCGCAAGAGTCATATACATTGAGTTCTTATCATCGCTGAACAGGCCGTAAACAAAGGTTCCGAGATATGCCGCACCGTAGCCGAGATAATAGGACAACTGCCAGATGGTGGCAACGGTTTTCTTCTCCTTGGGATTTGGGGAAATAACCTGAGCTACGTTCTGACCGGCATTGTTGAATGCGTTGAATACAGTCTGGCAGCAAGCAATGCCGTATCTGAGCATTGTCATCTGCTGAATGGTCCAGCCCTGAGGAACGTAGAAGTAAAGCACTGTCATAGCGAAAACGGGCAATGCGCAGATAACGTACCAATGACGGTATCTGCCCCAGCGGGATTTCCACTTCTGAATAATAACACTTGAAATAAGACCGATTACAATACCGAGGACTGTTGTAAGAGTAGTCTGAACAGCCATAATGCTTGCAATCTCGTCAGAATCAACACCGACAGGACCGAAATAAAGCTCATGTAAAAATGCGGCCGCAAGAGTACCTGTAAGAGTTGTTCCGAACATACCGCCTATGCGGGCAAGCATAAGACAAACATACTCAAACCTTGTGATATGTTTACCGGTATCTGAGGGTAAAGCGTTTGCAGGAACGGAGTTTGCTGAAACTTTGGATTTCATTATCTTGTCGTCTCCTTTTCTGTATTATTATAATTCTAATATAAAACACAGCAAAATACAAGCAAAACATTAAAATAATAGTTTAAAGTTAATGTATATTACCGCTAATCGAAGTAAATCTCCCTTACAGTTGAGCGCCCGGTTGTTATCTGATATATATCATCTGTAAGCTGACCTTCAAAATTTTCATGAAGATGCCCCGAAATAACAGCTTTGATTTTTTTGCAGTTTATAATAAACGAATACGCCTGCGCCGTAATTTCATCCTCTTTTTGCTGCTCATATCTGTCCTGCGGATAATCCTGCATCAATTCCTCGGGCACCGACATAAGATAAGCAGGTGCACCGTTTCTGTTTTTTCTTGAAAAATCGTAAAATTCCTTGGTATACAATGGCGTATGAACAAGAAGGATTACGGGATATTCCTTTTCGGTTTCCTTTTTAAGAAAATCAAGCTGCTCCTTTTCAAAAAGATAATATGAATTATCAATGGCAACAAAATTGACACCGCCGATTATCCTTGAGGATTTCCTTATATCGTTTTTGAATATCTTCTGCACTCTGTCAAGGCTTATGTTGCGGTAGGCGGCATCCTCCTTTGCTTCGCCGAGATAATGGCTGAACTCGTGATTTCCGGCGCTCATAAAGATATCAACCGAATCACAGAACTCCTCAGCTTTTTCAAAATTGAGCTCAGAAACAAAATCTATAAGGTCGCCCGTGTAAATAATTGTGCGCTGCTCTCTGAGCGCTTTTTCTTTAAGAAACTCAAGGTCTTCCACAGCCGTTGACATTCCTTCCTGCCTGCGCTGTGCAAGCTCAAGCTTTCTCTGCGTTTCTCTTGAATCGGCATAATAAAGATGCGTATCGCTTGCATGAAGAACGCAAAAAGGCTCCTTTGCCCCGACGTGAAGAAAGTTTTTTATAACCTCCATACTCTTTGCCTGCCTTTCGGAAATAACGTAAAAAAATATTCCGTAAAAATCCTACCACAGACAACAAGTTTTTTCAACTTTATCAGAATAAATCACACCGTTTAAAACATCAACCGCTTCATAATATGCCTCTGACGGCACTTTTTGAAGCGGTTGATTCTTTCTTTTTCAGACACCGTAAAGTCTGTTTACTTCCTCAAAATAAGCATTGATATTTTCCCACCCTGAAGCGGCAGGCACGTCGCAGCCCGTTGAAATCATAAAGTTTTCATATGCAGAGCATTCATCATGAACTCTCTGCACGTCTGCTTTGATAATGCCCGGAGTTCCCGTGCGGAACAAAACGGGGTTTACGTTACCCATAACTATTACATCCTGCGGCAACGTTTCAAGCGCTTTCTTCAGGTTAATTGCATTGCCGAGGTGAATGATATCGGCATCAAGCTGTGATATCATATCGAGCATATCCCCTGCCGCATCGCCGCAGTTATGGTAACAAACAATGAAATCTTCACTGTTGACTGCGTTAAAAATCTCCTTGACAAAGGGCATGGAAAACTCCTTGGCAAGAGAAGGAGAAAGCAGACCTGCGGCAGGCTCAGCCATAATGACTCCGTCTGCCCCTGCTTCTTTGAAAGCTTTAATATATCTGATTATAAAATCCGTTGCCTTTGAAAGCAGAATTTCCACATCTTCGGGGCTGTCGTAGCATTCCATCATCAGCTCCGTCATATCAAAAAGTCTGCCGGCAAGAGAATACGGCCCGATAACTGAGCAGAAAACGGGGATATCAGTTATTACCTGCTTTGCTTTTTTTATGCCGTCAATGCAGATGCCCGTCCTGCCTGCACCGATTTCGGGTACGACGATATTCTGAGCCGCGGCAATATCATCAATTACTCCCTTTTCGACAGTAGGTATATCATCCTCATAAAAACGGATTTTTGCGCCGAAAGCCTCCGCTTCAACGGATAAATCCATCATGTTGAGCGATGCGCCGACATTGCATTTTTCCGCAATCGCCTGCATCCCCTTAACCTGCATTTCAGCCGATGAAATAAGCTCCTTTACGCTTATTCCGAGAAGCTGAGTGGACGGAAAAGACAAAACAGGTACGGTTTTATTTTTATGCTTTAATAATTCGATTACTTTTTGTTTCATACAGTCACCAAAGAATAATACAGAAATATGTTACGGTATCCGTACCGTTGTTATATTTAATCCCGCATTTTTTCGCAAGCTCAACAACGTTTATTCCGCACGCTTCAACAGAAGGCACTGCTTTTTCGGGGAAACGGCAGGGCGAATCGGGATAGGTACATTTTTCACACAGACCGCATCCCTCACAGCCGAGAGACATGAATCTTTCGCCGTCAGCATTGAGTCGGTCAATGATACTGCGCAAAACAGATTTTGCGCTCTTCTGCCCAGCAACCATACCCTCAAAATCAAAACTGTCCTCAAGGTCGTATTTACAGGTAAAAACACAGGCGGTTTTGTAGCTCTTTATTCTGCTTTCAAGCTCCTGAAGCTCACCTACTCCCGGCGGACAGGTCCAGCAGGTGCCGTATTTTCCGCATCTGTTGGCTTTGCACATATCAACCACCGCCTGAGAAAACGGAATCACAGACGATTCAATCAGCTTATACTGAAATATTTCAGGATTATCAAGATACTTTTCTATATTCATCTTTTGCAAAGCTCCACGGCGGCATCAGCTGCACTTGCTGCATCGGAGGTGTATACATCCGCTCCGATTTCCTTGCAGAATTCCTCGGTAACGGGCGCTCCGCCGACCATAATTTTAACCTTATCCCTTATTCCTGCCTCTTCGGCGCACTTAACAACGTCTGCCATAACGTCCATTGTTGTTGTAAGAAGAGCAGAGCAACAGATAACCTGACAATTCTGTTCAATAGCGGTATCTATAAAGGTTTTGGGAGGCACGTCGTTGCCAAGGTCAACAACCTCAAGCCCCTTGCCCTCCATCATCATTTTAACAAGATTCTTACCTATATCGTGCAAATCACCCTGAACCGTACCTATGCAGACCTTGCCCGATGCCTTAACACCACTCTCAGCAAGCAGGGGTACGAGGATTTCAAAGCCCATCTTCATCGCCCTTGCGGCAACGAGAACTTCGGGCACGTAAACAGTTCCGTTCTTGAATCTTTCGCCGATTTCATCCATACCTGCAAGCAGGCTTTTTTCAAGAATCTCCTTTGCAGGCAATCCTTCATCAACAGCTTTCTGCACAAGTTCCTTTACCGCTTTCGCTTTACCCTTCTGAAGATTTTCGGATATTTCAAGATAAATACTCATATTCTTCTCCTTGTTTAGAGTCTGATTTTCTTTATTTCTTCGGCATAATACTGAACAAGCTCAAACTTTGTGCCCGGCATAAGCCTGTGGTCAGGGCAAGGGATAAATCCGCCCATTGAAGCAAGACGTTTAATCCTTTCTATTTCAGCATCAACCGCCGCTTTATCCTTACGCAGAGCGGTTTTATCCATACCGCCGACACCAAGCATTCCCTTTCCGTATTTCTTACGGGCAGGCTCAAACTGATCTCCCCACACACCGATTTCAATGGGAAACATTGTGTTCACTCCGTTTTCAAACCAGGTAGGAAGAAGTTTTTCGGTTACGCCGTCGCAATCGAGTGAAATAACATCAATGCCGTATTCGTGGCACAAATCGTTCCTCTTTTTGTAGTGTTTTGCGCAAAGCTCATCAAACATTTCAGGTGAAAGCAGAGGTCCGTTTTTAAAGCAGATATCCTCCCAGTAATGGGCAAAATCAAATTTTGCTCCCGTTTCAAGCACAGCCTTCACGCACTGATACTGCATCTCTGCATACGTATCAATAATATCCGCAAACAGCTCCTCATCCTCATCATACATAAGATAGCTCATACCAACAACCGAAGTCATATCGCGGATATTTCCGAGCACACTGCCGAGGTTGAGACCGATGGGTCTGTCCTTATCACGGGTTTCGTTGAAGTTTCTGAAGTATTCAAAATCAACTCTTTCGGGAGTATACTGCATTTTGGGCTTATAAAGAGTTTCAAACGCTTCTCTGTCCTTAAGAGTATAGTCATCCTCAGCGGGAATAGAGGTAATTCCGGGCTTGATTCTTTCAATAACGCCCGATCCGTTAAGAACTCTTTTGGAGCCGTCAGGCAAAACCTCAAGCACCTTTTCCTCAAACCTCGGGTAAAGACCGCTGTTTGCGCCCCTTGTGCAGGACCAATTGAAATCCCAACCGATAAGCCCGTCGAGAATACGGTCCTTTTCGTTGCCGTCCCAGTTATTCACGGCAAGCTCGGCAGGAATCTTGCCCTGCTGTGCCCACTCCTGCAAAAGCTCACCCCAATAACCGAAGTGAACAGCAGGCAAACGGTCAACGTCTTTATAGTGAAGAATATTCATTGCGCGTTCTCTGTTTGTCACGTAACCCCTCCCTTTTCACATAAGAGATAATAATTATTTTTTTACTTTTTTCCAAGCAAGGGCATTTCTGTCATTCTAAGCCTTGCGCAACCGTAGGGACAAAGCTCGATTTTCTGAATTTCAGAAATCGGAACTCTTGATTTCGGAGTCTTTCTGCAAACAGACCTGTAAGGGAATTTAAGCCCCCAGTTGATTTGCTGCATTTTTGCTTTAACCGTTACGGGAGGGTTATCCTGCGAAAAAGGAATATCTCCCACTGCGTTGAATTTAATCTCAAAATCATCATCCGAATAACCGTAGTTCCAGGGAGTTTTGGGGATAAACTGATAATCGCAATAGGGATACTTGCGTTCAACTCCCTTTTTGGTATACTCCCGCATTTTCTTTTCATAAGCAACAGGTACGCTGAAAAGCAGTGAGCCCATCTGCAAAGCATAAAGGTCATTGGGTCTCTTTTTGAGGAAAGGAATTGTTTCAAACTCAAGTTCGATTTCGGATTTGCCCTGCTTGATTGCAAGCTCAAAGTCTTTTACCGCAGCTGCTTCTCCGTTTATCTTAAGATTCTTTGCAAAGGACGGAATGCGGATTACAAAGCTGATATCCTTCCGCGCATCTATATAATAGTGCATTTTATTGTTGAAGGGATAGTCTGTTTCGAGCCTGATTGTAACGTCCTTATCATTGAGCACAGATGGCAACATAACGGAATTTATAATTTTATCCCCTTTATGCATGAATGCCGAAAGAGCAAATTTAGGCCAGCCCTGGCTGAAGTTTGCGGTACAACATCCGAAGTTCGGTTCAAGGCCGAACGTATGCGCATAAGGTCCGTTTGTGCTGAACGGAGCCATTATCATTGTTTTCCGGCAAGCGATCTGATTTACCTGCTGAACGTACTGATGAGTCCACATATCCTCACTGAGCGTGGCAGGAAGAGCATTGAATCCAAGCATTTCAAGACGCTCTGCCCATTTGCTATCACCCGTATGTGCAAAAAGCTCCTCATAAGAATACATCTGCTCAACAACAGCGCAAAGCTCCGTGCCTCTTGTAGGATCAAGACCGGAAAGCACCTCGTCACCCGTAAAGCCTTCAAACGCAGTACCGTTATATTTATCAAGGATTTTGCGGAGTTTTTCTGCGTTATCGGTATATTCCTCGCCCAACAATTCATGGGAAACAGCCTCGCTTTTAAGCATCATAGCTATGTTTACTATATGCGTTTTTATCAACCACACATGGCTCGGCTTTTTCCATAAATCAACTGCCGTGTTATAATCAAAGCCCTGTTCTTTAATGATTTTTGCAAGGTCTTTCATCCAGTCTTCCTCATACTTTTCGTATAAGAAATTGAGTGAAATAAAAGTTTCAAACCATCTGGCCTCACCCCATTTGAACAGCTTGATTTCTCCCTTTTTGAGAAGCTCATAATAGTTTTTAAGAACTCTGTAAATGACCTCGGGGATTCTTTCATCGCCGGAGCAATCGTAATAAACCTTGAGGGTTTTGCAGATAAGCTGCACAGCCCAGGTATCGTATTCTGCTCTTTTATCTTTTGGGCACGGACAAATCCAGCCGTCTGCTTCCTGAGCAGCAATAATGGCTTCTATGTATTTCTTTACAGTTGCAATAAGCTCTTCATTTTCCAGAAGATAAGCAAGGGGTATAAAACCGTCAAGCCAATAGGGAACTCTTTCCCAGCCCTCACGGTTTCCGCCAATCCATGCACTGTCACGGATATCGGGCCATATCTTGTGAAGATTTCCGCTTAATCCCTCCGCCTGAATTTCAAGCTGACGGCGAAGCCAACCCTCAGGTTTTATCTCTTTTGAAGTATAAAAATTCCATTTACTCATGCATTTACCTCAGCATCATTCTTATTATCTTTTATTTCAAAGCCTTTTTTCACAAGGAAATACAAGGGAATCAGCGCCAATACGCCTACTATTCCTGCCCAAAGGAACATATTTTTTGCAGGAACAATTACCTCTGCATTTACTTCATTTAAAATAGTCTGCGCGGCGTGCTGACAAGCCATATCACCTATAACCGGACCTATAACCATAGGAAGAAGCACAACAAAAATCATTCTGATTCCCTGAAAAAGACCCGCCTTTCCTTCGGGAATAAAATCTTTAACGGCAGCACCGAACAGAATATTAACAAGAGCATTGCCGAGAACAACGGGCACTATGCTTATAAGAATAACGTAAATATTTGTGCTTGTTGAAAGCAGGAAAAATCCCAACGACAACACAATAACGCCCGTTACAAGGCAAAAACCTTTTTTCTCCGTTGAAAGCTTAAGAAGCGTTACAATGCAGGTAAGTGTAACGATTAAAACCACTACAGCTGTCACTATGACTCCGGGTCTCAAAATATTCTCCACTCCACCGTTATCGGGAAGAACTACATACTGAACATATGTAAGAAGGTAAGGGTAGAAAACCTGGAAAGCGATTATCGCAAAGCAGAAAGATGCAAGTGAAAGATAAAGCCTTGAGTTTTCTTTGATGACGGAAGGTCTGAATCCGTAGAAAAGATCAGCCCAATAATTGGAAGAGCTTTGCGTTTGCACGGTACGGGGAGGATCTTTAATAAGAAACAAGCCCACTACGCCGCACAAGGTAACAATAAGACCCAAGCCTCCAAAGAAAAGCTTATAGCTCACTGTGCCTGCCTGAGCAAAGCTGCCTACACCCGTTACCGCAAATGAAGATATTGTACCAACAACGGACAACACCGTTTCAACAAGCGGTCTTTGTCTCGGAACCGTAACGTCCGTTACCCATGCCTGAAAAGCCGCATCATTACTGGTTGAGCCCATAAACGTCATCACAATATCCATAAGGATAACAAACCACACTGTGCAGGCAAGAATCTTGGTTTCGTCATTGAGATTGAGGAGATTTGCCACGTTTTCTTTTGTAATAAAGCCGAACATTGCCGTAACAATACCCCAAAGAATATAACCGACAGAAATAAACATCTTGCGGTTTTTCAGTTTATCACTCAACGCACCCATTATAAAAGTTGTAAGCACCGCCGCAACGGCAGAGAGAGCAACCATTCGGGCTACAGCAGTTGTGGCTTCCATTGAGCCTCTGATAGCCGCTTGTGATACATCGGCATATATTTCGTTGGTTATGAAGGTGTTGAAATACATATTCTCTGTATTCCATGCAATACCGCCCATAAAACAGAACAGGGTAATTATAAACCAGTTCTTTTTGCTTAATTTTTCTTTTACCATAAGTTCTCTTTTCCTTTTCCAAAAGATTTATTCAGGCAACACCTGATACGTTACATCCTCAAACTGCATTGCTACCTCTTCGCGTTCAAAACCGTACATATCATATCTGTCAGAATAGAAATTGTACTTATCAATAGTGAAAGATGTGTCAGGCTTACAAGTAATCATTGTGCAGCCTCTCTGAGAGCCGAGCTCATCAATGCCCGAATATGCAAAATAGTCTACACTGTATCCGTAGCTGAACTGAATTCCCTTATATTCAAACGTTGTGTTGTTAACATGGTCGTGACCGTTGAACATAGCCTTTGTGGAGCCAAGCTCAAGCATTTTTTCAAAGAGGTCATCCTCGCCGTAACCGCAGCATACCTGCCTGCCCTGCTCTCCGATTATACCTTCAATATATCTGAAATCATCGGTATCTTTATATCCGTTTTCGCGGAATTCATTCCACGCATCATCCATTTCAACCAAAGGTATATGGAAAAATGCAAGTGATTTTACTGTACCGTATTTTTCAAACAGTCCGCCGTTTACATCACCCTGAATTGCTTTTATTGCTTTGCTGTTTTCTTCATTCATTCTGATAATTTCAGATTCATACCACTCAACCTGATTGGGATGAATATTATCATATGTACCCTTGATGCTTTCGATAATTGAGTCGTTAACGTAGGCCTGAGAATCAATCAGAATTATCGCCTGAGTAATAATTCCGTCCGAGTTTTTGACCTCGATTGTGTGATTGCCGTAGCCGTCAACTTCTTCAGGACCTGCCTGAAAAAGACAATATTTATACTCTTCTCTTTCATAAAATTCAGCAAGAGCCTCTCTGTCAAAATAAGAATATGCCTCAGCATCGTGATTGCCAAAGGTGACATCCCAATAAACACCGAGACTTTCCATAAGATTTGCAAAAGCCTTTGCACCGCTGTAATTGTTAAAAGTGCCTGCTCTGTACGGCACGGGGAAAGCTATATCGCCCGTTGCAATAACAAGGTCAGGTTTCTCTTTAGTCACCATAGCCGCAATTGCATTAAGGGCTTTTTCATCTACTGTCTTTGTCATAAAACCGCCACCGATATGAATATCGGTAAGCTGCATTACTTTAAAATCACCGTCAGTTGTAAAATACCAGTTACCGTTTTCATCCATCTCGGGAATGAGTTGATTATTAATCACAACCTGATTGTAAGAACTTCCGAATTTCAACAAATTACGAACAGATAATGCATTGAGTCCCGTAATTAAAACTGCGATTGAAATTAGTATTATAAGAATTATTAAAAAAGACTTTTTTCTGTTTTTATGCTTTCCTACAGCCATAATACAGCCTCCAAAACATATGGATTAAAAATATATATTGATTGTATCACATAACACAAACAAAAAACAACTGTTTTCGTGCGCGTGCATTAAAATATAGAAATAAAACATAAAAAGCCTATTAACTTAACATACCAATGGTTGCTGAATGTTTGAAAAGTAATAAACAAAAAAGCCATCCGAGTGGATGGCTTTCATTTTTTGGAAATTGTACCCTTTTTGACACCTACTGAATCTAACAATAATACTTTTATTAATTTCATTTAAAGCCCCCTCCGCACCGAGCAAAGATGAATTTATCCTTGCTCGGTGATTTTGAAAATGTTCAGCTAAATAAAAACTTTATATTCATTAATATTCGATTAAAAAATGATATTATAGCCTTAATGAAACGGATAAACCAACATTCTTTTTTGAGATTATTAACAGCATTGTCGATTTGTTTGACATATTCATCAACTTTTTCTTGCTGGGTGATGTCAAGTGAATAATCAATACTGTCTATCACTTTTTGAAGTGCGAAAACGCTTTCTTCTGTATAGATTGAAAGGTCTGACGGAACTGTTGCAAGAGCTTTTTTAAGTTCAGTGTAATCCGCAGGCTTTAACACAAGTTTTTCTACAGCTGCAGGTATTGCTTCTGCCCATTTATCCACCTGTTCTTGATTAGTGATATCAAGATTTTTGTTAATTTCGGCAAGGATTGTTTTCAGGTCTGCTGAGCTAGTGTCTGTGTAAATTGATAAATCGTTAGGAACAGTTTTCAGTACTTCTTCAAGTTCGGCATAATCGGCGGATTTAAGCTCTAAAGCGGCAATTGCATTTGTTATTGCAATCACGTATTCGCCAATCTTCTCTTGCTTAGTAATATCCAAGCTTTTATCAATACTGTTTATAACATCATTCAACGCTACAACAGTTTCATCTGTGTAGATTGATAGGTTTGTAGGAACGGTTGTAATAACAGCATTAAGAACAGAATAATCCGCAGGCTTAACTTCAAGAGAATCAACCGCGTTTCTTATCGCTTCAACATATTCATCAACTTTTTCTTGCTGGGTGATGTCAAGTGAATAATCAATACTGTCTATCACTTTTTGAAGTGTGAAAACGCTTTCTTCTGTATAGATTGAAAGGTCTGACGGAACTGTTGCAAGAGCTTTTTTAAGT
>JAFQSY010000077.1 GCA_017409265.1 Clostridia bacterium
TCAATAACTTTTTCGATATTAGCAATATTACCGTTCACTATTTATTCCCTCCTTTCATAGAAGGATTATAGCAAAACCAAAAATTCTTGTTTTAATATTTCTTGCTATTCATAATCAATTATATTTTTTATTCAGACAATATTTTGCCTTTATATTCACACTTACAAATTCTTATTTTCCTAACTGTTCGACCTATTGGAATTTGTCAAATACTGATGATCTCTCTTATTTTTTGAGCATAATCGTTGCCGTGGTTTATGGAAAATTCGCCGTGATACAATTTTGGCAAAACTTGTAGTGTACTTTTTGGCAAGGCGTTGTGAATATCCACGGCTGATTTTCTTATAGAACTATTTTCCTTTTCACCGATATATATATGTACTTTTGCGGTACATTCCTTTATTGATTCTTTTAGGGAATACAATGAGTTGGCTTGCAAAAACGCAATCATATCTTTTTTTGAAATCGCACAAGTATCCCTAAAATAATGCTCAAACAAATTCGCTTTTATTTTTAACGATTTGAATTGAAGCGCAGAAAACCATTTATGTTTAATCAAGCCATAACAGCTGCCAAATGCCGGTTTTATCATATAATACGTTAGTTTTGATGGTCTAACAAGAGTACTTTCAACGACGGCATATTGGCAGATATCTTTCCGTTGGGATAAGATTTCTAACAGAATCTGCCCACCCAAAGATAAACCGCCAATCATCAAAACCGAACCGCCACAGTGCGCATCGATATATTCAATAATCTCCTTGGCATTATTCTCTATTGTTGTAAAAGCTTTGTCGCTTTCGGCGTGACCGTTCAGTATAGGTAAAATGATATGATAATCATTTTGAAGCGCATTTGCTACATCCTCATAATTCCACCACGACAACCCACCGCCGTGTAGAAGAATAATTGTATCAAGACAATGCTTTCCATATTCTATATACTTCATTTTTACACCCACTTGTAAATTCTTATTTGTCGCTCTAATCATACCACAGTAAAAAGAAAAATTCCACATTGATTTTTGTGCCGTTCATATCCAAATGGACAGATATATTTGCCCACCCGTATATGATAGGACCACTATTTACCTGCCCCGCTTCGTGCGGGGCTTTTTCTTTTTGTTCCGCTTACTTGGATTTATTATAAAATTTTTCTCCAACCTTAGGAACATTTTGGCTTCTTTATGCCGTATAAGGTTGGAGGGCAAAATCATTACCATAAAAGAAAGGAGAATTCAATGAAGAATTCAAATGACTCTCTTATTCTCGGTATTGACCACGGATACGGGAATATCAAAACAGCAAATAAGACTTTCTCAACGGGTGTTTATGTGAGCGACACCGAGCCTGCTTTCAAAGACAATTTGCTTACGTGGAACGGTAATACGCACCTGCTACGGACCCGAAGACCCCTGCTGGACACTTTGCAAAGACAAACTGCTTGAACTCAACAGATTCTTCCTTGAAGATTAAACTATCTTATAAAATATCAAGCCTCCCGATTGATGTACTGTCCACACAATTTGCATCAGTTCAGAGCGACTGTTGCTCTTTTTTTCATTTATGTTTAATCATTAATTAGCAATAATATAAGACTGAATTTCTAAAGCAAAGGAGCTGCCTAATCGAGAGCTGATTTTCATGGCATAAATACATCTTGAAATTAAAATCAGGTGCAACGGGATTTAACTCCTGCTGCACCTGATTTTGTCTTTTTATACTATGTTTTTCTGTGGGGTGTCAGGGGTGAAAACCCCTTAATTGCGGATTTGAACGTACAAATCCATTACTCGCTAAGACCGATGACACCTTTTTCAGCGGGTCAGATTTTGTTCATTGGCTGTTGGTATACCGTTTCTATTAACATAAAAGTACGTATCGGAATAATTGTCGTTAGAGTCACAAAGCAGAAGATTATCGGGGTCTGTCGGCAAGGCAAAAACATTATTACCTCTGTAAAGCAGTCCCATATCCATTTCGCTGACCTGCTTGATATCACCGTCTTTAAGGCTGAGTACAATCAGCACCATTTGTCGGTCTTCCTCTTCGCTTTCCTCGCTGAAAACATAGAGGAAGCTGTCACCGTCTGCAGTTTTGACATAATACGGATTCAGACCATAAGCAAACCAATCTACCTCATAGCTTGAACTTTCCGAATTTATTCCGAGCGTGTAATAAAATCTGCCGTCAGGGTCGTAGTTACCCGAAACGGAAAGCTCATCTGCACGCTTGTCACCCGTGATGTCGGTAAAGAACGGTGACGATAAGGGCAGGCTTACAACATAGGCATCAGGCACGGCGGTATATTTTTTATTGAATAAATCGGGATATTCCGCAAAGGTCACCGTTGCAATCTGAATGCCGAAATTCGTGGGAGCAACAGCACCGGGCTCGAAATAAAAGGTTATGCCGTTATATTCAAGCACCCACGTGATATCTTCTTCCGGAGTGTTTTTGAAATAATCGGGAATGGAAGTTTCGCCGAAAGGCTCTTCTTCACCTATACGGCTCATAATCACTTTTTCAACAATCTCGGGAATTTTTGAAACATCCGTTACAGCATCGGAAAGAGCAAGCAGATTTCCGCTTTCTGTGTCGTAATTAAGACCGCTGAAGGAGCGTGAACTCTCCGTGCCGTAATCTTCAAGAATACTGACTGCAACGCTGTCAGCACGCCTGACCTGAACATCAAGAGTTGAAACATAGGTTGAAAAGGCTTCACTGTCATTCATAAATTCTTCGGTAGCAGTAACGATGAAATTATCCTTTTCTTCTTCCATTGTTCTTTTTCTCATAACGGAAGTTTCCGTGAGAGCTTTGGCAAGAAGCGGATATTTTTTCTCAATTGATTTATCAAGGGTAACATCCGTATATTCGCTTCTTACAAGCATGATCGGATAATCTTCATACCAATCATAATAAGAGATATATTCTTTATTGAGTGAAAGAACGGTTATTTCTTCGCTTGTTTCATTTCCGGCAGTCTGTGTTGTTTCGTTTGTAGTAACCTCCTGCGGAGAATCTTCACCGCAAGAGGTAAAAGCAACCACGAAACACAAAACCAGTAATATGCCGATAATTCTTTTCAGCTTATCCATTAACATCAGAATCCTTTGACGATGAACGCAACAACCTCTGTTGCCGAACGGTCTTCACGTTCATCTGTCATAATTGTAATAATGCTTCCGTCGTCAAGAACTGCAGAATCGCAGAACCACGGATAATTTGTGCTGAACAGGTCGCTGTCAGAGATTTCGGAAATGAATGTACCGTTGTTATCCCAGAGAAGAACATCTCTCATATTGCCGTCAAAAGCAATGTAGCCGTTTGCAGTCTGAGTTACAAAAGTAACGCTGCCGAGTCCTTCGCCTTCAGCGTCACAGAGAGTTTTCTGAAGAACACCGTCTTTGTTGTAAATGAATACCTTGTGACCGCTGTCATCTGCGGCATTTGCACAGACATAAATATTGTTTTCATCAACGCAGAGATGCATTATTGTATCTGCTTCTTTGAAGATTACGGGAGTTGAGGTGTATGTGTTTCCGCTGAATGTTACAATCTCACATTCATTTGATGTAAAATAATTAACGCCCCAAGCACCTGACGGATGAATAGCAAGAGAATCAATATCCTCATAAGTTGCAACCACATTACCGTCCTTGATGCAGAGAATGTCGTTCATCGAGCCGCTTACCCAGAGCGTGCCGTCTGTGGTTGCCTCAATTCTGTCGTAATCGTCTTCGGGAAGCTCAATTTTATTAACAAAGGCAAGAGTTGTACCGTCATAGTGGCATTCGCTGAGTTCGCCGTCAACAAGAACATATACTCTGTCGCCGATTGCGGCAACTGAATGGTCAAAGGTTTCAAATGTTGTAACGGGTGCTTCAAAGGGAACGAATGTTGATGTAACGGTAAACGAGCCGGCATTTACGCTTGCGGCATCTGCTGAGAATCTTTCGCCTTCCCACTCCCAAGGACCGTCTTCGTTTCCTATATCCTCAAGCTTGAAGGTTATACCGTCAAGAAGAGTCTGAATACGGCTGTCGTTGATGTCGGTTGTATCAAACTTGACATAAACCGACGCGTTTGCGTTTTCAACACGGTTGAAATAAACGAGTGTGTCATCACCGTCATCATACTTAAGAAGGTCAACACTGCCGACTTTTACGGTTTCATAAGCATTATTTTCCTTGTATTCATACTGATTAAAGCCGTAATATACAAGGTCTTCACGGAAATCGTAGGGCTCGTCAATCTCAACGCTGATTGTTGCCTCAACTAAGTAATATTCATTGTCCTCGGGGTCAAGAATCTGAAGAACAGCTTTGGAGTATCCTTCTTCATTCTTGAAGTCATCCTCAATGTTTATCCAGTCGCCACCGAAATCAACGGTAAAGAGCGAGGCTTCAATTGCTGCATCGGAATTGACTGACGGCTGTTTTGTGGTGTCGGGCTTTTCGGGAGTATCTTCACCGCAGGCGGCAAAGGAAAACAACATTGCAAGTGCGAGAAGAACTGCAAGTAATTTTTTCATAGTGTAAAATCTCCTTTATTTTATTTATGCCCAAGGGTCTTCTTCTACGGGCACACGGATATCCGAAAGGCATTGAATTTCAACAAGAAACCACTGACCTGTTGAGGGCTTTCTGCGAAGTTTTATCGGTCTGGGATTATCCGCACCGCCGCTTTTGACATAGAGCGTTGCCCAATCAGCATTATCGAAGGAATAAGGGTTTTCGATAACGGTAATTTTATATGGCACATCAGGCTTATAGCTGTTCTGCGGAGTTGCGCCCTCGAAATATGAGCGTGCTTTGTATCCCTTAGAGCCGAGATGCTCTTTGATAAACTGCTTTTCAAAGCCGCTGACCTCTGCAGGACCTTTTAAGAAGTTGAGCATTTCAATTGTTGCATCGGGATTGTGCTCATAATTGCATAAAGCCGCAAGGGTAAGCGCCGTTGTTTTGAAGGCGGAATCAAGGCTTGCTTCGGGTAATGCCTGAAGCTCGGTAACATTTGCCGGAAGTGAAGCAAAGGTAAAGGTTTCGGTGTGGTTTCTGCCCTTGCCTACTGACTGCACTGCATTGTTCACCGCTTTGTTAATGCCCTGCGAAACCTCTCTTTTGAGTGCGGATTCTGCCTGCCTTTTGAGAGAATCAAAAAATCCCATTGGTAATACCTCCTATTCTTTGATAAATCTGTAATTCATAAAGGTAAAGTATCCGCTTTCGTCAAGCGCCTTTACCCATGATTCTGCTTTTTCGTCAAAAAAATCACCATTAATTCCTGTATCGTACCAAAGCTCGCCGTCACGCAATTCCCACTGCATTGGTGAGTCGGCAATCATACCGTCAACAAGAGTGAAATATCCCGCCGCAACCGCTTTGTCAACCTCAGCCTGCGGCACGCCTTCGGGCAGCGGCATGAGCATATACATTTTGCCGTCATCGCATATTTTAATCTGCATACCGATAATCTTTTTGCGCTCCTTCATTTCTTCGGCAACGGCATCTTCATCCGTTTCGTCTATGTAAAGCACAGGTGAAGCAAGATACTCTTCTGCTGTCAGATAAACAAGCTCGTCATTATCGTTGAATACTCCTATTGAGTGAAATTTCCACTTGCCGATAAAATCCATATCTTTTTCTCCAAACCTAATTGTTCTTGTTTTCAGTTTGCTTCGGCTTTTCTCTGCGTTCGACGTTGTTATAAAGGAAATTGTCCGCACTTCCTGTTATAACCATACTGCCGGGTCGGGTATAAACTGTTGCATTTTCCTGCATTTTAACCGACTTGTTTTTTGAGGCTATGCCGTTAATGATAAGAAAACCGACAAGCAGACCTATCAGAAGCGAAACGGGCAGCCATATAATTGAAACGCCGTCTTTTTCTTCGCTTGCGCCTATTGTATCAGTATCGTTATTCAAAGGCTCTTCGTCATAAATATACCCGCCCGAATAACCGTTTTCAAGATATTCCTCTGCAAGCTCATAGCAGGCGTAAATTCCTCCGTAATAGCTTTCGTTCAGATCATAGGCATCCTTCATACTGTCAACGGCGGCATCGCTGAAAGCTTCATCTGCGTTGCCCGAAGTGAATACGGAATATGATTTGTTCCAATCATCGTGAACGATTATTATACCGTTTTCGTTATCGGTGTAATCGCCATAGGTTTCAGAAGAAAATTCATCGGCAGTTACATCGCCTGTACCTTCGGTTATGCAAAAAAGCACGGTAACGCCGTAAGCCGACTCGAGCTTTTCGGCAAATAAATCAAGTTCTTCAATTTCACTTGAAGAGAGCTTATCAGCGTAATCTATTACATACTGCTGAGTGTAAGCAGATGCAGAGAATACGAACGAAACACAAATCAGAGCTGCAATAATTATTGCAAGAAATTTTTTAGCCATATTTTCCGCACCTCCTTAAAGTAGCTCTATCAGCCATAAAAGACCGTAGATCACTGCACCTATACCTGCACCGAGCAAAAGCGAAGCCTTGGTGACGGCTTTTTTATCGGTCGGAATATTGCCGACGAATTTACCCGTCTGCCCGTTCATTGCAAAGGTGAAATTCTCACCGTTCCACTTTGTGTTGAGAAGCCACACGGGATAGAGTGCGTATTTATAAATGCCGTTGGCAACATTCATATTTGCGCTCTGATTTTCAACCTCGTCATAGCCTTTTACGGTTTCTTTGAACGAATCAATTATGCTCTGCCTGATTCTTTCATTGGCTCTGGGCATACTTTCTTCGGCTGTAACATCGTATTTATCCGCAAGATAGCCTGCGAGATATGCGGTATTGAAATCAACAGCCTGCGACAAATCAAAGGGCTCAACGGATTCCATAAGGTCGTCGGGCATTTTGGTTGAGCCGTCAACGGGAATGTTGTCAAAGCCTATGTTGCCGCTTCTGTAAATGTCAAAATACGAGGTTTCGGTGTATTCGTAATTTTCGTCCGACCATGTCTTTACCTTTTTTGCTTTATAGTTTGCGTTGCCGATTGCATCACAGGTGAAAAGCCAATGCGGAACGTAAACGCCTTTGATTTCTTCAAGGCGGTTATCTGTAAGGAATGATTTAGGCACGAATTTTTTGGTTGAAATATGTTTTTTTAGTGCTTCCTTTGCAGCTTTTTTATCAAGCTTGAAAGGAATAACAAGGTCGGGCTTCAATGCGCCCGAAAACTGTCCCTTCATAACAACCTGATTTCCGCAATAGGGACAGGTTGTTGCACCTGTTGTTGTGTCGGCAACAATTTCACCGCCGCAGGAATTGCAGGAATAAACGCTCATGCCGTCTGTTTCGCCTGCGCCCCACTGTGCCCCCTGTGAATTCCAGTTGATTTGCTCAACCTGATTTGCCGTATCCTCGGGCATAGCGGTAATATCAAATTCGGTGTCACAGTAGGGACATTTCAGTTTCTGAACACCGCTGTCAAATTCAACGGCGCCACCGCAGCACGGACATTTTTGCTCAAGAATTGCTGACAAGGTTAATCATCTCCTTGCATATATTTATTGATTGTTTGCAGAATTTCATCAAAGATTTTTTCTCCACCGTCGGGTAATTCAAGACCTGTGTTGAAGCTGTAGTATTCTTTTTCTGAAAAAGTCAATGCAATTTCATCTGTTGCGTCGTCAAGAACCACAATATCACTTCGTTTCAGATTACCCCAACCGAGAACACCGTATTTTTTGCAGACATCACGGATATCATCAATAGCTTTGGAATCAATCTGATATTCAAGGTTTATATCCTCTTTATCAGTGCCGATGGGATAACGGTAATGATATTCAAGCCACACTTTATCGTTATCTTTGATAAAAATCCGTGCTTCGGTTAATTCACCGTTCATACTGCCGCCTGATTCATAGCGGCAAGAATTTATAGTATCCGTCAGAGAATAAACCATACCGTTTTTATCGGGCACATAAAACTTATGCTTGTAATACCATACACCTGCCGCAACGGCGGAAACTATCGCAAGAACAGAAATAATAATTATAACAGCTTTCATCTTTTTCATTACTGTCTGGGTGTACCGCAGAACGCACAGAATCTGCCGCCGTCATTGCTTGCCTGGCAGGACGGACAAACCCAATTCTGTGATACAGGCTGCTGAACGGGAGGCTGATTGTAACCATTATTCATCTGCTGATTATACTGATTCTGCTGAGCATAGGGATTAGGTTGCTGCTGAGCGTAAGCGTTCTGCTGAACATAGGGATTTGCCTGAGGCTGACCGTAAGAATTCTGCTGTGCATAAGGATTGGGCTGACCGTATGCGCCTGCAGGTGCATAACCCTGATTCATAGGCTGATTATAGCCGTTATTCATCGGCATACCCGCATTGCCGTTCTGTGAAAGGTTGTTGATAACCTGCTGTGCCATCTGCTGATAGCGGTTATATTCCATTGTGCCCATACCTTCAACATCTCTGTCGTTGAGTTTTGCGGTAATCTCGTCAAAATAGGGGTTATTTACATTAATGTCGATATAAAAATCATAAGTAAATTTGTATCTCGGAGGATTATAGCTGACCCTCTGACCGTCCTTGCCCTCGGTGTAAAGCTCTTCACGGTCTTCGTCAACTCTGAGGTTACAGCCCGTAACGGTTGAAATGGGGATAACATCGGGGTTTTCGTCACTCCAGCTGCCGGGATTACGGCTTGAAACAACAAAGCTCTGCTTCATCGGGTCGATGTAGATTTTATCATCCTCGCCGAAGGTGAACATAGGCGAAAAACCTACAAGTGTCTGCTTGTTCTGCTCTCTGTAAGCAAGCTGCTGTTTGATTTCATTAACGGTTGAGCTTCTTCTTTCGCTGAAAAACGGTGACAGCTTTCTTGCACATTCCTTGCACATATTACCGTCTTCAAGTTTTCTGTTGCCCAAAAGTCCGATTTTATCGCCGCAGATGTCACAATATTTTTTGTCAAAAAGTCCCATAATTAAAATCTCCTTTATAATAATTTATTGAATATCGCTTGAATCGAAAACGTCACCGCATTCGGGGCAGAACTTCGGCGGATTGTGAGGGTCTTCAGGCTTCCAGCCGCACTTGTCACACTGATAAAGCGGTGCACCCTCGGGCTTTTTCTGTCCGCAATTGGGGCAGAATTTACCTTTGTTTACCGCTCCGCAGGAACAGGTCCAGCCTTCTTCGGGCTTCTTTGCTCCGCATTCCGTACA
>JAFQSY010000078.1 GCA_017409265.1 Clostridia bacterium
ACGGTGCTATAATGACAACAATTCAATAACTCATAAACGCAATGACGAGGAGCGGCAGATCAATCCCGCATCAGAGAGCCGATGGTTGGTGTGAATCGGCGGACGGATTTATCAAGGCTAAATCACCTCAGAGCGGCGAGCCTGAAAACGTTTGAGTAAGGCAGACGGAGCCCGACCGTTACAGCGGGGAGCGATGTTAGTCGTGGATTTGTAGTGTAACTACCATAAAAGCTATGACGAGGAATAAGCGGTTTGTACCTGCTTCAGAGAGTTGACGGATGGTGCGAGTCAACGGAAGGTCTTGTTTGCGAGCTCTCCTCTGAGCAGCCTACCCGAACCAATCTTTTGATACATAGGGAGGACGGAGCCTGACCGTTACAGCAGGGCGCGATGTTGGTCGCAGTGAGTGGTCGCCTTTTTGGGCGGCAAGAAGAGTGGTACCGCAAGATTTTTAATTATTTTGTATTAGAAATCCTGTCTCTTTACTATTTTTAGTTAAGAGACGGGATTTTTTGTTTTTATTTTATCACAATTGGAGTGTAGTGAAATGTTGACGCTTGACAAGATATTTGAAGCACAGGTGGTGCTCAAGGACATTATAAGAGCAACAAAGGTTGTTCCCTCAAACGGAATTGCGGCGGATTGCCGACTATATCTGAAACCCGAAAACCTACAGAAAACAGGCTCTTTCAAGCTGCGTGGCTCAGGCTATAAAATCGCTACACTTTCCGATGAGGAAAAAGCAAGAGGAGTTATAGCCTGCTCGGCAGGAAATCACGCTCAGGGTGTTGCTCTTGCGGCGTCAAAGCACGGAATTAAATCGCTGATCTGTCTGCCCGACAGTGCGCCGATTTCAAAGGTTGAAGCAACAAAGAGCTACGGTGCAGACGTTTGCCTTGTCAACGGTTGCTATGACGACGCTTATGCAAAGGCGCTTCAGCTGAAAGATGAAATGGGTTACACCTTCGTTCATCCGTTTGACGATGAAGCGGTGATTGCAGGTCAGGGTACAATCGGTCTTGAAATTGCAAGCGACCTTGATGACGTTGATGCGGTTATCGTTCCGATTGGCGGCGGCGGTCTTGTTTCGGGTGTTGCTTATGCGCTCAAATCAATTCGACCCTCAATCAAGGTTTACGGCGTTCAGGCGGCAGGCGCTCCGAGCATGTTCAATTCGCTGAAAAGCGGAAATATTGAATGCCTTGATTCTGTTTCCACCATTGCAGACGGTATTGCCGTCAAACAGCCGGGTGAGCACACCTTTGAACTGATTAACAAATATGTTGATGATATCGCACTCGTGACAGAGGACGAAACTGCGGGTGCAATTCTTGAGCTTATCGAAAAACAGAAAATGATTGCCGAAGGTGCGGGAGCTGTTTCCGTTGCGGCGGCAATGTTCAACAAATTTCCCATTCAGGGAAAGAAGGTCGTAAGCCTTGTTTCGGGCGGAAACATCGATGTTACAAGCCTTTCAAGAGTTATCAAACGAGGTCTTATCAAATCGGGCAGAACTTCAAGTATGCTCATTGAACTGATTGATAAACCGGGTCAGCTAAAGGATGTTTCAAGAATTATTGCAGACTGCGGCGGCAACGTTACGGGCGTTCATCACGAGCGTGCAGGCAGCACGGAAAGCGTTAACGGCTGTTATCTGAGAATCACAATGGAAACCCGTAATTATGACCACGTTCTTGAAATCAAAGAAGCACTTAAAGCAGAAGGTTTCAAAATAGTAGAATAAGGAGAATTATTATGAATGTTGTATATACAAAAAATGCACCCGACGCAATCGGCCCCTATTCGCAGGCGATTGTTACAAACGGACTTGTTTTCACATCGGGTCAAATAGCCATTAACCCCGAAAGCGGTTCGGTTGAAGCACAGACAATAACGGAGCAGACTGAGCAGGTTTGCAAAAATATAAAAGCTGTTCTTGAAGCGGCAGGCAGCAGTCTTGAAAACGTTGTCAAAACGGTTTGTTTTCTTAAAGATATGAGTGATTTCGCCGCATTCAACGAGGTTTACGGCAGATATTTCACGGGCAAGCCCGCACGCTCCTGCGTTGCAGTTAAAGAGCTTCCGAAAAACGTACTTGTTGAAATTGATACCGTTGCGGAGGTATCGAAATGATGGATTCAACCAAATACCGAGTGGGATATTATCCCGTTGAAAAGAAATATAACAAATGGGTCAATAAAGACCATATCGAAAAAGCTCCGCAGTGGTGCAGCGTTGATATGCGTGACGGAAACCAAAGCCTTGTTATTCCGATGAGTCTTGAGGAAAAGCTTGAATTTTACAAACTGCTTTTAGAGGTCGGATTCAAGGAAATTGAGGTCGGATTTCCTGCCGCTTCTGAAACGGAATATGAATTCCTGCGCACTCTCATTGATAACAATATGATTCCCGACGACGTAACCGTGCAGGTGCTTACCCAATGCAGAGAGCATATTATCAGAAAGACTTTTGATGCCTGCAAGGGTGCGCCGAGTGCGATAATTCATTTTTATAATTCCGTCAGCGTTGCCCAGCGTGAACAGGTTTTCGGTAAATCGAAGGAAGAAATCAAGAAAATCGCCGTTGACGGTGCAAAACTTGTCAAAAAGCTTGCAAGCGAATATGAAGGCAATTTCAGATTTGAATATTCGCCCGAAAGCTTCACGGGAACCGAACCCGAATATGCGCTTGAGGTCTGCAATGCCGTTCTTGATGTGCTTGAACCGAGCGAAACAAACAACGTTATTATCAATCTCCCTGTAACCGTTGAAATGAGCAGTCCTCACGTTTACGCAAGCCAGGTTGAGTATATGCACGAAAATCTCAGATACCGTGAAAACGTTACGATTTCACTTCATCCTCATAACGACAGAGGAACGGGCGTTGCCGATGCAGAGCTTGCAATTCTTGCGGGTGCAGACAGAATTGAAGGCACTCTTTTCGGCAATGGTGAAAGAACAGGCAACGTTGATATCGTTACTCTTGCGATGAATATGTATTCTCACGGCGTTGATCCGAAGCTTGATTTTTCGGATATGCCCAAACTTGTCGAAACCTACGAAAGATGCACAAGAATGCGTGTTTACGAGCGTTCACCCTATGCAGGTGCACTTGTTTTTGCCGCCTTTTCGGGCAGTCATCAGGATGCAATCGCAAAGGGAATGAAATACAGAACCAAGAAAAAGCTTCACGAATGGAGCGTACCGTATATTCCGATTGACCCCCACGACATCAGCCGCACATATGATGCGGATGTTATCAGAGTCAATTCACAGAGTGGCAAAGGCGGAATCGGCTATCTTATCGAGCAGAATTACGGCTATATTCTTCCGAAAAAGATGAGTGAAGAACTCAGTTACCTCTGCAAGCATATTTCCGACAGCGAACACAGAGAGCTCAAAGCCGACGAGGTTTTTGAAATTTTCAAGGCAAATTATCTTTACGAAGAAACGCCCATTTCGATTTCATATTTTGATTTTATGCGTGAAAACGATACGGTCAAAATCGAAATCACTTTCTTAAAAGACGGCGAAGAAACAGATATGCAGGCAGAGGGCAACGGCTCACTCAATGCCGTCAACAATGCGCTCAAAGCCTACACGGGCGAAAACTACACTTTGCAGGTTTTCACCCAGCACAGTATGCAGGGTCAGGGCTCACAGAGTGTTGCGGCATCTTACGTCGGTCTTGAAAGAGAAAACGGCGAAATGTTCTGGGGAGCAGGCACGGATACCGATATTATCAAGGCGAGCACAAATGCACTTCTCAACGCATTTCATAATATGACAAAAGGAGGAAAATAAAATGGGAATGACGATGACACAAAAAATCCTTGCCGCCCACGCAGGTCTTGAAAGCGTAACGGCAGGTCAGCTTATAAATGCGAAGCTTGACATCGTTCTCGGCAATGATATTACAACCCCCGTTGCCGTCAATGAGTTCAGAAAAGCAGGCTTTGACAAAGTTTTTTATAAAGACAGAGTGGCAATTGTTCTTGACCATTTTGTTCCCAATAAAGATATAAAGGCAGCCGAGCAGTCAAAGCAATGCCGTGAATTTGCCTGCTCCCATTGCGTGAGCCATTTTTATGACGTCGGCAAAATGGGAATTGAGCACGCTCTTCTCCCCGAGCAGGGAGTTGTTACCGCAGGCGACTGTATTATCGGCGCAGACAGCCACACTTGTACTTACGGCGCACTCGGAGCTTTTTCAACGGGTGTCGGCTCAACGGATATGGCGGCAGGAATGGCAACGGGTATGGCTTGGTTCAAAGTTCCCTCCGCAATTAAATTCAATCTTAAAAACAAACTTCCGTCAAACTGCAGCGGCAAAGACGTAATCCTCACAATCATCGGAATGATAGGTGTTGACGGCGCACTTTATAAGAGCATGGAATTCACGGGTGACGGTGTTGCTTCTCTTTCGATGGATGACCGACTTTGCATCTGCAACATGGCAATTGAAGCGGGCGCAAAAAACGGAATTTTCCCCGTTGACGAAGTGACAAAAGCATATATGAACGGCAGATGCGAGAGAAATCCCGTTGTTTATGAAGCTGATTCAGATGCCGAATATGAAAAAGTTATAGATATTGACCTTGCTCAAATCGTTCCCACCGTCGCCTGCCCTCATCTTCCCGAAAACACTCACCCTGCAAGCGAGCTTTCGGATATTAAAATTGACCAGGTTGTTATCGGTTCCTGCACAAACGGCAGAATGGAAGATATGGAAACCGCATACAAAATCCTGGGCGGCAAAAAGGTTGCCGACGGAGTGAGATGTATCATTATCCCCGGCACAATGCAGATTCTCCGTGAATGCGTTGAAAAGGGTTACTATACCGTATTTATTGATGCAGGAGCAGTTGTTTCAACCCCGACCTGCGGACCGTGCCTTGGCGGATATATGGGCATTCTTGCGGCAGGCGAAAGATGCATTGCAACAACAAACCGTAATTTCGTGGGCAGAATGGGTCACGTTGAAAGCGAAGTATATCTTGCAAGCCCCGCAACTGCGGCGGCGAGTGCCCTGACGGGTTATATAACCCATCCGAAGGAGGTCTGATTTATGAATACCAAAGGTAAAGTTTTCAAATATCCCGATAACGTTGACACCGATGTTATCATTCCTGCACGTTATCTTAATACCTCAAACGCACAGGAGCTTGCACTCCATTGCATGGAGGATATAGACACCGGATTTGTAAAAAATGTTGAAAAAGGCGACATTATGGTAGCAGGCTGGAATTTCGGCTGCGGCTCATCAAGAGAACACGCACCGCTTGTTATCAAAACCTGCGGTACGGGCTGTGTAATCGCCAAAAGCTTTGCAAGAATTTTTTACCGCAATGCCATCAATATCGGACTTCCCATTCTTGAATGTGAGAAAGCGGCGGAAGAAACAAACGCAAACGATGAGGTCAGCGTTGATTTTGACACGGGTTTAATCACAAACCACACAAGCGGTAAAACCTACAAGGCACAGCCTTTTCCGCCGTTTATTCAGAATATAATCAAGTGCGGCGGACTTCTTAAATCTCTGAAAGAAGGCGAAAATGATGACTAAAAACATAGCCGTTATCAGAGGCGACGGAATAGGCCCCGAAATCGTTGAGCAGACTCTTAAAGTTCTTGATAAAATCGCCGATTTATACGGACATACATTTAATTATACAGATGTTGATATGGGCGGATGCGCCATTGATAAATGGGGCAATCCCTTACCCGAAGAAATGCTGAAAAAATGCGTTGAGAGTGACAGCGTTCTGCTCGGCGCAGTCGGCGGCGAAAAATGGAACAATGTTCCAGGCGATATGAGGCCTGAAAAAGGACTTCTTCGTCTGCGTGCAGGAATGGGCGTTTATTCCAACAACCGTCCTGCGAAAATCTGGAAACAGCTTGCCGATGCCTCACCGCTGAAAAAAGAAATTGTTGATAAAGGCATTGATTTTATCATTGTCCGTGAGCTTATCGGCGGCATTTATTTCGGCGAACACAAAACCGATGAAGAAAACAGCGAAAAGAAAGCCGTTGATGTTTTAAGCTATACCGAAAGCGAGATTGAACGCATCGGCAGAATCGGCTTTGAAACCGCAAGAAAGAGAGACAAAAAGCTCTGCTCTGTTGAAAAGAGCAATGTTCTTGATTCAAGCCGCCTTTGGAAATCGGTTATGCACCGACTTGCAGAAGAATACCCCGACGTTGAGCTTTCGGATATGCTTGTTGATAACTGTGCAATGCAGATTGTCAAAAATCCTTCGCAGTTTGACGTTATCGTAACGGAGAATATGTTTGGTGATATTCTTTCAGATGAAGCATCAATGATAACGGGTTCAATCGGTATGATTCCCTCGTCAAGTCTCGCTGCAACCGCTTGCGGTCTTTATGAGCCGATTCACGGCTCTGCTCCCGACATTGCAGGTATGGATATCGCAAACCCAATCGGAACAATTCTTTCAGCGGCAATGATGCTGCGCTACAGCTTCGATATGCCAAAAGAAGCCGATACAATCGAAAATGCAGTTTCATCTGTTCTTGATGAAGGCTTCAGAACAGCCGATATTATGAGCGGCGGCTGTAAAAAGGTCGGTTGCTCGGAAATGGGCAAACTTATTATTTCCAAGCTTGAGAGGAAGTGATAATGTGAAATTATCAGGTGCGGATATAATCGTCAGAACGCTGATTGAGCAAGGATGCGAAACCGTTTTCGGTTATCCCGGCGGTCAGATTCTGAATGTTTACGATTCGCTTTATAAATATCAGAACGAAATAACGCATATCCTCACCGCCCACGAGCAAGGAGCGGCACACGCCGCAGACGGATATGCACGCACAACGGGCAAGGTCGGCGTTGTTATTTCAACGTCGGGTCCGGGTGCAACAAATCTTGTGACGGGCATCGCAACCGCTTATCTTGATTCAATTCCGATGGTTGCAATCTGCGGCAATGTTCCCACAACGCAGATAGGCTCGGACAGCTTTCAGGAAATCGACATAACGGGTGTGACCTTGCCGATTACCAAACATAATTACTTTGTCGGCGAGGTTGAAAATCTGGCTGATACAATCCGTGAAGCGTTTGTGCTTGCGAAGTCGGGCAGACCGGGACCTGTTCTCATTGACGTTCCGAAGGACGTGCAGATTGCAGCGTGCGAATATGAACCTAAACCGCCTGCAGAAAAAGAAAAAAGCCATGCCGCAAAGGATATGCGGATTGAAGAAGCGGTAAAGCTTATAAACTCATCTAAACGCCCGTTCATCTATTTCGGCGGCGGACTTATAACAGCAAATGCGCAAGAGGAAATGCTCGCTCTTGCCGAAAAAATCGATGCTCCCGTCGGTTGCTCTCTTATGGGACTTTCCGCAATTCCGACGGATAACCCGAGATTTCTCGGTATGCAGGGAATGCACGGTCACTATGCATCGTCAATGGCAATGCACAACGCAGACTGCATAATATCTCTCGGCGTTCGATTCAACGACAGAGTTACAGGAAATCGTCAAAAGTTCGCAACGGGCGCAAAAATCATTCATATAGATGTTGACGGCTCGGAGCTTTGTAAAACAGTCAATGCCGCCTGTGGTCTCAGAGGTGACGTTAAACTCACGTTACAAAAACTGATTCCGATGCTTAATAAAGATAAAAAGCCCGAATGGTCAGCAAAAGTAGTGGATTTTCTGAAAGATGAAGAACGCTTTACCGATAACCGTGAGGGTCTGACACCGAGAAACGCAATTCTGACTCTTAATAAATATCTCGGCGAGAACACCGCCGTTTGCACCGATGTCGGTCAGCATCAGATGTGGTCGGCACAAAACCTTAATTTCAAAACTCCACGGCGTTTTGTTTCAAGCGGAGGACTGGGCACGATGGGCTTCGGAACGGGTGCGGCAATCGGTGCGGCATTCGGAACAAAAGAGAGAAGCGTTCTTATAACGGGTGACGGCAGCTTCGGAATGACTCTTCAGGAGCTTGCGACCGCAGTTACTTATAACGTTCCGATTGTTATTTTGATTATGAACAACGGTGTTCTCGGAATGGTACGCCAATGGCAGACTCTTTTTTATGACAAGCATTATTCAAACACCGTTCTTAACCGAAAAAACGATTTTGTTGGGCTCGCAAAAGCTTTCGGTGCAGACGGTATGGCGGCAACTAACCTTGATGAGCTTGAGAATGCTCTTGAAAAAGCGTTTTCATATAACGTAACTTTTGTTATTGACTGTTTGATTGATAAAGATGAATTTGTTCTTCCTATGCTTCCGCCGGGCGGCAGTATGGATGATATTATGACAGAATTGGAGGCGGTAAAATGAACAGATATACTTTAGCTGTGCTTGTGAGAAATCAATTCGGCGTTCTTAACCGCCTTACGAGTATGTTCAGAAGAAGACAGTTCAACATCAGCTCAATAACCGCAAGCGAAACCGAATCGGCTGAATTTTCACGAATCACATTCAGCTTTGACGGCGAAGAAGAGGGCAAGGTTCAGCTTGTCAATCAGCTTTACAAACTGCCCGACGTGTGCTCGATAAAAGAGCTGACAAACGAAAATTCCTTAAGCTGTGAGCTGATGCTCATTAAACTGAAAAACGACCCTGCCGCAAGGGAAGAAATCCATTCGGCGGCAGAGGCGTTCAAAGCGGAAACCATTGATTATTCCCGTGATTCCATTGTTTTGAGGCTTATCGGCAACGGAACAAAAATGGACGATTTTATTTCTCTTATGAAGGATTTTACCATCCTTGAAATCTGCCGAACGGGAACGGCATCAATAGAAAAAGGCAGTTCAATACTGCGTCAAAACTTAAATCTTTAAAAAGGGGTAATTATTATGGCAAGAATATTTTATCAGCAGGATTGCGATCTTCAGAAGTTAAGCGGCAAAACAGTTGCAATTATCGGCTACGGCTCGCAGGGTCACGCACACGCACTCAATCTCAAAGAAAGCGGTGTTGATGTTATAGTAGGTCTTTACGAAG
>JAFQSY010000079.1 GCA_017409265.1 Clostridia bacterium
TGGTTTGAAAGGCATATGGATGGCTGTCTTTCATTCTGTTTCGGCATTCTGCAATGCAGGCTTTGATATAATGGGTAGCGCAGACTCTCTTTATCCGTCTTTAACGGCATACGCTACAAGCCCCGTTATCAACATAACGGTCATGCTGCTTATAATAATCGGCGGCATCGGCTTCCTGACATGGGAAGATATCTATTCAAACAAGCGCAGATTTCATCGCTACAGACTTCAAAGCAAAATTATTCTGATAACAACAGCTTTATTGATAGCTGTGCCCGCCGTTTTCTTTTTCTTTGTTGATTTTGGCGATATGCCGTTCGGCAAAAGGATACTTGCATCGCTTTTTCAATCGGTAACGCCGAGAACGGCAGGCTTCAACACGGTTAACCTGACCGCAATGAGCGAAGCCTCACAGATGATAATTATTGTTCTTATGCTTATCGGCGGCTCTCCCGGTTCAACGGCAGGAGGTATGAAAACAACAACATTCGCTGTTTTGCTTGCAAATCTTTTCTCGGTATTCCGCCGCAAAGAAAACGCAGAGGCTTTCGGTCGAAGGATTGATGTTTCGGCAATTAAAAATGCTTCAACGGTACTTATTATGTATATAGTTCTTTTCTTTTCGGGTGCAGTTATTATAAGCGCAACGGAGGGTCTGCCTATGAACACCTGCCTTTATGAAACGGCATCTGCAGTGGGCACGGTAGGATTGACATTAGGTATAACCCCTCAGCTCGGAACGCTGTCAAGGTTTGTGTTGATGGCGCTTATGTTTTTGGGAAGAGTCGGCGGATTGACTTTGATTTATGCTACTATTTCGGAAAAAAGAAAAAAGCTTTCCATGCTTCCGCAGGAAAGAATTACTGTAGGTTAAAGGAGAAGGTATAAATGGTAAAATCGGTATTGCTTATTGGTTTGGGAAGATTCGGCAAGCATATAGCCTTACAGCTTGACACACTTGGTCACGAGGTTATGGCGGTTGACCATAATGAGGACAGGGTAAATGATGCACTTCCGTTTGTTACGAATGCGCAGATAGGCGACAGCACAAATGCTGAATTTTTAGCTTCTCTGGGCATAGGCAACTATGACCTTTGCATCGTTGCGATAGGCAATGACTTCCAAAGCTCTCTTGAAACAACATCAAACCTCAAGGAGCTTGGCGCAAAGCTTGTTGTATCGAGGGCATCAAGAGATGTTCATGCCAAATTCCTGCTGCGAAACGGTGCGGATGAGGTTGTTTACCCCGAAAAGCAGGTTGCAAAATGGACATCAATCAGATTCACTTCAAACCATATCATAGACTACATTGAGCTAGATGATACTCACTCTATATTTGAAGTTTCCGTTCCGAAACAGTGGGTGGGTATGAGCATCGGTCAGGTAGATATAAGAAGAAAATACGATATCAACATTGTTGCGATCAAACAAAACGGAAGAATGAATGTAGCAGTTACACCCGATACGGTACTTACAGCTGACAAAACACTGCTTGTTATCGGAGAATACAGAGCTTTGCAAAAATGTTTTCATATATAAATTAACATATCCGAAAGGCAGGTGAGCATAAATGAAAGAAGCGGTTTTGATAATAATTCTCATTGCATTATTTGTATCAGGATATTTTCTTATGAAAAAAATTGATTTTTTTATGGATGACAATCTGAAGAAAATCGAAAAAGAAACAAAGAAAGCAGAGCATTCATTTATTGTTCTCACCAAAGAGCTTACCGATGAGGAAGTTGCCACAGAAATCAAACAGTTCAGAAATAAGCACGGTAAATATGATGTTATTATTTTTACTAACCATTTTGCAAATCAAAACAGTGATGATTTTGAAATAAAAAAGTAGAATATTTAAAATTTATATGATAAAATACATTAACTATCAATAAGGCGGTGAGGCTGTGAAGGATAACAAAAAGAAATTATACGAAAACGAAAAAGAACATATTCTTGTTTGCCTTTCCGCATCCCCGTCAAACGCCCGAATAATAAAGACAGCCGCAAAAATGGCAAAAGCCTTTGGCGGTTCATTTACCGCTCTGCACGTTCAGACTCCGAATTTTGAAAAGATGAGTGACGAAGATAAAAAAAGACTTCAGAGCAATATCCGTCTTGCAAGTCATCTCGGAGCAGATATAACAACCGTTCTTGGCGAAGATGTATCATATCAGATTGCGGAGTTTGCCAGAATATCGGGTGTAACTAAAATCGTTATCGGCAGAAGCAATATAAAGCGCCGCCATTTTTGGAGCAAACCTACTCTTACCGAAAAACTTAGCGAAATTGCTCCTAACCTTGATATTTATATCATTCCCGATAATGTATCCTACGGTAAATATCACATTGAGAAAAAGAATTTTACAAATGCGATAATACCGTCAATTAAAGACGCGGCCGTTACGATTGCTTTGCTTGTCGCTGCAACTGCAATAGGCTACAGCTTTTACAAGCTTGGCTTTACGGATTCAAACATAATTACAATATATATTCTCGGAGTTTTGCTCACATCAATTCTGACAAAGGGCTATGCTTGCAGCGTTGTCAGTTCGGTTTTGAGCGTTATTCTTTTTAATTTCTTTCTTGTTGAGCCGAGGCTGACTTTCCAGGCATACGGTTCAGGCTATCCCGTAACCTTTGTTATAATGATTACCGCATCAATTATAACTGCAACTCTTGCTTCCAAACTCAAATCCCATGCCAAAATGTCTGCGCAGTCAGCATTCCGTACAAAAGTTCTGTTTGACACAAACCAGCTTTTGCAGAAAGCTCAGGATGACGATGATATTATAAACATTACCGCAAGCCAGATTGTGAAACTGCTTGACCGCGATGTTATCGTTTATCCCGAAAAAAGCGGAAAACTTATGAAGGGATATTTGTTCACGACAGAATCAAGCAGAAAAGTAGATGCATTTTTTAACGAGAAAGAAAAAAGCACTGCGGAATGGGTATTCAAAAACAAAAAAAGAGCGGGAGCTTCAACCAACACACATAAGGATGCAAAATCTCTTTATCTCTCAATACGCATTAACGATAATGTCTACGGCGTTGTAGGAATCAATATAAACGGCAAGCCGCTTGACTCCTATGAAAACAGTATTTTGCTTTCCATTCTCGGTGAATGCGCATTGGCAATCGAAAACAGCCGCAATGCTAAAGAAAAAGAGCTTGCCGCGATTCTTGCAAAAAACGAAAAGCTGCGTGCAAATCTGCTAAGGGCGATTTCTCATGATTTGAGAACACCTCTCACATCTATTTCCGGCAACGCCGATAACCTTATTTCAAACTACGAAAAGCTTGATGAAGATGCAAAAAAA
>JAFQSY010000080.1 GCA_017409265.1 Clostridia bacterium
CTTCGTGTTTCAACCACGATGTTTCTTGAGGTAGGATATTCAAAAACCTCGCCGCAGATGATTGCCAAGGAGTTGAAAGTTTCAACAGGCAATCTGACTTATTATTATCCCACAAAGGAACATCTTCTTGCAGTACTCACGGATTTGCTGTGCAAATATCAGTGGAAGATGATAAAGGAAGAAGCGGATGGCGGTATAAGTTCGTTGCTTGCTCTTTGCTTTGAGCTGATGACAATGGCGGCGGCTTGTGAAGAAAGCGAGGTTGCGAAAGACTTTTTCGTCTCGACTTATCAGAGTCCGAAGTGCCTTGAAATCATCCATAACAATGATACCGCCCGTGCAAAAGAGGTTTTTGCGGAATACTGCCCCGATTGGACGGACGAACAGTTCAGAGAAGCGGAAATTCTTGTTGCAGGTATTGAACACGCAACTCTGAATGCCATTGATAAAACCGTACCGCTTGAAACACGTATTTCGGGAGCATTGAATGCCATTATGACTATTTATAATGTGCCCGAAGAAATCCGCAGGATAAAAATTGAAAAAGTTCTTGCAATGGATTACCGTTCAATCGGCAAACGAATTTTCAACGAGTTCAAAGAATTGATGATACAGCCGCAGAAATCGAAAGAATTGATGAAGCTGTAAACGGCTATGATAAGGAAACTGTCAAGTCAAGTGATATTCCCGAACTCGGCAAGCTCATTGATGACATCAAGGCTCTCACAGACGGCGATAATCTTACCAAAGATGAAAAGGCTGCTCTTGAAGAAACCGAAAAGGCAATAGACGATCTCGTTGAAAAGCTCGCAGAGGTTGCAGAGGAAATCAAGAAGGTTGATGAAGCTGTTAAATCCTATGACGAAGAAACTGTCAAGTCAACCGACAGCGAAGACCTTGCACAGCTCAAAGAAGATATTCAGAATCTTATCGACAGCGACAATACCACCGAAAACGAAAAGACCGCACTCGAAGAAATGATTAAGGACATCGAAGGTCTTGAAGATAAGATTGAAGAAACTGCAAAGGAAATTGAAAGAATTGAAAATGCAGTAAATGACTACGATGAAGAAACTGTCAAGTCAAGCGATGAAGAAGCAATCGAGCAGCTCAAAGAGGATATTCAGAATCTTATCGACAGCGGTAACGTAACAGAAGAAGAAATTGCAGGTCTTGAAGAAACCAAAGCTGACGCAGATGCTCTCACCGATAAGATTGATGAAACTCAGGCTGAAATTGACCGTATCAACGATGCAGTTGCAGGCTATGACGAAGAAACAGTCAAATCCTCCGACAGCGAAGACCTCGCACAGCTCAAAGAGGATGTTCAGAATCTTATCGACAGCGGTAACGTAACAGAAGAAGAAATTGCAGGTCTTGAAGAAACCAAGGCAGATGCAGATGCTCTCACCGATAAGATTGCCGAAACAGAACAGCAGCTTGAAGAAATCAAGGGAATCGAAAACAACTTCAATCCCGAAAATGTTTCAAGTGACGACAAGGCGGCTATCGAAGATAAGATTGCTGAAATCGAAGCGGTTAACCCCGATAACCTCACCGATGAGCAAAAGGCTGAATATGAAGAAATCAAGGCAGGCTTTGAAGCTCTCCTTGAAGAAATCGCAGCAGCAGAAAAGGATGTTGCGGACATCGGCGTTGAACTTGAAAAGTTTGACGAAGAAAGAGTAACAAAGTTCTGGGAAGATGATATTGAAGCTCTCAAAGCAAAGATTAATGAACTCATTGCAGATGAGAATATGGGCGAAGCAGAAAAAGCAAAGCTTAATGAATACAAGGCTCAGACTGAAAAGCTCATCGAAATAATCAACACTCCAAAAGAGTATATCTCCTGCAGATTCTTCTACCTCATCTGGGATTGCCTCACATGGAAATACAACGGTATTCTCTGGCTCTTTAAGCAGATTTTCGCTTGCTGAACTTAACAAAGTAACAACCACATAACACCAAAGCCGACGGAATAAACCCCGTCGGCTTTCAATTTCAAAACTTTCAAATTAATCAAAAAATTAACATTAATAAACCCTGAATCAATTGCAACAATAATAAGGCAAACGCAAATTGAATATGAAGGGGTGTAAACGAAATGTCAAAGAATAATTCAGTTGTTCCTCAGGCAAGAGCTGCTCTTGACCAGTTCAAGATGGAAGCTGCCCGTGAAGTAGGCGTTAACCTTAAGCAGGGTTACAACGGTGACCTTACTTCCAAGGAAGCAGGCAGCGTAGGCGGTCAGATGGTCAAGAAGATGATCGAGGCCTATGAAAACGGCATGAAATAAGTAAACTACGGTTTTACGGGAGCTGTCGCGGTTTGCGGCGGCTCTTTGCTTTTTGCGGATGTTTTGTTCACGGTTATTTTTCATTTCATCGGAATATTGTTCATTTGTTGGTGTTGACGTATTTACTTTTATAATATATAATACTATATTAAGAGAGTTTATTCTTAAATAATTCAATCGTTTGAGCCGTTAACATCGGATGCGGCGAAAAGGAGTTTTTATAATGACGAAAGACGAAAAGATAAGGGTAATGCCAACCGTGGCTTTACGCGGTCTGGTTGTATTCCCTGATATGTTTATCCACTTTGATGTGGGCAGAGAAAAATCAATTAATGCCCTCAAAAAAGCAATGGATACCGATCAGGAGATTTTTCTCGTAACACAAAAAGATATTAGCGTTGATGACCCCGGATATAACGAGCTTTATGAAATCGGTGTTGTTGCGAGCGTAAAGCAGGTTCTTAAGCTTCCGGGAAAAAGCGGAAACGTGCGCGTTGCTGTTGAGGGCCTTTACAGAGCAAGACTTGTTCAGGGTCTTGAAGTCGGAAGCGGAAATTATCTTAAGGCGATGATTTTTCCGATTGAAGAGCCCGCAACAAGAAAAGATGCCATTGACTATGAAAAGGCGCTTATCCGCCACACGAAGGATGTTTTTGCCGATTATTCGGACTGTGCTCCGCAGATGCCTGCAGACCTTGTGACAAGCGTTCTTCAGAAAACAAAGGCAGGTGAGCTTGCAGATTACATTGCAGGCAACATCATGCTTGAATATGAGGACAGGCAGAGCATTCTTTCGGTTATCAATCCGATAAGACGTCTTGAAGAGCTTTGCGTACTTCTTGCAAACGAGAGCAATCTTCTTGCAATTGAGGCCGACATCGGCGACAAGGTGCAGGAGGCTATTGACAAAAATCAGCGTGAATACTATCTTCGTGAGCAGATGAAGATTATTTCATCAGAGCTTGGCGGCGGTGTTTCGCAGGAGGAAGAGCTTGACCGTTTCAGAGAAACGATTTTCTATATGAAAGCGTCGGAAGAGGTTAAGGAAAAGCTTTTCAAAGAGTGTGACAGACTCGAAAAATATTCTCCTCAGTCACCAGAAGCGGCGGTCAGCAGAAATTATATTGAAACCTGTCTTTCTCTTCCGTGGGATAAGTCTTCACCCGAAAATACCAATATTGAAAAATCAAGAAAAATTCTTGAACGTGACCATTACGGCCTTGAAAAAATCAAGAAAAGAATCCTCGAATATCTTGCGGTGCGTGTTCTTGCACCCGATATCAAGGGTCAGATAATCTGCCTTGTGGGTCCTCCCGGAGTTGGCAAAACCTCGGTTGCACGCTCGATTGCATCGGCAACGGGCAGAAACTATGTCAGAATTTCTCTCGGCGGCATCAAAGACGAGGCGGAAATCAGAGGACACAGAAAAACATACATCGGCTCAATGCCCGGTAGAATCATAAATGCGATGCAGCAGGCAGGTACAAGTAATCCGCTTATCCTGCTTGACGAGGTTGACAAGCTTTCGTCGGATTATAAAGGTGACCCGACCTCTGCACTTCTTGAGGTGCTTGACCCCGAGCAGAATTCAACCTTCAGAGACCATTATATTGAGCTTCCGTTCGATTTGAGCAAGGTTTTGTTTATAACAACGGCAAATGTTGAGGCAAATATTCCCGACCCCTTGCGTGACAGAATGGAAATAATTGAACTTGGCAGCTACACAAGCGAAGAAAAATTCAATATTGCAAAGAAACATCTTATCCCCAAGCAGGTAAAGCGCCACGGGCTCACCTCGAGTAAGCTTCGTATATCGGACAAGGCTCTTCGCCTTGTTATTGAGGGATATACCCGTGAGGCAGGCGTGCGAAACCTCGAGCAGCAGATTGCATCAATCTGCCGCAAAGCCGCAATGTCGGTGGTTGAGGGCAGCGCAGAAAAGATTTCCGTAAAACCCGAGGATATCGAAAATCTTCTCGGCACGAGAAAATACAAGACAGATTCAATCGTGCGTGAAAACGAGGTTGGCGTTGTCAACGGACTTGCATGGACCTCGGTCGGCGGCGATATGCTTGAAATTGAAACCGCCGTTCTTAACGGTACGGGCAAGCTTGAGCTTACAGGCTCTCTCGGCGACGTTATGCAGGAGAGTGCAAAGGCAGCTGTCAGCTATATCCGTTCAAAATCGGATGTTCTTCCGATAAACAGCGATTTCTATAAAGAAAAAGATATCCACATTCATGTTCCCGAGGGTGCAACCCCAAAAGACGGCCCGTCGGCAGGTGTTACGATTGCGACTTCACTCATCTCGGCTCTTTCGGGAATCAAGGTGCGCAAGGACGTTGCAATGACGGGCGAGATTACCCTGCGCGGCAGAGTTCTTCCTATCGGAGGACTCAAAGAAAAATCAATGGCGGCTTACAGAGCAGGCATAAAAACCGTTGTTATTCCTTACGATAACATAGCTGACCTTGATGAGGTCGACTCTGTTGTCAAGGAAACAATAACCTTTAAACCTGTCAAGACTGTTGAGGCGGTATGGGATATTGCACTCGAAAAGCCGACAAAGGCTGAAGAAGCGACGGTTCAGCCCGTGAATGTCAGCAAAAGCACACGCACGTCAATAACACAATAAGGATTTGAAAAAATGAGATTTGATAAAATAGAATTTACCGCCGCTTACGGCACCTCGAAACAGCTTCCGCCTTCAAAGGAAACGGAAATTGTTTTTTCGGGCCGTTCAAATGTCGGCAAATCATCGCTGATTAATAAAGTTTTTAACCGCAAAAATCTTGCAAGAGTCAGCTCTGTTCCCGGCAAGACTATTACCGTCAATTTCTTTAAGGGTGACGGCGTATATTTCGTGGATTTGCCCGGCTACGGCTATGCAAAGCGTGAGCAGAGCGAAAAAAAACGATGGGCAGAGCTTATGGAAGGCTATTTTCAGTCGGACAGAAATATTAAGCTTGTCATTCAGCTTATTGATATGCGCCATGCACCGTCTGCCGACGACATGACCATGCTCAATTTCTTGCGCGAGAGCGGCATTCCCTTTGTTATTGCGCTCACAAAATGTGATAAGCTCAATAAAACCGAAACCGAAAAGCGCAGAGCAAAGCTTCTTGAAGAGCTTGCAGATTATTCGGAAATCAAGACAATTGAATTTTCATCAATAAAGGGAACGGGTGTTGAAGAAGTCAAGGCGGCGATAATAAATGCCGCAGAGGGAGGATAAAAATGCTGGTAACAAAATGCGTTTCGACCAACGAAAAAGGACATCTGACCATAGGCGGCGCAGATGCGCTTGAGCTTGCCGAAAAATTTGGCACACCGCTGTATGTTTACAGCGAAGATAAAATAAGGCAGAAAATCCGTGAGTTTATTCTTTCTGTGAATAAGTATTACAACGGCAACGGACTTGTTGTGTATGCAAGCAAGGCATTCTGCTGCAAGGAAATGTGCCGAATCTGTAAGCAGGAGAATATCGGTATTGACGTCGTGTCGGGAGGCGAGCTTTATACTGCGCTTTCCGTTGACTTTCCTGCGAAAAAAATTGTTTTTCACGGCAATAACAAAACATATGATGAACTTACAGCCGCAGTCGAAAACGGTGTTGGAAGAATTATTGTTGATAATAAAACGGAGCTTAAAAAGCTTAATGAAATTGCAGCAAATCTCGGTAAAACAGCAGGAATCATGCTCAGAATCAAGCCCGGTATCGACGCGCACACTCATGATTTCATAAAGACGGGTCAGATTGATTCAAAATTCGGTTTTGCTCTCGAAACGGGCGAGGCAATGGATGCTGTTAAAGCAGCTCTTGATATGCCCAATCTCAAGCTCCGAGGACTTCATTGCCATATCGGTTCGCAGATTTTTGATATCGCTCCTTTTGAGCTTGCCGCAAAGGTCATGCTTGAATTTTTCAGAGATATCAAGCTTGAAACCGGTGTTGAGCTTGAAGAACTCAACCTCGGCGGTGGCTTTGGTATAAAATATCTTAAAAAGGATTATCATGAACCGTATGCTGAATATATAAAAAATGTTTCGGCAGTTGTCAGCAGCTTTTCACATGAGCTGGGAATCAAGACTCCGTTCATTCTTATAGAGCCCGGTCGCTCAATCGTTGGCGTTGCAGGTACAACTTTGTATACAGTCGGCAGCGTGAAGAAAATTCCCGATATAAGAACTTATGTTTCTGTTGACGGCGGCATGGCTGATAACCCGAGATATGCGCTTTACCGCTCGGATTATGAAATTGTGTGTGCAAACAGAGCTGAAGAGGACAGAACTGAGACAGTCACAGTTGCGGGTAAATGCTGCGAAAGCGGAGATCTGATTCAGGAAAACACAAAGCTTCAGCCCGTCAAGAGCGGAGATATTCTTGCTGTACTTTCCACGGGTGCATATAACTACTCTATGGCTTCTAACTACAATCGCATCGCAAGACCGCCCGTTATCATGGTCAAGGACGGCGAGGCAAGAGTTGTTGTTAAGAGAGAAACCTATGAGCAGATAACCGCAAATGATATTTAACTTATTTTGAGTAATAATATTTTATAAAACGATTAAGGAAGTGACACAATGCCCCAGGTCAGAATGATAGCTGAACAGGTGCGTTTGCTTTCGGAGCAGACAGACAGATTCAAAACGGGACGTATTTCGGTGTCCATGGCTCTTCCCATGGACGAAAGAATGGCGGCAAATTCGCTGCTGATATTTCTGCTCAAGCGCTCGTGTAAGGAATATCCCGATTTTTCTCTTCTCAACGGAAAACTTGATGAGCTTTATGGTGCAAGCCTTTCCGCGTCTGTTTCAAAGTCAGGCGAATCGCAGGTTTTGACCCTTTCGCTTACCTGCCTTGATGACCGATTTGCTCTGACCGATGAAAGCATTGTTGAGCAGTGTGCACAGCTTCTTGCAAGCATGATTTTTTCGCCAAACTGCAAAGGCGGCAGCTTCGGCGCAGAGAATCTTGCGGCAGAAAAAAGGCTTCTCATTCAGCGTATTGAAGAAGAGCTTAACGATAAAAGAGCTTATGCTTTTAACCGCTGCATAAGCCTCATGTGTTCAAACGAGGCATACGGTAGGCCCAAATACGGAACAGTTGAAGAGATTCAGGCGGTTAAAATGGCGGATATTTATGCGGCGTGGAAAAACATGCTTTCAACTGCCGTTATCCAGATAACGGTTGTCGGCAGTTCGAATGCAGACGATGTTGCAAAAATCTTTGAAAAGTGTTTCTCAAAGATTGAGAGAAATCCCGCAAAAACTGAAACCGTGTTTATCCGAAGAGGCGGACACTTCAACAGATATGAAGAAAAATACCCCGTGAATCAGGGCAAGCTTGTTATCGGCTTCAGAGCAGGTACGCAGAACAGCCGCGATAATCTTGCGGCGGTAACCGTCATGAACGATATTTTCGGAATGGGCACATATTCAAAGCTCTTTATGAACGTGCGTGAAAAATTGAGCCTTGCATATTACTGTTGGTCAAAATTCATTGCAAGCAAGGGTCTTGTTCTTGTTGAGGGCGGAATTGATACCAATAAAGAAAAAAAGGTTTCAGCCGAAATTTTAAGCCAGCTTTCGGATTTGAGAAACGGCAAAACCGACCCCGAAGTGCTTGAATCTTCAAAGCGCAGCCTTAAGGAAAGGCACACCCTCACAACCCCCGAGAGCATTTGCGCATGGTATGCATCGCAGGTGCTTGAGGATGAAATTTTAACTCCCGAAAATATTGTCGAAGAAATCGAAAAGGTAACAATGGAGCAGGTCTGTGAGGCAGCAAAGAAGCTTTCGATTGACACGATATTCATGCTTTCAGCGACAGAGGAGGGCGAAACGAATGAAGATTAAGCAGATAAAAAACGAAAAGCTTGGCGACAGCGTTTTTTGTGCACTTCACGAGTCGGGGCTTGAAATCAGAGTTATGCCCAAGGCAGGCTATACTTCGGCTTACGCTGTTTTCGGTGTGAAATACGGCTCGATTGATACTGCGGTAAAAAATGAAAACGGCGAATTTGAAACCATTCCTGAAGGAACAGCTCATTTTCTTGAGCATAAGCTTTTTGAAAGCGAGGATTTGAATGCCTTTGAGCGTTTTGCAAAAACGGGTGCAAGCGCAAATGCTTATACGAGCTTTGAAAAAACGGCTTATCTTTTTAAGGGTTCAGAGAATATCGGCGAATCTCTTGAAATTCTTCTTGACTTCGTTCAGAATCCCTATTTCACACAGCAGACTGTAGAAAAAGAACAGGGGATAATCGGTCAGGAAATCAGAATGTATCAGGATTTGCCCGATTGGCAGGTAATGTTTAATCTTCTCCGCGCGCTTTACAGCGTTCATCCTGTGAGAATTGACATTGCAGGTACGCAGGATTCAATTGCAAAGATTGATGCCGACCTGCTTTACAGACTTTATAAGAATTTCTATAATCCTGCAAACATGGTGCTTTGCGTTGTCGGCGCAATCGAGCCGCAGGAGGTTTTTGATATCGTTGACAGATGCATAAAGAAAACCGATGCTAAGCCCGCAGAAAGAAAATTTGAAAAAGAAAGCGCAAAACCTGTTCAGGATTATATTGAAGAGCGTCTTTCTGTTTCGGAAAAACAGTTTCTTCTCGGTTTTAAAGAAGATGTTTCAGAGCCTCTTCTTTCCCTCGAAGATGAAATTGCTTCGCAGATTGTGCTTGAAGCAGTCTGCGGAAAATCCTCACCGCTTTTCAAGCGTCTGCTTGACGAAGAGCTTATTGATATGGGCTTCGGCTCGGAAATGTTCAACGGTTTCGGCTTTTCCTGCGTTATGATTGGCGGCACAAGCTCCGATCCGCAGAAAACAGCGGAAATCATTAAAACCGAAATCAAAAGGCAACAGAGCGAGGGCATTGACCCTGCTGCATTCGAAAGAGCAAAGCGCAAGTTCTACGGCAGATACATTATGTGCTACAATGATATTGACGATATCGCCAACATGATGATGAATCTGTATTTCAACGGCTATGAGCCGTTCGCAGAGCTTGATGCCTGCAAGAATCTCACAATAGAAAAAGCGCAGGAAAGGCTGAATACCGTTAAAGAAGAGTTCAGCGCTCTTTCGGTTATCAGCCCTGTTTAAGAAAAGAGGATTTTTAAAATGTCAGATTATGCAGTTGTTTATTTTTCGGGTATCAAACGCGGTTTCAGCGTACCGAGTGTGCTTGCCGATTTTTCGATATTTGGAATTGATATCGAAATTAAATTTTACGGAGCGATTATCGCTTTCGGCTTTCTGCTTGCCGTACTCTTCGGCGGCAGAATGGCTTATAAGTGGAAGATGAGCCTTGATAAGATGGTGGATGTTCTTATTTACGGAACGATTTTCGCCATTATCGGTGCAAGGCTTTACTATGTTTTCTCAAAATGGGATTATTACGGTGCTCATCTTTCGGAAATTCCGCAAATCTGGGAGGGCGGACTTGCCATCTACGGCGGAATTATCGGCGGTCTTGCGGCAGCATATGTTGTCTGCAAGGTCAGAAAGATGAATTACTGGAATCTTCTCGATATTGCAACGATGAGCCTTCTTATCGGTCAGGGTATCGGCAGATGGGGCAACTTCACAAATCAGGAAGCTTTCGGCGTCAATACCGATCTTCCCTGGGGCATGTGGAGCGAAAAGGTTGCCGAGGATATAATGAGAAATCAGGAGCTTTACGCCGAAAAAGGCTTTTCGGTTGACCCATCTCTTCCCGTTCATCCCACCTTTCTTTATGAATCAATCTGGTGCCTTCTCGGTTTCTTCGTTCTTTATCTTATATGCTGTAAGGCAAGAAAATTCAGCGGACAGATTGCTCTCTGCTACGGCATATGGTACGGACTTGAAAGAACCGTTGTTGAAGGGCTTCGCACAGACAGCCTTTATATTGCGGGCACAACAATCCGTGTTTCTCAGGCTCTTTCGGCAGCGCTTGTTGTTTTATGTACGGTTCTGCTGATACTCCTTTTAAGAAAGTATAAGAAAAATCCGCAGCCCATTGACGGCATAGATTATTTTCTTGAAGAACAGCTCAAAGCCGAGGCGCAAGCGGAGAAAAACGAAGGAACACAGACTGAAATCAAGACAGAGGAGGAAAAAGAAGATGTTCAAAATAATTGACGGCAAGGCTATAAGAGAATACAACCTTGAGAAAATCTCGGAGCAAGTTGAAGAGCTGAAGTCAAACGGTATTCTTCCGACCCTTGCGGTTATCATAGTCGGTAATGACCCCGCATCAAGAATTTATGTTAATAACAAAAAAGCTGCATGCGAAAGAACGGGTATGCGTTCGCTTGAATACGCTCTTCCCGAGGAAACAACAACAGAAGAGCTGCTTGAGCTTATTGATAAGCTGAATGCAGACAAAACCGTCAACGGTATTCTTTGCCAGCTTCCCGTTCCCAAACATATCAATAAGAATCTTGTTCTTGAAAGAATCCTTCCCGAGAAGGATGTTGACTGTTTCCATCCCGAAAATGTCGGCAGGCTCTGCATCGGCAACGGTGAGCTTGTTCCCTGCACTCCTATGGGTATGGTCAAGATGCTTGAATATGAAGGCATTGACCCCACAGGCAAGCATTGTGTTATCATCGGCAGAAGTGATATAGTCGGCAAACCTATGGCAATGCTCATGCTTGCAAGAAACGCAACCGTCACAATCTGTCACTCAAAAACACAGAATCTTGCCGAAATAACAAAGCAGGCGGATATCCTTGTTGCGGCGGTCGGCATTGCGAAATTCGTTAAGGCTGATATGGTAAAAGACGGCGCAATCGTTCTTGATGTCGGCATGGACAGAGATGAAAACGGCAAGCTTTGTGGCGATGTTGATTTTGATGTGGTTAAGGATAAGTCATCAATGATAACTCCCGTGCCCGGCGGCGTCGGCCCGATGACGATTGCAATGCTGATGAGAAATACTCTCACAGCTGCGAAAATTCAGAATAAATAATAATGTTTATATAATAAAACAAAAGAAAGGATAAAAAGAAATGAAAAAGATTTACAGAAGCAAATCAGACAGAAAACTCCTCGGCGTTCTTGGCGGTTTCGCAAAATATTTCAACATAGATGCAACCGTTCTCAGAATTATTTATGTTCTTCTTTCACTTTTTGTTCTCGGCTGCCCCATAATTATTTATCTTATTGCAGCTTTGATTATTCCCGAAGAGCCCGACGGCTATAATCCCGACGGCGAAAATCAGAATTAATTAAAAAAGTGAGAAAAAACATTTGACAACGGTTGACCGTTGTGTTATAATCTCATATGCCGCTTATTCGGGGCGGGTGAGTTATGCCCAAAAATAGATATAATCTATGCCTCCGGTAACCCACTTATAAGAGTTACAGAATAGCGAGTCTTAAAGAAAAGGAATGAAAATCCGATGTACGCAATCATTGAAACAGGCGGCAAGCAGTATAAGGTTGAAGCCGGCGATGTAATTTACATCGAAAAGCTTGGCGCTGAAGAAGCAAGCGAATACACCTTTGATAAGGTAATCGCTGTCGGAACCGATGACGGTATCACCGTTGGCGCTCCCTATGTTACAGGAGCAAGCGTTTCCGCAAAAGTAGTTAAGAACGGTAAGGCAAAGAAGATCACCGTTATGACCTACAAGCCCAAGAAGAACTCAAAGCGTAAGATGGGTCACAGACAGCCCTACACAAAGGTTGAGATTTCAGCTATCAACGCTTAATGGTTTTGCCCTATGATAAGGGTTAAATTCTTGGTCGGTAACAGACAGCTGCAAGGCTTTGAAATCAAGGGTCACGCAATGTTTGCCCAAAGCGGAGAGGACGTTGTCTGTGCTGCGGTTTCATCGGCGGCATATATGGCGGCTAACACGGTAACCGAGGTTATCAAGGTTAACGCAAATGCCGAGGCTGATGACGGCAGAATGATTCTGATGCTTGAAAAAGCGAATGAAAAAACAGAAACTGTGCTTCGCGGTCTGGAGCTTCATCTGACCGAACTTTCAAAGCAGTATCCCGAAAACATTAAAATAATCTACGGAGGTGTAAAGTAATGCTTAAGATAAATGTTCAGCTTTTCGCTCATAAGAAAGGTATGGGTTCAACCCGTAACGGCCGTGATTCAGAGTCAAAGAGACTCGGCGCAAAGAGAGCTGACGGCCAGTTTGTTCTTGCAGGTAACATTCTTGTAAAGCAGAGAGGTACTCACATCCATCCCGGTAACAACGTTGGTAAGGGTTCAGATGATACTCTCTTCGCACTCATCGACGGAACAGTTAAGTTCGAGCGTATGGGTAAGGACCGCAAGAAGGTCAGCGTTTACGCTGTTGAGCAGTAATTTACAGTAAAATTAAGGACACAGTCAATCGGCTGTGTCCTTTTTATTTATTTTATGATATCTTTAAGATACATACCCGTATATGATTTTTTGCATTTTGCAACTTCTTCGGGAGTGCCCTGTGCAACGATTTTGCCGCCGCCGTTACCGCCCTCCGGTCCGAGGTCTATGATGTGGTCGGATACCTTAATCACATCAAGATTATGCTCAATGACAATAACGGTGTTGCCCTTGTCAACAAACTTCTGAAGAACATCAATGAGTCTGTGAACATCGGCTGTATGAAGTCCGGTTGTAGGCTCATCAAGGATATAAACCGTTTTGCCCGTCGAAATTTTTGAAAGCTCTGTTGCGAGCTTTACTCTCTGCGCCTCGCCGCCCGAAAGTGTTGTTGCAGGCTGACCGATTTTGATATAGCCGAGTCCTACATCATAAAGAGTCTTGATTTTGCGGTGGATTTTGGGAATGCTCTCAAAGAAATTCATGCCCTCTTCGACCGTCATATCCAGAATATCGTGAATATTTTTGCTTTTATACTTGACCTCAAGAGTCTCTCTGTTGTATCTCTTACCCTTGCAGACCTCGCAGGGTACATAGATATCGCTCATGAAGTGCATTTCAATTTTAACTATGCCGTCGCCCTGACATGCCTCGCATCTTCCGCCCTTGACATTGAACGAAAAACGGTTTGCTTTGTAGCCCTTTTTCTTTGAGTCAACGGTTGAAGCGAAAAGCTCACGTATATCATTGAAAACTCCCGTGTAAGTTGCGGGATTTGAACGGGGAGTTCTTCCGATGGGGGACTGGTCAATGTTGATAACTTTGTCAAGATGCTCGGTGCCTGTGATTTTGTCGTGGTCGCCGGGAACTTTTTTTGCGTTGTTGAGCTCTGTTGCAAGATGCTTGTTAAGAATTTCGTTGACAAGCGAGGATTTACCCGAGCCCGAAACACCCGTTACACTTATGAATTTACCGAGAGGAAATTCAACATCAATATTTTTCAGGTTGTTTTCCCTTGCTCCGTAAACAACGAGCGATTTTCCGCTTCCCTCTCTTCTTTTTTCGGGAAGAGGAATATATTTTTTGCCGCTCAAATACTGTCCCGTTATTGATTTTTCGCAGTTCATGATGTCATTGACATCGCCGCAGCAGACGATTTCACCGCCGTGAATGCCTGCGCCGGGACCAACGTCAACAATATAATCTGCAGCCCTCATGGTTTCCTCATCATGCTCAACGACAATGAGAGTGTTTCCGAGGTCGCGAAGTTCCTGCAAGGTTTTGAGAAGCTTTGAATTATCGCGCTGATGCAGACCTATGCTCGGCTCGTCGAGAATATAGAGAACACCCATGAGCGATGAGCCGATTTGAGTTGCAAGGCGGATTCTCTGCGCTTCGCCGCCCGAAAGTGTCGCTGATGAGCGTGCAAGAGTGAGATAATCAAGACCGACACTTGAAAGGAAGTTCAGTCTGCTTCTGATTTCTTTTATAATTTGCTCGGCTATCATATTATCTCTTTCGCCGAGCACTAAATTATCAAGAAAAGCAATTTCTTCGTTTATGGGTTTATTTACAAATTCGTCAATATTAATACCGCCCACGGTGACTCCGAGAGATTCCTTGCGGAGTCTTGCACCGCCGCATTCGGGACATTTGACACTTGACATGTAGCCTTCAATTTCGGCTCTTGACCATTCACTGGTTGTTTCTTTATAACGTCTTTCGAGATTATTGATAACACCCTCAAAATCCGTCATATATGTGCCGCTGCCATATTCGCTTCTGCGCTCGAGCTTTATTTTTTTGCCGCCCGTGCCGTAAAAAATAACATCTTTTGCTTTCTTTGAAAGGTCTTTGAACGGAGTATCAAGCGAGAAATCATAGGCATTCGCAAGACCTTCATAATACATTTGCGCGATTGTTCCGCCGTCGCTCGATGACCAGCCGCTCGCCTTGATTGCACCATCGCGGATTGAAAGGGAGTCATCGGGCACAACCATCTTCGGGTCAACACGCATGAAAACGCTCAAGCCCGTGCATTTTGGGCAGGCACCGAAAGGATTGTTAAATGAAAATGAGCGAGGCTCAAGCTCTTCAATGCTTACTCCGTGCTCGGGGCAGGCATAGTTGAGCGAATAAAGCTGTTCCTCACCGCCGATAACGTCAATCATCAGCAGACCTTCGGTGAGATTTGTTGCGGTTTCTATTGAATCTGCAAGTCTTGAACGAATACCTTCTTTTATTACAAGCCGATCAACTATAACCTCAATATTATGCTTTATATTTTTTTCGAGCTTGATTTCTTCCGATAAATCATAGGTTATCCCGTCAATGCGTACTCTTGCATAGCCGCTTTTGCGGATTGAGTCAAGCTCTTTAACGTATTCGCCCTTTTTGCCTCTTGCAATGGGTGCCATGACCTGAATTTTGGTTCCCTCGGGAAGAGAAAGCACTTGGGTTGTTATGTCATCGACCGTCTGTCTGCTGATTTCTCTGCCGCATTCGGGACAATGCGGAATACCGATTCTTGCATAAAGCAAACGCAGGTAATCGTAAATCTCCGTGACCGTACCGACGGTTGAACGGGGATTTTTTGATGTTGTTTTCTGGTCGATTGAGATAGCGGGGGAGAGTCCTTCGATGCTTTCGATGTTGGGCTTTTCCATCTGACCGAGAAACTGCCTTGCATATGACGAAAGGGATTCAACATATCTTCTCTGACCCTCGGCATAGATAGTGTCGAATGCAAGCGAGGATTTTCCCGAGCCCGAAAGACCCGTGAAAACAACGAGCTTATCGCGAGGGATGGTTATATCAACATTTTTGAGGTTGTGCTCTTTTGCACCCTTAACGGTAAGATTTTTTATTGCCATTTATTATTTACCTCGTCTGAGTTTTTCTATTCTGTCGCGAAGATAAGCTGCATGTTCAAATTCGAGTATCTTTGCCGCTGCCTTCATTTCGGTTGTAAGCTTTACAATCATCGCTTCACGCTCTTTTCGGCTCATCTTGGAGATTGCCTTTTCTTCATCGCCCTTTGCGGAAATTTCAATGATTTCGTGAACGTCCTTAACGATTGTTTTTGGTGTTATGCCGTTTTCTTCGTTATATTTCATCTGTTTCTTACGGCGCCGGACTGTTTCGGTTATCGCTCTTTCCATTGACGGAGTGACATTGTCTGCATACATGAGAACCGTTCCTTCTGCATTTCTTGCTGCTCTGCCGATTGTCTGGATAAGCGAGGTTTCCGAACGCAGGAAGCCCTCTTTATCAGCATCAAGAATCGCAACGAGCGATACTTCGGGAATATCAAGACCTTCACGCAGGAGGTTGATGCCGATAAGAACATCAAAATCGCCGAGACGCAGGCCCCTGATGATTTCCATTCTCTCAATCGTGTCGATATCATGGTGCATATAGCGTACCTTGATATCGAGATTTTCAAGATAGTCTGTTAAATCCTCTGCCATTCGCTTGGTAAGAGTTGTAACGAGCACACGCTCACCCTTTTCTGTCCTTGTGTTGATTTCGGAAACAAGGTCATCAATTTGTCCCTCTGTTGGTCTTACCGAAATTTCGGGGTCAAGCAGACCTGTCGGTCTTATAACCTGCTCTGCAGTGTGAGCGCTCTTTTCTTTTTCAAATTCACCGGGTGTCGCGCTGACAAAAATCTTCTGCCCTGTTCTTTCATAAAATTCTTCAAAGGTGAGCGGTCTGTTGTCATATGCCGACGGAAGTCTGAAGCCAAATTCGATAAGACTTTCTTTTCGTGCTCTGTCACCGCCGTACATAGCTCTTACCTGCGGAAGAGTGACGTGGGATTCGTCAACAAAGAGCAGATAATCGTCCGGGAAATAGTTGAGAAGTGTGAACGGTGATGAGCCTGCCGGTCTGCCCGACATGATTCTTGAATAGTTTTCAATACCTTTGCAAAAGCCTGTTTCGCGAAGCATTTCAATGTCATATTCGGTGCGCTGTCTTATTCTCTGCGCTTCAAGAAGTTTGCCGTTTTCTTCAAAAAACTTGACTCTGTCAAGCATTTCGCCGTAAATCTGCGTTATTGAGCGTTCCATTTTTTCGGAAGCGATAACATAGTGCGATGCAGGGTATATCGCTGCATGGGAGAGAACTTTTTTGACCTGACCCGTCAGGGCATTGATTTCGCTTATACGGTCAATCTCATCGCCGAAAAATTCAACCCTTATTCCGTTCTCGTTTGAATAAACGGGGAAGATTTCAACAACATCGCCGCGCACTCTGAATTTGTTACGGCTGAAATCAATGTCGTTTCTTTCATACTGAATTGAAACAAGCTTTTCTATGAGTTCATCTCGGCTTTTCTCCATGCCCGTGCGCAGTGAAATAACCATGCTGCGGTAGTCAATCGGGTCGCCGAGAGTATATATGCATGATACGCTGGCAACGATTATAACGTCGCGCCTTTCGGAAAGTGCCGATGTTGCTGAGTGGCGGAGTTTGTCTATTTCATCATTGACAGCGGAATCTTTTTCAATGTAAGTGTCTGTTGTGGGAATGTATGCCTCGGGCTGATAATAGTCATAGTAAGAAACAAAATATTCAACTGCGTTTTCAGGGAAAAATTCACGGAATTCCGAGCAAAGCTGGGCTGCAAGGGTCTTATTGTGGGCAAGTATAAGCGTGGGTCTGTTGACTTTTTCAATGATATTCGCCATCGTGAAGGTTTTGCCCGAACCCGTAACGCCGAGAAGAGTCTGCTCACCGTAGCCCTTGTTGATTCCGTCAACAAGCTCTGCGATTGCCTGCGGCTGGTCGCCCGTGGGTTTATATTTAGAATGTAGCTTGAATCTGTCCATGGATTCCCTCCTGCCAAACGCTATGAACAAATGTTCTTAACAATTATATCATACTAATTTTTAAATGTAAACTATTATTTCAAAATATTTTGATTTTATAAACAAATTTCATAAACAGATATCTGATTACAGTAATGTTTGTTGACATTTTTTACAAAAGGTGATATTATAACTTTATCAATATTGTATTGCGGCATTGCATTTTCAATTTTGAAACGGAGTGTTTTATTTGAAAGGTATTATTCTGGCGGGCGGCTCGGGAACAAGACTTTATCCCCTGACCATGGTAACAAGTAAGCAGCTTCTGCCCGTTTATGACAAGCCTATGATATATTATCCCCTGTCAACGCTTATGCTTGCAGGAATCAGAGAAATTCTTATTATCTCAACGCCGACGGATACTCCCAGATTTCAGGAGCTTCTCGGCAGCGGCAGGCAGTTCGGTCTTAATCTGTCATATGCCGTTCAGCAAAGCCCGGACGGACTTGCACAGGCATTTATTATCGGCGAAAAATTCATAGGCGACGATGATGTTGCAATGGTTCTCGGCGATAATATTTTTTACGGTAACGGTTTGGGTCATATGCTCAGACAGGCTGCGAAAAATAAAGGCAGGGCAACGATTTTCGGCTATTATGTTGATAATCCGCAGGCCTTCGGCGTTGTTGAATTTGATGAAAGGGGTATTCCCGTTTCAATTGAGGAAAAACCCGAGGTACCGAAATCCAACTATGCCGTAACGGGTCTTTATTTCTATGACAACAGAGTTGTTGAATATGCCAAATCGTTAAAGCCTTCAAAGAGAGGCGAGCTTGAAATAACCGATATCAACCAGATGTATTTGCAAAACGGCGACCTTGATATAAAGCTCATGGGCAGAGGATTTGCATGGCTTGATACGGGAACGGTTGAAAATCTTATGAATGCGGCGAATTTTATTCAGACCGTTGAAAAGCTTCAGGGAATCAAGATTTCCGCACCCGAAGAGATTGCATATAATATGCGCTGGATAAGCCGCGAAGCATTGCTCCGCTCGGCTGAAAAATACGGAAAATCGTCCTACGGTCAGCACTTGAGGTCTGTTGCCGAGGGCAAGATTCTTTATTCAAGCGACAGACCGGGGGAAAGACCCTGCTGGGGTACGGAGGAGAAAAATGAAACTGAATGAAACCAAAATCAGCGGAGTTTTTGAAGCCGAACCGCAGGTTTTCGGCGATAACCGCGGCTGGTTTTGCGAAACATACTCAAAAAAAGAGTTTGAAAAAGTAGGCATCAAAGCCGACTTTGTTCAGGATAACCGCTCTTTTTCGGCAAAGAAGGGAACATTGAGGGGGCTGCATTGCCAGAAAAATCCCATGGCTCAAGCAAAGCTTGTTTCATGCATCAAGGGCGCGATTCTCGATGTCGCTGTGGATATCAGAAAAGGCTCGCCGACCTATATGCAGTGGTTTGCAGTTGAGCTCAGCGAAGAAAACAAAAAAATGCTCTATATTCCGAAGGGTTGTCTTCACGGCTTTGTTACTTTGACCGATGATGTTGAGATTGCATATAAGGTTGATGAATTTTATTCACCCGAGAATGACAGAAGCATTTGTTTCAGCGATCCTGAAATCGGCGTTGAATGGGGTGTTACAGACCCGATTCTTTCCGAAAAAGATAAAAAAGCGCCGTTGCTTAAGGACAGCGACGTTGATTTTGAGTTTTAAAAAATTTCCAATAAAACAAAGAATAAAGCATATGTTTTAACTCATAATAACCTTGAAAAGCGATTAAGGAGTTGAAACGAATGCTTGATAAAATTTCACTGGCCCTCGTAATCATCGGTGCGCTTAACTGGGGCAGCATAGGTCTGTTTCAGTTTGATATCGTTGCGTGGATTTTCGGCGGTCAGGGCGCAATTCTCAGCAGAATTGTATATACGATTATTGCCCTTGCCGGTGTATGGTGCGTATCTTTGCTTTTCAGAGATACCGAAAGCCTTGCCGAAACCGGTGTGGACGATATACAGTAAAACGAAAACCGCTGACTGTTAAAAGTCGGCGGTTTAATTTTATTTTTTCTTTCTTAATCTCTCACAAAGCTCTCTGTCGGGTGTAACCCACATGGTATTATATGTGTGATAAATGACCTTTCCGGGTTTTGCGCCTGCAGGCTTTTTGAGCGAGCGAACTTCGGTATAGTCAACCGCAACCTGTGAGGATTCACGTCCTCCGCTGTGGTATGCCGCAAGAATAGCTGCCTGACGGCAGGTCAGCTCGGGGATTATATCGCCGTTGCCGATAACAACAACGTGTGAGCCGGGAATTTTCTGGGTATGAAACCATGAATCGTCCTTTGCGGCTGTCTTGAAGGTCAGAATATCATTCTGAACATTGTTTCTGCCGACAAGTATTGTATATCCGTCATCGGAAACATATTCCATGGGCGGCATGGGCTTTGATTTTTTTGTTTTATCATTCTTTGCACGTTTCAGATAGCCCTGTTCATAAAGCTCATTTCTGATTTCGGCAAGCTCCGAATATCCGTCAGCACGGTTGACGGAATCAATAACCGATTCAAGATATGCAAGCTCCTGCTCGCTTTGTTCAATCAGCTCGCCGAGCATGCTTTCCGCAACCTTTGCTTTTCGGTATTCCTTAAAATATTTCTGTGCATTTGCGGCAGGGGAGAGTGCAGGGTCTGCCGATATGCGCACAACTTCGTTGTTGTTATAAAAATTTTCAAGGTCATAAAAAAGGGAGCCTTTTTCAAGTCTGTATTGATTTGCGAGAATGAGCTCTGCGTTAATTCGCAGAGTATCACGGTCTGCGCATGCTTCAAGCTCTGTCTGTCTGCTTTGTAGTTTTCTTGCAGCTCTTGCCGCGGCGTTGTTGAGCAGCTTTAACAGTGACTGGCTGCGCTGACGGGTTCTTTCAAAGCGATCTTTTTCGTAGTAAAAGTCATCAAGAAGCTCCGAAAAGCTTTCAAAAGATCTTGCGCTGACGGTGAAACCGTATTGAGTGATATCCATAAATGTAAAGTCGAATGGCTTTACACTCTCTCGCGTCAGCATGGTCGGAGCAGCCTTGCCCGAAAGAAGAAATTTTTTGATTTCGGAAAGCTTGTTCTCAAGCCTTTGTTCATTTATTTCGTTCATTTCGTTTGCTGCAATATCTCCGCCGCAGGCAAAAGATGCAATCTCTCGACTTATCAAGGGAGAAACACCCTCAAGGGTTTCAAGAATTGCTCCCGAAAGATGCTTGCCTGTGCAGCTTTTTATTGCTGAAACGGCATCTTTCGGCTCGGTTTCTGTTAAGTTCATCTTGTTCTGGCGTGGCGGAAATTCATATTTGAAGGTCGGCAAAATCTGACGTACCGACGACTGCGTAAAGTCAACTCGCTTTACAGAATCAACGATAGTTCCGTCAGAATTTACGAGTATGATATTGCTGTGTTTTGCCATGATTTCGACGCAAAGTGTGAAAGATACGTTGTCGCCGATTTCATTTGTGCCCGAAAGGTCAATAAAAACAACACGGTCAAGACCGAGCTGGCGGATATCGGTTATAACCGCACCCATCAAATGTTTTCTGAAAAGCATACAGAGCATGGGAGGGGTTGCAGGATTTTCAGGTGCTCTTGCAGTAAGATGAAGCCTTGGGCTGTTTGCCGATGCCGACACAAGGAGACGGTAAGCGCCCTCTCTTGAGCGCAGATGAAACACCAGCTCATCTTTTGAGGGCTGGTGTATTTTTTCGATTCGGCTTCCGACTATATACTGCGAAAGCTCTTGTTTCAATAAATTTATCGTAATTCCGTCAAGGGGCATAATTTATTCCTCATTAAAAATATTCAACAGGTGATTTTTGCGGTATAATTTCAACCTCACAGTCAAAATTCTCTTTAAGCTTTTCTGCAAGTACGGCAACAACGGGATTTTCTGTTTCGAAGTGACCCGCGGCAATGAGCGTTACCCCGAGGTCATATGCGGCGAGGAATTCGTGGTGTTTTGCTTCACCTGTGATATAAGCATCAACTCCAGCTTTTGCAACGTCATTGAGAAAATCTCCGCCTGCACCGCCGCAAAGAGCAACTGTATCTATTGTTTTGCCGCAGTCGGCAATTTGAACGCCCGTTGAAAGCTTATCCGCAACGAGCATTGCAAGCACGTCGGCATCGGTTTCGTCAATAACAACCTTTCTTACCATCGATGCCTCGCCCTCGTCGGTAAGAGGTACGGGATTTTTGAATCCGAGTGTTTCGGCGAGAACATCATTGACTCCGCCCTTTGCGCAGTCAAGCGAGGTGTGTGCACAAACTGCAGAAATATCGTTTTTTGCAAGCAGATATGATGCGTCACCGTCAAGAAATGCTTTTACGGGTCTGAAAATAACAGGGTGGTGGCTGACTATCAGCTCAATTCCGTTATCCGCCGCATATTTCACCGCATCGGGTGTGATGTCAAGCACAACTCCGATTTTTGAAATTTCGCGACAGGGATTGCCGACTATAAGCCCGCTGTTATCCCACTCGCATTGCTTTTCAAAAGGTGCAATATCATCAATAAAATCATAGATGTTTTTTACTGTCGGTCTGCATTCCATTGATGGTTTCCTCCAATTCAAGAGTAACTTTTTCAAGATATTCCGCTGTATCGGCAGAGCCGTGAACGCGTTCGGCATCAAGCTTCTTTTTCAGCCTTGAATTAATGCTTTCAAGGAACATTTTTGCTTCTTTTTTGCGGCATTTTGAAAGCTCGCCCGAATATATGTATGATACGGATTTTTTTGTTATTTCGCCAGTGTATTCGGCTGCCATTGCACAGTAAAGCTTGCCGCAGTCAATGCAGGCATCCTCAAAGAGAATCTTAAACCCGTTTTCAACAAAGAATCTTCGTATATCCTCTGCGTGTGACTGCGGCTGAACGATGATTCTTTTTCTTTTATCCTTGAGCCAGTGTGTGCGTGAAACAAGCTGCTCCATAAGTGTTCCGCCCATTCCGCACATAATAAAATCATCGGCTTCAAACGGCTCAATTTTGTCAAAACCGTCCGAAAGCCGCAGGGTGATTTTATCTTCAATTTCGTAAGAGTCAACTGTCTTTTTGGCATTCTCAAGCGGACCCCTGCGCACATCGCACGCAAGAGCCTTCGGAGAAATGCCGTTTAAAACCAGATAAGCGGGAAGATAGGCATGGTCTGTGCCGATATCGGCAGCAACGCTTCCTTTTCTGACCATCTTCGCCGCCATGAGCATTCTTTCGCTTAAACTAAGCATTCTTATTTTGCAAGAAATGCGTTGATTTTTGCGATGAGCTCGTCAGCATTGACGCCGTGAACCATGCAAGCCTGCGCAACGGATTCGTTTCTTGCAGAGGGACAGCCAAGGCAATGCATTCCCATTTCAAGGAAGAAGGGAGCAACCTCACGGTTAGCGTCAAGAATTTCACCGATTTTCATATCTTTTGTGATTTCTTTCATAATAAAAACATCCTTTCATTTATTGAAATACATAGTTAGTATATCACATTGCAACTATAATATCAACTCTGCTTTTTTAAAAATATTCTTTATTTATATAGTGACTTTTATAAAGTATTGTGTTATACTAAACTGTAATTGTATAGATATTCCGAGGTGGGTCTATGTTTGAACAGATTATCAATGTTGACAGAATGGAGCAGGCGGTCAGCCTTTTCGGCAGTTTTGACGAAAATGTGAAGCTGATTGAAAAGGAGTTTTCGGTTTCGGTTATCAGCCGTGGCTCGGAGCTTAAGGTTGCAGGTGAGGCGGAGAATGTTCAGAAGGGTGTGCGTGCAATAAACGGACTTCTGACTCTCATTAACAGAGGAGAATCCTTAAGCGACCAGAATGTGAGATATGTTCTTTCACTTGTCAATGACGGCAATGAAGATAAGCTTGTTCATATGGCGGCGGATTGCGTTTGTATAACCTCAAAAGGCAAACCCGTGAAGCCCAAGACTCTCGGTCAGAAAAAATATATCGAAACAATCAGAAATAACACAATTACCTTCGGTATCGGCCCTGCGGGTACCGGCAAAACCTACCTTGCGGTTGCCATGGCTGTAACTGCTTTCAGAGCAAAGGAAATTAATCGTATTGTTTTAACAAGACCTGCAGTTGAAGCGGGCGAAAAGCTCGGATTTCTTCCAGGTGACCTGCAGTCAAAGGTTGACCCGTATTTAAGACCCCTTTATGATGCACTTTTTGATATGCTCGGTGCAGAGAACTTTCAGAAGCATCAGGAGAGGGGAGATATCGAGGTCGCGCCTCTTGCGTATATGAGAGGACGCACTCTTGACGACAGCTTCATTATTCTTGACGAAGCGCAGAACACAACGGCGGAACAGATGAAAATGTTTCTCACCCGTCTCGGCTTCAACTCAAAAATGGTTGTTACGGGCGACGTTACGCAGATTGACCTGCCCGACGGCAAAAGGTCCGGTCTTAAAGAGGCAGTCAGAATCCTCAAAAACGTTGAGGATATCGGAACGGTGAGATTCAGCGAAAAAGACGTTGTGCGCCACAGATTGGTGCAGGATATCATAAAGGCTTATGAAAAGCAGGAAGAGGAGCGTAAAAGAAATGACCGGAAAAGTTAAGGTTGTAATATCTAATGACCAGAATGAATTTCGAATCCCCACCGGTGTACGCATGCTTGTACGCCGCTGCTGCACGGCTGTTCTTGTTCAGGAAGAGTTTGACGGGTCTGCGGAGGTAAGCGTAACCTTTGTTGACGATGAAGAAATTCATAAGCTCAACAGACAGTTCAGAAATATCGACAGGGCAACCGATGTTCTGTCTTTTCCGCTCGGTGAAAACGGAGTATATGACGTAAATCATGATACGGGCGCAAAAATGCTCGGCGATATCGTTATTTCGATTCCCCATGCCATTGACCAGGCAGACAGATACGGACATTCACTTCAAAGAGAAATCGGATTTTTAACGGTTCATTCAATGCTGCATCTGCTCGGTTATGACCATGTTAACGGCGGAATTGAGAGCGTAAGAATGCGCGAGAAAGAAGAGTCTGTTCTTACAAAGCTCGGACTCAAGAGAAATTCAAGTTACTATATGGATGATGAGAACGTATGAAAAGCCTGATTAAAAGCTTCGTTTATGCTTTCAGAGGAATTACATACTGCGTAAGGCATGAGCGCAACATGCGCATTCATCTTTGCTTTACTGCATATATGTTCGGATTTTTGACCGTTCACGATTTCTTTGAGGTCAGCAAAAATCAGTTTGCCCTGCTTTTTGCTGTGTGTGCATCGGTAATGGCTCTTGAGGCGGTTAATACTGCAATCGAGAAAGCGGTTGACCTTGAAACTAAAGAGATCAATCCGCTTGCAAAAATTTCGAAGGATGCTGCTGCGGGCGCCGTTCTGATTGCGGCAATCGGTGCGGTTGCCGTTGGAATAGCAATCCTTTATCAGCCCGAGGCGTTTGTCAGAATGTTTGAATATTATAAAGAGAATATTCCTGTTTTAATCGGATTTATTGTCAGCTTTATTGTCAGCATAATATTCGTTTTTGCAGGACCCGACGGAATAAAGAATTTTTTCAAAAATCACGTAAAATGAGGAAAATATAATGACTAAAACCGCATTTGTTGCAATTGTCGGCTGCCCCAATGTCGGCAAATCCTCGCTTCTTAACAGAATGCTCGGTCAGAAGGTGGCGATTGTCACCCAGAAACCGCAGACAACCAGAACAAGAATTATGGGTGTCCTCACCGAGGGCGAAACCCAGCTTGTTTTTACCGATACTCCCGGATATCACCGCCCGAAAACAAAGCTCGGCGAAAAAATGATAAAAGCTGTCGGTGACGGAATAACAGGCGTTGATGCCTGCCTTTTTGTGACCGAGCCCGAGGGCGATATCAGAGAAACGGAGCTTGAGCTTCTTAAACGCCTTAAGGCGGAGAAAGCTCCTGTTGTTCTTGCAATCAATAAGATTGATACGGTGAAGCAAAAAGAAGCGATTATGGGAAAAATCGTTAAATTCACAAATGAATTTGATTTTGAAGCCGTAGTCCCTGTCAGCGCTCTTAAAAATGAGAACGTTAATTTGATTATAGACGAGCTGAAAAAACTCACTTATGAGTCGGTTCACTTTTTCCCCGACGATACTCTCACAGACCAGCCCGAAAGAGTTCTTGCAGGCGAGATTATAAGAGAAAAAATGCTTCTTCTTCTTGATAAGGAAGTTCCCCACGGCGTTGCGGTCAGCATTGAAAAGATGCGTGAGCGCTCCGACGGCAGCAATATTATGGATGTTGAAGCAACCATCTATTGCGAAAGAGAGAGCCACAAGGGCATTATCATCGGCAAGAAGGGTGAAATGCTCAAAAAGATTTCTTCAAGAGCAAGGGTTGATATGGAGAATTTCTTCCAATGCAAAATCAACCTTCAGTGCTGGGTCAAGGTCAAGGAAGGCTGGCGTAACCGTGAAGGATTAATCCACAACTTTGGCTTGGATTGATTTCTGATTGTGATAAATGAGCCGTATGCGTAATTTCATGTTTTTTCCGTTATTAATCCCGTCAAAAAAGGTTAACTTATTAACGGGAGATGGTGAAAATGGAAAAAGAAAAGGCTTGGCGCAAATTTTCACAAACGGGCTCGGTTGCTGATTATCTTGATTTCAGAAACTGTGTCTCAAACAGCATATCGGGAGCAAAACAGAATGAGAATGAATACCGACGCTCTGGTGCTCAAAGTAATGGATACGGGGGAAAGTGACCGTTTGGTTACACTTCTGACCTCGGAATACGGAGTTTTGAGAGCTTTTGCAAACAGAGCGAAAAAAATCAATAACCGTATGCACGGCGCAACGCAGTCTCTTTGCTATGCAGATTTTTCAATCTATAAAAGCAGGGACAGCTACATAATTGACGATGCCGTTGCAAAGGAAGTTTTTTTCGGCTTGCGTGAGGATATAGAAAAGCTTGCGCTTTCGCAGTATTTCTGTGCGCTTGCTGCAGAGCTTGTGCCCGAAATGGAGCCGGCAAGGGATTATTTGAGAGTTGTTCTTAACTCAATGCACCTGCTTGAAAAGCAAAGGCGCTCAAATAATTTTCTGAAAGCTGTAACAGAGCTTAAATTCATGGTGTTTTCGGGTTTTATGCCTGATTTAACTTCATGCTCAAAATGTTCAGATGAGCCTTCGGGTGAAATTTATTTCAATATCAGTGACGGCTGCATTTATTGCAGAGGCTGCGGTGCAGGTGAAAAAATAAATTCAACCGTGCTCACCGCAATGCGCCATGTGTGTGCAAACCCCATAGAGAAAATATATTCGTTTTCTCTGCCGGCAGAGGATGAAAAGCGTTTTGCCGAAGTCTGCGAAAAGTTTTTACTTTCACAGACGGGTAAAAGATTCAAAGCGCTTGAATTTTATAAATCATTATTTTAGAGTGAAAGGAAACAAGAAAAATGAAACTCGACGGATTCTTACACAAGCTGTTCGGAACAACCCCGGGCAAGGGCGTACAGCCTAAAGAAGCTCTCGCTTACAGCGTAGCAGGCTTCGGTCAGAATTTTATCTGTACCATCATCGGCTCGTACATAACCGTATTTATGACCGATGCACTTCTTTTCGGTGCTGACGGTGTTATGGTTGGCGGAGTCAGCGGAGCGGTTGCTGTTGCGATTCTTATGCTCGGTGCACGTATTTTTGATGCTTTCAACGATCCTATCATGGGCTCTGTTGTTGACAAGACCCGCACAAAGTGGGGCAAATGCCGACCTTATCTTAAATGGATGGCTGTTCCTATCGGTATTATGACAATTCTCTGTTTCCTGCCTGTTTTCAGCGCAGAGAGCGTTTATAACGGCACACAGACAACAATAGCTTTTGCTACAATCGGAACTATTTATGTTCTTTGGAGCGTTGCTTATACAATCGCAGACGTACCTTATTGGGGACTTTCAACCTGCCTTACAAACAATACCGTAACAAGAGGTAACATCCTTACTGTTGCCCGTATGTTCTGCACAGTCGGTGCAGGTATTGTAACCGTATTTCTCCCCATGATTACCGGCTCACTCACATCAAAGTTCAAATATACTCAGGAAGACATTGCCCTCATTCTTTCCGATAAAGCGGACGCGGTCAAAAACATGGTTGCAAATCAGGGTATAACTGCTGAAGAAGCAGCACAGACTTTTGTCGGAACAGTAAGAAACGGCATGGAAATTGCAAACGCAGACACACTCAAGTGGACTTATTTCTTTGCAGCTGTTATTCTTGTTGTTGCCGCAATACCTATGTTCTTCTATGGCTTCAAGAACACCACAGAGCGTTTCACTTCAGACGAGAATCCTCCCTCATTCGGTCATAACCTTAAGCTTCTCTTCAGAAACAAGGAACTTCTTCTCATTGTTCTTTCAGGCATTCTTGGCGGTGCAAGAATGGTTTATTCTTACACAGGCGGCCTTTACTTTGCAAAGTACATCCTTCATAACGAAGGGCTTTACGGTATTATCACTCTTCTTGTTGTTCCCGGCGGTCTTGTTGCGTCAATTCTTGTTCCATGGATGTCAAAGAAATTCACAAAGAAGTGGTCATATATCGCAGTTCACCTTTTCGGCGGCGTAGTTATGACTGTTATGTATTTTGTAGGCTACGATGCACCGTGGAAGATGATTATCTGTGCTATCGGTCTTGTTCTTCTTGGCATTCCTCAGGGTGTCAACAACATCATTACATATGCTATGATTGGCGATACAGTTGACTACCTTGAGTGGAAAACAGGAGAAAGAGGCGAAGGCATCTGCTTTGCAATGCAGACCCTCATCAACAAAATCGGTATGGCAGTCGGCGCATTTATCGGCGTTCTTTCAATGAGCATTGCAGGCATCAATGCAAGAACCTATGAGGTTGCAAATCCCGATGCACTCTGGGATGTACTTATCATTTCGGGTGTTGTAAGTATGTTTGCATGCGCAGTTCCCATGTTCTTCTACACCATCACAGAAAAGAAGCAGGCAAAGATGGTTGCTGAAATTGAAGCAAGAAAAGCAAAGGTAACAAAGTAATTATAAAAAGAGGTGGCATAATGAAAAATAAGCAGACGGTATATCAGATAATTGCCGTTTTGGCTTCGGCATTGCTTATTTTTCTTGCCTACCTTAACATAGTAGGCAGCGGAACGATTTTTAAAGGCACTATGGAGGGCGAAACCATAAAGTGCAAGGTCATCCGCGTAACCGATGTCAGTACCGGAAACATGAGCGGCGAGAATGATTTTGTGACCGTTCATTTCAAAGCTCAGGCGCTCAACACGGCTCTTCGCGGAAAAACTCTCGATGTTGTTCAAGAAATTGACAAGTCTTATGTGTTCAGTCCCGATCAGGTCGAGCAGGGCGATAAGATTCTTGTTGAGAGCTATACACAAAACGGCGAAACTCAATATTATTTTGGTGATTATGTGCGCATTACACCGCTTATCTGGCTGCTTGTTATTTTCTGCGTACTGGTAATTGCATTTTCAAGAATGCAGGGACTCAAAACGGTAATTTCGCTCGGCTTCACCTGCCTTTCTGTTTTTGTTGTTCTTATCCCTGCAATACTTAACGGACATAACATTTATTTCTGGTCGATTACTGTCTGCGTTTTCATAACGGTGATGACCCTTTGCATAATCAGCGGTTTCAATGTCAAAGCTCTCTGTGCAGGCATCGGCTGTGTGTGCGGCGTGCTTTGCTCGGGTCTGATTGTGCTGATAATGGATAAATTCTTAAACATGACAGGTATGCTGGAGGAAGAATCGGTTTATCTTATTCAGCTTTACCCCGATAACCCCATAAACCTCAAGGCGATTATCTTTGCGATGATAATTGTCGGCGCTGTCGGTGCGGTTATGGATGTTTCGATGTCTATTTCATCGTCGCTTTATGAGCTTAAAACAAAATCTCACGATATTCCTGCGAGGGAGCTTATGAAATCAGGCTTCACAATCGGCAGGGATATGATGGGAACAATGGCAAACACTCTTGTTCTTGCTTATATCGGCAGCTCGCTGACAAGTGTTCTTCTGCTGGTTGCTTATAACGCAAGCATTGAGCAGGTGGTTAATAAAGAAATGATTATTGCTGAAATTCTTCAGGCGCTTGCAGGCAGCATGGGTATGCTGCTCACCCTGCCTTTGACAAGCGCGGTGTGTGCTGCAATCTATTCGAAAGGGGAAAACACTCATGCCTCTCGTTAACATGTCAACCCTTCTTTCAAAGGCGAGAGAAGGCGGATACGCAGTCGGCAGCTTCAGCATCGCCAATATGGAAATGGTGCTGGGAGTGCTGAAAGCGGTTGAAGAAACAAAAAGCCCCGCTATTCTTCAGATAGCAGAGGTAAGACTCAATCATTCTCCGCTTGAAATTATCGGTCCGCTTATGGTTGCGGCGGCAAAGAACAGCTCAATGCCTGTTGCCGTTCATTTTGACCACGGAAAAACAACCGAGAAAATAAAGCAGGCTCTTGAAATCGGATTTACAAGTGTTATGTTTGACGGCTCGCATCTTCCGTTTGAGGAGAATGCACGCATAACCGCCGGGATAAAGAAGCTTGCGGCTGAATACGGCGCGGATTGCGAAGGTGAAATCGGCTGTGTCGGCGGAAGTGAGGACGGAAGCGAGGATATCGCAATCAATTGCACATCTCCCGCGCAGGCTCTTGAATTTTATAAAAAAACGGGTGTTGATGCCCTTGCTGTGGCAATCGGCAACGCACACGGAAACTATAAGCAGGCACCGAAGCTGCGTTTTGATATTCTTGAGCAGACTGCAGGGTTTGTCAAAGCTCCGCTTGTTCTTCACGGAGGAACGGGTATTCTGCCCGAAGATTTCAGAAAGTGTATTTCACTTGGAATAAACAAGATTAATATTGCAACCGCAACCTTTGATTCGGTTGAGCAGAATGTAAAAGCCGCCTATAATAATTCGGGCATTAATGGCTATTATGATTTGCAGACTGCCGAAGTTGAGGGCGCATATAAAAATGCAATGAAGCATATAGAAATATTCGGATGCTCCATGAAAGGATGAATACAAATGAGCTATATTGAATTTGACAAATCAAAGCCTCTCGATGTAATTCCCATCGGACGAATTGCAATCGACTTTAACCCCACAGATATGAACATGCCGCTTTCCGAAAGCAGCAATTTCAATAAGTATGTCGGCGGTTCACCTGCAAATATCGCTGTCGGTCTGGCAAGGCTCGGTGCAAAGTGCGGATTCATTGCAAGAGTATCCGATGACCAGTTCGGGGATTACGTTGAGAATTATTTCAAGAATGACGGAATTGATGTTTCGCATGTTTTCAGATGCGAAAACGGAGAAAATCTTGGTCTGACATTTACGGAAATCTTAAGCCCCACACAGAGCAGTATTCTTATGTATCGGGAGGGTGTTGCGGATTTGCAGGTCTGCGTTGACGATGTTGACGAAGACTATATCAAGCAGGCAAAGGCTGTTGTTATTTCGGGCACGGCGCTCTGCGCAAGTCCGTCAAGAGAGGCTGCTCTCAAAACTCTTTTCCTTGCAAAGAAAAACGGCATTGTTGTAATTTTTGATATAGATTACAGAAGCTACACATGGAAGAATAAAGATGAAATCTCTCTTTATTATTCAATTGCCGCAAAGAACAGCGACATAATTCTCGGCTCAAGAGAAGAGTTTGACCTTACAGAAGCTGTTGAAGGTGTATGTGCAAGCGATGAAGAATCCGCAGCACGCTGGTTCTCCTATGGAAACAAGATAGTCATTATCAAGCACGGCAAGGAAGGTTCTGTTGCATATCTTGACGACGGCTCGGCTTATAAGGTTAAACCCTTCCCCGTAAAGATGCTTAAGGGCTTCGGAGGCGGCGACGGCTATGCGTCGGCATTCATTTATTCTCTTCTTAATGGTAAGAGTGTTCCCGATGCACTTGAATTTGCAACCGCATCTGCATCAATGCTTGTTTCCGCTCACAGCTGCTCGGCAGCAATGCCCTCGGCAGATGCCGTTCAGGAATTTATTGATAAAACCAAACCCACTTCGGGCGAGGTTATCGAAAAAATCAAATAAAAAAGGGGTGCTTATGCACCCCATATATATCCGCCCGTGGCGCAGCAGGATAACGCAGCAGATTCCGATTCTGAAGAACGGGGGTTCGAATCCCTTCGGGCGGGCCATTATGAGTGTTAATAACGGATTCAAGTTATTAACACTCTCTTTTTGCTGAAAAATAAGTTTTTTATTGGTCGCAGACTTTTTTCGGTCTGCGACCTTTCTTGCTTTATGCTGTCAGGTATTCAACCGCTACACCTTGCCGTATGTCAGCCTTATAGTTCTCGCTGACGGTTGGTAACTCTAGATACCCTACAAATCGGTAATGGATAACGATTCTTTGTGTTCTGTTCTTACCCGTACCTTCAATCTTGTGAACTTCAATTCGGTCAATCAGTTCGTGCAACAAAGGTGCTGTCAGCGTTTCCATTTGCATAAACTTCCGTATTGCGGCTATAAAAATTTCTTTGCCCTTTTGTGTCTTTTCCAAAGAACCAATCCGTGTGCGAAGTTCTGGGATTTTTGCTTTCAACTCAACACGTTCAACCTCGTACTTGTGTGACATACACATAAACCATTCATCTGTAACTTTGCCACTTGAATTATCCTCATAAAGTTTGAGATAAAGCCTTTCAACCGTTTCAATTCTTTCGATTGTTTTCTTTAACTCAGCTTGAAGATGATTCTTCTGTGCAAGTATGTCGGCATTGGTTTTGTTTGAAAGTATTTCTGCAAAAGCCTCTTCGTCATACTCCATAAATGAAATGAGCTTTCTCAACTCCAACAAAACGATTTGCTCTATTGCATCCGTTCTTACATAATGTCTGCTTTCGCAAGTGCCACGATAATCCTTCTTGTAGTTGGAACAACTAAAAAAATGAATATCCTTGTTTCGTGGATTGACGTGTGACCACAGCTTTTTGCCGCAATCGGCACAGTAAAGGAAATCACAAAAGATGCTCTTTTCGCCGTTTTCGGGCTTGGGTGCTCTGCGTTTGGTTTTTGCATTTTTCTCCTGCACCATTTCAAAAACCGCTCTGTCAATAATAGGCTCATTAACATCTTTGAATATCAGCCAGTTTTCACGGTCGTTCATATACCGTCTTTTGTTTTTGAATGACTTTGAATAGGTCTTGAAATTAATTACATCACCGCAGTATTCTTGCTGATGCAGTATCCCCGATACGGTTGACGGTAACCATTTATATGGGTCTTCATAAGCCTTTTTGCCGCCTCTGCCGATGCCTTTGCTTTGCCAATATGCCCTTGGCTTCAGCACCTTGTTTTCGTGCAAAATGTGTGCGATTGTTTCATTACCCTTGCCCTCAAGACACATTTCAAAAACGCTTCTGACAACTTCGGCAGCCTCAACATCAATTACCCATTTCTTTGGGTTCATCGGGTCTTTGTTGTATCCGTAAGGCGGCTGTGCCAACGGCTCTCCGCAGTTGCCTCTGATACGGTATGCCGAACGAACTTTCTTTGAAATATCACGGGCATACATTTCGTTCATTATGTTTTTGAACGGTGCGATTTCGTTTTCACCCTCCGCACTGTCAACCATATCATTGATTGCGATAAACCTTATGTTGTGGTCGGGAAAGAAACTGTCCGTATAATGACCGACAGAAACATAATCTCTGCCGAGTCGAGATAAATCTTTCACCATAATCGTGCTGATATATCCCATATCAATATCATCAAGCAAATCCTGAAATCCCGGACGGTTGAAGTTTGTTCCTGTGTAACCGTCATCAACATAGTATTTGGTATTTGACAGCCCCAATTCTTTTGCCTTCTGAGCGAGCAATTTCTTTTGATTGGCTATGGAGTTACTCTCTTTGTCTGTACGGTCATCTCTCGAAAGACGGCAGTATAAAGCAGTAATCCCTACGTTGTTTGACTGCATTTATCCTCCTTTCCGGCAGTCGAACATACATATTCCGATTGTATTGCATTTTTATCTTCGGTGGTTGTCAAATGTGCGAAATCGCTACCGATAAATTCTGATAATTTTTCTTTCATAGTTTTGTTTTCTGTTTTGCTGAAACGGCTTGAAACAATATAGCGAACACTGTTGATGACATATTCATTTGCTTCAGCTTCACTTGTCCTAAATTCTCCACGGGTGTCGCCGATTATTTCAATAAACTTTGATTTTATAATTTGCCAAAATCTCATCATCTTGCCTCCCGATTTCTCTTTTTCTGTAAATACTTTGCATAATATTCACAAGCCTTGATTATGAACTCTTGCATTTGTCTTTCATCAGCTTTCGGAGAATATTTCTGTAACCGTTCCATAGACATCTTGAACATCGGTTTTTGATTAGCTTTCTCCTCGTTCATAATATTGTTAATTGAGTTTTCGTTCAGTTCTCCCGATTGGAATAGCTTTCACATTCTGTTCGCTTGAGAATATGACGGAGTACATTCCGTTTCTTTGACTTCATTCAGCAATATCCGTTGAGTGCTTTTGTCAAGATACGATAACTCAACAGCAACGGAAAATGCGATCTTGTTTTCATCAACCATTTGAAGCAGTTCGGGGATAAGCATCGTCAGACGAATATATCGCTGTACCTGTCTGCCGCTGTCGGTGTCGGACACGCTTTCTCGGGACTTGTGGACAGCTTGTCCACAAGTTAAGTCTGTCCGTTTGCCTTGCGCCTTTAAAGCGTCAAGCTTTAGCTTGTATGCCTTGGCTTTTTCGCTCGGTAAAATATGTTCTCTGTGCAGGTTGCTGTCAACAAGCATTATCATTGCATCTTCTCTGCTTACGTCACAAATGGTAACGGGAACGGTTTCAAGATTCAGCATACGGGCGGCGTGTAATCTGCGGTGTCCCGAGATTACTTCAAATTTACCTTTATCCTCCGTAGGTCTGACAACAAGGGGTGAGATTATGCCGTTCTCACTTATGCTGTCGAGCAGCGATTCTAATTCTTCACCCTCACGGATTCGGTAAGGATTTTCATTAAACGGTAAAAGATTGTTGATATTTACTTTATCAATTTTCATAATTTGACTCCTTTCTTTTTCTTACGTTTTATGTCGTAAGATACATAATTTACATTCATTAAAATATTCA
>JAFQSY010000081.1 GCA_017409265.1 Clostridia bacterium
AGAAAAATGCAGGTACCGCAATCAATGCAGCTGTTGTTACAAGAATGATTTTGCTTTGCAGTCTGTAGCGGTGAAAATTGCGTTTGTTTGAGTATATATCCTCCCAGGTCAGAAAGCCGATGCCGCCGATTATTATAAGCAGCATGACCGTTATGTTGATAACGGGGCTTGCGGCGTATGCCGTTAATGACGGATAAAGAGAGTCTGCGCTGCCCATTATGTCAAAGCCTGCATTGCAGAATGCTGAAACAGAATGAAAAACAGCCATCCATATGCCTTTCAAACCGAAATCCCGACAAAAAACAGGCATCATCAGAAGGGCACCGGTCAGCTCAAATATCAGCGTTGCTTTAAGAATAAAACCTGTCAGTCTTACTATTCCGCCAACCTTAGGTGCCGCAATTGCTTCTTGAATTGTACTGCGTTGCATAAGCGAGATTTTTCTGCCTGAAAGCAATGCAAAAGAAGCTGCAACCGTAACAACACCAAGGCCGCCGACTTGAATAAGAATCAGTATGACCGACTGACCGAATATTGACCAATATGTTGCTGTGTCCTGCACAACAAGACCGGTCACACAGACGGCTGATGTTGCGGTAAACAGTGCATCGCCAAAAGGCGTGAATTCTTTGCTTTTTGAAGAAATGGGCAGCATAAGAATCAAAGCTCCCAATAAAATCACGCCTGCAAACCCGAGTATTATTGTTTGAAACGAAGTAAGCCTTCGGTTTTTATGTTTAGTTTCAACCATAATGAACACCTTATCCGATATTATGTTTCAACTTTATTATATTTGAAACAGTTTTAAGAGGGTGTTAGAGTTTTGAAATCTGTATTAAGATTGCATAAAGATTAGTTGTTTAGTCCTATAAAACCTATATATATATCAATAATTTCAAGACGCCAATTCGTTACAAACAATTATATAAAACAGAAAAAGCCTTGTGTACAAACAAGACTTTTTTCTTCTTAATATCGTTAATATCGAAAACAATAGTAGTATAGTAGATTATTTTCGTTTCTTTTTAGTTTTTCCTCTTTGACTATACGGACTTTTCATATGCTTTGATTTTTTGAGGATATTTATTTGTGTTACAAGCTCCTCTTTTGTGAGTGAGTCATAGTCGATGCCGAGGGAATTGAGATACATTCTGACTTTCTTTTCTTCGTCGCTGCCTTCAAAATTCAATGCATCCTGCAACTGCTTTTGTGCATCTGCCGCAGGCGAAACTGTGTCCGCCGTTGTTCTGTCGGTTTTGTGGCTTTCACGTATTGTGCTGATAATTCGGTCGAGGTCTTTATGTATCACATGGCTGAAATATTCATCTTCATCAACCTGTGCAAGTTCCAATGTTCTAACGTGCAAATCGTTTTCATCGGAACATTTCTCCATTGCTGCATTTCGCACAACACCGAGAACGGCATTCAAATCGTTGATTCTCATATCAGCGATTCGGTCAACATAGATTTCAATATCGGTCAGAAATCTTCTGAAATCCTCGTGGGTTGCAATTTCACAAAGCAATCTCGTGTTAATCTTTCCGCTTTCAAGTAAATCAATCATATCATCACTCAAATGCAGATTATTGATGTCTGCATTCGGGTGATTTTTTTGTTCAGTCAGACCGAGCAAATAATCGGTTGAAACACCGTAGAAATTTGCAAGTGTGACAAGATTGAACGGACTCATATCCTTGTATTCTTCGGTTTCGTATTTGCCAAGTGCAGATTTAGAAATGCCCGTTTTCTCGGCAAGCTGTTCAAGAGTCAGTTTTTGCTCTGTTCTCAAGTCTTTTAATCGTTCCTGTATGGTTAATTTTAAATACATATTATCACTCCTTTATCTCAATTATACAGCATTTGCTGTCCGTTTTGTGGTACTTTGTGTCGGTTTTTCGGTAAATTTACAGTTATTGAGTGAAAAACTGCCTTCACAAGGAGAGCAGTTAAATAAAGCAACCGGCTTGCAGAGGATTTTCACCTTTGCAAACCGGTTTTATTATAATGCAAAATCAAAGTCAAACAATTTATTATGCATAATAAACATCAATATTTGTAACCTTACCGTCGGTAATATCTACGGTTACCGTATATGTTACCGCTCCGTCTGAATTAAAGTCACCTATACGGTATCTGATTTCATAACTTCTCAGATGCTCGTTTTTATCGGTCATTGTTTCGGTTATTTTTTCGGGAAGTGCATCAAGTTCCTGAAGTTTCTGTTGAAAATTGTTTTCGGTCATTCCGAGAACGAAGTTGCCGATAAACTCATCCATTTCTTTGCCTGTTGACGATTCTATGTAGCGAATCTCTCCGTAATTTACAATTGCGGTTATTTTTTCTATCTTTTCTTCATCGTTCACAGTCAATGCTACCGATATCTTTCCGCCCTGAGAATAAAACAAGTCATCGGTTTCCTCTGATTCGTAATAATCTATGGCTCTCAACTTTTTTACACATTCTCTCGGGGTTTCATCAATATGTGTTTCGTTGCAGAAGCCTGAAATAAAAGCCTTTATTTCATAGGTTGCAACCTCAAGCGGAGTTTCTTCAGAATAAGGAATTACCGTATCATCGTGCTCATCTTCATAGTGTTTGAAAAGTCTGGAACTGACCTCGGTAACGGTTTTACCGTCAGTTGTAATTGTTATCTTGAATGTAGCGGATGAACTGAACATCCGGTTATGGTTTGGTGTTGAAAATCTGAGGGTATAGATTCTGCAGGGCTGATTTTCGTCTAAGAAGCACTCCTGTATGTCACACGGGAAAAGAGTAAGCTCATCAAATTTCAGCAGAAGTTCTGCTTCCGTCATTCCCGAAGTGAAGTTTGAGGTTATTTCCGCAAAATCATTGTCGGTTGCGTTATCTATTACTTTTTCAGCAAGATTGCAATATGCAAAAACGCTTATGATTTTTTCGCTTTCCTCATCGGTTGTGAGATTGACATTAATTTTACCGCTTTCGGAATAAAGTTTTTGCGGTGAGTAAATATTCTGAACATATCCGATATTTTTCAGATTATCCGCACATTCCGAAACAGTCAGGCCGAGAGAAAAGTTTCCCAAATATGATCCGTAATATTCATTATAATCATCTGTAATTTCGTCAATATCGGAAATGTATTTATATCCCTTACTGTCTCTCATGGTTTTTTCTTCGATAAAATCCCGATTGCTGTAAATCACATTGCCGATTACTCCACCGAGTGCAACGGAAACAACTATCGGAACAACTGCGATTTTCAGGAATTTAAGGCTGTATTTTTTATCGCCCCTTGCTTCAATCGCGACAGTTATCAACCATGAAGCAACAAATATGCCAACGCTTGCAAAAACAACGGCAGGATAAAACCACTTATATGCTGTAACATCTGCAAGCCATTCGGGTGTAACGCTGTTACGGAGCTTTGATGAGGCAAGTGTGGAAGCTATCAGGGTCAGGAACAAGGGAATACAAGATAAAGCATATTTTTTGTTTCCTTTGATAAGAATGCAGAAAGGAAGC
>JAFQSY010000082.1 GCA_017409265.1 Clostridia bacterium
CACTCTTGACGGGGTTACTTACCATCTGAAAAAAGGCCCGGAGCCTGGATGCATTAATAAATTGTTTGCAGCCGCTTGCGGTTGATGGTATAATAAAAGCAATTAACAATTTCGGAGTGGTGTTATGAAAGATTTCAGCAAGATAAGCTTCAAATGGACTTTCCGTGATTATCAGCAGGCTGTGCTTGATAATTCACATAAGCATCTTAAAGATAAAAGAATTCATATCGTTGCCGCACCCGGCAGCGGCAAAACAATACTCGGTCTTGAGCTTGTCCGCAGGCAGAATTCTCCTGCGCTTGTTATGTCGCCCTCTGTCACAATCCGTCAGCAATGGGGTGAAAGATTTATCGAGGCTTATCTGCCCGAAACCGAAAACCCCGATGAATATATTTCCTATTCGCTCACAAATCCGAAGCTGATAACCTCAATCACATATCAGGCACTTCACGCCGCTTTCACAAAAACCGTTATGGAATCTGAAGCGGATGAAGATGAATTTGAAGCCGAAGAAACGCAGGATTTCAGTAATTTCGATTTGCTTTCCGAAATCAAAAAGGCAGGCATAAAGACAATCTGCCTTGACGAGGCGCATCATCTTAAAAGCGAATGGCAGAAGGCTCTTGAAAAGTTTGTTGCAATGCTCGGCGAAGGCGTAACAATCATCGCTCTCACCGCAACGCCGCCCTATGACAGCACACCTGCCGAATGGAACAGATACCAGACTCTCTGCGGTGATATTGACGAAGAGATTTTTGTTCCTCAGCTTGTTATGCAGAAAACTCTCTGCCCCCATCAGGACTACATTTATTTCAGCTATCCGACAGCGGAAGAATCGCAGATTCTTGCAAATTACAAGGCAAAAGCAACGGCTGTTACCGATGAAATAATCAGAAGCGGTCTGCTTTCAAAGGCTCTGCAGGTTTCAAATGCGGCAGGTAACGAAGAAATACTCTATGATAACCTTGCAGGCTTCAAATCACTTGTCTGCGTTGCAAAACAAGGAAATGCCAATATCTCAAAGAGTCTTGAAGAAAAGGTTTTTGAAGGCAGAAAAGCTCCCGTTTATTCAATAGCCGAAGCAGAAAAAGCATTTCAGTTTATCGTTGATAAGCCCGATATATTCACCGAAGAAATCAGCGAAGAATTAAAAGCAATTCTTTCAAAAGAGGCTCTTATCGAAAAGAGAAAAGTCCGCCTTGCATCAAGCGATAAAATCAATAAAATGCTCGTTTCCTCAACGGGTAAACTCGGAAGCATAAATAAAATTGTTGCAAGCGAATATCAGAATCTCGGCGACTCTCTGCGTATGCTCATTCTCACCGATTACATCAAAAAAGATATGCTGAAGCTTGTCGGCACGGACGAAGAAATCCATGCTCTCGGCACGGTACCCGTTTTTGAATCAATCCGCAGAACAAATCCCGATGCAAATGTTGCCGTGCTTTCGGGTACACTTGTGATTCTGCCCGATTCCGCTGTTGAAACAGCGCAGGAAATCGCATATAACGAAGGTGTGCCTTGCAGAATAAAGAAGCTTGAAAACACAAATCACACCGAAATCATCTTCAGCGGTTCAAATAAGAATAAGGTCAGCATCATCACAAAAGCATTTCAGCTTGGCGTTATCAACGTGCTTATCGGCACAAAATCTCTGCTCGGCGAAGGCTGGGATTCACCGAATATCAATTCACTCATTCTTGCAAGCTTTGTGGGCAGTTTTATGCTTTCAAATCAGATGCGAGGCAGAGCAATCCGAATTGATAAAAAGAATCCCGAAAAGGTGTCCAATATCTGGCATCTTGTGACGGTTGAACCCGATTCAAAGGACGAAATCATCAGTGATGATTTTGAAACGATGAAACGCCGTTTTGCCTGCTTCCAGGCACCCGCATATAACAGCAACGTTATCGAAAGCGGAACAGACAGAATCGATATTCTCAAAGCACCCTATGATACAAACGGACTTGAAAGCATCAACAATCAGATGCTCTCGCTTGCCGCCGCAAGAAACGTTATGGCAGGCAGATGGAATGCCGCCGTCAAAGGCAAAGCAAGACCCGAAATTGAAGAAGTCAGCGAAATTCCCGCAGAGGTTCAGCCGGCAAGTGCAGTACATAAGAACAAGATTTATGCAATCGTTCTTGCAGTTCTGATTGTCCTTGCAATAATCATAATCGCAACGTCGGGTTTCTTCGGCGGTCTGCTCGGATTTATTATAGCGGCAATTGCTGCCGTGTTACTTATAAAATCAGCATCGGTTGTTATGAAGAATTCATCACCCGAAAAAACAGTTTCAAATATCTCAAATGCAATTCTCCGAACTCTCAAAGAAATCGGCGAAATCGAGAGCAGGGGAGCAACCGTTTCTGTCAGAAAATCCGAAAAGAAGAATACCGTTAACTGTTCTCTTTCAAAAGCAACCGTCAGAGAAAAGAACGTTTTTGCAAAAGCGGTTTCTGAGCTTCTTTCACCCATTGACGACCCGAGATATCTTCTCATCGGCACAAAGGGTATTTCAAAACTCACAAGCAGAAACTATGTTCAAAGCTATGCCTGCCCGTCAGTGATTGCAGTCAATAAAGAAACGGCGGAAATTCTTGCAAAGAATCTCAAATCCGCAGGCGGAAAGTTTGAACTTGTTTTCACAAGAAACGAAAACGGCAGAAAAGAGCTTTTCAAATGCCGCAAGTATTCTTACATAAACGCAAACAGCAAGCTCGTCAAAAATAAAAAGATTGTTAAATGAAAAAAGCAGGCAGCATCATAACGATGTTGCCTGCTGACTTGTATGCAAATTCTGTTCTACGGGTTATCAGATTGAATGTAATGATTTGATTTTTAAAAGCATTGATATATAAGGGCGTTTTTGCGAGTTTTTTGAATCTTAATATAAGATGACCTTGTTGACGAAAGGGACTTTTTTAAATGAGTGTTGCCGCAGGCGCAACTTACTTGACGAAGCCATGCTTCGCTAAAACTTGAAACCGTCACCGGTTAGTGATATAATCAGTTAAACAAACCTGAATCTGCAGGTACAAGTAAATGATTAAGTAAAGAACGGGAGGAAAGGCAATGCAAGCTATTGTTAAATCTTTGTTTACGGTTTTCACAACCATTACGATTTTCTGCTCAAACCTGTTGTTCCCTGCAACGGTTTATCCTGAAAGTGATAATTTTGATTTTTCGTACCTTGAATATCCGGAGGAAGCAATTGTCACTCTTGAGGAAGCGGCTCTTACCGAGCAGGAGCTTGTGGGGCGTGCTTCGGCTGAACTTCCCGAATACGTTCAGTCCGGCGGATATGACGATATAAACGGCATAACAATATCGCCTTATTACACCGCAAAGATAAGCGGAAAAGAAATCCCCGTTTATGCTTCGGTGGTTTTCATACGTGTTGACGATACGGGTACTCTTCACTCTTTTTCTGAAATTTACGTTGATTCAAGCGATGAGTTTTCATTCAATATTGAGATAACGGGTGCCGATGTTGTGCTTAAAAATGCCATTGTGTTGCCTGAATCACACGGTGTAAGGGCGCTGTGTAAAGACAATACCGTAACAGCATCAATCAATAAAACCGGAATCTATACATTCCTTTTTAACGATGCAAATCAATATTACGGCTATACTCTTACGGTACGCGAAAAGGTTGATGAGGACAAAGAAATTGCGGCATACGTAGAGAAATACGGAGAGGATAATGTCTGGGTTTTGGATAAAGGCGTATATCAATACGACTATGTCAATCTTGTTGCGCACAATAATCTGGTTATTTATCTTCGTGAAGGAGCTTACGTGCTTGCAAACCACCTTTACGATATTGACTGTGCCGAAGATGAAAACAAATATCTGGAGCCTGACGCACCGGGAGATAACGCTATAGGGCTTACGAGATATCCGTTTATTAATTTTTATAACTGCAACAACATAACCCTTGCGGGCAGAGGCGTAATAGACATGACCCGACTTGACAGGAGAGAGAGAAGAGGCGTTGTTTTCACCAACTGCAACAACGTAAATGTAAACGGTATAAAAATAATAAACTCGCCCGAATGGTCATTCATCTCTTATTGCTGCACTGACGTAAGCATTGACAACGTAGATATCATAGGCAATCGCGGCAACTGTGACGGCTTCGCAATCTGCAACAGCCACAACGTGACGGTTGACAACTGTTTCGCAAGAGTGGCAGATGATACCTTCGAGGTAAAGGCTCTCGGCGGCATAATGGACAGCAGAAATATCACGTTCACAAATTGCATTGCCTGGGGCGGGTATGCAAGATGCTTTGGCATCACGGGCGAAGTCAACAAGAAGATTTCCAACGTAGCTTTCCGCAACTGTGCCGTAGTTTATCGTGACGGTATATGGGATAATGACAGAATCGGTTCGCTTGTTGTTGTAGCAGAGCAGACTGATGGCGGCATTGACGGAGTTGTTTTTGAAAATATCGAGATATTCCGTGATGAAGGCAGACCTATACTTGTGAAGATTTATGATGAACAAGCGGAAAATTTTGAGATTAAAAACGTTGAATTCAAGAACGTTTCTTACACTTCATATATGAAGCCGAAAATTGAAGGCAACGGCAGCAGCACAAATACAGTTCAGGTTGAGCTTGAAGAAATAACTGCTTACGGAAAGAAACTCCGATTCCCGCAAAAAGGGTTCATCATCGGCGAGCGTTGTGAAGTGATTTCTGAATAGGATTTATAAGGTCTGTTCATAATCCAAACAGATAAAAAACCGATTTGTCTGCCGGATACCTTAAGCACCGTTTTGCATATCTTTCATATGAAATAAAAAAACCGCCGTCTTTCCTTTTCAGGTAAGACGGCGGTTGATTTTCTTGAAAAAAATCATAGTTTTGTGGTATAATCAGTTCGATAAATAAGAATTTGCAGGTGAACAAATGACGAAACATATTGCAAATATAATTACCGGTTGCCGTATTATCGGCAGTATTCTGTTACTGTTCTTTCCTACTTTTTCCTTAGCTTTTTATATCACATATCTCATCTGCGGTTTTAGTGATATGATAGATGGTACCATTGCTAGAAAAACAAACAGTATCAGCAAATTCGGAAGCCGACTGGACACTGTTGCCGACCTCATTTTTGTAGTGGTATCTTTGTTTAAGTTGGTGCCGGCAATTCATATTCCGGGATGGTTGTGGATATGGGGCGGTGTGATTGCGGCTATTAAAATCAGCAATATCATATTGGGATATGTTGCTGAAAAACAGTTTGTATCCCTGCATACGGTTATGAATAAAATAACGGGATTGCTGCTGTTCCTGTTGCCTTTGACAGTATCTTTCGTGGAATTAAAATACACTGCCATAGTTGTGTGTTTCCTTGCAACACTTTCTGCAATTCAAGAAGGATACTATATTAGAAAAGGACGAGAATTTGTTTAGTTTTTAGAGCGACAAATAAGAATTTGACGGTCAAAATTCACTCTACCATAGGTTTACTTCTCCTCACTAAACCAATGGTAGGTGTATTTAATGCGAAATAGCAGTTACACTGTATGCGAAAGGAGGCAGCCTATGAATCAAATAAAAATAGGCAGATTTATTGCCGAATGCAGAAAGGAAGCAA
>JAFQSY010000083.1 GCA_017409265.1 Clostridia bacterium
CCGGTGTGGCGAAATCGGCAGACGCAAGGGACTTAAAATCCCTCGGTGGCAACACCGTACCGGTTCAAGTCCGGTCACCGGCACCAGAATGCCTTTGCTTGCGCGTACAGAGGCATTAATTAATGAATAATGAATAATTTTCAGATATTTGATATATAGATACATATTTTTCAGCAGAGCATAAACAATTGTTATTGTTCTATATTTTAAATTTGAAGATTGTTATTCATTGTTCATTTTTTGTTTTTCAGCGGCAATCCGATACGGGTTGCCGTTTTTTATTTGAAAATTTTCAAAAAACACTTGACAAACCAGGTTTATAATTGTAAACTCAAAATGAGGTTTGCAATTATAAACCTAAATTTTCATGAAACGGGGAATAAACATGAGTGACCTTACTCTGTGGGACAGCGAATATAAGTTTATGTGCGTTGTCTGGGAAAGTGCTCCCGTCAATTCGGGGGAATTGGTTGAGCTTTGCAAAGAAAAGCTCGGCTGGAAGAAATCGACTACATATAATGCAATTCGCAAGATGAGTGAAAAAGAGCTTATCAAAAACGAGAATGCGGTTGTGTCGGTTCTTGTTCCGAAAGAAATGGTGCAGGCGAACGAAAGCGAGAATTTTGTTGAGCGTACCTTTGACGGCTCTCTTCCGTCATTCCTTGCATCTTTTCTCGGTGGAAAAACAATCTCTGCAAATGAGGCGCAAAGGCTGACAGAGCTTATCAATTCGCATAAGGAGGGATAAAGATGCTTGATTTTTTCGAACAGACCTTCATTACGTTTTTTAATATGACACTAACGGGCAGCTATATTATCCTTGCGATAATTCTTATCAGATTGTTGCTTAAGAAGGCACCGAAAATATTTTCATATTGTCTTTGGCTTGTGGCAGGGATAAGGCTTATATGTCCGTTTTCGTTCTCATCGGTTTTGAGTATTTTTAATTTCTTATCGGTGCCCGTGCAGGTTTCGTCCGTCGGCGGCACAACGGTTAATGACTATGTGCCGAATGATATCGGTATGATGAAGGTGCCCGAAATTTCAACGGGTATTGATATGGCGGATACGGTTATCAACCCCGTTCTGCCTGCTCCGCAACTCGGTGACAGTGCGAATCCCATGCAGATTATTATGGCTGTTGCATCGGTTTTATGGGTTGTCGGAATTGTTGCCATGTCGGTTTACGGTGTTGTTTCTCTCGTTAAAGTCAATAAAAAAATTGAATTTGCAACAAAGCTTGACGGAAATATATTTGAGAGCGATAAGGTTCGTTCACCCTTTGTTTTCGGTATTTTCAAGCCGAAAATTTATCTTCCCTGCGGTATGGATGAAAAACAGCGCGAATATGTGATTCTTCACGAAAAGAATCATATACGCCGTTTTGACCATATAACAAAGCTTGTTTCGTTTGCTGTGCTGATGCTCCATTGGTATAATCCGCTTGTATGGATTGGCTATAACCTTATGGTACGTGATATGGAAATGAGCTGCGATGAAAGGGTTCTGCGTAAGCTTGGTGAAGAAGAGAAAAAGAGCTACGGCTTAACTCTTGTTGCTGTCGGTGCAAACCGACGCTTTGCGGCAGGCGCTCCGCTTTCATTCGGTGAAAATGTTGTTGAAAAAAGAATAGTAAATGTTCTGAAATTTAAAAAGCCGAAAATGCTCGCGGTTATTCTGTGCGTTATTCTTTGTGTTGCAGTCGGTGTGGTCTGCCTGACAAATTCGGTTACAAAATTCAGCAAAGACGAAGTGCGCGAAAAAGTTGAAGTCTTTATTGAAGATGATTGGCAGAAACAGGTTGAGGAAAATGATTATTATAAATATGAAATAAACGTTGCAGGTGCAGAGGTTGTTGAAATAAGCGAGGATAAAAGGAACGCATACGGATGGCAGCGTCTTTACCACTTTAGTTCCAATTATTGGGCGCTTCTCAAATATGAGCAAAACCTTAACGAAGAGAGCAGCATGATTGCTTTTGCATTCAAGGCGGAGCTTGACGGAGAAGGCAATGTTGTTTCAGTAACAAATTATGAGAATGATGATGAAATTCCAGAGTTTTTGCGTTACACCGGTAGCTTTGACGATGAAATTTTTGAGCGTGCAAAAGCAAAAGCTGCAGATAAGTTTAAGGAGTTTTATAAGCTTTTAAAAACCTATGAGGTTGAATATACATATGCAAGTCAGGAAAACGCGGTTGTTATAACGGGATGCGAGGCCGTCACAGACCATTTCGGAAAGCCTTATCTCGTAATCAGAGCGAAGAATGACAGCGAAGACGGAGCATATCATATTGACAGCCATTTTGAACTGCTTGATGGAGCGAGCGGAGTAAATTATGAGCCGAGGCATCCGTCACCCGTTGGAGAAACCGTTCTTCCTTCGGGACAGAGTATCGGTAAAGAAGTACTCTATTTTGCAGACCTTTCGATTTATATTGACGGATTTGAAAAAGAATCCTATGTGATGCGGATTTTTGTCTCGGATTATAACGGGGAATATAAAGAGCTTATGCTCGCAATTAAGGTTGGAAATGCTTCATCTAAAAAGCCGCAGCTCACTTATGATGAGCTTGCTCTCGGTCATGTGACACCGATTACAGATAAAATTAAAAATGCGGTTTCCGGAGTAATTTATCCCGGCTCTAACTACAATAATTTTATCAATCTTACCGCCGAAGAGCTTGACGAAATTGTTAAGTGCTATAACAAAACAAAATTTACAAAAATTAACGATATTGATATCAATTACGGCAACTCAATCTATGTTGTGATTGACATCTCCAACGGTGAAAAAAGGTCATTTACGATTACATCCGGCGGAATTGTTGAGGATTCGGCAGGTAATTGCTACGAAACGAACAACATGGAGCTTTTAAAGCTTTTGTGGGATGTAAAAACAGACCGTAATGTTGCTATGCAGCCGGACAAGCCGACTTCGGTTGACGAAAGCGTCGGATATACGGAAATTACAACCGCCCCCCAGATGATAAAGCCGCCTCTTGCTCCGACAACCGTTCCGTATAGCGAGCCGAAGGAGTTTGACAGAACACCGAGAAAGCAGTATGTCGTTTCTGATATTAGTGTTTCTTATTCTGACCCTGATTTCAAATTCAGAGTGCTCGGCATTGAAATCCCCGATGATGAAAAAATAGAATTAAGCATGGGCAATTGGAGCGGCGAAGTTGTTTTTTTTGACGAAAGATACGAAATGCAAAAGTCCGTTAACGGCGAATGGAAGAAGCTTGATAAAATAAGAAATTATGAATTTCACGGCTTGGCGTCACTTGGTCATGACAGCGTCTGCAGCAATACGTTTTTCGCTTCAATGTATTTTAACGGCATAGATAACGGAAGATATCAGATGATTATAAGCTGCTTCGGCAGCAACGGTATCGAGGCTGATGCCCAGAAAAAATATACGGTGACAGTTGAATTTACCGTCAACGAATATATGATTACTTATGCTGAATTGGGCAAAAAGATTGAGGGCACTCCGATTTCGGTTTCGTCAAGACCGCAAAATGCTTCGTCGATGGTGTTCAATTTGTATACCGACGAAGAAATGCAGAAAATTGCAAGGCTTTATAACAGTCTTGAGCTCGAAAAGCTCCCGAGAGGCGATATGGCAACAAATCAGCTTTTTGTTACAATTATTGATGACAAAGGCAACGGATATTATTTTGAGATTGAGCTGAACGGGTCAATCAATTGGGAATATTATGCCGAAACAGGAGCTCAGCTTTATGATGCACTTCAGAAACCTGCGCTAAACGTAAGCTGACAGAAAAACGGTCACAGACAAGCTGTCTGTGACCGTTAAGTTTTTATTTCTGAACATAGTCTGCATTGATCTGTGCTTTTGCAATTTTGGCAACTTCCTCAACGTCTTTTGCATTTTCAACGGCATTTTGCATCGCTTCTCTTCTTGCGAAAAGTTCGCGGTACATTCTGTCGCGTCTTTCGCCGTTAAGGTTGTGGAAAAATTTCGGGATTATTCCGAGTGCGCCTGTGATGACGGGAATACCCGTGCCCATTGCGAAAATCCACCATTTTGTTGAGTCTGCCTGAGTGCCGATGTCAAGACCCTGAACATAGCCGATTCTTTTCATAATGAAATTCTGAATTGAGCCCATTGCAATGCCTTGAAGTTTTGTGACGAGTCCTCTTGCAACGCCTGTCATAGCCTCTGCGCGGTAACCGTTTTTCCATTCGCAGTAGTCCATTGCTTCGTTGAGGATTTCCTGCGGGATGACGTGGCGCAGACCGAAAACACACATTTCAAAAACTTCTTCGATTGCCATAACGGGCAACATTACCCATTTGTTTTTGTAAAGTCCTTTTTCGGTGCCGCCAATTGAGCCGATGGCAAATACCGACAGCCAACAGACATCGGTCCAAACATCTTCAAGAATCCATATCGCCTTGGTTGAAAATCTCTTTCGGAGCGGAGCTATGAATGCATAGCTGATGGTTGAAACGGGGGAGGCGGGGATGCCGACGATTGTCTGATAGGTTGCAGAGCCGAGAACGTCGATATAATAATTTATTCTGCTCTTGCTGACTGCAAATCCTGCAAGGAATTCGGAAAGGGTGTAGAGAAGAATCGGTCTGTTGTTTATGATAGCTTTCATACCCTGTATTATACTCGGTTTTTCAATCGTCTGTGTGACTCTTTCTTGAGTGACGCATATGAAATAGAATGACATCAGAGTGCCTGCAACAGCGGTAAAAATGCCGAATCCGACGAAAAGCGATGTTCTGTTCCACGAAACAACCTCATTGTTGACAAGGTCAAGCAGAACACCGAAGAGAAGTTCAGGCAGCTTTTCGCCAACAAGACCGGAAACAAGATTCGCCATGGTTATAAGTCCCGTTCGTTCCAATGGGTCGGGAGTTATGGTTGACATAAAGCCGGTGCTTGCAATTGATGTGAAGGTTCCTGCCGTTTCGCAGATGATTGAAAATATTGCATAGAATAGCAGTTTTGGTCCGTACGTCGCGCTTGTATCAGCAAAGAATATTGGTAAAAACCAGTACCACAGACCAATCAGCATCAGAGGAATTTTACCTAACAGTATGTACGGCTTGAATTTGCCCCAGCGTGTTCGTGTGCGGTCAACGATAACACCGATAAAGGTGTCGTTTATTGTGTCCCATATTCCCGAGAAAAGCCCGAAAACCGCCAGAAAGTCAAAGTCAAGCTTAACAATATCATAAATAAATCTGTCTTTATATTTATCAATGTTAAAGCTGCCCGAAACATCGTTGAGAAGATAGCCGATACGCTCCTTGTTGCCTATATATCTTCTGTTTCTCAACAGCGGATTTTTGACGCCTTTTTCATAGTCAATAACTATGCCTTGGTTTTGTTCGTCAAAAGCAACGCTTGTTTTTTCTTCCACCGAAGCGCCTCCTTTAGCTTGAAATTTGAAATTGTTTGTATAATTATAACATGAATTTTCGTAAAATTCAATAACTTTTGTATAGTTTTATTGCGGGTTTGACAATAACTATAATTTATGCTTTAATTTTTTCGGAGGGGATTTAAGTGCTTTTGTTATTTCCTAAAATTATATGTTCATGTGATAATCTTTATTATAAGCTAAATAAAAACAGTTTTGCCTCGGAATATTGTTTCCCGCTCGGATTCACAGTTACTTACCATGCCGGTGCGATGCATACCAAAGCAAACAGCATCAGTTCCGTAAAAGCGGCGATTGAAGCAAATGCGCAGATTGTTGAATTTGATGTCAGCTTCAGACCCGACGGCACTCCCGTTATAATCCATAATGCAGAGCCGAGTAACAGTCAGGGCGTGTTTCTTGAAAAAGCGCTTGAGGTCGTTGCCGGTCATCCGGAATGCAAAATAAATCTTGATATCAAGTCAATGAAAAATCTCGCTGCGGTTGATGAGCTTGTGAAGCGGCACGGACTTTTCGAAAGAGTATTTTATACGGGCGTTTTTGAGGATTGGGTTGATATGGTCAAAAAACATTCTGAAATCCCGTATTACCTGAATCACAAAATTACTCCCGAAGAGGCATTTGACAGAGATTGTGCGCAGGCTGTTGCCGACAGAGCAAAGCAGCTCGGTGCAATCGGAATCAACTCTCATTTTGAGCATGCAAGCAAGCTTTTCAGCGATGTTATGCATAAAAACGGACTTCTGGTTTCACTTTGGACTGTCAATAATCCGAAGGATATGCCGAGGGTGCTTGCGGTTTGCCCTGATAATATAACAACAAAGCGTCCGCAGCTTTTAAGAAGAATTTCGGGTTATCAAAAATAACAAAAACTTTTCATTTGACGGCATAAAAACGGATAGATTGTAGAATCTGTTTTTATGCTGTCAAAAAAACTTGACTTTATAATTATTAAGGAATATATTTATTATATTATTTCAGATTTATCAGGAGAATGAGTATGAAAAGCGTTCCCGATTATTTCGGCTGTATGGTGTTTGACGATAAGGCCATGAGGTCGAGATTACCAAAAGAAACCTATAAGGCAATGAAAAAAACCATTCAGGACGGCAAGCGTCTTGACATTGCTGTTGCAAACGTTGTTGCCAACGCTATGAAGGATTGGGCTGTTGAAAACGGCGCAACCCATTATACTCATTGGTTTCAGCCTATGACGGGCATTACCGCCGAAAAGCATGACAGTTTTATTTCTCCCTGCAGTGATGGTAGTATCATTATGGAATTTTCCGGCAAGGAGCTTGTAAAGGGTGAATCCGACGCATCAAGCTTTCCTTCGGGCGGTATTCGCACAACCTTTGAAGCAAGAGGATACACAGCATGGGACCCCACTTCATATGCTTTCATCAAAGAGGGCGTTCTCTGCATTCCTACCGTTTTCTGTTCCTACGGCGGACAGGCTCTTGACATGAAAACCCCATTGCTCCGTTCAATGGAAGCAATCGGAAAGCAGGCAAAAAGAATCCTTACCCTTTTCGGTCAGACTGATATTACAAGCGTAAAAACAACCGTCGGCGCAGAGCAGGAGTATTTTCTTGTTGATGCCGACTTATATAACAAGAGAAAAGATCTTATTTTTACAGGCAGAACTCTTTTCGGAACAAAGCCTCCCAAGAGTCAGGAGCTTGACGACCATTATTTCGGTTCAATAAAGTCAAGAGTTGCTGCTTACATGAAAGATCTCGACGAAGAGCTCTGGAAGCTCGGTATCCTTGCCAAAACAGAGCATAACGAAGCAGCTCCCGCTCAACATGAGCTTGCACCTGTTTTCTCAACAACAAATATGGCAATCGACCATAATCAGCTCACCATGGAGATTATGCAGAAGGTTGCAAAAAAACATAACCTCATTTGTCTGCTCCATGAAAAGCCTTTTGCAGGCGTTAACGGCAGCGGTAAGCATAACAACTGGTCAATTTCAACCAACAAGGGAACCAATCTTCTTGAACCGGGAGAAACCCCCTATGATAACGCGCAGTTTCTTCTTTTCCTTTGTGCTGTTATCAAGGCAGTTGACAATTATCAGGATCTTTTGAGAGCATCTGTTGCAAGCGCAGGCAATGACCACCGTCTCGGCGCAGGCGAAGCTCCTCCTGCAATCGTTTCGATGTTCCTCGGTGATGAACTTAACGCAATTCTTGAGTCTATCGAGAATGATACCGCATATGAAGCCAACGAAAAGGTTCAGATGAAGGTTGGTGTTCATGTTCTTCCCAGATTCCCCAAGGATACTACAGACAGAAACAGAACATCACCTTTTGCATTCACAGGTAATAAGTTTGAGTTCAGAATGCTCGGCTCGGCAAGGTCAATTTCAAGTGCAAATATCGTTCTTAATACTGCTGTTGCAGAGTCGCTCAAATCCTATGCAGACAGACTTGAAAATGTCGAGAATTTTGAGGATTCGCTTCATAACCTTATAAAGAAAACCATTAAAGATCATAAGCGAATCATCTTTAACGGTAACGGATATGATGATGAATGGGTCAAGGAAGCGGAGAAGAGGGGTCTTTATAATCTTCCGACAACTCCCGATGCAATTCCGTGCCTTATTGCAGAGAAGAATGTAAAGCTTTTTGAGGAGCATAAGGTATTTAGCCGAGAAGAGCTTGAAGCACGCCATGAGATTTATCTTGAAAGCTACTGCAAGACCATCAATATAGAAGCTCTTACCGTCATTGAAATGGTAAACAGAGATATTCTTCCCGCAATCAGCAGCTATGCAGGCAAGCTTTGCAAGACAGCATCAATGAAGAGCGGATTTAATGCCGATGCATCATATGAAAAGAGCGTTATTGAAAAGCTTTCAAAGCTTTCGGCTTCGGTTTTTGAAAAGGTCAATGCTCTTGAAGAAGAGCTGGCAAAGATTAAATCGGTTTCAGGTGTTGTTGCTGAAGCGGAAATATTTAAATCTGTTATAATTCCTGCTATGGAAGATATCCGTTCAGATGTTGATGAAGCAGAAAAAATAACTGCAGCCGATTTTTGGCCCTATCCTTCATATGGTGAATTACTTTTCGGAGTTAACTGAATAATTCAAATAAAAAAACCGTCCGATTGATTTCGGACGGTTTGATTTTTTATTTGCTTGCGTCATTCTGACGTATTTCAACTCGTCTGACCTTGCCGCTGAAGGTTTTGGGCAATTCGTCAACAAATTCAATAATTCTGGGATATTTGTAAGGCGCGGTGTTTGTTTTGACATATGTCTGAAGTTCTTTAATGAGTTCATCAGAGCCCTCAAAGCCGGGGCGAAGAACAACAGTTGCCTTAACAACAAAGCCTCTTACGGGGTCGGGAACACCTGTAACCGCAACCTCAAGCACCGAGGGATGCTCAAGCATAACACTTTCTATTTCAAAAGGTCCGATTCTGTAACCTGATGATTTGATAACATCATCGTTTCTGCCGAAATAAACGAATCTGCCCTGTTCATCTCTGTATGCAAGGTCGCCTGTGTGGAAGAACCCGCCTCTGTAAGCATCTGCGGTATCTTCTTCGCTGAAGTTGTAGCTTGCAACAACGCCGCAGGGATGCTCTTCGGGTGAAGGTGCTTTGATGCAGATTTCACCGATTGTACCTCTTTGGCAATGATTGCCTTCCTCATCAAGGATATGCACCCTGAGACCGGGGGCAGGGAAGCCGATTGCACCGGGTACGGGCTTTGTCCAGGGGTAAAGTGTGCAGATGCTGACGGGGGTTTCGCTCATGCCGAAGCCTTCGTGAATTTCAAGACCCGTTGCTTCTTTCCATTTGTTGAATATATCGGCGTTGAGTGCTTCGCCTGCCGTGCAACAATGGATGATTGATGAAAGATCATATTTGCTTACGTCATTCTGAAGCATGAGACGGTACATTGTCGGAGGTACACAGAAGGTTGTGACCTTATATTTCTCAAGCTTTGAGAGAATATCCGCACCGTCGAATTTATCAAAGTCATAAACAAGATTTGCACTTTCGCCCATCCATTGACCGTAATATTTACCCCAGAGCGATTTTGCCCAGCCTGAATCGGAAACGGTGAAGTGCATTCCGCCGTCAACAACTCTGTGCCAGAAAACGCCCGTCATGATATGACCGAGGGGATATTTGAAGTCATGAGCAATGATTTTGGGGTAGCCCGTTGTGCCCGAGGAAAAGTTGATAATCATTGTGTCATCAACTGTTGTTGCGGCATCGCCCGTAGGTCTTGTCCATTCATCGCTTGCCTTTTCAAAGCCTTCCTCAAAGTCAATCCAGCCTTCGACAGCCTTGTGCTTTGTAACGAATTTCTTTTCAATGGTTTCGTATTCGTCTTTTCTGTCGTCAAAATATTCGGTGCAATTGTCGTCACCGGTAATGACGGCGTATTTTATTTTTGCCTTGTTGCAGCGGTAAACATAGTCCTTGCCTTTAAGCATGTTTGATGCGGGAACCATGATAGCGCCGATTTTGTTGAGAGCAAGGGTGATAACCCAGAAAAGATAGCTTCTTTTGAGGATGAGAAGAACGGGGTCACCCTTCTTCATACCCTGCGAAACAAAATAGTTTGCCGCCTTATCAGAAAGTCGCTTCATGTCGCCGAATGTCAGACGCATTTCTTCCTGCTTGTTTGAAACGTAGAGGAGAGCGAGTTTGTCCGGTTTTTCGGTGCCGAGAACGTCAACCACGTCATAGGCGTAGTTGAAGTCGTTCTCGTAAGTAATTTTAAAGTTTTCCTGGCAGTCCTTGAGAGAAACAAATGAATCTCTTGACCTGCCGATGAATTTTTCGTAAATAGGCATTATTCTGACTCCTGATTATTATTTTAACACAAGTGCAATAAACTGCGCCTGAGTATCGCCCACGTTCTTGTGAGCATGTGGGATAGTGGAATCAAAATATGCGCTGTCACCTTCGTTAAGCTCATAGCAGATGTCGCCGATGTAAAGATGAAGGCTTCCCGAAAGAACATAATCAAATTCCTGACCCTCGTGTTCATCCATTACGGGAGGATTGCCTGTCGGGTCGATTGAAACAAGGAAGGGTTCAGCCTTCTTGTTTCTGAAAGTGTATGCAAGATGTGAAAATTCATAGCCGGGATTTCTGTTGACAACATAGCCCTTACCTTTCTTAACAACCGTGCAGGAAGTAAGACGGGGTGATTCACCGCTGATGATATCAAGAATGTCAACGCCGAGAATGAGAGCAATGTTGTTGAGTGTGCTGATGGCGAAATCATATTCGCCGTGCTCAAATGCATTGTAGTTATCCTCTGAAATCTCGAGCTTTTCAGCCATATCCGCCGAGGAAAGACCGCATGTTTCGCGAAGGGAAGCAACTCGCAGGCCAATTTCTTTTAATTCAAGCATGTGGGTTTCTCCTAATCGTTATTTTAATTAATAGTTGTAGCCGAGTTCAACAGCCTTGATGTTAAGCTCTATAAGATTCTGTTTCTTTGCAGGAACGAGCTTTTTCATGGTTGTTTCAACGTTTTCATAGGGCATTACACCTGCCTTTGCGATAACATGACCAATCATAATCATGTTTGCAAGACCGGGAAGATTTTCGTCAGAAGCAAGCTTAGTTGCAGGAATATAATAAACCTCAACGTCATCTCTTTCAACCTTGCGGTCAATAAGAGAGCTGTCAACAAAAATCTTTGCGCCGGGAACTGCTGAAGCTTCAAACTTATCAAGTGAGGGCAGGTTCATGGCAACAAGAACGTTGGGGTTTGAAACTATGGGGGAACCGATTTTAGTGTCGCTGAGAATGATTGAGCAGTTACATGTACCGCCTCTCATTTCGGGGCCGTAGGAGGGGAGCCAGCTGACTTCTTTATCTTCAAGAAGTCCGTCATATGCAAGGAATTTGCCGGAGAAGAGGATACCCTGTCCGCCGAAGCCTGCAAGAAGAATCTCATGTGTCATGATTATTCGCCCTCCTTTTCGGCTGTCTTATCCTTATATACACCGAGAGGATAATAAGGAATCATATTTTCTTCAAGCCACTCAAGAGCCTTGTCGGGTTTGAGACCCCAGTTTGTGGGGCAGGTTGAAAGAACTTCAACAAGTGAGAAGCCTTTGCCTTCAAGCTGATTCTGGAAAGCTTTTTTGATAGCCTTCTTTGCGTTCTTAACGTTCTTTACGTTGTTGACTGCAACTCTTTCAAGATATGTTGCGCCGTCAACGTTTGAAAGAAGCTCGCAAACCTTTACGGGCAGACCGACCTGCTCGGGATTTCTGCCATAGGGTGAAGTCTGTGTAATCTGGCCGGGGAGAGTGGTGGGAGCCATCTGACCGCCTGTCATGCCGTAAATTGCGTTGTTAACGAATATAATTGTGATGTTTTCGCCTCTTGCTGCGGAATGAACTGTTTCTGCAGTACCGATAGCGGCAAGGTCACCGTCGCCCTGATATGTGAAAACGATGTTGTCGGGGAGAGAACGCTTAACGCCTGTTGCAACTGCGGGAGCTCTGCCGTGAGCAGCTTCAATCATGTCGCAGTTGAAATAGTTATATGCGAAAACGGAACATCCGACGGGTGCAACGCCGACTGTCTTTCCTTCAATGCCGAGCTCGTCGATAACTTCGGCAACAAGACGGTGGATAATGCCGTGAGTACAGCCGGGGCAATAGTGAAGGGGTACATCGGCAAGTGCCTTGGGTTTTTCAAAAACTATCATTATTTGTCACCTCCGACGGAATTTGCTTTGTTGATAGAATTGAGAACATCTTCTGTTGTGGGAATCATGCCGCCGACTCTGTTGCAGAGAAGAACGGGCTTCTTGCAGCGGATTGCAAGCTCAACATCCTCAATCATCTGACCCATTGAAAGCTCAACGCTGATGAAAGCCTTAACCTTGTCGGCAGCGGCATTGAGAACAGCCTTGGGGAAGGGCCAGAGAGTAATGGGCCTTATCATACCGACCTTGATGCCCGCTTCGCGTGCTTTATCTATTGCGTTCTGCGAAACTCTTGCAGCAACACCGTAAGCTACGATGCAGATTTCGGCATCTTCCATTTTATATTCATCGTACATAACTTCATTTGCTTCAATCTGTGCATAACGCTCATAGCGCTCAAAGTTATATCTTTCAAGCTCTTCGGGCTGAATGAAGAGAGAGTTGACAACATTGTGTTTTCTTTCGCACTTTGTGCCGCATGCTGCCCATGATGATTTATCATATTCCTTAACTTCACCCATTTCAAGTGATACAGGCTCCATCATCTGACCCATTGTACCGTCTGAAAGAAGCATTGCGGGCATTCTGTATTTATCTGCGAGGTCAAAGCCCTTGAATGTAAGGTCAACCATTTCCTGAACGGAAGCGGGAGCAAGAACGATGAGCTTGAAGTCGCCGTGGCCTGCGCTCTTTGTTGACTGGAAGTAGTCGGACTGTGAGGGCTGAATGCCGCCAAGACCGGGGCCGCCTCTCTGAACGTTGATGATAAGAGCGGGAAGGTCGGAGCCTGCAAGGTATGAGATACCCTCGCTCTTGAGCGCAATTCCGGGGCTTGAACTTGATGTCATTGCTCTTTTGCCTGCTGCGGCTGCACCGTAAATCATGTTGATAGCGGCAATTTCGCTTTCAGCCTGCAGGAATGTTCCGCCGATAACGGGCATTCTTTTTGCCATGTATGCAGCGATTTCTGTCTGCGGGGTTATGGGATAGCCGAAGTAATGGCGGCAGCCTGCCATGATGGCAGCTTCGGCAAGAGCTTCGTTACCCTTCATCAAAACTTTTTCAGCCATTTTTCTTTCTCCTTACTTTTCAACGGTGATTACGCAGTCGGGGCACATCGTTGCACAGAATGCACAGCCGATGCAGGCTGACTGGTCAGTGATGCCTGCGGGATGATAGCCCTTGGCATTGATTTCGTCCTTAAGAAGTGCCACGATTTTTTTCGGGCATGCGCCTACGCAAAGACCGCAGCCCTTGCAAAGGTCGGTGTTAAAGGTTACTTTAGCCATAAATCTTCCTCCTGTTTTGCCCACGATTGCTTGACATAAAGCTTAATCGGGGTGCAGTTGACAACTTTTTCTTTGAGTTTATCGTAAAGACTTTCTTTTACCGTAGTCATTCTTATTGGCAGTCCGCTTGTCTTTGAAATTTCATCAGCATATGCAGCAGAATTTAAAACAGTCTCTTCGTCGGTTTCATCTCCGAGATTGGAGTTGTTGACGATGCCTGTAAACTTCATCCGGCATGCTGTTTCAATTTCGTGCATGACCGCAAGGGTTGACGCACAGTCTGGGGTAAGCGGTCTGTATTTGTTGATAACGAAAAGCATTTCATAATCGTTTTCTTCAAGAATTGCAGGGGCATATCTGCCCATGGCAAGAGCACCTCTGTCATCACCGCCGACGTCGATGACTGCAACTGCCTGCTTATCGTCTATAATTGCATAAGCCTCGGCGGGCATTGCAGGTACGTCGACGTTTGAATTTGCATATTCCGAAGAAATGAGATGAATTCCTCTTTCTTCGAGTTGTTTTTCGCTGTCCTTTGAGCGGAAATACGGATTTACGATATCAAGGTCAGCGATAATAACCTTTTCGTGCTTTTCTTTGAGCCAAAGAGCATAGTTAACCGAAATATTCGTTTTCCCGCTGCCGTAATGACCGGCAAAAAGAGTTATTCGCTTATTATTCATAATTAAAGAACTGTTACCCAGCCGAATTTATCTTCACATGTGCCGCCCTGGATACCTGTAACAGTATCATAGAGCTTCTGGCTGATTTCGCCGATTTCTCCGCCGTTGATTGTCATAACGTCATCCTTATAGCGAAGTTTGCCGACAGGTGAGATAACAGCAGCTGTGCCTGTGCCGAAGCATTCTTCAAGAGTGCCGGTCTTCTGTGCTTCAAGGAGTTCGTCAACGGAAATCTTTCTCTCTTCAACGGGAAGACCCCAGCTCTTGCAAAGCTCGATAACGGAGTTTCTTGTGATACCGGGAAGAATGCTGCCGTTGAGCATGGGAGTGACGATTGTTCCGTTAATTTTGAAGAAGATGTTCATTGCACCGACTTCTTCAATGTATTTTCTCTCAACGCCGTCAAGCCAGAGAACCTGTGAATAGCCGTCGTCATGAGCCTTAACCTGAGCTGCAAGGCTGGCAGCATAGTTACCGCCTGTTTTTGCAAAGCCCATACCGCCCTTGACCGCTCTTACATAGTCATCTTCAATCCAGATGCCTACGGGAGCAAGACCGCTTGAATAGTAAGCACCCGAGGGAGAGAGAATAACGATGAAAAGATAGGTCTTTGAGGGAGCAACTCCGAGGAAATCATCGGTAGCGATGATGAAGGGGCGGATGTAAAGCGATGTACCGGGAGCTGAAGGGATCCAATCCTTGTCAACTCTTACAACCTCGCTTACAGCCTGAACGAAGTCCTCAACGGGAAGCTCGGGAATACAAAGACGCTTGTTTGTGTCATTTGTTCTCTTTGCATTCATTTCGGGTCTGAAGAGGCGCACTTCGCCGTCAGCACCCTTATATGCCTTAAGGCCTTCAAACATTTCCTGGCCATAGTGGAAAACCATACATGCGGGGGAGAGGGTGAGATTTCCGTAAGGTACTATACGGGGATCGTGCCAACCCTGACCTTCGGTGTAGTTCATAACAAACATGTGGTCAGTGAAAATTTTGCCGAAGCCGAGGTTGTTTTCATCGGGCTTCTGTTTGGGAGAGGTAGTTCTCTCGATTTTGATATTTAACATTTATAACACCCTTTCGGTAAAATAATCTTATTTTGAAAGTCCCAATTTAGCTGCAAATTCTTCTCTCATTTTGTATTTGAGAATCTTGCCTGCCGCATTCTTCGGGAAATCTTCAACAAATTCAATGTATCTGGGGACCTTGTGTCTTGCCATGTGTGACTTGATGTAGTCCTTCATTTCATCCTCGGTTATGGAACAGCCGTCCTTGAGAATGACGCAAGCCATGATTTCTTCGCCGTATCTCTTGTCGGGAACACCGATAACCTGAACATCCTGAACATATTCATGGGTGAAGATGAATTCTTCAATTTCTCTGGGATAGATGTTTTCGCCGCCGCGGATAATCATATCCTTGAGTCTGCCCGTGATGAGATAATATCCGTCGGGTCTTCTGCAGGCGATATCGCCGCTGTGAAGCCAGCCGTCTTTATCAATTGCAGCCTCTGTTGCCTTGGGCATTTTGTAATAGCCCTTCATGATGTTATAGCCGCGTGCAACAAATTCACCGTTTTCGCCGTCAGGAAGATCTTCGCCTGTTTCGGGGTCGATTATCTTGCATTCAACATTGGGGAATGCGCTGCCGACTGTTTCTGTTCTGTCTGCAAGCGATTCGTTAACCTCACCCATTGTGCAGCCGGGTGAAGCTTCTGTTTCGCCGTAAACGCTGAGAATTTCGGTCATGTTCATTTCGGCAGCAGCTTTCTTCATAAGGTCGGGCGGACAGTTTGCGCCTGCCATGATGCCTGTTCTCATGTATGAGAAATCGGTCTTTGCAAAGTCCTCATGCTGGAACATTGCGATGAACATAGTCGGAACGCCGTTGAAGCAGGTGATGTGTTCCTGATTTATACAGGCAAGTGACGACTTTGCCGAGAAATAAGGCAGGGGACAGAGTGTTCCGCCGTGAGTCATCATTGAGGTCATAGAGAGAACCATGCCGAAGCAATGGAACATCGGAACCTGAATCATCATTCGGTCAGCGGTGGACATATCCATTCTGTCGCCGATTGTTTTGCCGTTATTTACGATATTATAGTGAGTAAGCATAACGCCCTTTGGGAAGCCTGTTGTGCCCGAAGTGTACTGCATATTTGCAACATCGTGGCAGTCAACCGCTGCCGCTCTGCGGTAAACCTCTTCAATGGGAACTCGGACAGACATATCCATTGCTTCTTCCCATGTCAGACAGCCTTTCTGGCGGTATCCGACCGTAATTACATTGCGAAGGAACGGGAGTCTTCTGCAATGCAGGGGCTTTCCGGGAACAGAAACCTCAAGCTCGGGGCAGAGTTCCGCGATTGCCTGTGCATAATTTGAATCAAGGCAGGATTCGATGGTGATGAGCGTGTGCGTATCAGACTGCCTGAGAAGATACTCGATTTCATGGATTTTGTATGCTGTATTTACAGTAACAAGAACTGCGCCGATTTTTGTTGCTGCCCAGAAGGTGATGAACCATTGGGGAAGGTTTGTGAGCCATACTGCAACCTTGTCGCCCGGCTTTACACCGAGAGCAATGAGCGCTCTTGCACAGGTATCAACATCGTCTCTGAACTGTGAATATGTTCTTGTGTAATCGAGAGTTGTGTATTTATAAGCAATCTGGTCGGGGAATTTTTCAACCATCGTGTCAAGAACCTGCGAGAAGGTCTTGTTGATGAGCTTATATTTTTCCCAGACGAATTTGCCCGAGCCGTTTCTGTTTGTGAGAAGGAGCTCCTCGCTCTTTTTCTTGCGGTCATATACCGTTATTGAGTTGACAAAATGGGGGAAAACGATTTCTGCAATGCCGAAGTCCTCCATTTTTTCGGGCTGGCATTCGCAGGAAAGAAAACCGTCATAGTTAACAGATTCAAGCGCACGAAGCATTGTGCCGATGGGGAGAGTGCCCTCGCCGATAAGACGATATTTGATTTCACCGTTTTCAACAACGGAGTCCTTGACGTGGACATGCTTTATGTATGCGCCGAGATTTGTGATTGTTGTGTCAGGCTCTTCACCGAAATCCCTGTAAGGATGGTTGATATCCCAGAGGGCTGCGAGCGCATCGCAGGCAAAAATATTAAGAAGGTCGCGCAGTCTTGATGTGTCGGCATAAATACCGACGGTTTCAACAAGAAGAGTAACATTATCCTGCTCTGCCTTGCCGACAAGTCTGCCTATAAGTGAGGTGGCTGCGGCATCTTCTGCCTTGCTGTCACCCACGGCATAGGCATGGATTCTTACATATGGGCATCTTATTTTTGATGCGATTTCTATTGCAGTTGCAATTTCTTCAAAGCCTTCGTCAGCCTTGCTTTCGTCTGCAATGTTGCAATATGTATCAATGCAGGGTATAGTGAGCGAGTTTTCAACAAGCTTGTGAAGAGTTGCCGAATAATTGTTTTTGTTGAACGGTGCATCGGGACCCGAAAATCTTTCATCCGTTATGTTGTGGATTTCGATTCCGCTGAATCCGAGATCGTTTGCGGTATTCACAAAATCCGCCCAGCTCATGTCCTGCCAGCCGTTGGTTGAGAATGAGAGCTTCATGCGTTACCCTCCTCGTAAACAATTTTGTTGAGGGCATTGACATATGCGATTATGCTTGCACCGATAATATCTGTTGAAATGCCTTTGCCTGAATAGAGCTTGCCGTTTGAGCGGAGCTTTACAAGCGCCTCACCCATTGCTTCGTGGCCTTCGGTTACGGATTGAATTTGAAAATCATCAAGCTCATAGTGATGGCCGATTATGTGCTCAACCGTACGGAAAGCGGCATCAATGGGACCGTCGCCCATGCAGACTGAATTGAGAGTCCTGCTGCCTTTTTCAAGCACGATGTTTGCTGTTGAGGAAATAAGATTTCCCGAATTTATAACGTAGCTTTTGACTCTGTAAGTCGGGGGTACCTGATGCGCAACAGTTGCGATAATCGCATCAAGCTCCTTGCTGCCGACCTGCTTTTTGCCCGAAAAGCTTTTGAACGCTTCAAACACCTTAGCGGTATCATCCTCCGTGAGCTCATATCCGAGAGAAACGATTGCGCGGCTGACCTTTGCAATGTCAGCGGTATCGTCAAGCAGAACATTGCTTTCAATTGCAGAGCGTGAATTGCCGAATGATGATGAGCCGCTGTGGTTTTCACTTGTCATTCCGAGAATCTGATTTGCGGAATGATTGATTGACATTGAATTGACGCCGTAGCTGACATCAAGTGTGTGACCTTTTACTTGAAGAGCTTTCATAACATGCTCAAGGTTGGGGAGCGCCTGGCTGCCGATGCAGGTTTTAATCTGTGTTGCACCTGCACCTATGCATGAAAATACGCAGGCATTTGCCATGTCAAGTGCATCGCTACATTCTGCACTTAAAGTGATTTCTTTTGCGGAAGGAACAGCTTCATAAAGTTCGTTGAGAAGAGCAGTAAATTCATCGGGAAGAAGTGCCCCTGCGGTGTCACAGACAGTAACGGTTTTTGCGCCGTTTTTAATTGCGATTTTAATTGTCTCAAAAAGATAAGCTTTGTCGGCTCTTGTTGCGTCGACCGCAGAAAATTCAACATCGTTGCAGATTGATGCGCAATGAGCTGTAAGTGATGCGATAAGCTCAAGCATCTGGGCAGGTTTTTTATGATAGAAATATTCCATCTGAACTGCCGATACAGGTAACGAAACAAGCAGACGGGGCTTTTTTGCTCCTGAAATGGCCTTCATGGCTCTGTCTGCTTCTTCAACCGTAACACCTGCGGGACAGGATAGAATGCTGTTCTTTAGGAGAGGACTTATAGTGCGCAAAACGAGGGTGTCAATTTTTTCGTCGGTAACGGGTGCAGCTTCGATAACGTCGATATTAAGCTTATCAAGAAGCTTTGCAATTTCGATTTTTTCCTTGAAGCTGAGGGCAATGTCACCCCTGCGTGCGCACTCTCTGAGAGTTGCGTCTGTGATTGTGATTTTTTTCATGTTGATTCTCCTTTTCTGAACAGCATATTTTGACGGAATATGCGTAAAATGAAATACTTATGCACTATAAGTTCTTTATATTATATAAAAACAGACCGCTAAAGTCAATATTAAATTGGTATCTTAATTTAAAAAGAAAAAACATTGTATGTTGCGACAATTTGAAGCTTTTAGCTGAAAGTTGATGTGTATATTTTCAACAAATTTATACGTTGTGTTTTGTATAAATAATCAAATTCAGAAAGATAAATCCGTCGTTTTTTAATCCTGCAATGCTTGACAAACAATAGGAATCGTTATATTATTTTCTTAATCAAAAAATAAGTTTTCACAGGTCAAAATAGCCAAAAATTAACATCGAAATTTATCTAAAACAGAGAAACAGTTTTGGTTGATTTGATGTGAATAATTATCGGCAGAGAGGTGTATTTAATGAATAAAATCAGAAAAATAAACGCCGAAAAAGCGGCTTCGGCGGGAGTTCTTGTTCTGCTTATGATTTTTCCTCTTATTATGACAGACGGATATTTTAACATTACCGTAACGAGATTTCTGTTCTTTGCAATTGCCTCTCCGCTTTTCTTTTTGCTCTGCATGGTCTTAAAATCAGAAGAAAGCGATGAAGCCCGAAAATCAATAAAACAAAGACTTTCGGGCTTTTCGTATTCGGATTTTTCCTTTGCGGCATTTGTTCTGATTTCTGCCGTTTCATGCGTTTTCTCGGAGCATCCGGCAGAAGCTTTGAGCGGAAACGCAGGCAGACGTATGGGTCTTATCATGATTGTGGCAATGTTTCTTGCTTATCTGTTTATATCCGGATTTTACCGAATAAGAGAATTTGAATTTATAGTTTTCGGTGCTGTCGGTGCATTCATGGCTGTGTTCGGTATGTTTCAGTTTATCGGTTTTGACCTTCTTTGGCTTCATTCACAGCTCGCGCAGCAGGATACTTACAGATTTCTTTCGTTTATGGGTAATATCAATATTTATTCAAGCTTCATGTGTATTGTCTTACCTCTGTCGGCGTATATGTTTTGTTTTGCTGAAAAGAAAGTGAAGTCCGTATTTTGGCTTGTAGTTACGGCTCTTTCGTTTATAGGACTTCTGAACTCGATAAGCGACAGTGCGTTTCTCGGTCTTGCGGCAACGTTTGTTGTTCTCGGAATTATGACAGCTGTCAGCAAACGTGCGTTTCAAAGATTTTTTGCAGTTATCATTACGATACTCATAAGCGGAGGGCTGTTTGATATAATACGGAAAACCGTTGTTGACCCTTCACGCCCATGGTCTGCATTAAATGAGCTTATAACCAATCCGTGGGTGATTGCAGCCGGAACAGTTGCCTCTGCAATTTTTATAATTATACTTAACTTTTTGAATATATCTCAAAAAGGTTTTTCTGTAATAAGAAAGGTTATTGCTGCAGGTGCCGTAATTGCTGCCGCCGCTTTAATATTTCTTATGGTTTGGTTTACTGCGTTTGATAAAACATCGGAGCTCAACGGATTTTTAAAATACTTAAGATTTACCGATGATTGGGGCAACGGCAGAGGCTTTGCGTGGAAAAAGCTTATGGAAATTTTCTCTGAACTTCCGTTTTATCAGAAGCTTATCGGAATCGGACCCGATACAGTTGCATATGTTATGGTTGAAGGCTTCAGCGCAGAAATGCAGGAAAAATTCGGATTCTATTTTGATAATGCCCATAATGATTTGATTCAATATCTTGTAACAACAGGTGTTTTCGGCGTTGCTTCATATCTTCTTCTCGTTTTTACGGCGGTCAGATCTTGTCTTAAGTCAACAAATGATATTACAAGAGCAATGCTTCTTCCGATTGCGGCATTCTTTGTTCAGTCGCTTGTAAATATTACCCAGCCGCTGACAACGCCGTTTTTCTTCATGTTTATTGCATTCTCTCAATGCAAGGTATATGAGAAAACGAAAATAACGGAATAATCGTAAAAAAGCCACCCGAGCAGGGTGGCTTTTTCATGTTTAATGGTCAATTATTCAACTGTAACAGTGCCGTCTTCATCAACGGTGATTTTCATTCCGTCCTTAACATAATCAAGGAACTCCTGACCGAGGCAGTCGATTGTTACCATGGGCTCATCTGTCCATACAGCAGCGAGAACTGCACCTGCACATGCAAGTGAGTCAATATGCTCAGAGAAGAGCATGCACTTAGGATTTCTCTTCATAACGTTTGCGCAGTAGAGAACCATGCCGCCGGTTGTTGAACCTATTGTCTGGGGAAGGCAGAGAGCTGTTCCGACCATTGGCTTGTTATAAAGGTCACCGTTATTCTGGTCGCCGCACTTTGCTTCCTTATCGCCGAACTGAAGAGCGTTCTGGAAAGAGGCGAGAGTGTTGAAACCGCCGTGTGAAACGAGAGCAGAAGCTGTGCATTTGCCTGCAACAACGGGACGTCCTTTGAACTGTTTCATCTTACTTTGCCTCCTTTGTAATTATATCAAGAATCTCTTCGCTTCTGTAATAGCGAGAGGTTGTGTATGTTCTGAGCTTGTTGGAGTTTGTGATAACGGGCATCTTCTTGCAAAGAGGATTATTCATATACATCAGTGGGCAGATGTAGCTGAGAATAACGCCAGTTTCCTTGAGCTTTGCAGCATAGGGAGTTTTGTTGAATGCTTCAACAACTGCGGGAGCCGCTGTAAATACGGTGGGAACGGAAACCTTCTTGAGACCGCTCTTTTTAAGGCCTGCAACAACGTTATCTGTCCATTCGATAAGCTGTGCGTGTGAAAGATGGGGACAGCCTACGAAGCAGAGCTTGGGCTTTGCATTCTTATCCTTCCACATAACAGGGTAGTTAGCCTGAACTCTTGCAAGCTCTGCATCATCAACAACATAAACCTGTGCGCCCTCTGCTATGAGGCTTTCACCTGATTCAACAGCTTCGGGTGTGAGGTTTGCGACGTGATAAAGACCGACAGCGCCGTTTGATGCGGTTGCTGCGCCGAAATCCTTAAGATATGCCTTTGTATCGCCGTCAAGCTCTGTGCCGATCCACTGGTCAAGTCCCTTGATATAAGGAACATCTTCCATAACCTTCATGCCGATAGCGGAGCCGAGAATCTGTGCTTCGGGTTTCTTGGTTGTTTTAACTTCAACAATCCATGTTGCCTTTCTGCCTTCGTCGGTAACAAGTCCGAAATAAGGAACTCTGCCAACGATTGAGCCGAAAAGCTCGATAATACCGGAGTTTCTGTTGCAGCGTGCGCCGAGAACGGAGTTAGCATAAACAACAGCCGATGACTCTGCCCATGAAAGAACCTCGCCCTTCTTGGGAACGTTGCCTACTTCGTCCATATAGCATGTGCAGGTGTATGACTTGTTGTCGATAAGTCCGAGCTTTGAAAGCTGTGCGTCGTAGCTGTTCTGCATGCTGTACATGAACTTGTTGAAAATGAGCTTCTGAAGGAAGTTTGCAGGAACGTTAGGGTCAAGGGGTTTGGGGTCAACGGAGAACTTCTGCTGTGAAAGTGCGCCGCCTTCGATAAGCTGATCCATAAGGTCATAAACGGGCTTCATAACCTTAAGACCGAAGCTTGTAACAAGGTGACCCATTTTGCTCTCAACGGGAACCATCTTTGTTGCGCCGAAAGCTTCGCCGTAAAGAACAAGGGTTTTCATAACCTTTGCCATTGCCTCGCCCTTGGAGCCGTTGAGTATATCCTGCTCCTCGGGAGTGAGAATCATTTTGTATTCCATAATGAATCGTCCTTTCATTATTTTTTGCTTCATAAGCTGATGTATATGCATGTTGACTGCCGTAACATGCGTGATAACTCATTAATTATATCATTTCATATTGATTAATTCAACAGGAATTTACAATATTTTTGAATTAATCCCAAATAATAACGGGCACGCAAAAAGCGTACCCGAAAGATTTATGCGGTTTATTTGTCTGAAATGATTTCCTTTGCGCTTGCGGCAAGACCTGCAATTCCCTGCAAATCGCTGGGAATGATAAGCTTTGTTGCCTGACCGTCAGCAGCTGCCTCGAAGGCTTCAAGGCTCTTGATTGTCAGATAGCCCTGACCGGGTGCAGCTTCATTGATAAGGCTAATTGCCTGTGCTCTTGCCTGCTCAACCTTAAGAATGGCCTCTGCTTCACCTTCGGCTTCTCTGATTTTGGCTTCCTTGATAGCTTCTGCAGCGAGAATTGCACTCTGCTTTTCAGCCTCTGCCGCAAGAATTTTGCTTTCTTTTTGACCTTCGGCAACGAGAATCTTACTTGCCTTTTCACCTTCAGCGGTGAGAATGGCTTCACGGCGCTGACGCTCTGCCTTCATCTGCTTTTCCATCGCATCCTGAATTTCCTTGGGAGGCAGAATGTTCTTGAGCTCAACTCTGTTGACCTTGATGCCCCAGGGGTCTGTTGCTTCGTCAAGGATTCCTCTGATTTTTGCGTTGATAACGTCTCTTGATGTGAGCGTGTGGTCAAGCTCCATTTCGCCGATGATGTTTCGGAGAGTTGTAGCTGTCAGATTTTCAATAGCCGAAAGGGGTCTTTCAACGCCGTATGAGAAGAGCTTGGGGTCTGTAATCTGAAAGAAAACAACCGTGTCTATCTGCATTGTAACGTTATCTTTTGTAATAACGGGCTGGGGCGGGAAATCAACAATCTGTTCCTTGAGAGAAACCTGCTTTGCAACTCTCTCAATAAAAGGAATTTTAACATGAAGACCCGTCTGCCAGGTTGTGCTGTATGTTCCGAGTCTTTCTATAACATAAGCCTTTGACTGGGGAACGATTTTGATGTTGAGAATAACAACCGCAATGATTAATAATGCAAGAATGATGAGAATGATAAATTCCATAAATAAATCCTCCTTAACCCTTGTTGTTTTTTTACTGTGCTTTTACGATGAGCTTTACGCCGTCAATTTTTTCAACCGTTACCCGTTCATCCTTTTTTAAAACCGAGCCGTCTGATGAGCGAGCGGTCCAGACGGTGCCGTTGACATGAACCTGTCCCTTGCCTTCAATGTTGTCAATATCTTCAACAACAATTGCTGTCTGCCCTATGCAGCGGTCAGCGTTTGTGGGCTGAACCCTTGTTTTGGTCAGCTTTCTTACGAGAGGACGGGTCGCAACAAGCGTAATTGCCGAAACAGCAACAAAAACAACCCATTGCAGCCAGACCTGTGCACCTAAAAGCTCTGCAACGATTGCTCCTGCCGCACCTGCGGCAAACCAGATTGTTACCATCTGAGCCGTTACCGCTTCAACGACGATAAGGATAACAAGCATAGCGATCCAAAAAATCAGCATGGTAAATTCAAAATCCATTTGGTATTCCTCCTTTCCCAAGCTTTCGCTTGCTTGAATATATTCTACCACTTTTTTTGGTGCATTTCAATATTTCCGAATACGAAACTTCCGATTTTACAATTCGTACATAAATTACATTTTAAAAATCAAAAAATATTTTCAATATTTATTTTTTCTGCATTTATCAGGTTTTCAATCTGATTAATTGCTTCAATGCATTTCTTCTTAAATTCTTCACGGTCGGAATGTTCGATTATCAGCGGAAGCGAAGTGATATCCTCTTCAAGCATATCCATACCCTCGTGCATTACCAGCGAGTGCAGAAGTTTTGAAGATTTTTCCCATTCTGCAAGAAGAATTTCTGTTTTTTCTTCCAACTCTTCGCTGGAACAGCTTTCGGAAAAGTCAATCAGTCCGTCTATTGTGCGCAGAAGAGAATCCATCTCAGCATTGAAAACGAACGATGACCATACCGACAGCGAAACTGCCGTGACAATCAGAAAAACGGCGGCGGCAACTCTTTTCAATTTTCGTTATCCTTTCTTGCAATGTATGCAATTCCGTCTTTGTTTACGGTCATTATCATTATTTCTTCAACAGGAATTTTGCTTGATAGAACAAGCTTTTGAATCTTGCTTATATCAAATTGTGACTGTTCAACAGCATTGTCAACAACCGCACCGTCGCAGATAACCGTGAACGGCATTCCTTTATCCGAAGGGCTGATTCCGAGGTCTTTGACGGTTGAATTTCTGTGTTCAGGCTTTAAGAGAACGCTGATTTTTCCGTTTGTTTCAAAAACAGCGTAAGATACCTGCGATATGTCAAAAACATCCTTCTGACGAAGAAGAGAAACCAGGTCGTTGAGCGATATGCGGAGCTTTTTGAGCGCTTTGATGTCGATTTCACCGTCGCGGATAATGATGACGGGATGCCCTTGAATGAATGCACGCAGTTTATTGCTTTTAAGACCGATTACCGATGAAAAAATTTCGTAAGCAACGAGAGCGAAAAGAGCAACAACCGAGTGAAGAATCGGAACGCTGTTATCCTGCATGGGTATAGATGCTATTTCCGAAAGCAGAATTGTGACAACAAGTTCCGAAGGCTGAAGCTCTCCTATCTGCCGTTTGCCCATAATCCGCATGAGAAAAATTATAATCACATACAGAACGGTTGCTCTGATTAATGTAACAACCATAAAATCATCCTTTCGCAGATATTTTATAATTTTTATGTATCTTTATGCGGCAATGATTGACTAAATATTTAAAAAATAGTATAATTAACCATCATTCAAAAGGCGGTGTTATATGAAATATTACCTCGGAATGGATATCGGCGGAACAAAATGCGCCGTTATTTTAAGTGAAAAAAATGCAGCATCGGTCAAGGATAAAATACGTTTTGAAACAAGAGTTGAACGCGGATATGCCGAAATTGTTGAACAGCTTATTTCTTCCGCGCGTGAGATACTTGAAAGAAACGGTATAGATGCATCGGATGTCCTTGCATGCGGAGTCAGCTGCGGAGGTCCGCTTGACAGCGACAGGGGAATAATTATGCGTCCGCCAAATCTTCCCGACTGGGATAATGTTCCGCTTGCGGATATGGTTAAGGATGCACTCGGAATACCGTGCAAGGTCAGAAATGATGCCGATGCGTGTGCTCTTGCGGAATGGCAGTTCGGCGCAGGCAGAGGAACCAAAAACATGATTTTTCTCACCTTCGGAACAGGCATGGGTGCAGGACTTATCCTTGACGGAAAGCTTTATTCGGGCTCATGCGGCACGGCAGGCGAGGTCGGTCATATCAGACTTGATGCCGACGGACCTGCGGCTTACGGCAAAGCGGGCTCTTTTGAGGGATTTTGCAGCGGTGCGGGCATTGCCGTTATGGGCAAGAAAATGCTTTCAATTTATAACGGAACAACAATCATTCCGAGAGATAATGTGACCGCAAAAACCATTGCTGATGCGGCAGTCAACGGTGATAAGCTTGCAAATGCCATTTACCGCAGATGCGGAGAAAAGCTCGGTTTGGGAATTTCAATTCTGATTGATATTCTCAACCCCGAAAGAATAGTAATCGGCAGTATTTATCAGCGTTCGGGATTTCTGCTTGCGGATGCAATGAATGAAACTATAAAGAAAGAAGCTCTTGCAATTTCTGCGGAATGCTGTAAAATAGTTCCTGCAATGCTCGGTGATGAAATAGGCGATTTTGCCGCCATAGGTGTTGCAAAGGATTTTGCGGAGGCTAAAAAATGACGGATATAATCTTTGATGAACTTTTCGAGAGATATCCCGTTCTCGGCGAATGTAGAACAGATATACTAAAAATATATGAAATAATGGCGGAATGCTTTGAAAACGGCGGAAAAATTCTTTGCTGCGGCAATGGCGGCTCCGCTGCAGACTGCGACCATTTTGCAGGTGAGCTTTTAAAGGGGTTTCTCAAAAAAAGACCTCTTTCTGACGGCGAAAAGCAGAAATTCGGTGATAAATTCATTGCCGACAATCTGCAAAAAGGTCTGCCTGCAATTTCACTTTGCGCTCATTCGGCATTAATGACGGCTTTTTCAAATGATGCAGTACCTTCACTTGTTTTTGCACAGCAGGTCTATGCCTATGCCAAAAGCGGAGATGTTCTTCTCTGCTTCAGTACCTCAGGCAATTCCGAAAATATAGTATATGCAGCTGAAACGGCTTTGGCGGCAGATATGAAAGTGATTTCCGTCACGGGTGAAAAAGAGAGCGCACTCTCAAGATTTTCCGATGTTTGCATAAAGCTTCCTGCAACAGATACCTTCAAGGTGCAGGAGCTGACTTTGCCTGTCTATCATTGTCTTGCAGCAATGCTGGAAGATAAAATTTTTGATGAATAACAACAATTCAAAGGAGATAAAGCTATGATTAACATACCAAGATATGAGCATCCGAATCCGCAGTCTGAAAGAGCAAACTGGCTCAATCTCAACGGTGAATGGGATTTTGAATTTGATTTTGGCAACAGCAAATTTGAGTCGGGTATTCTCGCAAGAGGGGATTGGGAAACAAAGATTATTGTTCCTTTCTGTCCCCAAAGTAAGCTTTCGGGCATAGAATATACGGATTTCATTCCTGCCGTGTGGTACAGAAGAACTTTTGAAATTACTGCCGCACAGCTTGAAGGCAGAGTTATACTTCATTTTGGTGCCGTTGACTATGAAACAAAGGTTTACATTAACGGCAAATTTGCGGGAACTCATAAGGGCGGTTATTCTTCATTTAAATTTGATATAACCGAATATCTCACCGAGGGTGAGAATACGGTTATCGTAAATGCTGTTGATGATGAAAGAAATCCTCTTATTCCCAGAGGAAAGCAGAGCGAAGAACTCAAATCCCACGGCTGTGATTATACAAGAACAACAGGCATATGGCAGACTGTATGGCTTGAATTTGTTCCCAAGGCATACATAAAAAGCTTCAAGCTTTTCCCTGATTATATCAACGGAACAGTTGCAGTTACAGCTGTTGTTGAGGGCGAGGGAGAACTTAAAGCAGAGGCTTTCTTTAACGGTAAGCCTATGGGCAGCTTTGAAAAGACTGCAGGCGCAACTGTTACAGGTGAAATAGATCTTTCAGAAATTCATCTCTGGGAGGTCGGCTGCGGCAGACTTTACGATTTGACTCTTACTTTCGGCGATGACGAAGTAAAGAGCTATTTTGGACTTCGCAACGTTAAGCTTGATGATTATAAATTTCTCATCAACGGCAAGTCTGTTTTCCAAAGACTTGTTCTTGACCAGGGCTTCTATCCCGACGGTATTTACACCGCTCCGAGCGATGAAGCACTCGAGAATGATATCAGAATTTCAGTTGCGGTCGGCTTTAACGGCGCAAGACTTCATCAGAAGGTTTTTGAGCCGAGATTCCTTTATCATTGTGACAGACTCGGCTACATTGTTTGGGGTGAATACGGCAACTGGGGTCTTGATTGGTCAAACCGTGACGCTCTCGGTGCAATGCTTCCCGAGTGGTGCGAATGCGTTGAAAGAGATTTCAACCATCCTTCAATCATCGGCTGGTGCCCGTTCAACGAAACATGGGATATCAAGGGCAGAAAGCAGTATGACGAAGTGATTTCAACAATCTATAAAGTCACAAAGCATATGGATGAAACCCGTCCCTGCATTGATACAAGCGGTAACTTCCACACAATAACAGACATCTATGATGTTCATGATTATGAGCAGGATTATCATGTTTTCAAAGAGAATTATGACAAGCTTATGACGGAAGGCGTTTTTTATGAAAGATTTCCCGACAGACAGATGTATAGCGGCAAGGGCTGTGCATGGGTCAGCGAATACGGTGGACTTCAGTGGTCAAGAGGCGACAGAGGCGACGCATGGGGCTACGGTAATGCTCCCAAAACAGAGGAAGAGCTTGTTGAAAGATATGCAGGGCTTACAAACGCATTGCTTGATAACAACAGAATGTTCGGCTTCTGCTATACACAGCTTTATGATATAGAGCAGGAACAGAACGGTCTTTATTATTACGACAGAACACCCAAATTCGATACTGAGATTTTCAGAAAAATCAATTCGCGCAAGGCGGCAATTGAAGATTAATAACAAAAGGGAGCTTCTTCACTTTATTAGTGAGGAAACTCCCTTGTTTTATAGTGTGATGTTTATTGCTTTATAAAAATTATTCCCGTTTTGTGCGGTAAAGTTCATAATGTTCTTGTTCCATTCAACAGAAAAATCTCCCGAGCTTATCGCACGGTATCCGTCATCGGTGTTGAAATTCTCTTTATATGTAACAATTATCGGATTTATGCGCTCATAAAAATTAATTCCGCCGCCTAAAAGAAAAGACCATTCTTCTGCAACAACCGTGTGTTCTCCGTTCGGCGAGGAAAATTCATAATATTTGCAGACTTTATTATCAGAAGCCGAAGTTAAAGCGAAACAGCCGACAACGCAGATGCAGAAAATTCTTATGACTGAGTTTAAAACTATCCGTTTTTCTGTTTTGGATATAATTGCAGTTATTGCCGAAATCAAAAGACAAATTGCCGCGCAAGATGCAAATACAGCAGTCAGAGTGTTGCTGTTTACCGTACCGATAAGAAAACTGAATTTGCTGTATTTTTCTACAAAAAATACGGCTGCTGCAAACGAAGCGAAAATTGCGGATAATATTTCAAAAACCGTTTTTATTTTTTTCATATTCATCACCTTGAATCAGTTTATCATAAAAAATCAGTCTGAATATTAACCTGGTATTAAGTATTTGTAAAAAGTAAAAATATGGTTTTGGAGGTGAAAACAGTCTGCAGTCTGTAAAATCCCCGCATATAATAAAAGGGGTGGTTTATGTGAGATACAGACGCTTTTACCGTCAAAGAAATCCTGCCGTGTTCGGAATTATATGTGCGGTTATCATAATTTTAATATCAATTTTATTGCTTGATGCAAGGCTTCGGCCTGCTGTTTATGACCTTGCAGCGCTTGAAGCTTATGCAATTTCATCGAAGAGGGTCAATTCTGCCGTTGAGAAAATTCTTTCGCAGAATGCGCCTGCATATTTCGAGCTTGTCAGCATAAATTACAGCGACAGCAACGCCATAACGGGCATCACAACAGATATAGTAAAGATGAATCTTTTTAAGTCGCAGGTTACAAATGCTATAGACAGCGAGTTCAATTCAATGGGTGAAACAGATGTTTCCGTTGCGCTCGGTACGGCAAGCGGAATAGTCCTTTTTTCGGGCATGGGGCCGTATGTTGATGTTGATATCGGCTTTTCTTCATCAACCAAAACGGATTTTGAAAATGTTTTTGAAAGTGCAGGAATAAATCAGACCCAGCACAGCGTTATGCTCAATGTTGAAACAACGGTTATGCTAAGCCTTTCTGGCAGGCGGATTCCCAAAACTGTTGAAACCTCATTCTGCGTTGCACAGACAGTGATAGTCGGCTCCGTTCCCGATGTTATGGTCGAATAAAAATATTGATTTTACATAACATAATTGGTATAATATATCCATTAAAATTAAGGAAGTAATGCCATGCAGTTCGAAAAAGCAAAGGAGAGGGCAAAGGAGCTTCGCGATTTGCTCAATTACCACAGCCATAAATATTATGTTGAGGACGATCCAGAGATAGGGGATTACGAATATGATATGCTCCAGCGTGAGCTTGCAGAGCTCGAAAAGGAATATCCCGAGCTTATAACTCCCGATTCACCTACCCAACGTGTCGGCGGCAGCGCCGAGGGGATGTTTGAGCCTGTTGTTCATACTGTTCCGCTTGAAAGCCTTCAGGATGCGTTCAGTATGGAAGAGGTTTGTGCTTTTGATTCAAGGGTGCGAGATGTTTTTGCCGATGCGGAGTTCGTTGTTGAACCCAAAATTGACGGTCTTTCGGTTGCTCTTGAATATGAAAACGGTGTTTTTGTCAGAGGTTCAACAAGAGGCGACGGCAACATCGGTGAGGATGTTACCGCAAACTTGAGAACGGTTAATTCAATCCCTCTGCGACTTAAATCCGATGTGACAATCGAAGTCAGGGGCGAGGTGTATATGCCCAAAAAGGTTTTTGCCGCACTTGTTGAGGAGCAGGAGCAGAACGGCGAAAAGACCTTTAAAAATCCCAGGAATGCGGCGGCAGGTTCACTCCGACAGAAGAATCCCAGAATCACCGCAACAAGAGGGCTTGATATCTTTGTTTTCAACATTCAGCGTTATGAAGGAAATGAGATAACCGGTCATAAGCAGTCCATTGATTTCCTTAAAACTCTCGGCTTTAAAACGGTGCCTTTCTATAATAAATTCAGCGATATTGATGGTGTTATCGGCGAGCTTGAAAGAATAGGAGAAATGCGTTCAGCGCTGCCGTTTGATATTGACGGTGCGGTTATAAAAACAGATTCGTTTGCGCAACGTGCCGAAATCGGAAGCACTGCAAAATTCCCGAGATGGGCGCTTGCGTTCAAATATCCTCCCGAGGAAAAAGAAACAACGCTTATTGATATTGAAGTTGCAGTCGGCAGGACAGGTGTGCTTACTCCAACAGCCGTTTTCGAGCCTGTTCTTGTTGCGGGGTCAACCGTTTCAAGAGCAACTCTCCATAATCAGGATTTTATAGACGAAAAGGATATAAGACTCGGTGACAGAGTTGTTATCCGCAAAGCGGGTGACATCATTCCCGAAGTGATCAGGGTTGTTTCCCATGCCGAAAACAGCGAGAAATATACCCTTCCGACAGTTTGTCCTTCTTGCGGTGCAGGCATTATCCGTGAAGAAGATGAGGCGGCTGTCAGATGCGTAAATCCCGAATGCCCCGCACAGCTTTTGAGAAATCTTATCCATTTCTGTTCAAGGGATGCAATGGATATTGAGGGCATGGGCGATGCGGTGCTTGAAAAGCTTGTGTCAAACGGACTTTTAAACAAAGCAAGCGAGATTTATACTCTTAAAAAAGAGGATTTTATGACCCTTGAAGGTTTTAAGGATAAATCCTCACAGAATCTTGTTGACGCAATAGAAAAATCAAAGTCAAACGACCTTTCAAAGCTCGTATTTGCACTCGGAATACGCCATGTAGGTCAGAAGGCAGGCAAAATTCTTGCTGATCATTTCGGAACGATGGAAAATATCATGAATGCAAGCCTTGAACAGCTTACGGCAATCGAAGGCTTTGGCGGAATAATGGCAAAAAGTGTTGCGGATTTCTTTATGCTTGAACAGTCAAAAAGAGAGATTGAAGCGCTTGCCGTATACGGTGTAAATATGGCATCGCAGAAAGAAAAAATCGATAACCGCTTCGAGGGCAAAACCTTTGTCCTGACAGGCACTCTGCCCACATATTCAAGAAACGAGGCAAGCGAAATCATAGAGAAATTCGGTGGAAAAACAGCTTCTTCAGTTTCGAAAAAAACGAGCTATGTTCTTGCAGGCGAAGAGGCAGGCAGCAAGCTTGTGAAAGCGCAGACTCTTGGTGTTACTATTATCAGCGAAGCCGAATTTAATGAGATGATAAAATGAGATATTCAAAAGACCATTGCTGTATAGAAAAGACAGAAACCGGTGTAAAAATTGGATTGACCGAATATCTTCACTCGAAAATCTGCAATAATTTTGAGATAAATCTCTGTGACGAGGGTGACAGGGTCAGGGCAGGGGATATAATAGGCGATATCGAGTCCTGCGACTTTTTTGATATTATTTCACCTGTCAGCGGAACTGTTGTCAGAGTCAATGATGAGGCGCTTGATAATCCGCAGCTTATTCTCAAAAATAACCCGTGGCTGATTGAAATGACAGATGTTGCTTTTACGCAGCAGCTGATGAGTGAGAACGAATATAATGTTTATTTAAAGAATTTAAAATAATGCTTGCAAAAACAAAATTCTTGTGATACAATATGCGAGATATGCAAACGCAGAGATCGGGAGAGTAAGCAATTTTTGCACACCCAAGAGAAAATCCGTCATCGGCTGGGAGCGGATTGTGTGCGGCTTTGCCGAAGTTCACCCGTGAGCGGTGCGTCTGAAACGAGCAGTAGGGCGCAACGGCTTATCCCCGTTACGGATATTAAAGCGCACGGCTTTTGCCGTGAACGCAGGGTGGTACCGCGGATTCTTTTCGTCCCTCGTCATTCGACGGGGGATTTTTTAATTGTAAATTATGAAAGGATTGATATAAAATGTTTGAAAAGCCCGCAGAATTAAAAAAGCTGTTTGAAGAAAAGATTGCAGGCGTTGCCGCAACCGCAGACGTTGAGCAGCTCCGAATCGAATTTCTCGGCAAAAAAGGCTCTGTTGCTGCTCTTATGCAGGAGCTTCGCAATGTTCCCAATGACCAGAAGAAAGAGGCAGGTCAGGCAATAAACGAAACAAAGCAGTTCATTGAATCAGCAATAGCTGCAAAGCTTGAGGAGCTTAAGGCTCTCGAAGAGCAGAAGTTGATTGATGCTGCCGAAAGCTATGACGAATCAATGCCTACCGATGCAGACCTCGGTTCATACCACCCCATCACTCTCGTAAGCCGTGATGTTGAAAACATCTTTTTGAGCATGGGCTTTGCGGTTGAGGATTATTCCGAAATCACAGACGACTATAACTGCTTCGAAGCTCTCAATATCCCCAAGCACCACCCCGCAAGAGATATGCAGGATACCTATTATTTGAGCACGGGTCAGCTTCTCAAGACTCATACCTCGGCTGCACAGAACACAATTCTCCGCAAGTATGCCTCGAATCTTGAAAACGGCAATCCAATCAGAGCAATTTTCCCCGGCAGATGCTTCAGAAACGAAAAAATTGACGCCTGCCACGAAAATACATTTTTCCAGATGGAAGGTATCATGGTTGATAAAGATATCTCCATTTCAAACCTCATTTATTTCATGAAAACAATGCTTTCAGAGGTTTTTCAGAAGGATATCACCGTCAGACTCCGCCCCGGTTTCTTCCCCTTCGTTGAGCCCGGATTTGAGCTTGATATCCAATGCACAATCTGCAAGGGTGCAGGCTGCCCCTCATGTAAGGATTCAGGCTGGCTTGAGCTTTGCCCCTGCGGCATGATTCATCCCAATGTTCTTACTGCAGCAGGCATTGACCCCGAAAAATACACCGGCTTTGCTTTCGGTCTCGGCATGACCCGTCTTGCAATGATGACTTACGGTGTTAAAGATATCCGTGTATTCAACAGCGGCAGCCTTAAGTCGCTTTCGCAGTTTGATGAAAAGCCTTTCACCAGACCCGAGAAATAATCAAGGAGGACATAAGAAATGTTTGTATCAATAAATTGGATTAAAGACTATGTTGACCTTGACGGTCTGGACATAAAAAAGCTTATCGAAAGCTTTACACTTGCAACCGCAGAGGTTGAGGATATAATCGAAAAGGGCGCAGACGTGCAGAATGTTGTTGTCGGCGAAATCCTTTCAATCGAAAACCATCCCAACTCGAAGAAGCTTCACCTTCTCAAGGTTGATGCAGGCGAAAAAATCTGCAATATCGTTTGCGGCGCACCCAATGTTGCAGTCGGTCAGAAGGTCGCTCTTGCACTTGCAGGCGGCAGAGTGTGCGGCGGCGAAATCAAGATTGCAACCGTTGCGGGCTATGAATCCGAGGGTATGTGCTGTTCCGAAAAAGAACTCGGACTGAGCGACGATAATTCGGGTATCATGGAGCTTGATCCTTCACTCAAAAACGGCACAAACATCAAGGATATTTTTCCTGTTGACGATATTATTTTTGAAGTTGATAATAAATCACTCACAAACCGTCCCGACCTCTGGGGTCACTACGGCATTGCAAGAGAATTTGCTGCTCTTGCAGGAAGAGAACTCAAGCCTCTTGAACTCGGTGACCTTTCCTATGACGGCGACGAAAAGGTTGATGTTAAAATCGGCAGAGAAGATTTGGTTTACAGATATTCCTGCATAAAAATGGATAATATAACAAAGAACAAGAGCCCTCTTGACATGAGAATCCGCCTTTATTACTGCGGAATGAGAGGCATCAATCTTCTTGCAGACGTCACAAACTATATCATGCTTGAAATCGGTCAGCCGACTCATGCATTCGCAGGCAGCGCAATTGATAATATCGTTGTCACAACTCCCGAAGAGAAGACAAAGTTCACAACTCTTGACGGTGTTGAAAGAGATATTGACGAAGAAACCCTTATGATTTGCAACGGCAATACACCTGTCGGCATCGCAGGTATCATGGGCGGTCTTGAATCCGAAATTGAAGACGATACAGGCTCCGTTGTTCTTGAAAGCGCAAACTTTGACGGTGTAAGCATCAGAAAGTCATCCTCAAGACTCGGCCACAGAACGGACGCAAGCGCAAGATATGAAAAGATGCTTGACCCCGAGCTTACAATGGATGCAGTCGGCAGATTTGTAAAGCTTGTCAAGGATATCGACAGCGGTGCAAGAGTTGCATCAAAGCTTACCGATGAATATGTGAGAAAATATCCCGAAATCACTCTTTCGTTTGATAAGAAATATGTTGACCGTTATACAGGTATTGATATCAGCAATGAGCAGATTAACAAAACTCTCACCGCTCTCGGCTTTGCCGTTGACTATAACAACGGCGAATATACCGTAAAGGTTCCCTCGTGGAGAGCTACCAAGGATGTTACAATCAAAGCTGATATCATCGAGGAAATAACAAGAATTTACGGCTACGATAACTTTGAAATCACAACCACCAACAGCCCCTTAAAGCCTGTTCCCAACGATTATCCCAGACTTGAGGATAACGAAATCAAGGATATGCTCGTTAAGAAGTACGGCTTCCATGAGGTACATTCCTATGTGTGGTGCGACGGCAGAAAATTCAAGAAGCTCGGTATTGAGGTTGAGGATAATGTAAAGGTTCTCAATATTGAAAATTCCGATAACGGTGTTCTTCGAAATTCAATGCTTCCCACTCTTCTTTCAATGGTGCAGGAAAATAAGGATTTTGCCGACAGATACGGCATTTTTGAAATCGGCAGAGTTGTTGACGGCGTTAAGGCTGACGGTACAAGCAATGAGAGAAAGCATCTCGGAGTTGTTCTTTATGACAAGAGCGGTAACGAAAAGGCTGTTTACCTCAAGGCTGTTGAAATCATTAATTGCCTCATCGGCACAATTAAGCAGAAGAAGGCGAGCTATAACAAGATTGCACCCGAGCATGCATGGCAGCATCCCAAAAATACCGCTGAAATCCTTATTGACGGCAAAAAGGTCGGTGTTCTTTGTGCAATGCATCCCGCAAACCGTGCAAAGCTTGATAAGACCGCATGCGCTGTTTGCTTTGAAATTGACATGAACGATTTCAGCTCAATTGATGCAAACGCAATCAAATTCCGTGAGCCCAGCGCACAGCAGTCAACATGGTATGACCTTTCGCTTGTTCTTGCTGAAAACACAAAGTATTCCGATATTGCAGCATGCTGGGAAACTCTCAATATAGCAGAGCTTGAAAGCGTTAAGGTTATTGATACCTATGAAAAGGACGGCGTTAAGAGCATTACAATCCGACTTGTTTTTTCGGCTATGGACAGAACTCTTGAAATGGAAGAAGTTCAGGGTTGGATTGACTCAATTCTTGCTAATCTCGGTAAAATCGGAGTAAGCTTGAGAGCATAATAATATCATAATTGTAAACAATAATCATTAATTTTTGAAAAAACCTTGTTTTATTTTAAAATGTGTTATATAATAATCTGGTAACGGAGGTGACCGAATTGACTGATAAAACAATTAAATTTTCAATCAAGGACGAAAACGAAACAGAGATGAAGAAAAATCTTCTCGCTGTTTATGAGGCTTTGAATGAAAAGGGTTATAACTCAATCAGCCAGATTGTCGGCTATATCCTCTCCGAGGACCCGACCTATATAACAACACACAATAATGCACGCAGCCTCGTCAGAAGGCTTGACAGAGATGAACTTCTTCAGGCAATGGTAAAGTGCTATCTCGGTATTAAATAATCTTGGAGGAGTGACATTATGGCAAAGAAAAAGTTTCTTATGTATAAAGGCAAGCCGCTTGTCAGAAGCGGAAAGACCATTTATTACGGCTTTATGAGTGACCCTTATGTTGTTATTATGCAGATAACAAGTACCCGTGAGGTTAAGGGTGTTGAGGTTGCAGACAGAGTTGTTGTTCAGCTTGTAAATACCGATCCTGACGTAAGAATGAAGGATAAAATCGTTAAAAAAGCTGAACGCAGAGGTCTTTACAGTGCAATGGATATCGGCTGTATCTGGCTCGAAAGAGAACTCAAAGAAACTGCATAACAAAAATTTAACGGGCGTACCCAATCGGGTACGCCCGTTTTGTATACTTATTCGTATTTCGCTCTTTCACCGCCGATATATTTCGGTCTTGTTTTTGCCGCCGAAAGTTTTGCTTCGCCGATTGTGTTGCTTTCCAGTCGGAGAGGTACGGCAACTCTTTTGAGATGCATTCCGATAAGCGTTGTGCCGATATCAATTCCGGCATCAGCCTTAATTTCTTCAACTGCAACGGGATTTTTCATTGTATGCCATGCTGCCGTTGCAAATGAACCGCCTGCATGCGGGTGAGGAACAACGCAGACCTGCTCAAGTCCGAGAGCATCTGCTTTCTCTTTTTCAATTATAATTGCTCTGTTAAGGTGCTCACAACATTGTGCAGCAATATATATACCTTTTTCTGCAAAAGCGGAATTGAGTCCGCTGAAGATTTCCTGCGCAACTTCAAGAGTGCCGCTTGTGCCTATTTTTTCTCCGATAACCTCGCTCGTTGAGCAGCCGATAACGGCAATGTCTCCGTATTTCAATTCAGCTTTTTCGATAAGCTCCTGAGCGGCTGAACGTGACTGAACATAAATATCATTCATAATGTATTATCCTTTTCTGAAAAATTCGGTGAGTGTTTTGCTTTTTGAGATTGCAGATGAAACAGCAAGTGCTGCGATTATGCCGACAGTTCCCTGCATAACATTTGAAAAAATACTGCCTGCTGCTGCGATTCCGTAGTCGAGAATAATGGCTTCATAGCCGAAATATCCGAGTACCATTATTGTTTCTGCCATAAATCCGGAACAAAGCTTTGACGCAATGGGAGCTTTGCCTTTAAAAGCTTTTATGACAAAGTAAACCGAAAGCGCCATAAGTGCTTTTATAATAAAAGTTGCAGGTGCATACTGGGCATAGCCTGAAAGAATATCTGCGAGCGCAGAGCCGAGACCTGCTGCAAGCGCGCCGTAAACAGGACCGAGAAGCATTCCGGACAGAATAACAAAGCAATCGCCGAGATTGAAATATCCGTTTGTTGCGGGAGAGGGGATTTTTACAACAAATGTTGCAACGCAGATTATTGCCGCAAAAAGAGCTGCGGTTACAAGTATCTGTATTTTTTTGAGTTTCATTTAAGTTTTCCTCTTTTTATTTGAACTAAATAAAGTATAATCCAAAAGAAGTTGTTTTTCAAGATGTGCGCTGTTGTGTTTTTTAACAATAATTTATCTTGAAAATGAGGTTACTATGTGATATAAATTAAAGTGTAAAATATAATCTTGGGAGGTCAGCATGAAAGTTAAAGCATACCATAAAGATTTAGGCAGCCTTCATATCGGTTGCGAAAAAACCAGAGCATATTATATTCCATATCACAGCGAAGAGGCTGCGTTGAGCGGCAAAAGAGAAAATTCCGAATATTTTTTCTCTCTTTGCGGTGATTGGAATTTTAAATTTTATAAATCGTTTGAGGACATCGGTGACGATTTTCTTGATGCCGAATTTGCCGATACAATAGCCGTCCCCAGATGCTGGCAGACTGTTCTCGGTAAGGGCTACGATGTTCCGCTTTACAGCAATCTTTTCTATCCGTTTCCTCTTGACCCTCCCCATGTTCCCGACGAAAATCCTGCGGGTCATTATAACAGAAAATTCAATCTGAACAAGAAAGACGGCAAGAATTATTTTATCAATTTTGAAGGCGTTTCATCGTGTTTTTATCTGTTTATTAACGGTGAATTTGCTGCTTACAGCCAGGTCAGCCACAACACAAGTGAAGTTGACATTACCGATAAGCTTGTTGACGGCGAAAACACAATTGACGTTGTTGTTGTCAAATGGTGTGACGGCAGCTATCTTGAGGATCAGGATATGTTCCGCCTTTCGGGTATTTTCAGAGAGGTTTATATTCTTGAAAGAAGCGAAAACTGCGCAATGGATATTTACCTTGCTGCAGAGCTTTCAGATGATATGAAATCAGCCGATCTTTACATGAAAGAATTTTCATGGATAGGCGAAGAAGCCGAAACCTCGGTGAAAGTTATTTCCCCCGAAGGCAATGTGGTTTTTGAGAATGCTGACCTTGACGTTACAATTGAAAATCCCGTTCTTTGGAGCAGCGAAAACCCGCAGCTTTATAATGTTTTGATTTCCTGCAACGGTGAAATAATCCCCTTTAAGGTTGGATTTAAAAAGATTGAATTCAGAGGCAATGTCGCCTATGTCAACAATCAGCCGATAAAGCTTTACGGTGTCAACCGCCACGATTCAAATCCCGAAACAGGCTATTACTGCGATATGGAGCACATGCTTCGTGATATTCATATCATTAAGCAGGGTAACTGCAACACGGTTCGCACCTCTCACTATCCCAATGACCCGAGATTCCTTGAGCTTTGCGATGAATACGGTCTTATGGTAGTTGATGAAGCTGATATCGAAACCCACGGAATGGGCTTTGAATACCGTGATACATGGGATTGGATGCGTTGGTCAAAGCTTTCAATTGACGATGAATGGGAGCCTGCATATGTCGACAGAGCAGAACGCCTTTTTGAGCGTGACAAAAACCATGCCTGCGTTATCATGTGGTCGCTCGGCAATGAATCGGGCTGCGGTAAGAATCACAGAGCAATGGGCAGATATATAAAAGATCGTGACCCCGGGGCAATCATTCATTATGAGAATGCACATCTTGAGTTCAAGGCAGTTCCCGTCGGAGAAAATTACAGCGATATTTCCGACGTTGAGAGCAGAATGTATGCGCCTCTTGAGTATACCGCAGAATATGCAGAAAATAAAAATTCAAAGAAACCCTTCTATTTCTGCGAATTTTGTTGTTCAATGTCAACGGGCAATATTCATGCTCATTGCGATATTTTCAGAAAATATCCTGCCGTATGGGGCGGTTGCTTCTGGGAGCTTACCGACCATGGTGTTGCTGTTAATGACGGCAAGGGCTTCCGCTACGGCGGCGATTTCGGTGATTATCCTCACAACAGCGTCTGCTGTATTGACGGTGTTGTTTATCCTGACAGAAAGCTCCGCCCCGGTTTTGCTGATATGAAGAAGGGCTACGAGCCCTTTGAGGCGGAATATTCCGACGGCGCTGTAAATGTTTTTAACCGCAGATTCTTTGAAACTCTTGACGATTTATATATTGAATGGAAGCTTGAAATTAATGGCGAGAGCGTTATGAGCGGAAGAATTGATGATACGGATATTGCACCGCAAAGCGCAAAAACATATAAGCTTTTTGATAAAGTGCCCGAAAACGATTGCTGCTATCTTACTCTCACTTTCCATGAAAAGAATGACAGAAAGTGGGTCGGCGCAGGCTTTGAGGTCGGCTTTGTTCAGTTTGATTTGTCCGTTGAAATCAAGAAAGAAAAAGCAACCCTTGCAGCTCCTGCATATGTTGAAGATATTAGATTTATAAAAATTGACTGCGGCAATATTGTTTATACATTCGATAAGCCCTACGGAAGAATTTCATCAATTCTTTGTGACGGAAAAGAGATGCTTTCACAGCCCGTGCAGGTAGAAATCTGGAAGTCACATGGATATAATCAGCTCGGTGATGCAGAGGACAGACGCTCGGCTGCAATGCAGGCAGCTGTTCAAAAAACATATTCCGCAACGGTTGCTGCCGAAGCCGATTGCGTAAAAATAACCTGTCCTGTTTCAATCGGCGGACCTGCGGTTGTGCCTATCCTTAACGGTGAAATGACATATAAATTCTGCTCCGACGGAAGAGCGGAAATAGGCTTTAACGGCGAGTTCAGACAGCTTCTGGCGGATATGAATATGCGCCTTCCGAGATTCGGCTTCCGTTTTGCACTCAAGGGCGGATATGAGAATATGGAGTATTTCGGCAAAGGTCCCGAAGAAACCTATGCTGACCGCCATCTCAGATGCAGATACGGGAAATTTGAAACAACCGTCAGCGAGAATTTTGTACCCTATATCAGACCTATTGAAAACGGCTCACATTTCGGTACGAGATATGGCAAGGTTACAAATGAAAACGGCTGCGGCATGATTTTTGCACCCGTGAGTGAAAACACATTCCAGTTCAATGCATCGCATTTCACTCCGCTCATGCTTGAAGAAACAAAGCATAACGATGAGCTTGCACCGCTTGAAGATACAATCGTTTATACCGACTATAAGTTTGACGTCAGAAGCGGTCACGGAATTTATGATGAGCTTGAGCCCGAGCGCAAGTGGGGATTTGAACCGTTTGAATTTAAGGTTGCATTTATGCCGTTTAACGGGGAAATCAATCCGTTTGAATTTATCTGAATATAAGAAAAACGGTGGAGAAATCCACCGTTTTTGTTATCTGTTCTTTCTTTTGAGAAACTCCTCGTATAGTTTTTGCTTCATTTCATCGCTGTATTCATAGCACCAGAGGTTGAAAATTCCGTTGAAATCCTCAAAGGTTTCGTCGGGATATATTTTTGTCTGCCCGAAAACATAGGGCAGGGGGATTTCAGCCGTGCCGTTTGAAGCGATGTGATATTCCTTTGCAAGGTCAATGGCAACTCTGTTTGCTTCCTGACGGGGATATTCCTCGTCAAATTTGATTTGAGTTACCGCAAAAAGAGCACATTCTGCGTTTGCAAGGCGATAGAACTCGGGCGAAGTTCCCGAGTGACCGTGGTGAGAGACCTGAACAACATCACATTTAAGATAATCACCGTAACGGCGGAGCATAACCTTGTCGCTTTCGGCGGAAGCATCGCCGGGGAAAAGTACCTTGCAGCCCTCGGCGGTCATCATCAGCGCGGTTGAGGAATTGTTGAAATCCTCCATGGAATGAGGAAAAACATCCTCATGAGTACAGAGTACAACAAATTCAAGATTTCTTACATAGAAGCGCTGACCCGTGTGAAGATTGATTTTTTTAATATCCGTTGCTTCTCTGACAACTCTCTCAAAGCGTTCAGTCATTGCATAGTTGCATTCTCCCCAATAATGGGCATCTCTGTGGTCGGCGGCAGGAAAATTATAGTATACTGCCTCAATATCTATTTCGCTGCGGTGATATTCAACAATATCAAGGAATTTTGCAACATGATCCTCATGGCAATGTGAGAAAAACCAACCTGCAACAACGGGCTTTTTGCCGCCGCTGTGTTTTTTCAGAAATTCAATTATTCGGGTGTCATCATTGACCGAATACATATGTGCGCTGTCAATAACAAAAAAGCTGCCGTCTTTGCATCTTACGGCGTAAAACATTCCGCAGTCGATAAGAGTATGGTCAACTTCAAACTGCCAAAGAGTGGTTTTTGCCGTGTCGGCACAGTTTTCGGGTTTGGTGCTGTAAGGTGTAGTGTTAGGGTCTGCAACAAGCCTTAATGCCTTTTCACTTTCGCAGTAATAAACGTGTGCGGTAACAGCTGAACGGTATGTTCTGTGATAATTTTCTTTTATGTTGTGTTCGTCAAAAAGAATAAATCCCGCATTTTCAAGAAGCGAGCATTGGAGGTTGTATTCAGCATTTGTGCAGTCGTCAAAAAGCAGCATTTCGCAGCCCTTGCTGCAATCGTATCGCCCCGAGGTTCCTTTTTTTATGACGGGTATATCATCAAAAATGTTTTTCATTTAATCACCTGCATTGAATTATATGGCATAATTATATCATTGACAGAATGCAAACTCAACAGCAATTTTGAATTAATTGTAAAAGAATAGCATAAAAGTTGCGTGGGACAGATGAATATGATATTATGTTATTGTAGAAAATTTTTACCGGAGGTGATTACTTGAAGAAGCTTGTTTGCATAATGCTTTGTGTGTTGATGCTTGTTTCGTGCTGCGTTGTCCCGTCATTTGCAGCTGAAAAGAAAAACGAAAACCCTACAATTCTTATTTCGGGATTTCTTTGTTCGCAGCTTTATTTTAATTATGGTACGGCTGATGAAACGAATATTTGGAAGGCTATGATGAAAAGAGCTGTTGATTGTATGGGTGATGAGCTTTTGACAGTAGTCAGCTCACTTGCAAAGTTTGCAATAGGAAAAGACGTTGAGTTTGGCGAAGCTTTGGGAGACGGTGCAGAGTATGTGCTTGATTTGTTCAGCTGTAATCCCGACGGCAGCTCGAAATATGAGCTTTCTCACTATCCGAATAATCCCGAAACATCGAATCTCGATTATATGTATAAAAACGGACTTGAAGACAGACTCTATGAAAAGAATTTCTGTAAGTTTCTTTCAAAGAGGGCAGACCCTAAACTCATTTATTGCTTCCAGTATGATTCGCGTATGGATGCAATAACCGTTGCGCATCAGCTTCGGAATTTTATAAACGAAGTCAAAGAATATAACAATGCTGAAAAGGTGAATATCTTCGCTTTGAGTTTCGGCGGTCTTATAACATCAACTTATTTAACTCTTTTTGAGAGTGAAAAATCCGTTGAAAAGGTTGTTATGAGTGTTCCTGCAATCGGCGGAACGAATATTCCGGACAGACTTTTCAGAGGGAATATTAATCTTCCTGCTGAAGATTTGATAAAATTTTTTGAAACAATTCTTGGCGGAGAGAGCAATTTTGCGAGGTTTTTTGAGAATGATGAAACAGAAAGACTGAATACCGTTATTTCGGCTGCATCTGAAAGCATTCGTGAATCTCTTTTATGCTGGGGCAGTATATGGTCGCTGTGCTCAACAGACCTCTATGAAAATCTTAAAAATGAGTATCTTGACCCGATTGAAAATTCAAAGATAATAAATAACAATGATTTTCTGCACTATGAGCTTAAGCCGCAATTTACCGAGATTTACAATCGAATTATCGAAAACGGAGGCTCGGTTTCGATTCTCTGCGCAACGGGCAGCGAACTGGTTGCAGGCGGAGAGTATAACGGCGATGTTATTCTTCCTGCCGAAAAGGTGAGCGGTGCGTTTTGTGCTCCGTTCGGAATGAGATTTGCCGACGGATATTCGGGAATCCGCAAGTCATGCGCAAATCCTTCTCACAACCATGTTTCTCCTTCAATGCAGATTGATGCGTCAAGCGCTTATCTTCCCGAAAACACATGGTTTATTGATGGTCAGTATCACGGGCAGTATTATTATGAAGAATATACCCGTTCACTTGTTGAAAAGCTTTTATTTACCGATGAGATAAAAGATGTATATTCAAACCCGGACTATCCTCAATTTGAAAGTTCAAACAATGCTTACCGAAATCTTCACGTTGAATTTGACAGCAGCAGTTCGGGATATTTGTGTGATGATGATTCATTGCTTGAGGTTGAAAATCTGTCCGATAAAAATTATATAAATCTTCTCTCTATAACATCAAAAGGCGTGCAGCTTGATTTTGATTTGTCGGGCAGCGGGATTTTAGAGCCCGGCGAAAAAATATCTGTCAGCTTCAGCGGAGTTATACCGAAAGTCGGCTCCAAAGCGACTCAAATAACGGTCAGTTATATTGAATTTGGCAGCGCAAACCCGTTTTGTGTAACCGATTTTGATGTTATGATTGATAACGGAGAATCAGATGAAGGCAAAGAAGTTTTTGTTGCTGCTGAATTTGATAATGATTTCAAAGAATCAATTCCCGAATCTCTTTATAACATTCTTGTGAAGCTTTCTTTGCGTCAGTTTGCAGAGTGTATTTATAATTTGTTTAGCTAATAACAAAGCTCCGAGGCACATGCTTCGGAGCTTAACTTTATTTATCTGTCAGATTTCTTATCCACTTTTTGCTTCGGAAGCGGAAAAGACTCATAATTGTTTTAGGTATATCCTCACAAAGATACATGGCAGCAATCAGATATACAAAATCCACTTTAACTACAAGTCCGAGAATGACGATAACGGGAACACTCAAAAGATAGAGTGACACGCAGTCATAAACTATTCCTATTTTTGTGTCGCCGCCTGCACGGAAGGTGCCGACTATCAACGTATAAGGAATGTTTCTGACAGGCAGCCATAAACAGTAGACGAGAATGAGGCTTGATGCAATGTTGAATGCGCCCTGTGTTTCAATATCAAGCAGAGAGAGCAGGGGATTTCTTACCGACGCAAGAACAGCGCCTGTTACAACTCCGATAATCGGTGTCATAATAACGAATTTTTTTGCGAGCTTATATGCTCCTTTGTCATCGCCTTCTCCGATGGTTTTGCCCGTCATAATTGAGCAGGCATGGCAGATACCGACAAAGAAAACAAAAGCGATCTGTTCAATTGAACTGAAAATTGTATAGCCCGCGTAGGCTTCGCTGCCTTGCCTTGCAAAGACCATTGAATAAATATTTGTTCCCATTGCCCATGCCGCTTCGTTAAAAACAACAGGCAGGCACACGATGGAAAAACGCCTTATAAATGATGAGTTGAGAGTGAAAAAGTCTTTTATCGGGTCGCCAAAAATTTCTTTTGATGTTCTCAAAACAACAAAGAGAAGGATTGATTGGAAAATGGTTGAAATAAGTGTTGCAAGCGCCGCGCCCCTGATTCCCATTGCAGGAATTCCAAGCTTGCCGTTGATGAGGACATAATTTAAAACGGTATTGACAATAACTGCGGCAATCGAGGTGAAAAGCGGCTCGTTAACCCTTTCGGTTGCTCTCAAAGCGGTGCAGGTAATCTGGTTGAATGCACTGAAAAATCCCATAAAAGCAACTATTTTCATATATTGAGCTGCGGTTTCGATAACAGCTCGCTCATTTGAAAAAACTCTTATCAGAAGCTCGGGAATAAAGAACATTGCACAGCTGAAAATTATCGCAACGCCGACTCCGAATATAAGCGCATTTCCGTAAGATTTTTTGATGTTGTCTTTTTCTTTTGCACCCCAGAATTGAGCAATCATTGCCGCAGAACCCGATGAAATTCCGAAATAGAAAAGATTCATCAGAAATATCCATCTTGAGGAAACTCCAACAGAGCTTACAACAACGTTTCCGAGCTTTGTCACCATTGCCGTGTCAACAAGCTGTGCGCATGAAACAAGCAACTGCTGAAATGCAATCGGCAGGGCAAGCTTTGCCATATTCTTAAAAAATGTTTTATCGGTTTTCATTTTATCTTCCTTGATTTCTTGTTAATCTTCATAAAGTATATAACAAATATATTAATTGGTCAATCATTTTCCAAAATTACCTTTATACTATTGATTTTTGTTTTTTACTGATATATAATATTGAAGAATAGGCAAAGATTCAAAATTTAACAAGAAGGTGCTTTAAAAATGTCACAGTATAACGAATTTTCAGGTGTTTATTCACTCCTTTTAACTCCCTTTAACTGGGATAAAACCATCGACTATAAGTGCTATGAGGAATATGTTGCATGGCAGGCAGCCTTTAAACCCCAGCATCTTTTTGCAGTCTGCGGCTCTTCTGAAATGACAGAGCTTACTCCCGAAGAAAGAGTAAAGTGCGCAGGTCTTGCTGTTAAAAACTCAAACGGTGTTCCCGTTTTTGCAACCGCAAACCTTGAAAAGGAATTTGCAGCCCAGGTTGAAGAAATGAAAAAGCTTGAGCAGCAGGGTGTTTCCGGTCTTGTGTTCGTAACAAAGGGTATGTGCGATAAGCCTGACCATATGTATGAATATATGACAGAGCTTGCTTCGCATACAGAGCTTCCGATTATTCTTTATGAATTCCCTGGTCTCAGACCTCATCTTATGGATTCTGTTACATACGGTAAGCTTGCAAAAACAGGAAAGTTCAAGGGTATTAAGGATACAACCTGCAAGATGCCCGAAATAGAAGCTAAAATTGCCGTACAGGGTGATTCAAACGTTCTTCAGGCTAACATTCCCTTCCTTTATGATGCATATCTCAAGGGTGCAAGAGGCGTTATTGCAACTCCGACCTCATGCGGTGCAGGTCTTTTTGTCAAGATGTGGGATGAGTTCACAAAGGGCGACCTTGAAGCTGCAAGAATTACTCATCAGCATATCATTTCACTTGACAACTGCATTGATTCGGGCTTCTGTGCAAGCGCAAAATATCTTGTCGGTCTTCAGGGCATCAACATGAAGTGGTTCACCAGAGGCGCTCATGACCTCGGTCCCGCAAGACTCCGCTCAATCGAAGTTTGGTATGATTGGGCAAAGGCAGAGGGAATCCTTTAATCCTAATTAAACAGTATCTGCCCCGGACGGCAGCTGCGAAAAGGTGGATATTATGAAAAAACTCAGAGCGAATGTCTGCGCCGTAACTCACGCAGGCAGAATCCGCAAAGAAAATGAAGATAACTATGATTTAAACGGCAGAATGACGTCTACCGGAGATTTGCGCAAAGGGTCGGCGTTTGTTCAGAGCATGGCAGAGCCTTTTCATCTTTCCGTCTGTGACGGAATGGGCGGCGAAAGCTATGGCGAACTTGCTTCCGGTATTGCGGTTGAAACAATTGCCGCACACGCAGGCAACGTTTATGAAAGCGGCGATGATTTCAGCTTTGCAATCACTAATTGCCTTGATGATGCAAACAGCCGTATCTGCGCAGAAATCAACGCCAGAGGAAAGCGAATGGGAACAACTCTTGCCGCAATCTATGCGGTCAAGGGGAAAATTATCTGTGTAAATATCGGTGACACAAGGGTTTATCATTATTCAAAGGGCATCCTTGAACAGATAAGCTTTGACCATACCCATGCTCAGACCATTGTTGATGCGGGTCAGGTTTCGATGGATAACATTGACCAGATTCCCGAGGCAAAGCGTCTGACACGCCATCTCGGCGTATTCCCCGAAGAGGGTGGACTTTCACCTAACATCAGCATAATTGATGATGTGGACGACGGCGACATTCTTCTTCTCTGCAGCGACGGCCTGACGGATATGTTAAGCGATGATGAAATAACCGCTATTCTTTCAACGGGAGAAAATGCACAGAGCGTTGCAAGCAAGCTTGTGCGCAGAGCTCTTGAAGTTGGCGGTAAGGATAACATAACCGTTATGGCAGCGTTTATGAACGTTGAAGAAACCGCGATTTTTGCCCCGATTGCAGCGGCAATGGTCGGCGATACAGATGCCGATTATGAAGAGGAATACCGCAATTCCTTCGGCTCAAATCAGCCAATTGATGAAGAAAATGTTGTTTCTCCTTATGCGAATGCAGATGCAAGAGCATATGAAAAGCCGTTCGATAAAACAAAAATAATGAAAATTGCAGGCGCGGTTATTGCAGTTCTGATTCTTGTTTTTGCAGGTGCGCTTGTAATTAAAGGCATAGTTGGCAATAAAGAACCCGATGAAGATTCAACCTCATCAACTACATATTATTTTGCCGATGCGCCGACATATCCTGTTTATGCTCCTCCCACAACAAGACCGATAACAACCTGGTCTTTTGAAACAACAAGTGAAACCGAAACCTCAACAGAAGAATCGACTACCGAGGAGTCAACCACACGCAGACGTGTAACAACAACCCGTAAGCGCGTGACAACAACCAGAAAGCGAACAACAACCACCAAAAAGAGAACAACTACCACAAGAAGAGTAACTACTACCCGCGCAAGAACAACAACACAAAGAGAAACAACAACGGCAACAACAACTGCTTCAACAACCGAGAGAACAACCGTTCCTACCGCAACAACAAGCAGCGTTGAAACCACAACAAACGTTTCTTCTTCAACAACAGCTACTTCAACAACAAACAATTCAAGCTTATCAACATCGCAAACTGTTCCTAATGGAATTATAGTATTACCCGGTGGAGTTCAGGTGAGCGATGGATACATACTTCCATAATTAATAAAAGGTGACTAATACATGACAAATGTATAAGTCACCTTTTTAGTTTCTTATTTAGTTTTTGAAAGTGCCCATGAAGCAATATCCTCATAAACCTGCTCTCTGCCGATTTCGTTGAGAATTTCATGGCGCATGCCGGGGTAAAGCTTGAGGGTGACATCTTTTTTGTCGGCAAGCTTCAAGTCGTTATATACCTGCTTAACGCCTTTGCCGTAAAGACCTACTGGATCCTCTTCGCCTGCAGTAAGAAGAATGGGGATTTCGCTGTAAATTCTGTCATACCAATCCTTGCCCGAAACACGGTCAAGAATTGTGAAAAGGTCTCTGTAACCGACCGCTGTGAAAAGATATCCGCAGTATTTGTCTTTTATGTATTTGTCAACAATTTCGCTGTCCGATGTCAGCCAGTCGAAAGAGGTTTTTGCATCGGGGATTCGCTTGTTGTATGTGCCGAAAGCCATTTTGTCAATGAATTTGCTTCTGTATCGGCTGCCTTTTGCTTTTGCAATTCCGTCTGCAAGCTTAATTGCGATTGCCGAGGCAGGGTTTTTGCCGCTTGTGCCGCAGAAAATTGCCGCTTTAATGCGTTCATCTCTGCCGTAGCGGCGAATGTATTCTCTTGCAATGAAAGAGCCCATGCTGTGACCGAAAAAGACTATCGGTAAATCGGGATATTCTTCTTTGATTATTTCGGTAAGACTTCTTTCATCTTCAACGAAGGAATCCCAGCCGTCTTTTTCGCCGAAATATCCGAGGTCATCGTCGCTGTTTACCGATTTCCCGTGACCGACATGGTCATCAACGAGAACCGCAAAGCCCTTGTTGCAAAGATGGGCGGCAAATTCCTCATATCTTTCGCCATGCTCTGCCATTCCGTGGGAAATCTGAAAAATTGCTTTCGGTCCTTCTGCAGGTATCCAGCATCTTGCAAAAACATTTGCAATACCCGATTTTGAAGGAATTGAATATTCTTTTTTGATGATTTCCATAATTTCACCCCTATATTTTTATATATTTTAAAAGTCTTTTTCGTAAAATAATGCCTAAAACCGATGCAATAATGATTTTTAATGTATCACCGATAATGAACGGAACAACGCATACTGCAAGTGCTGCAATAAAACCGGTGCCTGTCTGGAAAGAGTACCATGCCGTTCCGAAAACATAGCAGATAATCAAACCCAAACTCATCGAAAGGGGATATACGGCTTTTTTATTTAAAAAACGGTTTATAAGCAGCGATATAATAAATGCGCACGGTATGTATCCGATAATATATCCGCCCGTCAGTCCTGCAATTTGCTGAAATCCGCCCGCAAATCCCGCGAAGACGGGAAGCCCTGTCGCTCCGAGGAGAATATATATGATAACGGCGGCGACGCAGCGCAGGGGAGATGCCATGCAGGAAATAAGAAAAACTGCAAGAGTTGCGAAGGATATCGGTATTGCCCCGAACGGAAGAGAGAACGGTGAAAAAACGCAGAGAATTGCTGCCAGGATGCCTGTTACGGCAAGTTCTTTATGCTTCATCTGAACACTCCGGAAAGAATTTGTGTAAAGTGAAATTGGTTTACATAAATCAAGTGATGTATGTTGATTTTATATTATTTTTAACATTATCAGTAATTTCAAGACCTTCGGCTCGGTAACAAGCAAAGACTGCACCGACCTCCGGCGTAAAGCTTATTAGCCTTACATTACATTTGTGGTTGCTTTTTAAATACTTGATAAATATATCGCAAAAATATTTGTTATGCTGAAAAACTCCGCCCCAAAGACCGATGGGAATATCATCCTCTGCATCTTTAAGCAGGGAACATACGGTTTCTGAAAGTAGCTTTGCTTCGTTTTTAACAATTCTTTCAGCAATTATATCTCCGTTTTCTGCAAGCGAGATAACATTTCTTGCAAAAGCGGCAGTTGTTTTTCTGCTTACCGATTTGTCATAGTACAAATCTATCAAATCATAAATATTACCGATTGAAAAATATTTGAGGCATTCATCAATAAGAGCTGTTTTTTCTCCGCAGCCTTCAGCGGACCTGATAGCGGCCTTTATGCCGGAAAGTCCGATTGAATATCCGCTGCCTTCGTCGCCGAGAATATAACCCCATCCGCCTGCATGGCTGATTCCACCGTTTTTGTTTCTGTGTATCGCCATTGAGCCTGTGCCGCTTATAACAACGACGCATTCTCCGCCTTCGTCCATTGCTTCAAGAGCGACGTATAAATCGGAATCCATTATTATTTTTTTGCTTATTATTATTTCATTGCAGAATCGCTCCGTTTCTTCCTCTGAAGCTCTTTCGTTGAGAGCTGACATTCCGACAACTGCGCAGTCAAAGCTTTTTAGAGAAAGGGAGCTGATAATATCTGCCATGGCTTTTCTTGCATTTTCCATGCCGACGGAATAATAATTGATGCTTTCACCGCAGGCTTTGCAGATAAATTCGCCTTTTTCGTTGAACACAACAGCGGTTGTTTTGCTTCCTCCGCCGTCAACACCGAGATAGAATTTAGTGTTTTCCATGGCAACCTCCGAATTTACAGATTGGACATTTATTTTTATTATCCTGTCAATAAGTGGATGTTATGATAAATGTAACAAAATAAGAATACAAGTTAGGAATATAGATTAGTTGATTTAAGAAAGGAATGAATTAAATGAAATCCAAGCAGCCGTGCATTATGGTGTGCGTAACTCCCCAGCAGTCCTGCTCAAGGCTTATTGAAGCAGGAGCAAGAATAGCAAAAGAAGAAAATCTGCCACTTGAAGTTATTAGTGTTTTCAAGCAAAGCAGCGGACTTAACGCAAACGAAAACGGTGTTCTCGAAAATCTTTTTGAATGTGCAAAAAAATTCAATGCAAGCATGAACATATTTTTTAACGACAGCCCTGCGTTGGTGGTTGCCGTTGCATCGAAAAAGAATAATGCCGCAAATCTTGTTACGGGCTTTCCTGCAGAGGGAAGCAGCGGATTCATCGCAAGAATACATGAGATTGTTCCCGATTTGCCGATAACAATGGTTGATAATGAATCCAATGAGTATAAAATCATTCCCGTAGACGGCAGTGATATTGAGAACGCAAAAAAGTTTGCTGTAGGCTCAGTTCATTGATGCTCCGACCGAGAAAAGCCGATTAACTGCTTTACGCAAAAGTGCATATTCCTCGCCCTCAAGGGCGGGGTTTTTTTTGAGCAGATTTGCAGCTGCAGCGTGAGTTTCTCTTATAACCTCGCCGTCAGTCATCATGTTTGCAATTTTCATTTCGGGCAAACCGTGCTGACGTGAGCCGAAAAAGTCGCCCGGACCGCGCAGTTTTAAGTCTTCATCGGCGATTTTAAAGCCGTCTGTTGTCGATGCAAGAGTTTTGAGCCTGTAAACGGTTTCGTCATTCTGTGCATCGGAAATCATGATGCATGAGGATTTATGGCTTCCTCTGCCGATTCTGCCGCGCAGCTGGTGAAGCTGCGAAAGACCGAATCTCTCAGCATTTTCGATAACCATTATAACAGCATTCGGCACATCAATTCCGACCTCAATAACCGTCGTTGAAACAAGGAGCTGCGTCTCACCGCTTGCGAAAGATTCCATAACCGCTTTTTTTTCGGCAGGCTTCATTTTTCCGTGAAGGAGACCGAGCTTGAATCCCTTGAAAAAGCCGTTAGAAAGGTCCCGGTAAAGCTGTGTTGCGGCCTTCATTTCAAACTCTTCATTTTCTTCAACCATGGGACATACTATGTATCCCTGTCTGCCTTCGCAGAGATGCTTTTTGATGTAGCCGTAGGCTCTTTCTCTGATTTCGGAATTGACAAGAAATGTTTCGATTTTTTGCCTGCCCTTCGGCATCTCGTCGAGAATGCTCAAATCAAGGTCGCCGTAGATTATCAATGCAAGCGTTCTCGGAATCGGCGTAGCAGACATAACGAGTGTATGCGGATTGTTGCCCTTTGAAGAAAGTGAGCCTCTCTGGTTAACACCGAATCGGTGCTGTTCATCGGTTACGGCAAGGGCAAGATTGTTAAATTCAACATCCTTTTGAATCAGCGCATGGGTGCCGATAATAAGGTCTGTTTTGCCGTTTTTAAGGGAGGCTTTTATTTTTTTCTTCTCTGCCGCAGGTGTTGAGCCCGTGAGAAGAGAAATTTCAATATCGGTATTTTCAAACATTTTTGTAAGGGTTTTATAGTGCTGCATTGCGAGAACTTCAGTAGGCGCCATAAGCGCACTCTGACAGCCGTTTTTTGCGCAGTTGTATATCAAAGCGGCGCTGACAGCTGTTTTACCTGAACCTACATCGCCCTGAAGCAGTCGGTTCATGGGGATACCCTTCATCATATCCGCCGCAGATTCCGCAATTGCACATTTCTGGGCTCCTGTAAGTTCAAACGGCAGAAGTGAAAAATATTCTTCCGTATAATCCTTTTTCATTGAAAAAGCGGCCGAACGTCGGTTTTTTGTTTTAAGGCGCATCATACCGAGTTCAAGAAGGAAAAGCTCTTCAAAAATCAGCCTTCTGCGTGCCTCTGAAAGCAAATCCTCGCTTTCGGGGAAGTGAATGTTACGAAGAGCACCTTCAAGATTTAAAAGACAGTATGCATTTCTGATTTCTTTCGGAATCGGGTCATCAATTTTACCGCATGAAGCAAATGCGGTTTTGATGAGTTTTTCAATCGCCTTTGAATTTAATCCTGCAGTTTGCGGATATATCGGACGCATCCTTCCGAAGTCGGTAAATTCTTCAAATTCGGGTGAGGTCATCTGGCGGTAGTAGCCTTTACCCGTAATTTTACCGAAAAACAAGTATTCTTTGCCCTGCTCAATTCTTTCAGCGGCATATTTATTGTTAAAAAAGGTGATGTCAAGAAGGCTTTCGCCGTCTGTGACCTCTGTTTTATAGAGGGTCATACCTTTGCGGATTCGATGCTCACGGCATCTCATGCCGGCAATGGCTTTTATGCAAACGGTTTCTCCGAGTGAAGCATATTTAATAGGTGTTATTTTGCTCCAATCCTCGTATATACGGGGGTAAAAGGTCAGCAAGTCCCAAAGGGTGAAAATTCCGAGCTTTGCAAGCATTGCCGCGCGTTTTTCACCCACGCCCTTAAGATATTTGATGTTTGCGTTAAGTTCCATTTTTACTCCACGGAAATTATATAGTAATATAGCGGCTGGCCGCCCGAAAAAAATTCTATTTCAATATCGCCGTATCTTGCAAGAACCGTGTTAACGACTTTTTCTGCATTGCATATGTCTGTATCCTTGCCATAAATGAGAGAAACTTTCTTTTTCTTTGATTTTTCAAGCAGATGAAGAATGATACTGACTGCTGTTGATGCAATATCATCGCCTGCACAGATTATATTATCGTCTTCAAGACCTATTATCTGACCTTGCAAAAAATTTCTGCATCCGATGCGCCCTTCTCTTGCGGCGTAAGTGACAGCTCCGCTCAAAACAGATGATACGGCATGCTCTGTTTGCGCAACGTTTGATTCGGGTGATGCATAGGTGCTGAAAGCTTTTGCTGCGGCCAGACCCTCGGGAATTGATTTTGCATTGTTGACCCAGACTCTTTTTTTGCTCATGACTGCCGCACGCTTTGCGGCAAGAACGGTGTTTTTATTGTTGGGAGAAATAAAAATATTTTCATAGGCGCAGCCATTTATTGCATCAAGAATATCGCCGGGACTTGCGTTCATTGTTGATTGGCATTCAAGTGCAATAACGCCTCTGGTTTCTTCAAACAGCTTTTTAATTCCGCTTCCGCAACAAAGACTAATCATACAGCATTCAGCGGAGGCTTTTTCAGCAGATTGAAATTTCATATTGTCAATCTTTATATCGCTTAAATCACCGTATTCAAGCGCTTTTGCAATTGCTTTATCAGGTCTGTTTGTGTGAACGTGAACCTTAATTATTCCCGAATGTTCTGCGACCGCAGGGCAGTCGCCTATATCCGAAAGAAAGCTTCGGAAATTATTTATATCAACATTTTTTGCGTTGCTTATCAAAAATTCGGTGCAGTATTCAAATCTTATATCTTCTTTTTGCGTGTTGATTGTCCGGGGCTTTGATGCTTCGGGAATATCATCGTTTTCAGGGTTGTTCAGCATGCCCTCCATGATGTAGACAAGTCCCTGGCCGCCAGCATCAACAACGCCGTGTTTTTTAAGTATAGGTAAAAGATTTGGGGTTGATTTTAAAGAAGCTTTTGCACCTGAAACTGCAGCAGCAAAGGTTTCTTCTGCTGTTTTACCTTTTTTTGCAGCAGATAGGGCTTTAGCTGCGGCAAGGCGGATAACGGTAAGAATTGTTCCTTCAGTTGGCTTGTCAATTGCGGCGTATGCCTCGTTACATCCCATCTCAAGTCCCTTTGCGAGAGACACCGCATCAATATAATCAAGCCCGTCAATGCTTTGCGCAAAGCCTTTGAATATAAGCGAGAAAATAACTCCCGAGTTTCCTCTTGCGCATCGGAGAAGCTCACCTGCAGCATAATCGGCGACTGCACCTGTACCCGAATCGGGACATTTTTCCATTGCTTTGGCGCAACCCGCAAGGGTCATTGCAAGGTTAGTACCCGTATCACCGTCCGGAACGGGAAAAACATTCAGTCTGTTTACCTCTTCAGCATGAAGCTGAATGTTTTTTGCTGCCGAATAAATTGCATTTTTAAGCATTTCGGAATTAATCATAATATATCCGTCCTTCCGTTTGAAATCTGAATATATTATGGCAAAATTTTCAGAGGATAAACTTAATTATCTGAAACTCCATGTTTCTATATCATAAAAAACATCGCCGTCACAGCAGTTGAATCCGCCCTGCATGGAGTTTGTGTATGATACCGCCGCGTTTCTGTAACAAAGCGGAATAAACGGCAGGTCCTCGTTGAATGTGTTGATAAAGTCCATAAGCTCGCAGCCGCCCGAAAGAAGCTGTGCATATCTTGCGCATGAAGCGCCCGTTTGGTCAATGCCGAAAGCAATGTTTCCGCTGCCGAGCATGGAGCTTAAATCCATATTTGGCGAAAAACGCACTTCTCCGATATACATATCATATGAGCCGAGCTCAAGAGCTTCTTTATAATATTGAGTTTCATATTCCTTTAAATTGACGGAAAATCCCAATTGAACGAGATAGTCGCGGATAAAACGTGCGGTTTCAAGCTTGAATTGATTTTCTTTGTTTACAAGTAAGGAAATTTCTTTTTCTGAAATGTTAATACCCGATTCTGTAATTAATCCGAGTGCTTTTTGAATATCAACAGAGAGATAGAGGTCTTTTGCTGCAAGTGCATACCAGTCGGGGTTAAAAGGGGAATAGGTTTCTCTTGCATGCCCTTGAAACGCTGTTGCGACAATTTCTTTTCGGTTCACGGCATATCCGACAGCCTGACGGAGCATGGAATTTGAAAAATATTCGCTCTCTGAATTGAAGGCAAGATATACGAAATTGTTTATGCCCATTTCAACCGTGTGAGCGTTGATTCTTGAATAAACACCGTTGCTCAAATCGTTATAATAAAATCCGGTGTTGCCGATTTCAAGGCTGCTTTCAACAGAGCTGCTGTCACGTACGGGGACAAGCATTATTGTTTTGATTGCGGGATTAAAACCCGATTTGTTTTTGTTAACAACAAGATATGTTGTTTCGCCCGAAATTTCGGGGATGTATCTTCCCGAGCCTACGGGAAGATTTCCGCTTGAGCCGTTTTTTACAATCGGAAAAGTAAGGCATGAAACGGCATAAGGGTCTGATTTTTCAAGAGTGAAAATAATCATGTTTGAAGCCGACATATTTGCACCCTTGAAATTTTTGAGTTTTTCGTTGTAAGTCGGAGAGAATTTTGCTCTGTCGAATGAATAGATGATATCTTGTGCCGTAACAGCACTTCCGTCTGAAAAAACAACTGAATCAAGAGTGACGTTAACCGCGTTTTCGCTGACGATTGCGCTTTTTGCGATAACGGGAATCGGCTCGTAGTTTTTATCAAGCTTATAAAGACCGTCATAAACAAGAGAAAGTATTTGTATATTTGCGGTCATTGTTGCCGTGAAAGGGTCAAGCATATCAGCTTTTGAATATGCCAGTTTAAGAATGCCCTCTTTTGTGTTATCGAGGTTTGATACGATTGCAGGGTCTATTGACGGCGTTTTTTCGTCGTCACAGCTGCAAAAAACAGTAAAAATCAGTGATAATATTAGAATCAGCGCGGCTGTTTTTTTCATTTTCAATCATCCTAAATCAGTTATTATTTTGCCTGCTATTATAAGTCCCGCAACGCCGGGAACGAAAGGCAGACTGCCGGGAGTTTGACGTTTGCCCGAATCTTCGTCTGTTTTTGCAGGCTTTGCGGGTTCTTCGGGGGACCATACAACATTAAGCTTTTTTACGCCTTTCTTACGAAGCTCCGAACGCATAACTCTGCAGAGAGGGCAGCCGCTCGTTTTAAAAATATCCGAAACGGTGAATTGAGTGGGGTCAAGCTTGTTACCCGTGCCCATGCACGAAATTATCGGAATACCCATATCCTGCGCTTTGACCGCCAAATCAATTTTTGCGCTTACGGTGTCAATCGCATCTGCAATGTAATCATATTTGCCGAGTTCGAATTCTTCTGCGTTTTCGGGAAGATAGAATTTTTTAAGTGCGGTAACCTCGCAGTCGGGATTAATGTCAAGCATTCTTTCCTTGACGACCTCAACTTTCGGTCTGCCGACTGTTGAATGAAGAGCACAGAGCTGGCGGTTGATGTTTGTGACAGAAACGCAGTCACTGTCAACAATTGTGATTTGTCCTATACCCGCTCTTGCAAGAGCCTCGGCTGTATAAGAGCCGACTCCGCCCAGACCGAAGAGAATAATATTCATTTTTTTCAGTTTCTCGGTTGATTCTGCGCCGAGAATCATTTCTGAACGCAAGAATTGCGAATGCTCCATTTTATCTGTCTCCATTAGAACATATTTATACATAATATATAATACTATAAACAAAGACCAAAAGTAAATATTTTTTATAAATTTATTTTAACAAAATGCAAAATATATTAGTTTATATTTTTCTTGAAATATTTTATTATTAATGCTATACTAATAAGATATTGAAAGGAATGATTGCTTTTGAGACGTAAGAAGTGGATAGTAACAAAAGGCAATAAGGATTTGGCAGCTCAAATCGCGCAGGAATTGAGCATAGATCCTTTTGCTGCGTTGCTCGTTACCTCAAGAGGCTTTGACAATATAGACGAAATTGCTGATTTTTTTGATCATGACGCTCCGCTCTGCCTTTCCCCGCTTTCAATCGCCGATATGGGCAAGGCTGCCGAAAGAATCAACAGAGCTATCGACGATTTTGAAATGATTTGTGTTTTCGGTGATTATGATGCAGACGGCGTGACTGCAACGGCGCTCCTTTATTCATATCTTGAAACGAGAGGTGCAAATGTTATCCGTTATATTCCCGACAGGCTTACAGAGGGATACGGACTTAATATAGATGCAGTTGAAAAGCTTGCTGAAATGGGCGTAAAGCTTATTGTTACTGTGGATAACGGTGTTTCTGCGATTGATGAAGCTGTCAGAGCGAAGGAGCTCGGAATAGATTTGATTGTTACCGACCATCATAAGGTCGGAGATGTTATTCCTGATGCGGTTGCGGTTGTTGACCCTCACCGTGAGGATTGCCCCAGCACATTTAAGGAGATGTCGGGCGTCGGCGTCGCATTCAAGCTTGCGTGTGCTCTTGAGGGTGATGACGGCGATATACTTATTGAAGAATACGGTGATTTGGTAGCTCTCGGCACTATCGGCGATGTTGTTACTCTGACAGGCGAAAACAGAGTTATGGTGCGCAGGGGATTAAGGCTTATAAATGAATGCCCCAGACCCGGAATAAATGCTCTTATGGAGATTGCGGGAGTCGGTGAAAAGATTTTTTCAGCATCTACGGCGGCTTTTACCGTGTGTCCGCGAATTAATGCCGCAGGCCGAATGGGCTCTGCAAGCAAGGCTCTTGATTTATTGCTTTGCGATGACGATGAGGCTGCAGAGCAGACTGCGCAGGTCATAAACGAAATGAATATTCAGCGCCAGCAGACCGAAACCTCGATTTTCTCAAGCGCTGTTTCACTCATTAATTCCGAAACTGGAATTATAAACGATAAAATTATTGTTGTTGACGGCGAAGGTTGGCATCAGGGGGTTATCGGCATTGTTGCCGCAAGAATAACCGAGAGATACGGCAGACCATGTGTCGTAATTTCACGCGATGGTGAAAACGCAAGAGGCTCTTGCAGAAGCGTTGAAGGCTTTTCAATTTATGATGCGATAGAAGCTGTTTCGGATTGCCTTGACCATTTCGGTGGGCATACACTTGCGGCGGGTCTCGGTCTTAAATCGTCAAGGATTGAAGAATTCAGACGCAGAATCAACGAGTATGCGGCAGATAAATCGGTTCCCTTTGCGCTTCAGAAGATTGACTGCCGTTTGCTCCCAAGCTCGATCGGACTTGATATGCTTTCGGCAATGAGCCTGCTTGAGCCGTTCGGCTCGGGAAATCCACAGCCCTGCTTTGGTCTTTTCGGAGTAAAAATCGAAGAGCTTGCATCAGTTTCGGACGGAAAGCATATAAGAATGGTTGTTTCAAAGAACGGAGCAAGAACGGGGGTTGTTTTCTTCGGAATGCCCGAAAGAAGATTCCCCTATGAAAAGGGCGATACGGTTGACCTTGCAGTGAATCTTGATAAAAACATTTATAACGGAGAAACAAGAGTTTCGGTTATTATAAGAGGAATAAGACCTTCATTTACCGATGAAGAAAAGGTTCTTTCGGCAATTGAGCTTTATGATAAATTCTCAAGGCACGAAAAACTGACGGCTGATGAAGCGGCGGCAATTATCCCCGACCGACAGCTTGAGGTTGATGTTTTCAAATCTATAAAAGCAAAACCACTTAAAGACAGAGAATATGAAGTGCTTTGCATAAGGCTCGGTGATGACGGCGGAAATCTCGCAAAGGTCAATGCCGTTGTCGATATTATGCTTGAAATGGGGATACTTGCCGTAACTGCAGAAGATACGGTATATGTCCCGGATAATCCGCCGAAAGTAAATCTTGAGGATTCGGAAATAATTAAAAGGCTTAAAAGTTTTCTTTGATTTGAATTGAGGAAAGATTATGAAAGAGTTTAAAAAGACAAGTGTATGCACCAGCTCGTGTCCCGAAGAATGCATGGAGCTTCTCCTTGAGCTTATAGGCGATAATTGCACTCAAAAAGAAATGTGCGATGTTAAAAAGGCATATCAGATTGCCAACGAAGCGCATGAGGGGCAGAAGCGTCTTTCGGGTGAGCCTTATATCATGCATCCGCTCAGTGTGGCAATTATTCTTGCAAGTCTCGGTATGGACGAGGCTTCCATAATTGCGGCAATTCTTCACGATACGGTTGAGGATACAAAGCTGACAAATGCCGAGGTAAAAAAAGAGTTCGGCGAAACAATTGCGGAGCTTGTCGATGGCGTTACCAAAATCGGCAAGGTTCCTCTTCAGACAAAGGAAGAACAGCAGGCGGAGAATATCCGAAAAATGCTTATCGCAATGTCAAGGGATATCCGCGTTATTATTATCAAGCTTGCCGACAGACTTCATAACATGAGAACTCTTATGTTCAAGCCGGAGCAACGCCGCAGGGAGATTGCTCTCGAAACAATAGAAATCTATGCGCCTATTGCTCACAGACTCGGTATCCGACCCATCAAGGAAGAACTCGAAGACCTTTCTATCAGCTATCTCGACCATGTTGCTTATCATGAGATTGAAGAGTCCCTTGAAAATCAGAGCAAAACAAGAAATGAGTTTCTTGAAGATACAAAATCAAGAATTGAAGAGAGAATAAAAACCGTTGTCAGCGGGGCACAGGTCAACGGAAGAATCAAATCTGTTCACGGCATATACAGAAAGATGTATATGCAGAATAAGAATTTTGACCAGATTTATGACATATACGCAGTCAGAATTATTGTTGACACGGTAATCGACTGTTATAACTGCCTTGGTGTTATCCACGATATGTTTAAACCAATTCCGGGCAGATTCAAGGATTATATTTCAACACCGAAGCCCAATATGTATCAGTCGCTTCATACAACCGTTCTCGGCAAAGAGGGCATTCCCTTTGAAGTTCAGATAAGAACATGGGAAATGCATCATACTGCCGAATTTGGTATCGCGGCCCATTGGAAATATAAGCTCGGAATAAACGGAACCGCAAAGTTTGAAGAACGCCTCACATGGATAAGACAGCTCCTTGAAAACCAGAGCGAGGACGAAAATGTTGAGGATATCGTTTCAACAATCAAAAGCGACCTTGTTCCCGAAGAAGTTTTTGTTTTTACACCCAAGGGCGATGTTTTCAGCCTTCCCATGGGTTCAACCGTTGTTGACTTTGCCTATGCCATTCACTCGGCAGTCGGCAATAAGATGGTCGGTGCAAAAGTTGACGGCAGAATTGTTCCGCTTGACTATAATGTTAAAACGGGTGAAATTATTGAGATTATGACATCATCGCAGCAGGGCAAGGGTCCCAGCCGCGATTGGCTCAATATCGTAAAAACCAGCCAAGCGAGAAGTAAAATCCGCCAGTGGTTCAAAAAGGAACGCAGAGAAGAAAACATCATAGAAGGTAAGGCGCAGCTTGAAAGAGAATTTAAGCGTAACTTTATACGACTTACCGAAGAGAATTACGAAGAATTTGTTCTTAAAATTGCTGAAAGACAGCATTGCAAATCGCTTGAGGATTTCTATGCCGCAATCGGCTACGGCGGAATTTCGCTCATGCGTCTTATGCCCAGAATCAAGGAGGATTACGGAAAACTTAATAAATCCGATGAACCCGTTATTGTAACCGCTCCGATTAAAAAGAGAACAAAGAGCAACGAAGGCGTTATCGTTGAGGGAATCGACAACTGTCTTATCAAATTTTCGCGTTGCTGCAATCCGCTGCCCGGAGACGATATTATCGGATTTATTACAAGAGGTCACGGCGTTTCCATTCACACAAAGAAATGCACCAATGTTCCTGCAGATATCAGTAAGGCGGGTGAGCCAGAAAGATGGATTGCCGCATATTGGGACACGAATGTAAAGGAAGATTTCAAGTGCACACTTCAGCTTTTCTGCCTCAACAGAATCGGACTTCTTGCCGATGTTTCGAGCCTTCTTGCAAATATGCGTATTATGATTAATGATATCAGTACAAGAAATACTACTGACGGCAGAGCGATTGTTATGGTCACGGTATCTGTTAACGGTGTTGAGCATCTCAATTCGCTTGTCGCTAAAATTGAAAAGATTGACGGTGTTTTGAGTATAGAAAGAAGCGGTATTTAAAAATGAGAGCAGTTATCCAAAGAGTAAATAAATCCTCCGTCAGCGTTGACGGTGAAATAAAAGGCAGCGTGGGAAAGGGCTTCAATGTTCTTCTCGGTGTTATGAACGGTGATACTGAATCTCAGGCGGAGCTTCTTGCTGCCAAAATTTCAAAACTCCGTGTTTTTGAGGATGAAGCAGGTAAAATGAATAGGTGCGTAACCGATATCGTCGGCGAAATTCTTGTTATTTCGCAGTTTACGCTCTGTGCGGATATCAAAAAAGGCAACCGACCTTCATTTACCGATTCCGCTCCACCCGAAGAAGCAAACCGTCTTTATAAATATTTCTGCTCAAAGCTGCGCGAAAACGGTGTTTCAAAGGTTGAAACGGGTGTTTTTGCGGCTGATATGAAAGTGGAAATCGAAAATGACGGTCCAGTTACAATTGTTATGGATACTGACATCTGGGATAAAAGGTGAAAAAATGAAAATTAATCAATTGTATCTCGGTCATGAAATGTTTGCAAACTGTTACCTGCTTGTTGACGAAAAAACAGGCGATGCAGCGGTTGTTGACCCTGCATGGTATACGGATGATTTCAAAAACATACTTGCCGAGAACAACGCAAATTTGAAATATATCTTACTTACTCACGGTCATTTTGACCATATTTTCGGTGTGCACGGACTCAAAGAGGCGACAGGTGCAAAGGTTGTTATTCACGGTAATGATGCAGGTCATCTGCTTGATGAAAACAAAAGTCTTGCGAGGGGCAACATGCCTGAACCTCAGAAACCTGTTCATGCAGATGCTCTTGTCAGCGACGGCGATGTTATCACACTCGGCGAAAGCAAAATCAGAGTTATGCATACTCCGGGTCATACGATGGGCGGAGTTTGCTATATTCTTGAGGATGACAGGGTTATTATCAGCGGAGACACTCTTTTTTGCATGACTGCAGGCAGGACGGATTTCTTTGACGGCAGCGATGAGCTTATGATTGAATCGCTCAAAAGGCTTATTGCACTTGACGGTGACTACCGTGTTTTGCCCGGTCACAACAGGGAAACAACACTTGAAAGTGAAAGAAAACGCAATTGGTATATCAGAAGGATGGTTAAATAAGTGATATTAAGAATTTTCGGTCACGATTTCCATTATGAATGTGAAAGTCTGTGCAGGGTGTATTTCCCAAACGAAAAAATTAATATAGTTTATGACGAAAGCGACGAGGATGAAAGAACTGTTGTTACCCGATGCCTGCCGATTGAAGGAGGAAACCGTGTTGAAGTGGATGCGTTTATTGACGGCGAGTCACGCTCACTAAATGCGGAAGTGATATCTGATGAGGCTGATCTTCACGACAAAAGCGAGCTGAAAATCTGTCAGCTTATTTTTGAAGTGCTTTCGGATATAACGGGCTATACTCCGCCTTGGGGAATCCAGACGGGTGTCCGCCCTTCAAAGCTTATGCTCCGCCTTGTTGATGAAATGGGCATTGAAGGAGCACTCCGCTATTTTAAGGAGGACTTGCTTGTCAGTGAGGAGAAAACAGCTCTTGCTCATGTTGTTGCATCGGCAGAGGAAAAGATAATTAATCTTTCAACAGACAAATCATTCAGCCTTTATGTTTCAATTCCGTTCTGTCCTTCAAGATGCAGCTATTGCTCGTTTGTTTCTCATTCAATCGGTAATGCGAACGCAAGAAAAATTCTTCCCGATTATCTTGAAAAGCTTGCTGAAGAAATCGAACTTACGGGCAGAATCGCAACGGAGCTTGGATTAAGACTTGAAAGCGTATATTTCGGGGGTGGTACTCCCGGAGTTCTTGAAGCTCCGCAGATGGACAGGCTTCTAAGTGCGATTGAAAATAGCTTTGATTTGTCAACAGTCAGGGAATATACTGTTGAGGTCGGAAGACCTGATACGGTAACTCCCGAAAAGCTTCGTATTCTGAAGCTTCACAACGTCGGCAGAATAAGTATCAATCCGCAGACCTTCAATCAGAAAACGCTTGAAGAAATAGGCAGAAACCATTCTGTTGAGCAATCGGTCAAGGCATATCAGCTTGCAAAGGCCTACGGCTTCGACAGCGTCAACATGGACCTTATCGCAGGTTTGCCGGGTGAGAGCTTTGAGGATTTCAAATCGAGCGTAGATACGGCGATTTCACTATCACCCGAAAATATAACGGTACATACTCTTGCTTTAAAGCGTTCATCAAATCTTAATGCATCGGGTGCAGAGGTTTCGGGCGGAAATACCGCCAAAAGGATGCTTGAATATGCCTCCGAAAGGCTCGGGAAAAGCAGATATGCACCCTATTATATGTATAGGCAAAGCAAATGCGTAGGGAATCTTGAAAATGTCGGTTGGTGCCGAGAGGGCAAAGAATGCCTTTATAATGTTTTTATGATGGAAGAGTGTCATACAGTCCTTGCTGTCGGTGCAGGAGCCGTAACAAAGCTTTGTGAGCCGGGAACAACCAACGTTGAACGCATATTTAATTATAAATATCCTTATGAATATATTTCCGGTTTTGACAAAATCTGTGAGCGCAAAAACGGAATAAAGAGCTTTTATTTGTCATACTAAATCTTATAGGGTGATGAGAAATGAAAGAAAATTATACTTTCGGCAGAATAAACAATCTTGCTCTTGCTTCTGAAAAATTTCTTGCAGACAGCTCAAAAGCATACCATGAAAAAATCGGCGAAACGTCATCAGAAATTTTTTCTGACCATAACAAAAAAATCGTTATGCTTGCAGGTCCGAGCTCGTCAGGAAAAACAACGACAGCAAAATTACTTTCAGAGAGTCTGAATATGCTCGGAGGCAAGGCATATACGGTTTCGCTTGATGATTTTTATTTGCCGAGAAGTATACAGTATCCGCTTGATGAAAACGGAGAGCCTGATTTTGAATGCGTTGAAGCGCTCGATGTTGAGCTTATTCATCTGTCGCTTCAAAGGCTCACCGAAAGCGGAAAATCGGCATTCCCGATTTTTGATTTTACTACGGGTGAGAGAATAAATAACGCAAAAACAATTGAACTTCGTGAAAATGATGTTATAATCGTTGAAGGGCTTCATGCGCTCAACCCGATTATAACCGATACGCTTGATGAATCGAAGCTGTTCCGCATTTATATCAGCGTTTCTTCGCGGGTATATGAAAATGACGGCAGCGTGCTTCTCTCAAAGCGCGATTTGCGTTTTATAAGAAGAATGGTCAGGGATTATAAATTCCGCTCAATGCCTGTTGAAAGAACCTTTGAAATCTGGAGCAGCGTAATGCGCGGAGAGGATAAATATCTTTTTCCTTTTGAAGGGCTTGCAGATGTTAAAATCAATTCGTTTCATCCGTGTGAGCCGTGCATTATGTCGCCGATGGCGATTCCGCTTTTGCAGGGTGTCGGCGGCGGATTTTCCGAAAAAGCAGATTTGCTTATCAATAAGCTTAAACTTTTTAAAAATATAGATTATTCATTACTGCCCGAAAACTCTCTTCTAAGAGAATTTACGGGCTGAAAAGGAGCGTGAGCCATTTGGCTTCTGAAAAGAAACAGTCGGTATTGAACGGCGCAATGATGCTGATGTTTGCAGTTGTGCTTGTCAAGCTTATCGGCGCATTGTTTAAAATTCCGCTGACCGATATGCTTGGTGCAACGGGCAGAGGTTATTTCAGCGCGGCATATGAAGTTTATACCCCCATTTTTGCAATCTCAATGGCAGGTCTGCCAGTAGCTGTTTCAAGAATGGTTGCCGAGAATGTCGCTCTAAATAAGTACAGAGAAGCGCGAATGGTCTTCAAAGTGTCGCAGAGAATTTTTATTATTGTCGGCACAGTCGGAACTCTCGTTCTTCTTCTTGCGGCTTATCCTTATACAGCCCTTGTTGCCGGCAGCAAGACTCTCCCTGCTGTTTTGTGTGTTGCTCCGTCGATATTCTTCTGTTGCTATATGTCGGCATACAGAGGTTATTATGAGGGCCTGCGTAACATGACTCCCACTGCAATTTCGCAGGTTATCGAAGCTCTCGGCAAGCTTCTTATCGGACTTGCTCTTGCAAAAATCGTTATTTCGGTCGGAATGAATCAGTATGAAGCCGGTATGCTTGCTTCGGGAAATGTTTCCGCAACAGTTTTCGGAACAGAGGTGATGAGCGATACCGAAGCCAACAGCGTGATTATTCCGTGGGCGGCTGCGGGTGCGGTTCTCGGCGTAACGGTCGGCTCAATCGCAAGCACGGTTTTCCTTATTATTTGCCATAAAATCAAGGGTGACGGATTTACACGCGTTGAGCTTGTCAATTCTCCCAAATCCGCTCCTTCGGATGTTCTTGCGAAGAACATGATAAAAATTGCAATTCCCATGGTTGTCAGCGCCCTTGTTCTTAACATAACGAATCTTGTGGATACCATGACAATTCAGTCAAGAATTTTAACAGCGCTGGAAACCGATTTTGCAGCGGTAATGCAGATGCATTCAGAGTCTTTTAATGAAGCAGTAAGGCTTTCAAGACTTAATATCAATGATATCAAAGAGGTTAAAAACTATCTCTGGGGTGCATACGGAACAGCACTTGATTTCAAAAATCTTGTTCCTACCATTACCATTCAGCTTGGTGTCAGCGCACTTCCCGCGCTTGCCGCTGCATGGGCTGTCAAAGACAAATCATCAACCAAATCAACAATTGAAACAGTTATAAGAATCAGCATGCTTGTTGCGCTGCCTGCGGGTATCGGTATGGCTGCTCTTTCGGAGCCTATTCTTAATATTATATATGCAAGAGGCTTGAGCTCTGATGCAATTCCTGTTGTTGTTCCCATTCTTGCTGCTTACGGGCTCGCAACCCCGATTATGGCAATTTCAACGCCTACAACAAATATGCTTCAGGCGATCGGCAGAACGGATATTCCCGTTAAATCTGTCGTTGTAGGCGCAATTGTAAAAGTTATCTGTAATTTTGTTCTTGTCGGCAATCCCAAAATAAATATTTACGGTGCAGTGGTCGGTACAATTCTTTTCTATGTTGTGATAGTTGTATGCAATCTGACCGCTTTGCTCAAAATTTCAAAGGTAAAGGTCGATTGGAAATCTGTTTTTGTCAAGCCTGCAATCTGTGCAGTTCTCTGCGGTATTACCGCGTATGCGGCAAACGGACTTTTGACAACTCTCTTCCCGTCAGACCCGTCACAGAGCATTCTCAATATGGGAACGATTTCTGCCATCATTTCTATCGGTCTTGCCGTGGTCGTTTATGCGATTTCTCTTCTCCTAATAAAAGGAATTGCACGCGAAGATGTAATTAATTTGCCAAAAGGAGAAAAAATTGCAAAAACCCTTGAAAAATATGGACTTTTAGGTTAAAATAGAGTTCGAGTTCATTTGGAGTGTAAAAAAATGGTTGACTTTGAGTTCAAAAACAGTTATGATATGCAGGATTTGATTGAAATAATGAGAATCCTCAGAGCTCCCGGCGGCTGTCCGTGGGATGCAGAGCAAACTCATACAAGCATAAAGAAAAATCTTATTGAAGAAACTTACGAAGTTATTGAGGCTATCAATAAAGACGATAAGGAGCTTATGTGTGAGGAACTCGGCGATTTGCTTATGCAGGTTGTTTTTCATGCTCAGATGGAAGAGGATAACGGCACTTTTGTTTTTAACGATATAACTGACGGTATCTGCAAAAAGCTTATTGAACGTCATCCTCATATTTTCGGGCAGGTCAGCATTTCGGGTGTTGATGATGTTCTGACCAATTGGGATGCAATCAAAAGAAAGTCCAAGGGTCAGAAAACAACAACTCAATCAATGAACAGTGTTCCCAGAGAGCTTCCTGCTCTTATGAGGGCAACCAAGCTTCAGAAAAAAGCTGCGGATGTCGGCTTTGATTGGAGCGATGTTTCGGGCGCTCTCGATAAGCTCGAAGAAGAAATTGCAGAGCTTCGCGCGGCAATCGGCAACAATGATTGTGAGAATATGACCGAAGAGCTCGGAGATGTTCTTTTCTCGGCTGTCAATGTTTCAAGATTCATTAAAACAGATGCAGAAGAAGCGCTGACCGCCGCAAGCGATAAGTTTCTTGCAAGATTTACAAAAGTCGAAAGCCTTTCACAAGAAAGAAATATCGACATGAAGTCATCAAGCATTGAAGAGCTTGATAAGCTTTGGGATGAAGCGAAGGCTTTGGAATAACAATTTGAATATGAACGTCTGAAAAGCGTTTCATAAAATAGAAAAAGAAAAAAGATTGGAGTAAGAAAAATGAATAAGACAGAACTTGTAAATGCTATCGCTAAAAACGAAGGCATCGAGAAGAAGTGTGCAGAGAAAGCAGTTAACGCTGTTGTTGCAGCTATTTCTGATGCTCTTGCAGCAGGTGAGAAGGTTCAGCTTATCGGTTTCGGTACTTTTGAGGTTCGTGAGCGCGCAGCAAAGGAAGCTCGCAACCCCAGAACAGGCGAAACAATCAAGGTTGCAGCAACAAAGGTTCCCGCTTTCAAGGCAGGCGCTGCACTCAAGGCTAAAGTTGCAAAATAATTTTTCACAAGGGCTGCTTGAAGGCAGCCCTTGAAAATTTTAAGGAGGGAAAACATGAGACTCGATAAATATTTAAAGGTTTCCCGTATAATCAAACGGCGCACGGTTGCAAACGATGCATGTGATGCGAAGCATGTAACCGTAAACGGCAAGGTTGCAAGGGCATCTTATGATGTCAAGACCGGCGATATTATTGAAATAACCTTTGGCTCGAACACAAGCCGTTTTGAGGTGCTGAATGTATCCGAGCATGCGACCAAAGAAAGCGCCGCACTAATGTTCAGACAGCTGTAATATGTAATAAACAGACCTTCCGGAGCATATCTTTGAATGAAATGCTTTAACGGGAGGTTTTAATATTTATGGCAGATGAAAAAAGAATGAACGCATTGCCGCATAATCTTGTTCTTGAGGACAGACGGATGCTTACTGTATCTGGAGTGTCAGATGTTGACAGCTTTGATGAAGAAACGGTTGTTGTTTTTACTGACCTCGGAGAGCTGACGGTAAGGGGGACAAATCTTCATATCAACAGATTGAGTGTTGAGGTCGGTGAGCTGACCGTTGAAGGAAATATTGCCGCTTTGATTTATTCCAATGAAACACCGAAGAGCGGCGGATTTTTCAGCAAGGTGTTCAGATAAATGGATTATATTCAGGGCATAGCTGCCCAGACTCATAATTTTCTTTTTGCGCTCGGATTCGGATTTTTGCTGGGTATTCTTTATGATGCGTTTAGAACCTTGAGAATGTTGATTTCAGACTCTAAAGGCTTTATATTTTTTATGGACCTGCTTTATTTTACGGTCTGTGCATTTTTGATCTTCTGCTTTGTTCTGGTGGTTGACAGCGGCAGAATCCGCGCATATGTTATTTTAGGCGAGCTGTTGGGATTTGCAATTTATTATTTTTCTTTCGGTGCAATTGCAATAAGAACGAGCGCTGCAGTTATTTCGTTTTTTAAAAAGATTTTTTCAGCAATTTTTCACCCAATTAAACGCACGGTTAAGAGAATTATCCGTAAATTTGCGAAAATTAAGGATTTTTGTAAAAAAAATATAAGAAAAACCGATAAAAAAGCAAAATATAACTTGCAAAAGTATAGAGGTATAGTGTATAATTTACTAGGTTATAATAAAAAACATTAATTTTAAAAGAAAGGAAGCAACAAATGGCTGCAGTTAAAAGGCATAACAGAAAACACAGTATCATACTCGGTGTGCTTTTTTGCGCCCTTGTGTGTTATTTTGTTGCGACCTTAATCAGTCTTCAGACACGTGTCAGAGCAGAAGAAAATGCTCTTGAAGATTTAAAAACATCATATCAGCAGCAGCTTGATGAAAACGCAGAGCTCGAAATGATAATCGAAAACGGCGATGAAGCCGATTATATCGAAAAGGTTGCCAGAGAGCAATACGGATACGCTAAACCCGACGAAAGAGTTTACTACGATTCCGCTGCATCTTAACTGATTTTTCAGTTTGATTTTATATACCATTATTTAAACGGAAGGATTATTTTTATTTATGCAGATTGAAGAAGGAGCAATACTCACCGGTAAGATTACGGGTTTAACTGATTTCGGAGCTTTTGTTGAGCTTGAAGGCGGAAAGACAGGAATGATACATATTTCGGAAGTTGCTTCCAACTATGTTAAGGATATCAAAGAGCATCTTACCGTCGGTCAGGATGTCAGGGTTAAGGTTATTTCGGTTTCTCCTGAAGGAAAAATCAGTCTTTCTATCAAAAGGCTTGAGGAGCAGCCCAAAGAACAGCGCCCTCAGCGTCCTCAGAAGCCCAAAGGTGAAAGACGTTCTTCTCCCAACGTATGGAACGGTCAGAAGAGCAATGCTCCCGCAGAAGGTGAAAAGCAGTCTTTTGAGGATATGATGGCACGCTTCAAGCAGGTCAGCGATGAAAAGATGACCGACCTTAAGAGAGCCAGCGATTCAAAAAGAGGCAGTGGCGGATATTCCCGCAGAGGTGCAAAATAAACTGACTCAAACGGGGGCATGTGCCTCCGTTTTTTGTTGACGGAGAAAAAATATGCGTGAAATAGATGTAAGCATTATTGAGCAGGCTGTGCGTGATTTGTGCATAAGTGCAAATAAGCATCTGCCGAAAGAGCTTGAAGAGAGAATCGGATATTGCGCAGGTTGTGAGTGTGCCGATTTACCTGCAAGCATAATGAAATCTTTACAGGATAACATTGATGCGGCAAAAGAGCTTGATATTCCGATTTGCCAGGATACGGGAATGGCAGTTGTTTTTGTCGAAATCGGGCAGGATATTCATTTTACCGGCGGAGGATTTGAAGCAGCAGTCAACAGGGGAGTGTCAAGAGGATATACCGAAGGCTATCTTCGTTGCTCGGTTGTCAAAGACCCTCTACGCCGTGTGAATACGGGTGATAATACTCCTGCTGTTATTCATACAAGAATTGTTGACGGAGAAAAAATCAAGATAACCGTTGCGCCCAAAGGCTTTGGCAGCGAAAACATGAGCTGTCTTAAGATGTTTACACCGTCTGCAACAAGAGGGGATATAATTAATTTTGTTGTTGATGCGGCGAGAATCGCGGGCAGCAATCCCTGTCCTCCGATGGTACTCGGCATCGGAATCGGCGGTACTTTTGAACAATGCGCATTGCTTGCAAAAATCGCTCTTTGCAGAAGCGTCAGCAAAAAGAATGATGATGAATATTACGCATCAATGGAAGCTGAAATTCTTGAAAAAGTCAACGCTCTCGGCATAGGACCGCAGGGCTTCGGCGGAAAGACAACGGCTCTCGCTGTTGCGATTGAAGCAAGACCTACCCATATAGCCGGGCTTCCGGTTGCGGTCAATGTCGGATGTCATGTTACCAGACATGAGGAAAAAATTATATAATTTGTAAAATTTTATGTGATTTATAATAAAAATTTCAAAAAACCCTTTATTTTTTTGTTTATATATGCTATACTGAAATCGAAGTAAAGAATACTTCAATAGCTAATAAAGGGGATGACTGTATGAAAATCACAATCACAGGACGTAAGTGCTCACCAAGAGAATCCTTCAGGGACCACGCAGAGAAAAAGCTCGCCAAAATTGAGCGCTTTTTCGGCTCCGACATGGAGGCGAAAATTACGGTAACTGTTGAGAAGTCATCACAATCGGTTGAAATCACCGTAAACAACAACGGAATGATTTTTAGAGCTCAGGAGAGAGCGGAAAACATGAACGAAGCTCTCGACAAATGTGTTGACACCCTTATCAGACAGATAAGAAAGAACAAGACCCGTATTGAAAAGAAAATGCGTGCGGGAAGCTTTGAAGCCCTTGAGGACGAGGCCGATGCAGTAATCGAAGAGGTCGAATATGACCTTGTAAGAAGAAAGTCGGTAAATCTCAAACCTCAGAGCGTAGAAGAAGCGATTCTCCAGATGAATCTTGTTGACCACAAATTCTATGTTTTCCTTGAGGAAAGCATCGGCGAAGTTTGTGTTGTCTATAAGAGAAATGACGGAGGCTACGGTCTCATCACACCTGAGATTGAATAAATTTATTTGTCGGATTTAGCAGCACTCTGAATTTCGGCGGGAATCGTTCTCCGGTTCCCGCTTGTTTTATGGAATGCTTAAATCCAAACGGGAGATGCTAAATGAATATTAATTTTTTTATACCGTGTCTGCTCGGCATCGAATCATTGATAGCCGGTGAGCTTAAAGAACTCGGTGCGCAAGAAGTTGTTGCGGAAAACGGAAGAGTTCTTTTCAGCGGCGACGAAAACATTCTTGCTAGAGTCAACATCTGTTCCCGCTTTGCGGAGAGAGTTCAGATTCTTGTCGGTTCTTTTGAGGCAAGAAGCTTTGAAGAGCTTTTCCAGGGAACAAAGGCTCTCGATTGGGAGAATTGGATAGGTTCGCTTGATGCATTCCCCGTTAAAGGTTATTCAATTAATTCAGAGCTTTTCAGTACGCGTGATTGTCAGGCGATTATCAAAAAGGCGGTTGTTGAAAGGCTTAAATCAAAATATAAAACAGAATGGTTTGAGGAAACTGGACCTGTTCATCAGATTCAGTTTTCAATTATGAAGGATAAGGTTTCGCTTCTGATTGACACTTCGGGTGCGGGACTTCATAAGAGGGGATACCGTCTTGATGCCAATGATGCACCAATAAAGGAGACTCTTGCGGCGGCACTTTGCAGTCTGTCGCACTTAAAACCGTATCACAAGTTTTATGACCCGATGTGCGGGTCGGGAACGATTCTTATTGAAGGCGCGATGATGGCGGCAAATATCGCTCCCGGACTCAACCGCAGATTTTCTGCGGAGCGTTTCGGCGTTATTGACAGAAATGTATGGGAGCAGGAACGAGAAAGAGCAAGGAGCCTTGAGAGAGAACCCAATGATTTTGAGGCTTTCGGCTCGGATATTGATGTAAAGGCAATTGAAATCGCAAAGGTGAATGCGCAAAGAGCGGGAGTTGCTTCGAAAATCAGTTTTAATGTCAGCGATGTTGCATCGTTTGCGCCTTCAACAGAGCGAGGAACTCTTATCTGTAACCCGCCTTATGGCGAAAGACTGCTCGATATTTCCGAATGCGAGAAGATTTATAAAACCCTCGGAAAGGTTTTTGAGCAGAAAAAAGGCTGGTCTTACAGTATCATAAGCCCCGATGAGGAATTTGAAAAGGCATTCGGAAGAAAAGCCGATAAAAGAAGAAAGCTTTACAACGGTATGATTAAATGCCAGTTGTTTATGTATTTTAAATAATCAGTCTGAGAGGATAAAACATGAAACACATTTTCGTTATCAACCCTGCAGCAGGCCAGGGAAAATCACTTGAGTTTATCAAACCCAAAATAGAAGAAGTCTGCAAAAAATATTCTCTTGAATATGAAATGTATATCACAAAGGATAAAAATGACGGACTTGAATATGTTAGGAAAAGAGCAAAAACAGGAGAAGAGCTTCGCTTTTATGCCTGCGGCGGCGACGGCACTCTTTATGAAGTAGTCAACGGTGCATACGGCTATAAGAATGTTCAGGTTGCGGTTATTCCTCTCGGTTCGGGTAACGATTTTATCCGTCTTTTCGGAACAAAGGAAGAATATCTTGTTCTTGACGATGTTGTCAACGGTGTTCCCGTTGAGTTTGACCTTATCAAGTGTGACGATGAAATTGCAATCAATCAGTGCTCGATGGGCATGGATGCCGAGGTTTGCGCAATGCAGGGTAAAATCAAAAAGCTCCCTCTTGTTACAGGTGAGGGTGCTTATTACATCGGTTGCCTTTATGCTCTTATGCGTAAGTTTCACAATAAATTCACTATTAAAATAGACGGCGATGAGGAGTTTACAAAGGATTGTCTTTTCTGCTTTTGCGGAAACTCGAGATGGTATGGCGGCGGATTTATGGCTGCTCCTCTTGCACAGCCTGATGACAGTCTTCTTGATTTTGTTGTTGTTGAAGCAAGTGTCAGCAGACTCAAGCTTGCAACTCTTCTTAACAAGTATAAGAGAGGCGAGCATCTTGATTGGGATATAACCCATTTCAAGAGGGGCAAAAAGCTTATTATTCATAGTGATAAACCTGCTGCGGTCAATGTTGACGGCGAAATCAAGTATGTAACAGATACATCTTTTGAAATTGTTGAAAAGGGAATGGCTTATGTTGTTCCTGCAAAGTCTAAGTTTCTTAAAGACAGAGAGGAACGTTTGGCCAGCAAATAAAAAGAAAGGCGGCGGTGAAATGAGATACTGTTCATCATGCGGAAACCGGATAGATGAAAATGCAAGAGTTTGTCCGGTATGCGGTGCAAAAACAGAGAAAAAGTCAGACAAATCAGATGTTCAAAATAAAATTGAAGACTTTATAACAAATTTCACCAACACAGCTGACACAACTGCGCAGTATACAGCCGATGATATAACCAAGAACAAGTCTATGGCGGTTCTTGCGTATCTGGGATTACTCTTTCTTGTTCCGCTTCTTGCAGCAAAGGAATCACCGTTTGCAAGATATCACACTAACCAGGGGATACTTCTGTTTATTGTTCAGACAATCGGTGTTGCAGCAACGCAGATTCCTTATGCAGGCTGGGCTGCAGGCGCATTAATCAATGTTTTTACAACGGCTTTGCTTGTTATCGGTGTTCTTAACGCTATTAAGGGTGAAGCCAAAGAACTTCCCATAATCGGGAAATTCAGAATAATCAGTTAAAAATCGGAGTGCACACAGGTGCACTCTGCCTTTTTTGAGGTAAACAGAATGAAGAATACAAATGAAATAAGATTCAGACCTGACGGCAAATTGGTTGTTATGCAGGTCAGCGATACGCAGGATATGAAGCATGTCCGCAAGGCGATGATCAATATGCTAAACAAGGCATATGACAAGCTCAAGCCTGACCTTGTTCTTTTTACAGGAGATAACATTCTCGGCAACCATCTGCTTGATGCCCGATTCGGTACACGCCAGATTGCAAGCGGCAAGGCGGCAACAATGCAGATAATGAAAGATTCAATCCGTCATATAACAAAGCCTCTTGACGAACGCAAAATACCTTTTGCGATGATTTACGGCAACCATGACGATATGAACCTTGTTTCAAAGGATGAGCAGGCGGATATTTACCGCCAAAGCCCGATGTGCCTGCCTATGAATACGAGAAACGGTAAGGTAGATTGCGATACATATAATATCCCTGTTTTGTCGTCTGACGGAGAAAAGGTTCTTTTTAATTTCTGGATGATTGACAGTGCATGGTATGACAAAAAAGAGGATAAATGCTATCAGGGGATAAAGCCCGAAACGGTTGAATGGTATAAAAAAACTGCCGCGGAGCTTAAAGAGAAAAACGGCGGAAACCCCGTACCATCGCTTATGTTTGCTCATATCCCTCTGCCGCAGATTAATAATCTTATTGAACAATGCGGACAGAATGATATCGGTGCTGTTAAAACTCACAGAGGCTGGTACAGACTCCGACCTGATATAGCAAGAGGCTCAATGGGTGAGCTGCCGTGTATTCTTGAGGATGACGGCGGAATTTTTGAAGCCGCTCTTGAATGTGGTGATGTCAAGGGTATTGTTTCGGGACATGACCACAGAAACTGCTTTGAAGGAAAATATAAAGGGATTGATTTTATTCAGACCTCATGTGCATCCTTCCGTTGTTACGGCGACAGAACAAGAGGCGTAAGAATTTTTGAGTTTGATGAAAGAGCACCCGGGGAATATATGACATATTTCTTTAATTATGATGAGCTTTGCGGCAGAAGCATCGGCGCAAAGGCGCGCTATTTCTGGGATGCCGATGAAAAAGAAAAGCAGAAGTTTGCCGTAATCGCAGGAACAGCTGCAACTGTCGTTGCAGGAGTAGCGGGAGCTTTGATTAAGAAAAAATAATAAAATAAAACATTAACATTATAGTGTATAATGAAACAAAAAACAGCAGGTGATAAAATGAAATCTTTTGTTAAAAAAATCTTATCCGTTATGATAGCCGTTATTCTTGCCTTTTCATGTGTTCCTGCATTTGCGCAAACACCCGAAGTTCCGGCAGAAGAAGAAAAAAATGAGAGCGTTGCCACTCTTTCTCTTTGCACATGCATATATGTCTGGCCGATATCGGGTCATACATGGATTTATGTTCATAACAATTCTGATGAGCCTATTCAGGTCGGTCATTATGAAGTTCCTGCTGGTCAGGGTGTTTCGGTCGGTGTTTTCTCATTCTCTGTTAATGACGGATGGGGTATATACTATAATATTGAAGCGTACAAAGAAAACACCAAAAACCGAATGGATAAGGTTTGGTCAAAATCCGAAGAACTCAATGCAGAGGAGCTTGAAACATTGAGTAACAAACTTCTTAATTACCCGAATTATTGGGGATTTGGCGGAAACTGTGCAACATTCGCTTTTTCGATGTGGAATGCTGTTACCCATGACGGATATTTCTCTCTTCTGATTCCTGCAATTACGCAGTTTATGCTTATGATCAGCGGTGCTGAAAAGGGTACACTTGAAATGTATTGCCCTCCAAGGGATAATGTTTACAGACTGAAAGGCTTCGGCGATGGTGCACATCTTGAAAGAGCGAGTGATTATACGGTTAGTTAAGGAGATTTGAAATGGCAAAAGATAAAAGATTTGAAAGAGTATATTCACAGGATTTGGGTTCAACGATTATATATGTTGATAGAGAAACCGGAGTTAATTATCTCTTTGTTGCAAACGGATATGCAGGGGGATTGACACCTCTGCTTGACAGAGAAGGGAAGCCGGTTGTGACACCGATAATTAATAAATAGAATTTTTAAAGAGCAGCTTTGATTGCTGCTCTTTTTTGCTGTAATCAAACTGTAATTTGTAAGTAATTATTTGTAACTTGAATAAAATTTATTATTATTCTACAATTAAATTAGTAAATGGAAATTTGCGAGTATTAACGGAGGTGAAAAAATGAAGAAGACTATAGCTTTTATGGTGATTACAGCAATTTTGCTTTCGGTAATTACAGGATGTAAAAACGAAAGCGAAAAAGAAGAAACAACAACTGTAGTATCAACGATTGAAGAAACAACGGCAGTCATAACAACCGAACGTCAAACGGAAACAACACCTGAGATTAAAACAACAGAGGAATCAGCAACGAAAAAACCAATTGATTATGTGGAGAGCAGAAAGATTAAAATTGAAAATGAGAGATACAGTTTTACGATTCAAAAAGCGGAATTTGAGAAGAATTATTCAGAAGAAATATTAATGGATATAACCCATCTTGTTCCGATGCTATATGGTTATGATGATTATGACAACTGGAACGGAACACCCAATGAAGTAATTAATGATGCGCTGCGGTGTATGCAGGTGTCAAGAAATAATTGGTTTTTTGAACGCTATGATACAGAGACTGTTCAATGGAAAGCGGCGTATAATGAAATGAAAAAGAATCCTTATCGGATTTCGGATGATTTTGTTATTACCGATATAAAGAGCATTAATGATTATTTGGAAGACAGATTTGGTCCCACGGCAAGGAAATTTGAAGCTTCGGATTTTGATACGTATAATGAAGTGAAAAACAGCGATTCATCAATAACGGAGAACTTTGAGTTGTTATCATACAGATATACTTATCTTCCCGAGTGTGGGCTGGTTGCGTGTTTTATGTCGGAAACAACAGGCTTTGTGTCAAATGCGGCATATATATACGATATACGGACCGTTAACGGAACATATGTTGTTAAAGCGGTTTCCGGTTCGGAAAACTATCTTGAAAAATCGGATACATTTGAGGATATCCAAGCAAGTTCGCTCAAACAGTTGAACGGTTATACGGAAGAATATCTAAGAGATTTCACGATGACAATTGCGTATGACGATAACAACAATATATATATGAAAAGTGTGAAGTTAAAATATATTTTAGCTGAAAATATAAAGAAAAATTATAAAGTTGTAACGGATGGATCTTCCGTAGAACTTAGAACCAAAGAACTATTTTCAAAACAGGATGCGATTATAGAAACTCTTCCGAACGGAACAGAAATATATGTAACAGATAACGGTGGAAATAAGGCATGGGTTATCACGAAAGACCACTACGGATATGTAGAAAAGCAATATTTAACTCCAATAAAACAATAAAGCTAACCCCCGAAAAGGTTATTCCTTTTCGGGGGTCGTTCTTTATAATATTACATTATATATTATTAAAGAGTTGTGAGGGTTTCCATAACGTAGTTACCGAAATCCTCGCAGGTTGCGCCGTCTGCTCTGCCTGTAATCTTGAGTTTCTTCTCTTCATACATGCAGATGTCAAGAGCTCTTTCAAGCTTGTCAGCTTCAGCTTGCTTGCCGATATGTGAAAGGAGCATAACTGCTGCGCGGAGCATTGAGCAGGGATCTGCATACTGTCCTCTGCCTTCTCTCATCATTCTGGGTGCTGAGCCGTGAATTGCCTCAAACATTGCGTACTTTTTGCCGATGTTTGCGCTGCCTGCCGTGCCTACGCCGCCCTGGAATTCAGCAGCCTCGTCTGTGATGATATCGCCGTAAAGATTGGGAAGAACGAAAACCTTGAAATCTGTTCTTCTTTTCTTGTCAATAAGCTTTGCTGTGGTGATATCTATATACCATTCATCGGTTGTGATTTCGGGATACTCCTTGCCGACTTCCTTGCAGAGATTGAGGAATTTACCGTCGGTTGTCTTAATAACGTTTGCCTTTTGGATGATTGAAACTCTGTCTTTCTTGTTTCTACTTGCGTAATCATATGCGAGCTTTGCGATTCTCTGTGTGCCCTCTGTTGTTGTAACAACAAAGTCCATTGCAAGGTCATCCGTAACATTAATGCCCTTTGAGCCGACTGCGTACGCACCTTCGGTGTTCTCACGGAAGAAAGTCCAGTCAATGCCCTCTTCGGGAACCTTAACGGGGCGGAGATTTGCAAAAAGGTCAAGAGCCTTTCTCATTGCAACGTTTGCGCTTTCAATATTGGGCCATGGGTCGCCTGCCTGAGGAGTTGTTGTGGGTCCCTTAAGAATAACGGGGCATTTCTTAAGTTCTTCAAGAACATCATCGGGAATAGCCTTATTAACAGCTACACGGTTTTCAATTGTAAGACCGTCAATGGTTTTGAACTCAATCTTGCCTGCTTCAACATCTTCCTTAAGAAGAAATTCAAGAACTCTTGCAGCCTCGTTTGTGATGATAGGACCGATGCCGTCGCCGCCGCAAACGCCGATTGTGAGTTTGTCAAGGGTTGAATAGTCAATAAAATCTCCCTGCTGTTTGATTGCTTCGCTTCTTGCGTCCTGCTCTCTTATGAGAGCCTCAAACTTTTCAACAGCAGCTTTAATCTGTACTTCTGTCATGTTTATTTCTCCTTATTTGCCGATATTCTTTGTGTAGTTAAGAAGTCCGCCGTCAAGAATCATAGCGGTCTGTCTGTCTGAATAATCATATGCAAGCTCATATTTTTCGCCTTTTGAAAGGTTTTCAAGAATAACCTTTGCACCGTTCTTGATGTTTTCTCTGATACCGTTGAGTGCAAGTATATCATCTGTATCAATCTTATCATAGTCATCGGGATTTGCAAAGGTGAAGGGCATGATGCCTGCGTTTATAAGGTTAGCGCAATGGATTCTTGCGAATGATTTTGCAATAACTGCCTTGATTCCGAGATAAAGAGGAACAAGAGCGGCGTGCTCTCTTGATGAGCCCTGACCGTAGTTTGCACCGCCGATGATGAATCCCTTGCCTGCAGCCTTGCAACGTTCTGCGAAGTGTTCGTCGCATTGCTTGAAGCAGAAGTTTGAAAGGAAAGGAATATTTGAACGGTAGGGGAGAATCTTTGCGCCAGCGGGCATGATATGGTCGGTTGTGATGTTGTCGCCGACTTTGAGAATTGCAGGAGCTTCAATATTTTCGGGGAGTTCAACGCTTGTGGGGAAGGGCTTTATGTTAGGACCGTATTTGATTTCAACGCTGTCAGCCTCTTCGACAGAAGCGGGATGCTCAATCATATTATCGTTGATAATGAATCTTTCAGGCATGTTGATTTCAGGCATCTCGCCGAGTGTTCTCGGGTCTGTGAGATAGCCTGTGATAGCTGATGCTGCAGCAACCTCAGGGCTTACGAGATAGATTCCTGCATCCGCTGTGCCTGAACGGCCTTCAAAGTTTCTGTTGAAGGTGCGGAGTGAAACGCCCTTTGACTGCGGTGACTGACCCATACCGATGCAGGGACCGCATGAGCATTCAAGAAGTCTTGCGCCGGCGCAGAGAATATCTGAAAGTGCACCGTTGAGCGAAAGCATGTTAAGAACCTGCATTGAGCCCGGAGAAATTGTAAGGCTTACGTTCGGAGCAACCTTCTTGCCTTTAAGAATGGCTGCAACCTTGAGAAGGTCAAGGAGTGATGAGTTTGTGCATGAACCGATGCATACCTGGCTGATTTCAATGTTGCCGATTTCTTCAACGGTCTTAACGTTATCGGGCATATGAGGCATAGCTGCCATGGGAGCAAGCTTGCAAAGGTCAATGTCGATTATTTCGTCATATTCCGCATCTGCATCGGGAAGAAGCTCTGACCAGTCACCCTCTCTTCCCTGTGCCTTAAGGAATGCCTTCGTGATTTCGTCTGAAGGGAATACGGAAGTTGTTGCGCCGAGTTCGGCACCCATGTTTGTGATGGTTGCTCTTTCGGGAACAGAGAGAGTCTTGACACCCTCGCCACCGTATTCAATGATTTTTCCGACACCGCCCTTAACGCTCATGATGCGGAGTACTTCAAGAATGATATCCTTTGCACCGACCCAAGGAGAAAGTTTGCCTGAAAGACGGATAAGTGTCATCTTTGGCATTGTTGTATAGTATGTACCGCCGCCCATTGCAACTGCAACGTCAAGTCCGCCTGCGCCGATTGCAAGCATGCCGATGCCGCCGCCTGTGGGAGTGTGGCTGTCTGATCCGATAAGAGTTTTGCCGGGTTTACCGAAACGCTCAAGATGAAGCTGATGGCAGATGCCATTGCCGGGTTTTGAGAAAAGAAGACCCCTCTTCTTTGCAACGCTCTGGATGAATCTGTGGTCATCAGCGTTTTCGAAGCCGTTCTGAAGTGTGTTGTGGTCTATGTATGAAACCGAAAGCTCGGTGCGGACTCTTTCAACCCCCATTGCTTCAAATTCAAGGTAAGCCATGGTGCCTGTTGCGTCTTGAGTGAGTGTCTGGTCAATCTTAAGACCGATTTCAGTTCCGGGTATCATTTTTCCGCTGACAAGATGGCTCTTTATCAGCTTCTGACCTATTGTCATTCCCATAAATTTATCCTCCTGATAATTATAACCGATATGAAATAAATTATATTGCAATTCACTCCTTTAAGTCAAGAGCAAAAGCGACATAATATAATGTTTTTTTATATTATTTATTGATTTTATTATACAATGAATGATAATATGTCTTTTAGAATGTGATGAAATGAAATACGTATGGAAAGATTATAATCCTTTTGAAATGATGGTTGTGGAAGAATGGCTTGATGCGGAAGCGGTTAAGAAAACAGGTCTTGATGACGGATGGCGAGACCTTTATGAATATTGGCTGAATGAAGCAAACACAGTTATTGGTGAAAACTATTGGCGCAAGGTGGTTTTTGAAAACGAAATGCCATTTGCTGTTGTTGCGTTAGGAGTGAACGAAGAGATTTATAATGTGATGGAGTTGGTTGTTAATCCGAAAGAGCACGGCAAAGGAAAGGTTGCATCACTAATAAAGGAATTAATAGATGATTCAATAGAAATTACAGGAAAAGAAATTATATCTGCCGAAGCTGTTATTTATCCGAGTAATCCTGCTTCAAAAAGAGCTTTTGAAAAAGCCGGATTTAAGCTTAACCGTGCTCATGAGGACGGAGATACATTGTATTATGAATACACCCGTGCGAAACACACGGCAGAGTTGTAAAGAACAACGAAAAAAGTTGAAAAAGGTGTTGACAAAGAGGGATAGATTTGATATTATAGTCGAGCGCTCTGGAAAACAGAGCAGCCAACGCACCTTGAAAATTAAACAACGATAGAAAGAAAAACCCTTGAAGATTAATTTGAGAAAGTACTTGAAA
>JAFQSY010000084.1 GCA_017409265.1 Clostridia bacterium
AATGATTGCAACAATAATAAGGCAAACGCAAATTGAATTTGAAGGGGTGTAAACGAAATGTCAAAGAATAATTCAGTTGTTCCTCAGGCAAGAGCTGCTCTTGACCAGTTCAAGATGGAAGCTGCAAGAGAAGTTGGTGTTCAATCCCTTATTATCAAAGAAAACATACACCCTCTATGATAACATAATCTGTATAATGTATCAAAAGCCGTCTTTGATTTGAAAAGGCGGCTGTCTTTATTTATTAAAACTCTTTTTCGGTTGAAACGAAAATATATTTGTGTTATACTGTTTTTATTAAATTGTAAAGTTTTTATAAAAAGGAGTAACTCTGATGAGAAAACTGTTTTCAATGATTCTTGTAAGTGTTTTTTTGTTCTCATTTTCTGCGTGCGATGCAAATAAAGATGCCGATATGGTTGCAGAACTGGGTCTTAATGCCGAAACCAAAGAAGCAACCGAACATACCGTTGAAGTTAATGCGGGTTTTTACTCGTTGCTTGATTTCGGGGACAAAACAGAGTATGAATTTGCAACAAAGGGTCTTATAGATGCGCCGAAGGTGCTTGAAATCAAAAATGAAAACGGTGATGTGGTATGGAGTCAGCAGGCATACAGCTTTGTTGATAACCGTGAAGAATGCCCCGATACGGTGAATCCGAGTCTATGGGAGAACACAAAGAATAACCACGCCTACGGTCTTTTTGAGGTTTGCGAAAACATCTATCAGGTCAGAGGCTATGATATGGCAAACCTTACGCTTATCAGGGGTGATACGGGTTGGATTGTTTTTGACCCGCTTATGAGTGTTGAATGCACCGTTGCGGCAATGCAGCTTGTTGAAAAAAATTTGGGAAAGCTTCCCGTAAAAGCTGTTGTTATTTCACATCCTCATGTTGACCACTACGGCGGAATCAAGGGAGTTCTTACCGATGAGCAGGCGGCAGACAGCGCTCTTGCGCTTGAAGAACAGCTTGCAAGCGGATTGATTCCGATAATTGTTCCCGAAGGCTTTGTTGAGCACGCCGTAAGCGAAAATGTTTATGCAGGTAAAGGAATGGGCAGAAGAGCATCGTATCAGTACGGCGTTTTTCTTGAGGAATCCGAAACGGGCAAGGTCGCAATGGGAATCGGAATGGGTCAGTCAACGGGCACGGTATCTTTTATAACTCCTACATATGAAATCAGAAGCACCGGCGAAACTTATACTGTCGACGGAGTAACAATGGAATTTCAGATGACTCCCGGCACGGAAGCACCTGCCGAAATGAACATATGGCTTCCTGAAATGAAGGCACTTTGGGTAGCTGAAAACTGCACTGCAACGCTTCATAATCTTTATACATTAAGAGGCGCACAAATTCGTGACGGCAATGCGTGGGCAAAATATATAACCGAAGCGATTGCTCTTTACGGCAACGATGTGCAGGTTGCATTCCAGTCGCATAACTGGCCGCATTGGGGCAATGAATTTGTCAATGATTATCTTGCAGACACTGCTGCAGTTTATAAATTTATTAATGACCAGACTCTTACATACATAAATCAGGGCTATACATCGGATGAAATTTCAAACATGATCGAATTGCCCGATGAACTTGCAAAGAATTGGTATACCCGCCAGTATTACGGCACGGTTGCTCACAATTCAAAAGCCGTTTATCAGAAATATATGGGTTGGTATGACGCAAATCCCGTTAATCTCAATCCTCTTGAGCCTACGGAAAGTGCAAAAAAATGGGTTGAATATCTCGGCGATACCGATGAGGTTCTCCGAAAGGCTAAAGAAGATTTTGAAAAGGGCGAATATCAGTGGGTTGCGGAGGTTACAAATGTTATTGTTTTTGCTGACCCCGATAATACCGCCGCAAGGCTTCTCTGTGCCGATGCACTTGAGCAGCTCGGATATCAGGCTGAATCGGGCACATGGAGAAACGCTTATCTTTCCGCTGCGCTTGAACTGAGAAACGGTAACGCAGCCGAGAAGGGCAAAAATGCAAAACCCGACGGAAGTGTTCTTAGAAATATGACCGCTGAGATGATATTTGACTATATCGGCATTCTTCTTGATAAGCAGGCGCTTGCAGACGAGAATTTTGTAATCAATTTTAATCTTACCGATACAAACGAAAAAATAATGCTTCGGTTTAACAACGGGGCTTTGCTTCAGTATCACAATATGTCGTCAGAATCGGCAGACCTGACGATAACCTGTCCGAAAAATGCGCTTGTATTTATTATTCAGCGCAATACAGACGGCATAAACGCATCCATGAAGCTTGAAGGCGATGCAACAAAACTTCAGCTGATGCTTGACAATCTGAATCAGTTCAGCTTTGCGGATAATGCAAAATTCAATATAGCAGAACCGTAAAAAAGTGAGGTAATGACCATGAATATAAACAAAACCGTTAACGGAAACGAACTTACGGTTGCTCTTGAAGGCAGGCTTGACACAGCAACTTCACCTGCTCTTGAAGCGGAACTTAAAAACAGCCTTGAAGGTGTCGAAAAGCTCGTTTTTGACTTTGCGTCACTCGAATATCTTTCGTCAGCAGGCCTGCGTGTGCTTCTCGGTGCACAGAAAATTATGAATAAGCAGGGTGAAATGATTGTCAGAAACATAAATGAAATTATTATGGAAATCTTTGAGATCACGGGTTTCTGTGATGTTCTTACCATTGAATGATTATGAAAAATAAGAAACAAAACATATCGTCTGCGTTCAGGCGATGGCTGTTGGTGCTTGTTGTTATTGCGTTTTTGGCAACAACGGCATTTCTCTGGGTTTCACAAACTGAAATTTCGCAGAATAATGCCGTAAATCTGCTTAAACTCAATATTTCTGATGTCAGAGAAGATATTATCGACGCATCCGACGAAAACCTCTTAAAGCTCACAAATCGGATAGCAGATGATTTGAACCAATCGGAAAGCATAACTTCCGAATTACTTGCCGAGCTCACAAAAAAATATGATGTGACAGAAATCAATCATATAAACACCGACGGAATCATCGTCGCAAGCACATATCCCGATTTTCTCAATTACGATATGCGAAGCGGTGAGCAATCTGCTGAATTCACGGTTTTGCTTTCAGGTGAAACGGAATATGTCCAGAGCTATCAGCCCGTTTCTTATGATGCGTCAATTTCACGAAAATACGGCGGTGTCACTCTTGAAAACGGCGGCTTTGTTCAGGTCGGCTACGGTGCGGAGCGTTTTCGGAAGGATATCGACGAATTCGTTGTCGGTGTCACCCGTAACCGCCATGTAGGTGAGGGCGGCTCAATCATTATTGTTGATGAAAACTGGAACATAGTAAGCGACCGCTACGGCAACGAAGGCAAGAATCTTGATGTTACGGGAATATGGATTGATACCGATAACATACCTGAAAACGAAGTGTTCACAGCCGAGGTTTACGGCGAATCCTGTTACTGTATACATCAAGTAACGGAGGGTTACCGCATAGTTGCAGTTATGCCCAAAAGCGAGGCGGCTCTTTCACGCAATGTATCAGTTGGCGTTACAACAGTAATGCAGATTATTGTTTTTGCCGCCTTGTTCATTATGATTTTCATTCTCGTAAAACGGCTCGTTGTTGATAATATTTATAAAGTTAACGATTCTCTTTCCGCAATAACCGAAGGAAATCTTGATACCGTTGTTGATGTGCGCTCGCACATTGAGTTTGATGCTCTTTCAAATGACATAAACACTACGGTTAATACGCTGAAAAAATATATTTCCGAGGCTGAAGCGAGAATTGATGCGGAGCTTGCCTTTGCAAAAGCAATTCAGCATTCGGCTCTGCCGTCGGTTTTTCCGCCGTATCCCAACAGAAAAGAATTTGATATCAGTGCAACCATGCACACAGCAAAAGAGGTTGGCGGGGATTTCTACGATTTCTATTTTATTGATGAGGATACGCTTGCGTTCCTTGTTGCCGATGTTTCGGGCAAGGGAATTCCTGCGGCAATGTTTATGATGCAGTCAAAAACTCTTCTCAAAAGCTATGCTGAATCGGGTATGAGCGTTGAAGAGATTTTTACAAATGCAAACGAAAAGCTGTGTGAAGGCAACGATGCAGGTATGTTTGTAACCGCATGGATGGGACTTCTGAACACCAAAACAGGACTTGTCACCTTTGCAAACGCAGGTCATAATCCGCCTCTTATAAAACACGCAGACGGCAGCTTTACATATCTCAAAACCAGACCCGGTTTTGTTCTTGCAGGTATGGAGGGAATCCGTTATCGTAAGAACGAGTATCAGCTTGAAAAGGGCGATGTAATCTATCTTTACACCGACGGTGTAACAGAAGCGATGAACACGGAAAATGAGCTTTACGGTGAAAATCGTTTGCTTGAAGTGCTGAACAAAAATGCCGCTTCCGACACGCAGGCAATATGCGATGCCGTCAAGGCAGATGTTGATTTGTTTGCGGGCGAATCACCTCAGTTTGATGATATAACTATGCTTTGTCTTAAGTTTAACGGAGAGGACTCCGCCCCGATAAAAGAAACAACAGTTGCTGCAACCGTTGAGAATATTGAGGTTGTCACGCATTTCATTAACGAACAACTTGGAGAGTTTGACTGCCCGATGAAAGCGCAGGTGCAGATTGATATTGCGATTGATGAAATTTTAAGCAATATCGTGCATTATGCTTACAGTGAAAAAGCGGGTAATGTAACTGTAAGAATTGAATTTTCGGATAACCCGAAGTCTGCTGTTCTTACTTTTACTGACAGCGGAGTTCCGTACAATCCGCTTGAACAGTCTGACCCTGATGTTTCACTTTCTGCAGAGGAAAGAAAAATCGGCGGACTTGGCATTTTTATGGTAAAGAAAACCATGGATGAAATGACCTATGAATTTAAAGACGAAAAAAATATTCTGAAAATCACAAAAAAGTTTTAAATTAAAAATCCGACTGAAAGTTTCAGTCGGATTTTTTCTTATACCCTATACAGAATTTCTTTTTCAGTAACACTGGAGTTATGTCCGCAGCAACTGCGCTTGACCCAGTAAAGCGGAACACCGTTCAGAATACCGCGTATACCCGTAATTGTTACCTCATAGTTTTTGAGCAGTCTGGTGCAATTTTGACAATATCTGATTGTATCGTGGGTTACAAGCACAACTTCTCCAACCCTGTATTTGAGGGTAACAACAGTATCCGTACCTGTACCGCCTGTAACTGCATCAAGCGTATCATCGCTGAGTTCTGCGGGGTCGTTGTTTTCCAAGATGTTATCAAGTTTTTCGTTTGACATAATGATTACCTCCTTAAATTAATTAAATATCAAGACGCTGTCTTTCAACAAGCTCGGCGAATTTTCCGTTTTTGGCTATCAACTCATCGTAAGTTCCGTCCTCAACAATTTTACCTTTTTCAAGATAGATGATACGGTCACATTGCTTTATGGTTGAAAGTCTGTGAGCAATAACGATTCGGGTGCATTTAAGTTTATCGAGAGAGTCCGAAACTGTTTTCTGCGTGATATTGTCAAGGGCGCTTGTTGCCTCATCAAACATCAGGATTTTTGGCTTCGGAGCAATTGCTTTGGCTATCATCAGCCTTTGCCGCTGACCGCCCGAAACACCGCCCGAGCCTTCGGAAATAATTGTGTGCATTCCCATGGGCATTTTGCGGATATCATCGGCAATGCCTGCCATTTCGGCGGCATCCCACGCATCGTCAAGAGACAGATGCGGTGCGGAAATCACGATGTTTGAATAAATATCGCCCTGAAAGAGTTTTCCGTTTTGCAGCACAACGCCGATTTTGCGGCGGAGTGAACGCAGGTCAATGGAGTTAAGGTCTTTGCCGTCATAATAAACAGCGCCTTTCTGCGGTTTCTCAAAACCGAGCAAAATTCTCATAAGCGTTGATTTGCCGCAACCCGTTTCACCGACGATTGCCACATACTGACCCGAACGGATTTTCAGCGACAGGTCATCAATTATAAGCGGCATATTCTCACTGTAGCGGAAAGAAACATTGTTAAGCTCTATTCCGCCCGAAAGTCTGTCGATAACAAGCTTGCCTTCAGATACCTCGGGAACGGCTTCCATAATCGGCTTTGCCATTTCTATGATGGGCTTGAACCTTGCAATTGTGGTTGCTATGCCTGCGAGCGACATAAATGCACCCGAGAGCATACCGTATGCCGTATTGAAAGCATAGTATTCCGATACCGATACTCCGCTTTTTATTGACACATAATACATTACGATTATGCCCGTCAGCGAGATAATTGAAGTGAGTGAACCGTTCACACGCAGAAACATCGGCGGATTATATGTCATTCCGACCTGCTTTGCATAAAGCTTTGACCATCTTGAATACGCTCTTTTTTCTGCACCCGAAAGCCTGATTTTCTGAACACCTGAAATCAATGCGTAGCTCATGCCGCTTTCCTGTGAGCCGAGCTCCAACTGCTTTTTGCTGTAATTCATCTGCAGGAATGTTGTGACAAGCGAAAACGCAACGGTAACAAGAATAATTATCAGAGCAGGAATCACCAGATTAGGCGTATAAACAAAAATCTGTGAAATATACATCAGCGAAAAAACGGAGGTAAGTCCCGTATTTAATACAGTTGAAACAAGCATTGAACACAGGTTCTGAATATAATGAGATCTGCTTGAAAGTTCGCCTGAGCTGTGTTGCTTGAAAAAGTCTGCAGGCAAGGATAAAATTCTCATCATTGTTGCCGCCTGCACAGACAGCTCCAGCTTTGTGCCGACTCTTGCCGTAAGCAGGGCTTTGACCGATTGCAGCAGCAGTGTGCTGATTGTTGCGCATATCATAAACACCGTTATGCCGACAAGCATTTTTATGTTTTGGTTTGCAACAACCGTTCCGAACAGAATGTTGTTTAGCTTTGGCATTAACAGCCCTATTGCCGAAACCGCAAATGTTGCAAGAACAACAAGCACAATATCTGCAACGGTCAGCGTTTCGATAATATAACGCATCAGCAAAGGGAGCGTCAGCTTTTTGAGAGGGAACGGTTTGTAAAAGCAAATTGCCTCAGTTTCAAAAAGGTCCTCGTTTTTCTTGCTGAGCTTTACCCATTTGCCGCTCGGTGCATCAAAAAATACATATCCGCTGAGGCCTTTCGGGATGAAAGCAACAACGCATCCGTCATCTTTTCTTGTGCCGAGAATGGCGCCTATTGCATCTTTGTACCAACCTTTTTCAAGATTTATGTTACGGCGCATAATGCCGTGAGGACGAAGAAGATATTCAAGACGGTCGTTGAGATTTTTAAAGCTGTCGGGCACCTCAACAGGCTTGACTTTGTAATATTTAAGTATCTCATCAATGGCACCGTCGGCCTTTTCGGCACTGCTTTTGTATGCTTCGGATATTTTTGTGCCGAGCACCGCATCAGCCATGCCGACAAACGCTTCCTCAAGGATTGCTTCGTCGTTTCTTTTGCGCAGTTTTATTTGTTCATCAAACCAGCCTATACCATCACCCCCTTAATCACATGTAATAAGTTTTGTGTAAAAGCCGTTCAAGGCATATAGCTCGTCGTGTGTTCCTCTTTCAACAACGATGCCGTTATCCATAACGATAATTTCATCGCAATCCCTTATGGTTGAAAGACGGTGAGCAACCACGATGCAGGTGATTCCCCGGTCTTTGATGGATTTAATGACCTCATATTCCGTTTTTGCATCGAGTGCCGAGGTTGCTTCATCAAGAATAATGATTGTGGGGTCCTGAGCAAGCACACGGGCAATTTCCATTCTCTGTCGCTGACCGCCCGAAAAATCCTTGCCGCCTTCTGTAAGCTTGTAGTTATACCCGCCGTCACGTTGCATGATATCCTCGTGCAGATGAGCATCTCTTGCAGCAAGGATCATCTCAAAATCTTCAATTGAGCTGTCCCACATTTTGATATTGTTTGCAATTGTGTCTTCAAAAAGAATAACATCCTGGTCAACAACTGCAAGAGAACCTCTGAAAACGCTTTTATCAATCTGCGTCATTGGTTTGCCGTCAAAGAGAATTTCGCCCTCCCACGGCTGATAAAGACCTGAAATAAGCTTTGAAAGTGTTGATTTGCCGCAGCCTGAGGTGCCCACAAAAGCAACCCTGCTGCCGGGTTTTAAAGTCAGGTTAAAATCTTTTATCAACGGGTCACCAAGCTTCGAATAACCGAAGGTGAGGTTTTTGATTTCCATTGCACCGGTAAGCTTGCTGTAGACCTCGTTTTCATTAAAAGCACCGTTTTCGCACGCAATATCATCAGGGTATCTCATAACATCTTCAATGCGCTCCATCTGAGTTCTCGTTTCCTGCAAGGTCTGCCACGCAAACATAAGCCGGGATGCAGGCATCATGAAGGATGACAGTATTCCCTGAAACGCCATAACCATACCGACGGTAAACTGACCGTTAAAGGTAAGATATACACCGATAATCGTAATTGCCGTGCTTGTCAGCGATGAAACCAATTGGGGAATGAGCCCGAAATATTGATCCGCTTTTGCAGATTTAATGTTTTGAGCATTTACTCTTGCCTGATAACCCGACCATTTTTCAAAGAATCCGTTTTCCGCACCGCTTGCTTTGATAGTTTCTATCATTTCAATGCCTGCAACGGTTGAACCTGCAAGCTTTCCGCTGTCACGGGACTGAACACGGGTCAGATTAATCCGTTTATCCGAAATAACTTTTGAAACAATGGCATTTATGATAATTGACAGCAACCCGATCATCGTCAGCAAAGCGCTGTATCTGATCATTACCGCTAAATAGAAAAACATCATGCAGACTTCGATTGCAAGCGGAGCAAAAGTGCTCACAAGGCTGTTTGAAACAGCAGCATTCGAATTCTTTCTGAGTTGAATGTCACCTGCCATTCGTTGAGAAAAAAATACCATCGGCAGGCGAAGAACCTTCCACATAAATGTTGTGTTGCCCATCGCAGCTATTTTAGCGTTGATTCTTGCAGAGTAAATTTCTTTGATGAACGAAACAATAATCTGAATTGCCGATAACGCCGCCAGACCGTATATAAACGGCGTAATCCAATCGGGATTTTTGCCCGTCAGAAGGCGGTCGATGAAAATTCGGGAAAAAGCAGGCTGTATAATGCCTATAAGCGAAGCAATGACCGCTGTGATTATTGTAAAGGCAACCGCAACGCCTGCACCTCTTAGCCGTTTCCTTGCAAATTCAAACACGCTGTCGGGTTTGCCGCTCGGCTCAAAGTTTTCTGAAGGTTCAAACATCAGGCAAATGCCTGTAAATGACTTGTCAAACTCTTCCGCCGAAACGGAGTATGTACCCTTTGCTGGGTCGTTGAGAATTGCTTTGCCTTTTTTAAATCCGTTTAGAACCAGAAAATGATTGAAATTCCAATGGATTATACAGGGGAATTTACCGTTCTTTTTCAAAACTTCAGGCTCGTAACGGTAGCCTTTTGCGGTCAGCCCGTAGCTTCTTGCCGCACGGATAATATTTTTGGCATTTGAGCCGTCACGGGAAATGCCGCAATCCGCTCTTACCTGCTCAAGCGGAATCCATTTTTCATAATATGCAAGTATCATCGCCAGCGATGCGGCACCGCATTCAAGCGATTCCATCTGCATTATAACGGGAACCTTTGCCGTACCCGTTGTTACCGGCTGTTTAATTTGTTTTTTCTTTTTAAGCATAACCGACACCTCAATTTATAACGAAGGATATCGGAGAAATGCTTTCAACCACTATATCCGCACTGTGTATTCCGTCGTCAATTTCGCCGCTGACAGCAACGGGATATACCCAATCTCCGTTTTGAAGGTTGCCGACGTGGAGTGTATATTCGGAAAAATTATCGCCTACGGCAACGGGCTGAGCCGCAATATCGGTTATCTCACATTCCCTGTCGCCTATAATAACATTCATTCCCTCTTTGATTTGCTCAATATCTGATTCCATGACATATACAGTTATCTTTGAATTTTCAACAACCGCAACCGTTTTTATCGTGGTATCAAGATGCCCAAGAATGCCCCATACGCAAACACCGATAAGAAGAATCACAATAGCGGCAAGAACCATCCATACACCCGGATTGGATACCCTTATGTATTCATTAAGCTGTTCAGGCGAAGAAACCTTTTCTATACTCTTTTTTCTGAATAACTGTTCATTCATGGCATTTTACCCTTTCTTCGCAGCAACATCCTCAAATGCCGCATCGGTTACATTTTCTGCATATTCAATAAAATCCCTCAATATCCGCTGACCAATAACACGGTAATCCATACTAAGAACTGCGGCTATATTATTTTCCCGTGTTTCTTCGGGTACACAATATATACTCATTATCTGATTCAGTGCTCCCGAAATCCTGATGTCGAGCGGAGCCGAATTCTCCGTGGTCATAAGAGTTGCATATTCAATACCCGAAACAAGTATTTCGGCTTCAATATACTGATATTCCATCCATCTTTTGCAGTAATCGGCATAAACCTTTTTTGACCTTTCAAAGTCATTTTTTCGAATAATTTCAAGTGCCATCGGGCTTTGATATGCAGAGATAAAAAAGTCTTTTGCTATTTCATTTTCCTCACAAGCAGCCGCCATCGACATAAGTTCAAGACAGATTGACATAACCGAATCTGTGCTGTCATCAGTTTCATTTTCAATCAGTTTCCACTGAAAATCACACAGCACATCAACAAGCACCGCAAGCAGATGCTCTTTGGTTGGAAAATGAAACATAACATTGCCGGGGCTGATTCCGACCTTTTCACCGATTTGCCTGATTGATGTGACAGAATAGCCTTCTTCAAGAAACAATCGGCTTGCAACCCGAATAATTTCCAGTTTTGTTGCATTTGGCTTTTTTTTTCGCTTTAATGCCATCTCAGGTTTCTCCTCAATCATCAGTAATCGAACGCACTTTAGAATGCGTTTTAGAATATGTTCTATTTTACGCTAAATGAAACATCTTGTCAATGTTTTTTAATGCTGCAAATAAAAAACTGATTTTCAAGTAATGATATTGAATTCAAAACCTGACTAAAAATCAAAAATTTAACATTAATAAACCCCGAATGGATTGCAACAATAATAAGGCAAACGCAAATTGAATTTGAAGGGGTGTAAACGAAATGTCAAAGAATAATTCAGTTGTTCCTCAGGCAAGAGCTGCTCTTGACCAGTTTAAGATGGAAGCTGCAAGAGAAGTTGGCGTTCAATCACCTCTTAAAGAAAACATACAACATATAGCGAGCTCTATGATAACACAATCAATATAATGTGCCGAAAGCCGCCTTTAATTTCAAGGGTGGCTTTTGCTTTAATGCTTAAGCAAAAGACAACCCCCGGTACAGCCGGGGGTTTTGATTTATAATATTTGATTATTCTTTCACATCGCTGACGGTTATGCACACCTCATTGTTTTCAACCGTTGCAAAACCGTCGGAAATATCTGACTCAAAAACAGTTTTTTCGTTCGCAGTTAATTTTATTTTTCCTGCTTTAAGAGAAAACACTGCATTTGCATGACCTTTTCTTATTCCGTAAGAGCCTGAAAATTCACCTTTCACATTATCTGAAATCGGCAAACGTACGCTGTCGCATTCCATATCGGGGATCCGATGCCCGACGGTGAAAATTTTAACGGTAAGAACATCTTTCATATCCGTCACCCGTTTTCCTTTTTATAAGCGGAATATACGTCATCGGCTGTTCCTGACATAAGGAAATACTGCTCGGGAATCATATCGAGTTCACCTGAAAGAATGCTTTCAACGCTGTCAACAGTTTTTTCAAGCGGTACATATATACCTGCCTGACCCGTAAAACCTTCCGCAACATGGAACGGCTGACTCATAAAGCGTTGAATTCTTCTGGCTCTTTTTACTGTTTGTTTATCTTCTGCCGAAAGTTCGTCCATACCGAGAATTGCGATTATATCCTGAAGTTCCGCGTATTTCTGCAACACTCGTTGAGTTTCTTTTGCAACTTTATAGTGCCTTTCACCGACAAAATCGGGAGAAAGCGCTCTTGATGATGATTCAAGAGGGTCAACTGCAGGATAGATACCGAGTTCAACAATTTTTCTTGAGAGAACGGTGGTTGCATCAAGATGCGAGAATGTTGTTGCGGGAGCAGGGTCTGTAAGGTCATCGGCAGGCACATAAACAGCCTGAACGGATGTTATTGAACCGTTACCCGTTGAAACAATTCTTTCCTGCAATTTGCCCATTTCAGAGGCGAGGGTAGGCTGGTAACCGACGGCTGACGGCATTCTGCCCAGAAGCGCCGAAACCTCACTGCCTGCCTGAGTGAAACGGAAAATATTATCAATAAAAAGAAGAACTTCTTTGTGTGATTTTTCGCGGAAATATTCAGCCATTGTAAGTCCCACGAGGGGAACACGGAGTCTTGCACCGGCAGTTTCGTTCATCTGACCGAAAACGAGGGCTGTTTTATCAATAACTCCCGACTGATTCATTTCGTTCCAAAGATCATTGCCCTCTCTTGAACGCTCACCGACACCTGCAAAAACAGAGTAGCCGTCGTGTTCAAAAGCAACGTTACGGATAAGTTCCATGATGAGAACTGTTTTTCCGACACCGGCACCGCCGAAAAGACCGATTTTTCCGCCTTTTATATAGGGGGTCATGAGGTCGATAACCTTTATGCCGGTTTCGAGTATATCGTTGGACGAAACAATCTCTGCAAAAGACGGAGCGGGATGATGAATCGGCCACTGTTCTTCTGTTTTTATCGGCTCGCCGCGGTCAATAGGTTTTCCCGTAACATTGACCATTCTTCCGAGAGTTTCAACGCCGACACTGATTTTGATGGGTTCTCCCGTGTCGGTTGCTTTCATGCCTCTTGACATACCGTCGGTGGGGTTCATTGATATGCATCTTACCTCACCGTTTCCGAGATGCTGCGAAACTTCAAGGGTATATAATTCGTCGTTTACCTGAACGTCAACTTCGTTAAAAATATCGGGAATTTCATTTATATCGAAAAGAATATCGACAACGGGACCTGTTATTCTCTGCACCATTCCCACAGAACCTTTTGCCATAAATTACACTTCCCCTTCCTTTGAATAATCTGCCGAAACTTCAAGAACATCGGCGGTAACCTGACTCTGACGCTTGCGGTTTATTTCCGTTTCAAGTTGAGCGCTGTATTCGCACGCGGTATCGTATGCACTGCGCATTGTTGTCAGCGTTGCTGCCTGAGCACCGAGTGCGGTTTCAAGTATTTTTTTATAAAGAATTGAAATCAGGATTTTTTCGGCAGTTTGGCTTATAACAGTTTGCTTATC
>JAFQSY010000085.1 GCA_017409265.1 Clostridia bacterium
GAGAACAGAGCAAAAACTGACTCTCGAACAGCTTGCCGAGAAAACGGGCATTTCTAAATCCGCACTCGGCAAATACGAAACAGAAGAATACAAGGATATGAGTCCGTTCAACCTTGCTACACTTGCAAATTTCTACGGCGTTTCAACCGATTATCTGCTCGGTCTGACGGAGCAAAAAAATCACCCGAATGCAGACATCAACAATCTGCATTTGAGTGATGATATGATTGATTTACTTGAAAGCGGAAAGATTAACACGAGATTGCTTTGTGAAATTGCAACCCACGAGGATTTCAGAAGATTTCTGACCGATATTGAAATCTATGTTGACCGCATTGCTGATATGAGAATCAACGATTTAAATGCTGTTCTCGGTGTTGTAAGGAATGCTGCAATGGAGAAATGTTCCGATGAAAACGATTTGTATGTCAGAACATTGGAACTTGCACAGATTGATGAAGATGAATATTTCAGTCACGTGATACATAAAGACCTTGACCGAATTATCAGCACAATCCGTGAAAACCATAAAACTGACAGAACAACAGCAAACACGGTTTCGCCTGCGGCAGATGCACAAAAGCAGTTGCAGGATGCGTTGAGTTTTGAGGGCAGCGACGAAGAAAAGAAGATCAGAATGTATCTCAATTCCCTCGGCATCGATTACGACTCTCTTACGAAAGAGGAATTTGTAACACAAATCAACATCCTCAAAAAATCAAAGCATCTGAAAAGTCCGTATAGTCAAAGAGGGAAAACTAAAAAGAAACATAAATGATAAAGCAGGCAGCATTGTAATGAATGTTGTCTGCTTACTTTATACTATATGAAACTGCACTATGAATGTATTGAACCTGTTCTTGCTTTCGGCAAAGATTTTGCCCGAATGCTCGTTCACTATGCGTTCTGCTATCGAAAGACCGAGACCGTAGCTGTTGTTCATCTGACGGGTTTTGTCGCCTCTGTAGAAACGCTTGAAGATGTTTTTCAGTTCATCTTCGGGTATTGTTTCGCCTTCGTTACTTACTGAAAGTCTGCACTGATTTCTGCCTTGCTTTTTCAGAATCAGCTTTATTTCCGATTTTTCTGATGAGTATTTGTTTGCATTATCAAGAAGAATGTCAACTACCTGTTTTATTTGCTCTGCGTTGCCGTTCATATTGATGTCAGGTTCAATATCGCTTGTGAAATTCTGCTCTTTTTCAAAGAACAGTGCTTCGAAAGGAAGAATTGCATCGGATACGGTTTCGCTCAGATTAAAAACCGCAAACTCTTTTCTGACACTTCCGTTATCGAGTCTTGCAATTTCAAGCATACTCTCAACAAGTCCTCTCATTTGCTTTGACATTGTGAGAATATTATCGGTAAATTTTGATTTATTTTCTTCGGAACTTTCAGATTTCATGAGTTCCGCATTCGTTGTTATGACCGTAAGCGGAGTTTTTAATTCGTGTGATGCATCGGCAATAAATTGCTTCTGCTTATCCCACGCTTCTTCAACCGGTTTAACAGCCCATTTTGCAAGGAAGATACTGATAACAAAGAAAATCAGAAATGCACTTAATCCGATAATTACGCAAGTTCTGTAAAGACTTTCAAGCATATCTGCTTCGGCTGAAACATCGGTAAAAATATAGCTGTTGCCCATCGGAGTCCTGTTGCGGAAATAACGCAAAGACGTATCGGGAACAATTCCTGTTTCCTCATCACGGCTTTCAGCATATTCAAAAAGGGAGTTCAGATATTCTTCATCGGACAAATCAAACATACCGTTATCTTCTGCAATAAATTCTCCGTCAGGAGTGATAAGCAGACTGAAATGCGGTTTCGGGATATGTTCAAATTCTTTTTCGGATTTATTGTCAGGCTTTGGAGGCATTGCTATATTCCTCATTGCCGAGATGCTTTGCTGTTCGATATTTTTATGTGTGAGTGTAATAACCGTTCCGAAAATTATGCCGAGCATAACAGTTACGGTTATCATAAAAATACATATAAATTTTATTCTCAGCTTTTTAAGCATTTATTTAACCTCCAGATGATAACCGAGCCGTCTTATGGCTTCAATGCTGATATCCGAGCCGATGCTTTTCAGTTTTTTGCGAAGAAAGCCGATATATACCTCAACGTGGTTTTCAACCGCATTCGAGTCATATCCCCACACTCTTGCAAGCAAAGCTTCCTTTGAAAGATTACGGTCTTTTGACTGCATCAGCAGACGCATAACATCAAATTCCTTTGCGGAAAGACGAACGGATTTTTCACCGCAGATAAGTTTGCCTGATGAAAGATCAAGAGAAGTATTGCCGAAAACAAGCTCGTCAACCTGATTTCCCTGACGACGGAGAAGTGCGTTAATACATGCGAGAAGTTCAGCGGTATCAAAAGGTTTTGTAAGATAATAATCTGCACCGCTGTTAAGGCCTTTTATTCTGTCCTCAACCTCTGATTTTGCCGTAAGCATAAGAATCGGTGTTGAACATCGTTTTGAACGCACCTGCCTTGCAACCTCATAGCCGTCCATTTTCGGCATCATCACATCAAGTATCAGCAAATCATATATTCCGAGTTCTGCATATTCCTTGCCCGTTTCGCCGTCATAAACCGCTTCAACCTCGAAGCCTTTGCCCTCAAGAAGCGTTTTCAGCGAATCGGCAAGGATTTTTTCATCTTCAATAATAAGAATTTTCACAGTATCACCTACCGTTTATTATAATATCTCCGTTTGCTGAAATAAAGCTGAAAAAGAATTTGTTTACATTTCTTTTACAATGTTGCACCCGTATTTTCAGTTTGAATTCAGTTTCAGGTGATATGATTACGGCATACAAAAGAGGTGATAAAAACTTGAATCTTCGTCATGAATGGAAGCATTTAATCAATTATGGTGATATGATTGTGCTGAGGAAAAGGCTGAGTGCGGTTATGAAGGCAGATAAAAACGCTGTTGACGGCAGATATTTTATCCGAAGCCTTTATTTTGACACTCCTGCCGATACCGCATTGAGGGAAAAGATTGACGGAATAAGCCGCCGTGAAAAA
>JAFQSY010000086.1 GCA_017409265.1 Clostridia bacterium
GTATACTAAGGTTAGAAAAGTAAAAAAGGAGTGCGTGAAAATGACAAACAATAATCACGTTTTCGATATGATCATCATAGGCGGCGGCCCTGCTGGCTATACCGCGGCTCTTTATGCAGCAAGAGCGGGTTTTGACACCCTCGTATTGGAACGTCTTTCGGCAGGCGGTCAGATGGCTTTGACCCATCAGATCGACAACTATCCGGGGTTTGAGGACGGGATTGACGGTTTTTCCCTTGCCGATAAAATGAAAAAACAGGCCGAGCGCTTCGGTTCAAAGAGTAAGACGGCAGAGGTCGTTCGCCTTGACCTTACTGCACAACCAAAACGGATCGAAACAGCAAGCGAAACATTTCTCAGTAGGACTGTGGTGCTCGCAACCGGAGCAAATCCGAGAGAACTTGGTGTGGAGAAAGAATCGGAGCTTGTCGGACGCGGAGTCGCTTACTGCGCCGCCTGCGACGGTATGTTTTACCGTGGGAAAACGGTTATTGTGGTAGGCGGCGGAAATACCGCAGCAGCAGATGCGTTACTTCTCAGCAGAATCGCCGAAAAGGTGATCTTGGTTCATCGCCGTGACACCCTTCGGGCAACGAAGATCTATCACGAACCGCTGATGCAAGCGGAGAATGTGGAATTTCGATGGAACAGCACGGTAAAGGAACTGCTTCACGAGGCAAAAATCACCGGTGTTCGTCTTTCAGACGTGAATACCGGTGAAGAAAGCACGATTGCTTGCGACGGCGTGTTCGTCAGCGTCGGAAGAAAACCGGCAACCGAGTTTCTCGGAGATCAGGTCACCCTTGACGGAAACGGATACGTTGTCGCAGGAGAAGATACAAAGACAAATATTTCCGGCGTATATGCCGTGGGTGATATGAGAACGAAAGAGCTTCGCCAGATCGTAACGGCGGTTGCCGACGGTGCCGTCGCAGTTCACGAGGCGGAGAAACATCTGGCAGGAGGTGCTTGAAAATGAAATCAAAGCTTAAAAAACTGTTACGCCCATTTTTGTTTACCGTAGGCGGAGCACTTGCGGGACTTGGATATTATTATGTCGTGGGATGTTCGACGGGCAGCTGTGCGATCACGTCAAATCCCATCATTACGATGATCTATATGGGAGTTGTAGGACTATTGCTTTCGGGACTTTTCGGAAAGGGGTGTGACGGTAAATGCAATATGTGATCGCATTTTTTGAAGGCATTATAACCTTTATTTCTCCGTGTCTGCTTCCGATGCTGCCCATCCATGTTTTTCAATCGCCAAAAACGCAAAAACTCCCCGAAGAGAAGCTGCAAAGCTAATTCTCGGGGAGTGTGTTTATATATTGATATATTTACATCAGCTGCACGGGTATTTCTGCCCCGTTTCGGAATTTATAAACAAGGAATTCGTCTGCGGTGACTGTTACGGATTCAACGGTTGTGTGCCAGAGCGTTTCGTTGAATTCCAGATTCAACTCATCAAGCTCTTGTATTTCAAGCATAAATCGGTTCAGCTTATCTGCCTGAAGCAGACGTCTTTCCTTCTTTTTCAGGAGCTTATTGCATCTTTCCTGCAGCTCATCATAGCGGTTGGCGTAATCCTCATATTTGTTTGCATCGGAAATCTTATCCTCAAGGCACCTTGCAGCAAGACCTGCAACTATTTCCAATTCACGGAGCAACTCCTCATATTCCGCATCAATCGCCGTGCAATCGGTAAGCTTATTGTAAACGGTGCGGATATCATCAAGCAAGGCTTCACGGTCTGCCATAAGTCTGCTCAATGCCGTAACAAAATATGCTTTAATCTCTTTGTCATATAAATGCGGTGTGCTGCACCTGTGCTCGTTATCGAATTTGGCATTGCATTGCCAGATTTTACGGCGATATTTATCGGTGGAATGCCATACCTTTGCGCCATATATTTCACCGCAATCACTGCATATGATTTTGCCCGAAAAAGGACTGTGATTGTTGGTCCTTCTGCCGTCAGCTTTTCTGCGTGCCAGCTCACGCTGAACGCTCTCCCATTCCTCGGGGTCGATGATTGCAGGATGGCTGTGCTCAACATAGTATTGGGGTATTTCACCCTCATTGACCTTCTTCTTTTTCTCAAGAAAATCCACGGTGAAGGTTTTCTGCAAAAGTGCGGAGCCTTTATATTTTTCGTTTCTCAATATACTCTCAATGGTTTTCTGCTTCCAGACAGCTCTGCCCGACGGTGTAGGTATGCCTTGTTCCGTCAATGTTTTTGCTATAAGATTTGTATTCTTGCCCTGCATAAACAAGCGGTAAATCAAGCGAATGGTTTCAGCCTCTTCCGGAACTATTTCGGGGAATCCGTCTGCGCCTTTCCGATAACCGAGAAATTGCTTGTAAGGCAATCTCACCTTACCATCCGCAAAGCGTTTGCGCTGACCCCAAGTTACGTTTTCGGATATACTTCTGCTCTCTTCCTGCGCAAGAGATGACATTATGGTTATGAGCAATTCTCCCTTGCTGTCGAGAGTGTATATGTTTTCCTTTTCAAAATACACCTCAACACCTTTGTCCTTCAGGTTGCGGACCGTTGTAAGGCTGTCAACGGTGTTTCTTGCAAATCTGCTGACCGACTTTGTGACGATAAGGTCGATTTTGCCGCACAGGGCATCGGCTATCATACGGTTGAAGCCTTCTCGCTTTTTGGTGTTGGTTGCGGAAATGCCTTCATCGGTGTAAACCTCAACAAACTCCCAATCAGGATTTGATTTTATGTAATTTGTGTAATATTCAACCTGTGCACTGTAACTTGTAAGCTGTTCCTCGTTGTCGGTGGAAACTCTGGCGTAGCCTGCAACACGCTTGCGCTTGACGGTGTTTCTGGGTATACCCGTGTGAATGTTCTTGGTTGCAGGAATTACTGTTACATTTTTAGCTGTTGTCATTCGGCATTCTCCTTTCCAACGCTTTGTTTCTTGCGTTCTCTTTCATTTCAGGTGTCCAGCTGTTACGGCGTGAGCGTGGCTGCCATTGTTTAACGGCTGTTTTGCCGTCAGCAAGGTAAAGAATTAAGGTGTTATTCTCATCAGCTGTAACAGCCGTTATTTTATCAAAAGTATAGGTTACCTCTGTTGCGATGCGGTAAAGTTCCTCCTCGGGTATCTGTTTTGAAGGGCAGGTGGCTTTGCCGAAATCGCGGTAGGTATAACAGCACCACGATTTTTGCCGTTGCTTGTGATGCGTTTGTATTTCTTACCACAGATACCGCACACGATTTTACCTGTAAATGCACTCTCCTCACAAGGAGACTGCATTGCTTTCTGTGCTTTGTATCTCTGTAATATTTCCTGTGCCGCATTGAATGTTGCTTCATCTATTATTGCTTCGTGCGTGTCGACGGCATAGTATTGAGTCAGTTCACCCTTATTGGTTTTTTCTTTCTTTTCAATATGGTTGTTTCTGTATCTTTTCTGAAGCAGGGCATTGCCGCAATATTTCTCGTTTTCAAGAAGATGTGCGATACGACCTGTTTGCCATCTGCCGCCGTAAACGCCGGTGATACCTCTTGCGTTAAGGTCACGTGCTATTGAACCGAAGCTCTCGCCGTCGATTGCTCTGCGATAGACCTCACGCACAACAGGTGCGGTTTCGGGGTCAACTTCAAGCGTATCACCCTTGACCTTATACCCGAACAAGCTGCGGACATTCATAATTTTGCCGTTCTGAAAGCTTTGACGTACTCTCCACTTCTGATTTTCGCTTGCGGACAAGCTTTCCTCTTGTGCATAGCTTGCAAGGATTGTGAGCATATATGTTGTTTTTCAAAACACATAAACTGTAACGTTGTATCAACAAAGCTGCAATAAACAGTTGTTTTGAGCAGCCGATGATACAATATTATGGGCGGTATCGCCTTATACACCATTAGACAGAAAAAAGGAACAGAAACCTTTGGGTCTCTGTTCCTTTTTGTTTTTATTGGGATTCGAACAGCGAGGGGATTCGCGCAGCGAACAAACTCTCCGGGGGAGAGTTTGCCGAGAGGCAACGAGCGTAAGCGAGGCGATAAAAAACCCTAACTCTCCGCCAGGAAAAACAACAGATGTCTTTATGGCGTCTGTTATTTTTTGTTTGTTGGTTTTAAGGGGGATTCGAAGGACGAGCGGCACAGAGCAACAGTCCGGTGGACTGTTGTGACCGCGAGCGACCAAACGCCCGTAGGTGTACAAGTCGAATCTCTGATTCTCCTCCCAAAATCCTCATTTGCAGAATAGTATTTTACTGTTTATCAAACTCCTCTATAAAACAAATAATCGAAAGTATGTAGCAATTTATAAATCAATCTCTTTCAACCAATCTTTTGCAAATATTTTTCTCACTTATTTTTGAGGAAAAAGCAAATAATCTTTCGTAGGAAATCTTCAAAAACCCCTTGACAATTCATTCTACATATCGTAGTATGAATATATACTACAACATGTAGAATAAGCAAGGAGTTGTTGCTATGAAAATTTTGCAAATGGGTTCTGTTGAATCGAATTTTGCGGATATTATTTGGTCAAACGAACCAATTACATCTTCTGAACTTGCGAAAATCAGCGAACAGAGACTAAAATGGAAAAAACCAACCTCTTTCACGGTGTTGAAAAGGCTATGCAATAAAGGTATTTTCAAAAACGAAAAAGGTACCGTAACCTCACTCATATCTCGAAGTGATTTTTATTCAATGCAAAGCAACAATTATGTTGAGGAAAATTTTAACGGTTCTCTGCCTGCTTTTCTTGCTGCATTCACTGCAAGAAAAGCACTTTCAAAGAAAGAGATTGATGAAATAAGAGCAATGATTGATTCTTTTAAGGAGGACTGATTATGGACTTGTTCTTAAGAATCCTTAACATGAGCTTCTCTGCTACTTGGCTGATTCTTGCAGTTATATTTGTCCGTTTTTTACTGAAAAAATCGCCAAAATATATAAGTGCGGCACTTTGGGGATTAGTTGCCTTCCGCCTTATATTTCCTTGGTCAATAAAAAGCGTGGTCAGCCTTATTCCGAGTGCAAAACCAATACCCGAAGATATTGTTTATTCTCCTTCTCCCTCTGTCAACAGCGGATTTGAAACAGTTGATAATGCTATAAATCCAATTATATCTCAAAATCTTGCCCCCAAAATAGGTGAAAGTGTAAACCCCGTTCAGATATTACTTTTTATCTGTTCGATAATTTGGTTTATAGGAATTGCTTCTATTGTGATTTTTTCGCTTATTAGCTATATTAATTTATCAAAAAAAATAAAAGAAAGCGTTGAATTGTCAGAAGGCGTTTACCGTTGCGATGGTATTGACATGCCGTTCATTATCGGTATTATTAAGCCTAAAATCGTTCTTCCGTCAAGCATAGATTCAGAGCAGGCGAAATATGTAATAGCTCACGAAAAAGCACACCTTAAACGCTTTGATCATTTGCAAAAACTTTTAGGCTATGTGTTATTGGCTGTTCATTGGTTTAACCCGATTTGTTGGATAGCATATAAGCTTTTTTGCGTGGATATTGAACTTGCCTGCGATGAAAAGGTAATAAAAGAATTTGATACTGACGATAAGAAGCAGTATTCGAAAACGCTTTTTGATCTCAGCGTCAGCCGAAAAACAATTTACTCCTATCCTCTTGCATTCGGAGAGGTTGCAGTTAATGACAGAATCAAGAATATTTTGAACTACAAGAAACCGACATTTTGGGTAATTACCGTATCGGTTCTTGCTGCTATATTGCTTGCTGTGTTCTTTATAACAGACCCTGAAAGCCAACCTAATTCAGATGAAATGACGACTTCTTCAACAATACAAGCCGAAACCGGTCGGACGGAGCCGACATCAACTAAGCCGACTTACAGTATGACAGAGTCAAAGGTATCGTTAACGGTTGCGCAGGCAATGCCATATAGCGGAAAAATTGGCACTCTGACATGGAGCATTGATGAAAAAGGAACTTTCCGCCTTGACGGTGAGGGCGAGCTTCGTGATTTTGAAGGCCCTGATATGGAGATAACGCCATGGCATCATCATGCCGACAAAGTCAAAAAAATGATTATAGGTGACGGTGTTACAAAAATCGGAAGCTATACTTTTCCAGGCTTAACAAGTTTAAAGCAGGTTCATTTCGGTAAAAACGTTAAATATATAGGTTCTTGTGCCTTCTGCAGTTGCCCTATTGAAGATTTGAAATTAAATGATGGCCTGAAAGAAATAGGTTATGCTGCGTTTTCTCAGGCATCTGCAAAAGTACTTGTTATCCCTGACAGTGTAGAGAAGCTTGGCCCTGATGCAATTTCCGGAGATTTTGATACCGTAAAAATAGGTAAAGGGGTAAAAGATTTTACATATTCTTCTTTTTTGACCCCTGCAAAAAGATTCGTTGTTGACCCTGAAAATGATTTTCTCAGCAATGACTCTCACGGAGTTCTTTTCAATAAAGACAAAACGGAATTGATAAGATTTCCCGTTGCAAGTGATATAGAGAAATATGAAATACCGAACACCGTAAAATATATTTTTGGCGATAACGGTTATGATTTTTACGGTGCGTTTTCAAACTACGGAGATACCTATAATCTTAAAAGTGTGGTTATTCCTGAAAGTGTTGAAAGTATCGGCGGAGCGGCATTTTGGGAAAGCAGAGGATTGACAGATATTAAAGTAGGCTCAAATATAAAGCATTTGGGCGGTTATGTTTTCGGTCACACCGGTTATTGGCTTGATGAATCAAACTGGGAAAACGGTGTTCTGTATATTGACAATTATTTGATTGATTCAAAAGAAGAAAAATGTTCGTCAAGGCTTGAAATAAAAAACGGAACAACCTTGATAGGCGGTTGGGCTTTCATCAATAATCAAAACATAGAAAACTTAATCATTTCCGATTCCGTTAAGATTATCTGTGAGAGTGCGTTTGGTTGGTGTGAAATTTTAAAGACGGTTGACCTGGGTGCGGGCGTTGAAATCATTGAGGACAGTGCTTTTGGCGGATGCGAAAGCCTAAGAAGCATAGATATTCCTGACAGCGTAAAACATTTAGGCAAAAATTCTTTTTCGGGTTGCAGGGGTATGAAATCTTTATCAATCGGAAAAGGCGTTACCGAAATACCGCAGGAGTGTTTTTCTAATTGCGAAAGCCTTAAAACTATAACCTTTACTTCAAATATCAGAAAAATTGGTGATTCGGTGTTTCGTCATGACAAAGAGCTTGCCACCGTTTACTATTACGGTACCAAGGAACAATGGGAAACTATCGAGGTCGGCGAAGACAACACACACCTGAAAAACGCAAATATAGTTTATCTTGATGGAATGTCAAACTAATCACAAAGCGATTATCTGAAAAATTTATTCATTGAATCTGTTATGAACACTCGTACCGGATAAAGATACCGCAGTTGATACAAAACCGTACCAACTGCGGTATCTTTTTAATGATTCAGCTTTCTATTCTGTATGAAAAAGGTTTAATGTCATTATACACTATGCTGTCTTCATACCGTTCTTTTACAAGATCATCTAAAGCCTTGTGCATTTTTTTAAGATGTTCCTCGTATTCCTTTGTCAATGTTTTTTCGCCAATAATAACTACCTCGTCTGCATCACATTCGCTCCAAAGCAAATCCCGGAATGCATCCCAGTTTGCACCGTACCATTCAGGAAAATCGAATGCAATTCTGATTCGTTCGTGGAGTTCACCTAAATACTTGCAATCGGCTAAATCCAATATAATCGTTTTCTTTTCTTCCATTATCTTCTCCTATATAATTTCATAAAAAGTTGTGTAGTGGTCATAAGTTGCAAAAATAAGACCGTCGTTTGACCACAAAACCCTGTGTCCGTTTCTTTTGCCTTCATAATAATTTATGTCCGCTTCGTGCCATACTCTGCCCGGAGCATCGGGAAGATGCCCGTTTGAATTTTCGTATATTCCTCCCGTTATCATTTTATCCGGAGCAAATGTTGATGGTGATTTGCCTTGACGCCAACCAAGTGTTTTGGCTACATTCTTTGAAATATAATACTCCAGCAAAGCGCCGTAATATTTCAGCCAATAATCCGCTCCCTCTTTGCCGTTTTTGGTTGCATCGCCTGCACTCACCGATTCTAACGGTATAATATCACATCTGCAATTGTTATGCAGCAGAGGTTCGAGGTCAACAATCTCATCCATTGCGTAAACCTGATCGTGTCTTGAACGGCAATCAATGCAAGTTTTCAAATCAAGCATTGCTCGCCAATTCTTAAAATTCGTGCTTATTGTTGTAATCGGTTCAAACGTATCAAGCCTTCCTTTTTCAACATTAACAGGTTCGAAAAAGCTTATGCAGGTTTTCTTAATGTAAAATAATTTTGATAAGTTTCTCGTTATAAATCTCTCTTTCAAAAATCAGATTATAGAACATTTGTTCTGCAGGTTTAATTATAGATCCTGTTTTGTATTTTGTCAAGAAGAAATTAAATTTTGATTTTGAACGGTTTTGGTGCGAGAATTATTAATTGTATCTCCTAATAAACTATTAAACAGAAAAGATACCGCAGTTGATACAATAGTGTCGACTGCGGTATTGTTATTCAGCTATCTCAAACCCTTACATATCAATACTTCTAAAAATAAAGCGTTGCATCCGTGGCATATTCCGTCCACCCTGCAACGCTTTTTTATAATGTTTTTGCGGTTTAGTTCGGAGTTACATCTAAATTATCGTTAATACTCCGATATTCGTTAAAGGTTAAATACCCCGGAGTTAATTATTTGTTTTTGTATAAAAAATAATTTAATCTTTCAAATTTAGCTGCATTTTATTGAAATGGCAAATAAGATTATGATATAATCAAAATGACAATTCTGCAAAGCAATGTGAATTAATAAATCAGGCTGACTGCGTTTGTGAGGTAATGATATGAGAAATTATGATATTGCCGCCTTTATATGGCCGTCTTACACAGGTGACGAGCCGAGAACCCGTATTTTCTGGCCCGAGGGCTATGGTGAATGGCAGACTGTTAAA
>JAFQSY010000012.1 GCA_017409265.1 Clostridia bacterium
CACGGATATTGCTGACGGAGCAAGCGAGTGCTGCCCCGTGCCAGATATTCTGCCCACGGAACCAATATGCAGCTGTCACCCCAACAGGCTGTAGCCACAACAGGAGCTGTATTTCCGTGTCGGGGAACAACCATCGGAATGCCTCCGCCGCGACCTTGCTCAAGACGGACATCTTTCAGCCACTTTGCAATAAAGCGGCTTAAATCAAAGTTATAACAGGCGGTAGAGGCAAAAATTGAGATGTCGCCTGTCCATCCTTGTCTTTCGTCCCGTTGAGGGCAATCCGTGGGGATATCGACAAAATTGGATTTGCCGGCCCAAAGAATGTTATTCTGAAGCTTGTTGAGACGGAGATCCGAACATTCAAAGCTGCCTGTCTGCGAAAAATCCGAATACAGAGCATAAGCAGATACTTCCACATCTTCAGGTGATATTCCCGTGATACCGATATAGCGGAAGCCCATATAGGTGAGTTTCGGAGAATATGTTTGTATTCCGTTCTTGCAAATATAAACAGCTGTAGCTTTGGCAGTACGCAGGGATTTTGTATAAAGCCTTTTGCCGTCAAGCACTTCTGCGTGGCGAACGGTAATTTTTTGCCCTTGTTTACCTTGTATTTTTAAAGAAACAACGCCGGCAAAATTCTGACCGAAATCATAAATCAGTTCCCTGTCACCGTTGTGAAAACTGCTGACAGGCTTCAATAATTCGTGTCGCTTGACCATATTACCGTTGCTGACAGTTATCCGGGGATTGAATTTCAGCTTTATAATATCGGCAGGTTTCCACTGTGCATTATTCAAATTAACGGTGGCGTCATAAGTTTCTCCGTCATAAAGGCAGGCAAAGCGGTAGTTGCCTTGCATAGTAACAAGCCAGTTTTCGTCTGTTATGATTTTTTCTGTGCTTGAATCGGAATACTCCAGAAAAAGTTCAAGCAGAAATGCCTGACGGTCAACGGTGATTTTATTTTTGCTTTCATAAGTAAATCTGCCTGCTGCCCATCCGCCCGCAACAACAGCAACCAATGTGTTATCATGCCTGAGTTGTCGGGTTACATCATAGAATTGATATTGAAGATTTTTTCTGTAGCTTGTAAATCCCGGAGCAAAATAATCCTCACCAACCTTTTCATCGTTGAGCATCAGCTCATAAATTCCCATTGCGGTTGATGTAATATACGCTTTTTTTATAGGCTTGTGAATACTGAATTTTCTGCTGAATGTCATCGGCACGGGAGATGTTTTCTTGCCGAAATTATATGATTTATCGGTAATCCATCGGGCATCCCAAGGCATTCCGAGCCGTGCGGTTTGAAAGCTCGAACCGCTTACCGCACTGTTGCCGTGATTATCCGTGGCATAAATTTCTATCGGACAAACCGTAAAAGGTTTCAGACCAATTCCGTCAAGCGGAATGCAGACCTGATTTGTTCCGCAATCAAAAACCCGATCAAAAACAGTCACCTTTGCAGACTGCAAAAAAGTATCCGGGATATCGCTGTGAAGTGCAAAACCAACTTCAGGCACGGAATTATCCGTAACAATAGAGTTCTTTTGATTATCAACAGTGATATCTCGGATTTCCAACATATTTATTTCTCCTTAATCGTAAACGAGAGTATGTCTGCTTTGCCGCTTGTAACCTCTATTGTAATAACATCACGGCAGTTTCCGCTTAAGCAAGTGCTATTATCAGCATTCAATTTGTTTCCGTTTATCGATAATTCGGCATCGCCTTTGTATTCAACGGTGATTGACTCAGCATTGCTCAAATCGAAATATTTGTATACCACTTTTGTTCCAGATGTTATATCGGCAAGGCAGGATATTCCGTTTTTTTCGGTTATTCGCGGAAGAGACTGCTGATTACCCAAACCCAAACGGATATGTTTTTTTGTAATCAGATTGCAGCAGATTGATGCAGGAAAAGTTCCTTTTCCCATCAGCGGTTTAGCATTCAGTCCCTGAGTGGTAATTTCAACCTGACGGATTGTGCCGTCGCTTGCAATTTCAATCGGCTCGGCGCACGCCTGTCTTGAAAAATCCGTATTGTTTGTGCATCTGTGGTAAAAAATATAATATTTATCGTTTATGCACTCAATTCCTCCGTGAATTGTGCCCGAATTGTTTTTCGGTACAGTGTTTCCGTTGAAACCGAGGTCGCTGTTTGAAACTATAACACCCCGATATCTGAAATCTCTGTCAGGATATTCAGAGGTTGCATAAGCAAGCTCGTTGTTTTCGCCCGAAGAATAGACAAGATAATACAGATTGCCGAATTTTCTTACAGACGGGGCCTCGTAGAATGGATGATTATATAATTCACTTCCTTTTGCGGCGGTTGTTTTGCTGTCAAGAACTGCTTTCGGCTCATATTTCACCGTAAGCATATCATCCTCAAGCTCTGTCACCGCACAGGAAAGAATGCTCGGCTTTGTATTTTTTACCTCTGCATATGACCTGTGTGTCAGCTTACTGAGAACAAACCGGTAAAGAGGCTGAAGGATTTTACTTCTGAAATCTCTTCCGAGCCCCCAACCGTAGTAAAGATAAATTCTGCCGTTGTCATTGAGAACCGCAGGATCGTTGGTCAGATATCGGAGCACAGTTTTTCCGTCGGGATATCGTACATCGCCCAGATATTCAAAAGGTCCGCACGGACAATCGGAGACTGCCGCAGATAACGGACCGAAAGGAGTTGTATTCGGTCCTGCCGAAAAATAATAAAGATAATATCTTCCGTCATTGCCCACAACACAGTCAGGAGCATAGAAATCCACGCTTTTAACCGGGGAGGAACGGGGATCCTGCGTTTTTTTGTAGGTTATTCCGTGGTTTGTCCAATCGGTAAGATTGTCAACAGGCGCAGACCATATAGTATAGTTTTCAACGCAGAAGCGTTCGGACCCTGCAGCATCGTGGCTGCCGTAAAGATAGACACGGTCGCCGAAAACGTGCGGTTCTCCGTCAGGCACATACTCATTGAGCGGAAAAATCGGATTACAGATATAATCTTCCATTATTTTGACCTCACAGTAATCAGAACAACATCGTTTGTACGAAGTGAAAGCTTGACATCGGTTTTTCCGTTACTTACGGCAAACGGGATTTTTTCTTCACGAAGGCTTGATTTCTCTTTTATTTCGGCAACCTGCGATTTCGTAAGATTATTGGGATAACCCATTTCTTTCCAGATACGCTTAGGATTGCAGTTATCATCGTCAATTTTCTGCACCGTTACATCGGCAGCCTCAAAATCAAAAGTTATGTCAAGCTTTATCTGCTCATCTTTGCAGTAATCACCGTCCTGCGGCGTAATGACAAGCTGAACATTTTTACCGTCGGTAAACGCTCCGCAGTCAACATTCCCCGTATCAGCAAGCTCAAGGCGGTCCGGATAAAGCTGACTGAGCATTTTAAAGCCCCAGAAATTAGGCTTGGGAATGCCGTCGGAAGAAACAACACCGAAACTGCCCACAAAGGGTCGGGGAAGCATAAACTGTTCTTCAAACAAGTCGGAGCAGCACCAGAACATATATCCCTCTGCACTGCCGTCAAGGTCAAGACAGGTTTTTACCGCAAAAGCAGCAGAATATTTTTCATCGTGAACAGGCGAACCGAAAACCGCCATTGAATTCCACTCGGTTATTATAAGCGGTAAATCTCCTGCCTGCTCTTTTGCTTTCTTATCCATTTTTTTAAAAATGCCTTTTTCCCACCGTTTCCAGTCATCGGGCAGAAAAAACATCTCTGTCATTGCTTCGCTGAGTTTTTTATTGTTTTTTACCGCATTCCTTGATGCGGAAAACATTTTCTTTACATTGGAAAGATTAATGAAATTGCCGAATGCATCACCGGGATAATGGTGCGTGGACACAAAATCGCACGGCACATCATTCTCTTTGCAGAACGCAAGAAACTCGGGAATCCATTTGCAGGCACTTGTTGAAGGTCCGCCCACACGCAGATTTCTGTCAACGCTTTTTACCGCTTTGGCGGTGGCTTCGTACAGCTTGAAATAATCCTTCCGGCTGCCTGCAAAAAAGCAGGAAAGGTCGGGTTCGTTCCAGACTTCAAAATACCAGCTTTCCACTTCATCCCTGCCATAGCGGTCAATCAGGAAACAGATAAAACCCGTAATATATTCCGACCATTGTTTCGGGGATTTCGGCATTGTTATGTTAGGGTTATAGCGAAGCCCGAGCTTCTTGCCGCTTGCAAGAGCGGAAGGCATAAACGACAACTCAACAAACGGTTTAACGCCGACTGAAAGCAGATTGTCATAGATATGACCGACCTGACGGAAATTTATTTCTTTGATTTTGTTTTTGCCGGGCACGGTTCTGAACATTCTGCAGTCACCCATACGCTGATAGGTCAGCATATCATCGTCAAGCACACCGTGACAGCGGATTGATTTGATGCCGAGTTCGTCGTGAGCGAGCTTGATATGTTCAATGATATCCGTACGGTGAAGAAGATAAGCGTGACAGTTTCCGAAACCTGCCTGCCACGAAAAATTCGTCGGTTTTGTATTTGAATTACGGCTGATATTTATTTTCATTTCCGTTCCTCACTGTTTTATTTATCGTTTTGCGACTTTCTTTGCTTCTTTTTTCATTTTCTTTTCAAGATATTTTGCATTTTCTGTGTCAAAATCAAGATTTTTCTTCTGACAGTATGCCTTTAAATCCTGAATTCTGTTTTCTTCAAAATCCGCCTCTGCCTGTTCCTTTTCAATACGTTCAAGTTCATCGGGATCAATCCATTCTTCGCCTCTTGCAAGAACAGCCTCTTTTTTGCGGCGGATAAGCTCTGCATTGATTGTCGGCAGTTGCTTTTCAACATCAACAAACGGAAGCAGGATAACAACAACTGCAGCAAGTATAATATCAAAAAGATAGAATGCGGCGGTCATATATTTTATAACTTCAGGAGAAGGAATGATTCCTTCAACGTCAACGAATCCGAGCTTCAGAATGGATGATTCATAGCCGCCTGCAAACGGTGCGTAAATAAGCCATTGAGCCGCCGTGATTACGGACACACCAAGCAAGCCTTCCAGACGAAGCTTTGATTTGTATTCAATGCTGTCAAACGCAAAGCAAAGCAATGTTGCGAAAATATATGCGTTGGGCATCCAACCGATATTCCTGAGAAATCCGCTGATAAGTGCGGGAACGAGCTTATCGGGGAATACCCAGCCGATTATGCTTCCCACAAGCACCATTGCATATCCCGCAACGGTAAGGTTGCGTATACCGACCTTTTTTGCGATGGGGTAAATGGCTATCGCACCGATGCCGAGCGGAATTCCCGTTACAACCTGATAAATGGTATACATCAGAGGATTTTCGGCACCGCCGAGAAGAAATTTGATATAGAAATACTGAACATTACCGCCTTTGAAGTTATCAACAATACCCGTAACCGTGGCGATAATTATCAGAATAACAAAATATTTATTGGTGAAAAGTGCCTTCATCTGCTCACCGAGAGGAATACGGTTTTCGCTTCCGAGGCTTGCTCTGCTTGCAACGTCTTCAATAATGCGTTCACGGGTATAGTAATATTCCATAAGAAGAAACGGAACGGCAACTGCAGAAATTACAGCCATAAGGACCATATAGCCTCTTATGTTCTTTTCAAGCCACATCGGAAGAACAACCATATTGATAACCATACCGATGATTATTCCCGAAATCAGGGTCCAGCTCATTTTTCTCAAAAAGCTTATCTGCGTTTTCTCGTAAGGATTTCTTGTGATAAGAGAGCAGATATTATCTCTGAACAGATAGAAATATGTTGAGCCGACGGTATGGTACGCAATCAGAAGGAAGAAGAAATAATACCAATAATTTTCGGTGAGTGTTGTGTTCGGAAAAGCAAAGATAAGACTTCCGATTGCTATAGAAACAAATCCGAATATAATATGCCACGGACGCATTCTGCCCTGACGTGATTTGGTGTGTTGCAAAAGCCATCCGTTAAGCAGACTTGTGCCGACGGCAAGAATTTTGGCGAGAGTCATTACCACTTCGTATTTGCCGCCCATTATCCTTATCATTTCGATATTATCAACGCCGTACATTGCGCCGACCTGCTGGGTGAAAAACTTTTCAACAAGTGCCGCAACGGTGTTTACAACGAAAATCAGTCCGAGCGGGCCGATAACGTGACCAAGTATTTTTTCTTTCTTTGAAACGGATTGTGTGTGAATCCTGCTGTCCATAAACGGCTTTTCAAAAAGGCCATGTCGGAGAAGCTGTATCTGTTTCATACTTTTTCACCTCTGTAGGTTAATATTGTAATTATATAATATCATTCGCAGAACAGCAGGTATTGTAAAATCGTCTTAATTATTGTAATTATTTCTTTAGCTTTGATTTAACGCATAACTCCGTTCCTGATGCGTTTCTGTATTCAAGCGGAGTTATGCCGTAATATTTTTTGAATGTGTTCTGAAAATACGACTGGCTTGAAAAGCTCAAATAAGTGCTGATTTCACTCAAGGATTTATCCGTATACTTAAGCAGCGACTGTGCCTCGCGAAGTTTTGCTATTGTTACATATTTTGCTATTCCCATATCCATTTCACGTTTGAATCTGTCGCATATATAAGCACGGCTTTTTCCTATATGGTTTGCTATATCGTTTACAGTCAGAGTGATATTGAGGTTTCTGTGAATGAACTGAATGCACCGTCTTACATCAGACGAAATATTATCGGGGAGCTTGTTTTTGGCAATTCGTTTTGTAAAGTCAATTATCATATTGTACTGCAAAGATTTTATCGCCTCAATAGTTTGCAGCTTCTCGCACTCCTGAATATACGCATCTATAAGCTGATAGACCTCTTCAATATCTACTCCTGCAGGAATTGCAGCTTCTTTCCCTACCATTGTTGCAGTACCGATAAGAAGATTTTTCGCCTGACGTATCGGTGTGTCTGCAAGCTGACCTTCCCTGAGATTTTCGTTATCCAGAGCGGAAAGGAAGAAATTCTCAACAGCCTGCAAATCGCCTTTTTCTATCGTGTCAAGCATTCTGCGTTCAAAGAAATATGTTCCGTGATAAATGTTTTCTTCTCTTTCGAGATAGGCAGATTCAATCTGCTTTTTTGCTATATTATGCTCGTTGCCGGCACTTTCAAAATTAAATATATCGCATACATTTATAAGTTCGCCGTTGAGTGAATAATGCAGAAAAGCAAGCAGATTTGTGAATTGATTGTATGTTATTTTCGGAATACCGTTAAGAAACTGAAGCGCTTCGTCTATGTCGGTTTTCGTTAAGGAATGAATGCGTATAAATGCACGGGCAGCGGCATCGCTGATTGCAGTACTGTAAACAGGACCGATGATATAATACCCGTCTGAACAGGAAACATAACCGTAACAGCCTGAATCTCCGGAATCATACACGCAAGGTACGGCTGACATTTTAAATTCGTTTTTTATTTTAAGATACGGATCTTCTTCTCGCGAAAAGCCGACAGAAAAACAGTTGCTCCGGGAATCATAGTATGCAATTGGTATATAGTGAGAAGCATAAAACAGTTTGCAATATTCATCAGATTTCATCATCGTCACCTCGAAGATAATTTTACAATAATATGGATGATTTTGCAATACAAATTATGGTAAGGATATATAATTAAGAAAAAGGAGGCGTTTGCCATGAGTAAAACATTTAAAATTCTTTGCTTGATTATTGTATGCGTAATGTCAGTTGTTTCTTTTGCAGCCTGCGGTTCTGAAAAGGACGATAATGTTGCTAACAGCACAACACCGACAGAGCAAACGAAAATCACTTCGGCAACAAACGAAAACATTTCCGAAAGTTCTGCAACAACCGATATCAGCACTCAAGTGAATGTGCCCGAAACAGTTGACGGCACTACATTAGCACGAACCGAAACAACAAGCCTTCAGGTTTTAACCGAAAACACAACTGTTGCAGAGAAAAAAGGTACTCTCTACAGGGCAGACTGCAACTCAAAAATCTGGGCAGGAATGCTCGGTGAATGTTATATGGAATTCAAAAACATTGACACTCCCAATGAATGGGGAGAAAAAGGTAAGGTTTATGAGCTCCATGTTACTTATGTAAAAACCGGCGAGGAGTACTCAATGTGGTCAGACGGTCATTGGTCGCTCGATGAAAGCGGTAACAAACTTACACTTACTCCCGTAAATCAAAGTGAAAACGGCAATGTCGGTGTTGCCGCAGGTCACTCAAAAACATTTACGGGCAAAAACGGTGTTTTCGAAATACCCGTAACCTTTGAACAGGGCGGAGCAACAACAGTTACTTTGAAAATAAAATAATCAGGTGAGAAAAATGAAAAAGAAAATATTTTTGATTCTTATTTCGGCAGTTTTGATAGCTTTATCGTGCGGGCTCCCGTGTTATGCAAGCAATTCATATACTATAGCTAATGTAAACGACGCAATGAACTTTATTGTAAAGCACGAGAATGTTATTACTGTTCGCAAGGCATCGCTCTATACTGCAGAAAAATATGTCGGTAAGGTTTATTTAATTGCTTTGAGAGGATCTGATTTCACTTGGAATAAAGAAGACCTGAACCGCACTCAAAACTGCCTTAAAAGCGGATTTTCATTTAACACCGATTATCTTGAAGCCGTAAAAAATGAAGCAATCTCAAAAATTCCCGAGGGATCTTTCGTTGTTCTTATCGGACACAGCCTCGGCGGAATGATTGCCCAGCAGTTTTCGGCAGATAAAGAAATGAAGAGCCGTTATAATATAATAAATACCCTTACCATGGGTTCACCTTTTGTAATTACAGGAAAACGTGAGGGCGATTTGCACCGAGTGGCAGACAGCGGAGATGCTGTTCCTTATCTCAGCCCCGTTCTGGTTGCCAACGCATTTTTGGGGAATTATACTTATGAATGCTGCGGTTACTTCGGTAATCCCGGCGGAGCTCATGTTGACTCATATCTCTATGCTGAAGAATGGGTAGAGTATGACTGCTTCGGAGTAAAAAACGGAACATCAAAATTGGTTTTCTAATATAGAACGCAGGTAACATCTTCAAATGATGTTGCCTGCTTTTTTCACCCGCTGTAGACTTAGGAATAAGAATTCTCGAAAACTGTTTTACGAACCGTGCCCACATAAGGTGCGGTTCTTTTTTGCCTTCCCGATTTTTCGGGAAGGCATTTTTTATCGTAAAGTTTTTTCGAAATCATGGTGAACAAAAGCACCTTCTAATTCCAAACAAGTGAGGAGTGTTGAAAAAAGTGACGGCAAATCTGCCGTAATCTTACAGCGAATGCAGAATGATTTTGAGTTTATGACGGCACTTTTGCCGTCATAAAAAATTTTTTAAAAAAACTTTCAGAAATGATGCCGAATTAAGCTTTTCTCAGTGCAAACATAATGAGAGGACTTTTTGAATTCTTTGTAAATATTTCGGAATTAGGGCGTACAAATGTCTTCTCTCGGTGGGAATAAGTGATGGGTGTTTTTAAACTCTTTGTAAACAATTCGGAATTTGGGTGTGCAAATGCCTTCTCCCAGTGGGAATAAGTGAAGGCTATTTTAAATTTTTTTTTGCAAAACACCCCACAAATTGCCCTCTCCCAGTGCATATATAGTGGAGGGTATTTTTAAAAAACTTTTTGAACTTTTTCCGAAAACGGCCAAATTTGGGTGTCCATTTCGGAGGTGTTTGTTCAAATAAGTGAAAGGTGTTTTTACCCTTCATTAAAAAGTTAGGAGTTGATGTCTATGATTTAGTACCAGCCGAAAGGCAAAACAAAACCACGGCTTTGTCCGTGGCATAAGTCTTAGCGAGCAATGGATTTGTGCATACAAATCCGCACGTTAGGGAATTCTCGCCTGCCGGCTCGGTCGATGCTTTTGAATGCAAAATGCATTCAAAGGTCTCCACCGGAGCCCCGCACCCCTAATACCCGCAGAAAGGAGGTAGAAATGAAATACACCAAAACCATATTCTTCTATCTGAACGATGAAGAATTAAATGACCTTGATGAAGAAGCAGACATTGCAGGAATAACTCGCTCAGAGTATGTTCGCAGATGTATCAATGAAACGGTTATGAAGCCTATGGTGAAGATTAATTATGTTGAAATTACCCGTGAGGCTACCGAACTTGTTGAACGCTTTCGAGTTGTTGCTGACCGTGCCTGGCACAGCAGAGTTCTTGATGTTCCGATGTTTCGGAAAGTTATTCAGGACACACAAATACTTA
>JAFQSY010000087.1 GCA_017409265.1 Clostridia bacterium
AGTGCGCAGCCGAAGCTACGCACGAAAAACGCAGCCTACGACTCTGTTGCTACACAGTTCATCCCAAATAGGTACGACATCATAGACATACATTTTTACCAAAAGTATGCCTATTCGGGACAATATTAAACTGCGTAGCAATATTAGTTTATCACTTATTTACAGAAATTTCAACCTTAATTATTATTTATGTATAGAAACATCAATTTGTTTTCACGTGTTTTGAATGTTCCGTCGTCATTTCGTCGACTTATGACTACTTGTTAGATAAACATATATAATATAATAAGCCCTTAAGAATTAATAGTTCTCAAGAACTTTGGTGTTTGTTGGTAGACATGATTAATACTTGCGTTACACGATACAGCATTGTTCAACGAACTTTTTGATTGTTTGGATATTTATGATTCACGGAAGGTTGTGCTTCTGCCGTTGTAGACTTCGGTCATTATTTTAGCACCGAGTTTGAAGCCGGATATGAAATACTCTCGTTCTGTTTCGGACAGTATTCGGGTGTAGGCTGATTCAAGTTCGTTCATCTTATTTATGTATTCTTCGGACAACTGACTGCATACGGACTTTGACAGCTCCGTTACTTTATCAAAACATTTACCGTACTCAGAACCCCTCACAAAGCTTATTTCATTAGGGTTTATGTTGCCATAGTATAAATCTTCAAGTGTTGTTTGTTTCATTGAAAGCCTCCTTTAAAAATGAAAAAAGTGCAACAGGACTTTATATCCCATTGCACTTAATAGTTTTATTATTTAGTTCAACAAATTGGAATTTATATAAATGTTCATTAAAAAGAAAATAAGTATCATTCCGTATAAATTGTAACAGGGCCATACAGTCCGCCTGATACAGAGTCTTTGGTGTATTCAAGCTCGGCTTCAAAATAAGGAGAAAGCTCTTTGATACTCCATTTATCAAAATAATCGGTGTGTAAGTACCAATTTGCCGATGTGTTGGTTACAACTATTTTCAGATTGTTTTCTTTCTGAAGCAAGCCTGCAGGTATTTTCAATCTGTAAGGCGGCACAAGAGCATTTCCAAGCAGTTTGTCGTTGAGATATACTTGAGCTGCATAACAAACATCGCCGAGAGCAATTTCACCTTCTTTTCCGATTTTTTCAGTCGGAAGTGTGAATTCAGCTTCATAAACACCGCTTCCCGAGTAAGCACTGCCGATTAAACAAGACCAATCGCCAAGGGTTATGGGAACTGCTTTATCGGAATGATTTATATTATCAAATCCGTCTTCATTGCAAACAAGTTCGTTTTCTTTTCGGAACATAAATCCGCTTGTGATATCGAATCTGTTTTTAAAATCTTTTTTATTCTCTGCTTCATATGTTTCGTCTGTCAGCAATACAACAGCCGTTTCACCTGTGGCAAGAGAAATGTTCAGAACTCCGTTTTCAGCTTGCAGGTGCTGTAATTTACCGCTTTCAAGATCAAGCAGATAACCTTTTGATGACGGGAGATGGACACAGAACACATTATTTTTCTCCGATTCGTTGAAAAGAATAAAAATTTCTGCGTTCTCTGCTTTTCTGTGCATTGCACGTAAGCCGACACCGTCAACTTCAACTACAGGATTAAGAGCAGAAAGCTCATATAAAATTTTTCCGCCACAACCGATGAATTTATTCAATGATTTTTGCGTAGGTTCGGGAATATAAGCACCTTCGGGAATGATGATGTTTTTATATTTCACTCTGCCGATGTGAGCAAAGCCATCGATTATTTCTGCACTATGTATAACGTCATCATCAACAATATCAAAATCAACCGTCATATCTTCGAGCTTTCTTCCGAGAGCGTCAAATTCTTTTGCAACGGGTTCTGAATTGAGCCTGCCTTGAAAATCGGAAACAGGATAATACAGCGCGGTTTCGCAAATGCGTTCACCGAGAGAAGATATATAAGACAAGTGTTCCGTATATCTGTTAAACTGACCGAGATATCGGTAATACGGCTGATTCTCCGTAAAAATCGGAAGCTCCTGCGCAAGAAGCTGACCTTTTCGTCCAAGAGGGAAGTTAAACGGATTGAAAATGTTTATTCCTCTTACAGCCTGATAACCTACGGTATATCGCATCATGTCATAAGTAAGTCCGGGACCTGCAACACCTAAAACCTCGCTCATTGCAAACTTTGTGCCGTTCTGTGCGGCTGCAGACGAAGCATATCTGGGAAAAAATCCGTTGTAAGCGTTCATATCATCTTTGATTTTTGCTTTGGTTTCAGGGTAAATCTGACGCCATATAACATCTATTCCGGGAATATCAAAGCATCTTAAAGCACGCATCAGATTGTAGTTTCCACCACCGTTCATACATCCGTCGGGGCTGTGGTCTTTATCAAGATGCCCCGTAAAAGCAAAGCCGTTTTCGTTTGCCCATTTTTTGCAGGTAAGCAGATAATTTTCGCAGAATTCATGACTGCATAAATCATACCAACGGCGAAGAATATGAACGTTTTCTTCTGTCGGTTTTTCTTTGCTTTCAATAAGCGGAAGATACGGCAATATTGATTCGCCGTAGATTTGCTCATATTTATCAGCCAAATCTTTGTTGAACGGATTTAACGGAGCTTTAGGCTCATCTGTAAATACAACGGTGAATTTATGTGTTGACGATAAATATTTTTTGTGGGTGATTTCAATAAAATATTCCGTTGCACCTCTGTTAAGCAAATCGGGATAATTGCCGCCCGAAGAATATTCGGGATGGTCTTTAACAACCTTTCCGCATGCACCGCCCGACGGCCATCCGCCCTCATCATAAATCCAGCATTTCATTCCCTGTGAAGTTCCCTTGTCAATTGCATAAGCACAAAGTTCAAAGAATTCTTCGGAAAGATAGTCGGGCGAAAGATTTGTGGGCATACTGTCGGGTCGGAAATCCTTCGGTTCGGGAAGGATATAGAACGCACGTATACCAAGCCTCTGCATTTCGGCAAGCTGTTCATCTATAATTTCACGGGTACAGATATCGTTCCACACCCAGATATATACGGGGGCATGCGAAACATCGGGAGATATGAAACTGTTCAAATTAAATTTATCATTATTATTCATTTTTGACACCTTTGTTGTTTAGACATTATCATCGTATTTGCCTTGCTTTTTCAAACGATTGACAAAACACTTCAACGCAATAACCATTACAACGTAAAGCACGGCAAGCAGAACGGGATAAATCTTTATTCCGAAAAATCCGCTGATAAGACTTACTGCTGGAGGAGCAAGCATAACACCGATATATGCAAATGCTATCTGTGAACCCATAATCGACTGCGACACTTCTTTTCCAAAATTATGAGGCGTAAGATGAATCATATTCGGATAAATTGAGCCGTTGCCCAAGCCAATCAGGAACAAACCGATAACAGAAACTGCACCGTGCAAGGGAAGAAGCATAATTGCAACAGCAGGAGCAAGAATGAATGTGCCGATGCCGATACGTTTCCAAGTGCTGATTTTATTGGAAATCAAACCCGAAACGAAACGTCCTATTGACATTCCGACATAATAGACTGTCAACGCAAGTGCACCGTGTTCTGCCTCAAATCCTTTTTCCGAAACAAGATATGTGCTTCCCCATACTCCGCAGGCATATTCGATTGCATTTGTAGCAAGCATAATTATCCACACAAGCCGAACATCCGCCTTTTTTGCCATCTGTAAAAGAGTAAGGCTTGTCTCTTTTTCTTCTTCTGTTTCTTCGGAAGAAGATGTCTTTTTCCAAAGCGGAACGGAGATAATCAGCAATATTGCGATAACCGCCTGAACATAAAAAGCATAGCGGTAACCGCCGCGCCAACCAATGTTACTTAATGCCTGCGACATAAGATAAGGGCTGAGCGATACTCCCACACCGTAAAAACAATGCAGGAAATTCATGTGGCTTGCTTTAAAATGCAGAGCAACATAATTGTTAAGTCCCGAATCAATCGCGCCTGCGCCGAGACCGAGAACAACGGCAAGCGGAATCATAAACAAAAAAGACGGTGCAAATGAAAAGCCGATCAATGAAGCCGCAGTCATAGCCGTGCTGAAAGCAGTAACCTTTGCAGTTCCCAATTTATTGAGTATTCTTGCGCTGAACATACTTGATAACACGGTACATCCCGAAATGAGAAATGTTATAATGCTTACCGCTTCAACGGGAATATTCAGTTCTGTATGTATGGCAGGCCATGCAGAGCCGATAAGCGAATCGGGAACTCCAAGACCTATAAATGCAATATATATAACAACCAATAAAAAAGCCATAAAAGCCTCCAAAGAATTAACTCGACAAATTC
>JAFQSY010000088.1 GCA_017409265.1 Clostridia bacterium
AGCCTTTCATACAGCCTCGCAACATCTTCGTTTCTTGCGATTGCTCTGTCAAGCTCTTTCTGAACCTGTTTCTTTTCTGCAATAAGGTCTTCGTTTGTCTTTTCGGCAAGCATATCGGCATAAAATCTCCTTTTCTGTTTTTGGATACAAAAATCCCGTTGCTTCAGATGAAACAACGGGACAATTTGAGTGTTAAGCTTTGATAAAAATATGGGATAGCTGCAACGCAGCGCAAGGGTAAAACCCTTGTTTAAAATCTTTGATTTTTCATTAGCGGAACTACGCACATATACATTTCTGAAAGATATGTATAGAAGTGCGCCCTTCGGGATTATCTGTATATTTCTGGCTTTTATTTTGCTTTCAACTTTGCAGGCAGATTTGTATTTGACAATATTTCAGATGCTCTTGCGGATTACGAAACCGAAATCGAAAGTGCCGCACTCAGCCTTGAAAATGCAAAGCTATCAAGAAAAACGGGACTATTAAAAGCTCAGCAGACTCTTGAAACCAGCCTTCTCAACGGTGAGCTTTCGGGTGATGAATATTCTTCCGCCGTCAAGCAGGCGGAGCAGGAGCTTGAGTCTGCAAAAAAATCGGTTGACGATGCACAGGAAAAATACGATGACCTTGTTACCAAAAGCAAAACCTTCAGCTCCGATCTGGCAAAGCTTACATATTACGAAACAAAAATGAACAGCTATCAGGAGCTTGTTGATTTTTATTCCAATCAGAAAAGTGCCTACAATGAGGTTTCTCAGGAATTGAATTCGGTCCAGAGCGAAATCAGAAGCATCGCAGATGTTTCGGATATGGACCAATATTATGCTGTTGTTGACGAAACACAGGAAGACTATGATGAAATGTATGACCGATATTATAACGGTACAGATTCGGAAACAACCGCATCAGCCGCCTCGGGAATGGGCGGTCAGCAGAGCGTAAAGCTCAGTGAGCTTCTTAAAGCGGAAGAAAAGCTGACAGCTCTCAAGGATGCGGAAGATGAGATTGAAGATTTGTTTGAAGAGGAAGCAAGACTTGAGTCTAAGCTCGCTCTCTATGATGAAGAAAAGATTTCAGACGGTCTTGCGGATGCGGAAGAAAATCTCACCGAATCCAAAGAGGATTATAATGAATTCAAATCCGAATTTTCCGAAACCTACGGTAATGTAACCGACAAAGAAGGAATGGAAGAATCGGTTAACGATGCGTTGACTTCTTTTGACAAAGCAAAGCTTTCTCTCGAAAAGCAGGAAACATCATATGAAACCGCTCTTCTCAATGCTCAGCAGAAAAAAGAGTCAACGGATTCAACCGCCTCAAATGCACAGAAGGAATATAACCTTCAGAAAATCGAGCTTGACAAAAAGGTGTCGGATGCTCAGGAGCAGTATGACACTCTTGTTGAGGAGCTTGGCGAAATCAAGGAAGCAATCGGCAACGACGGTGTTGTTACCGCTTCGTGCAGCGGTATTATTTCTTCACTCAACATTGAAGTCGGCGATGAAATCTCCGCAGGCGGCGGTTCTTCGGAGTCAATGAGTTTCAGTTCTTCATCAAGTGCCGCAACCCTTATGACAATTACCGATATGTCGGAGGTCAATATAAGCATTTCAATATCGGAAGACGATATTCTTGATATTTATCTTGACCAGGAAGCAATTGTTGAAATAGCATCCTTCCCCGATGAGAAGTTTGATGCGGTTGTTGACAGCATTTCCGTTGAGGGTGCAACAATCGGTGCGGCAAGCGTTTCGTATACAGTAAATGTCAGCTTCACAAATGATGCAGGCTATGAGCTTTATGACGGTATGAGTGCCGATGTAACTCTTGTTCAGGGCTCGGCAAGAGATTGTCTTTATATAAACGACCAGGCAGTTACAACAAAGGAGGGCAAGGAAATTGTTCTTCTTAAAGGTGCAGACGGCAACGGTGTTGAAACAGAGGTAATGACAGGCTTCACCGACGGTCAGTATGTCGAAATCATTTCAGGTGTAAACGAAGGCGACACGGTTCTTGTTCAGAGTGCTCTCGGCGGCGGAGCAGGCGGTAACAGCGGTATGCCCGATATGGGAGATTTTGATATGAGTAATATGCCTGATATGGGCAACTTCGATATGAGCAATATGCCTGATATGGGTAGCTTTAATCCGGGAGAAATGATGCGATGATGAGATTCAGAGAAATATTGCGTCTGGTCTGGATTAATATTATTGAAAACAAAGCTAAAATGATGCTCACAACTCTCGGTATTATTGTCGGCTCGGCAACGATAGTGCTTGTTATCGCTGTCGGTCAGGGCGGTAAAGCCGATGTTGCGGATCAGTTTAAAAATCTTAATGCAGGCGCAATTGACATAACCGTCGGTGATGGCATTGACCTTGATGCCATTTTCTCGGGTGGCGGCGGATTTCCGATGATGCCCGGAGGCAGCGGAGGCGGTATGCCCGATTTCGGCTCAATGCCTTCTTTTGGCGGCGGTGGCGGAATGCCGTCGTTCGGCGGTGGCGGAAGCAGAGGCGGTTCGGGCGGCGGTATGCCTTCATTCGGCGGTGGCGGAATGCCCTCGTTCGGAGGTTCGGGCGGCGGTTCTCCGATTTCGGAATCAACTCTTGAAATGAAGGATGTTGAAGATATTTCATCTCTCGTAAGCGGTCTTGACGAGGTTTCGCTTATTGTCAGCGGTGAAACAAGCGTTTTTGGAGGCGAGCTTGAAGAAGAAACAACCAAAACCGTTGTCGGCGTTACCGATAATTACGATGCCGTTTCAAATCTTAATCCTCTTTACGGCAGATTCATCGAAGAATCCGATAACGAAAACATGGAATACGTTGCCGTAATCGGTTATTCCGTTGCAGAAGAACTTTTCACCTACGCTGTTTATGCTTACGGCGATTATATTGAGGTCAACGGCAAGAATTATGAAATTGTAGGCGTTCTTGAAGAAATGGGTTCGGTTTCATCGGGCATAAGCCCCGATACGGCGGTATATATTCCTTTTGACACGGCTGAAAAATATGTTTTCAGAACATCGGGAACAACTCAGATAACCGCTATTGCTTCCGACGTCAACACAATCGAAACGGTAATGACAGATATCGAAACCGTGCTTACGGAAAATCATCCGAACGCAAGCTTTGATATAACCGATTCGGGCAGTGCAATGGAAGCAGCAACAAGCTCTGCAGATACACTTTCAACTCTGCTTCTTGCCGTTGCATCAATTGTTTTTATCGTCGGCGGTATCGGAATTATGAATGTCCTTTTCGTTTCGGTTAAAGAAAGAACATCCGAAATCGGTATTCTTAAAGCGATAGGCTGTCATAAATCCACTATTCTGCTTGAGTTTTTACTTGAAGCAAATATCATAAGCGTTATCGGCGGCGTTGTCGGAATAGGATTAAGCTTTGCACTTGTGCCGCTGATGGAATTTACGGGAACACGAATGGAGCCAAGCTGGTGGGGATATGTTCTTGCATTGGCATTTGCGGTTGTAACGGGAACGTTATTCGGCATTTATCCGGCATGGAAAGCTTCAAGACTCGTTCCTATTGAAGCGTTGAATTTAGATTAATATGGGGTGTAAATTATGAAAAAATTAACAGCAATCTTACTTGTACTTTCAATTTTCGTGCTCGCTTTCTGCGGCTGCACATCAGAAAACGGTGATGTAACCGAAAATCCTTCGGAAACTGTATCTGCAACAGAAGAAATTACTGCCTCGGAATCGGAACCCGAAGAAACAACAGTTGTTTCCGAAACATCGGAAAACAAGAGTGAGGCACAAACAACAAAAGCTCCCGATGCCTCAAAACCTGCCGCAGGGGAAAAAGGAAACATGGTAATCGGCAAAATTGTTGCGGTTGCGGGCAATCAGATAACAATTGATGTTGCCGAGATTGACGGCGATTTTGAAATGCCCGAAATGAATTTTGAAGATTTCAGTATGCCCGAAGGAATGTCAATACCCGAGGGTATGGAGCCTCCCGCAGATTTTGACGGCGAAATGCCCGATTTCTCAGGCGGCGGTTTCCCCGGCGGATTTCCCGGAGGCAGTTTTCCGGGCGGTGATTTCCCCGAAGGTATGACTATGCCCGAAGGTATGTCAATGCCCGACTTTGCAAACGGTAATTTCCCCTCGGACGGTCAGATGCCTCAGTTTGATATGGGAGATATTGAACTGAAATATACGGGTACAAAGGAAAAATATATCATTCCCAAGGGTGTTAAGGTCGGCTCAGGCGACTACACCTCACTCTCAAAGGGTATGGTTGTCGGTCTTCAGCTTGATGAATCGGGAACCGTTACTTCTGTTATGATAATCAGTCAGTAATAAAGAAGGTGGCAAAATGGCAGATGAACTCAACTGCCCCGTAATTGAAATAAACAGTGTCCATAAACGGTTTGTTATGGGTGAGAATATTGTTCACGCATTGAAGGGCGTTTCAATGAAGGTCGAGCAAGGTGAATATATCGCCATTCTCGGCCCTTCGGGAAGCGGTAAAAGCACGCTGATGAATATAATCGGCTGTATGGATACTTATGACGAGGGCGAATATAAGCTGATGTCAATTTCTATTGATAAACTTAATGACAAACAGTTGACCATTATCCGCAACCGACTTATCGGCTTCATATTTCAGAAATATCATCTTGTCAGTACCTATTCGGTGCTTCAGAATGTTATGATGCCTCTGCTTGCAAGGGGTGAAAGCTACAAGGAAGCTGAAGCCAAAGCCAAAGAAAAGCTTGCGTTGCTCGAAATGAGTGAAAGAATACATCACAAGCCAAATGAGCTTTCGGGCGGTCAGCAGCAAAGAGCGGCAATTGCAAGGGCACTTATCGGTGAACCAAAGCTTCTGCTTGCCGATGAACCGACGGGTGCACTTGACACAAAAACGGGCGAAGAGGTGCTCAAGCTTTTCAGAACTCTCAATGATATGGGACACACAATCGTTATGATTACTCACGACCTTAAGGTTGCATCTCACGCACAGAGAATTGTAAGAATAGTTGACGGCGAAATCGTCGAACAGTAGGAGGCAATTATGGATTTGATAATCAACATAGCGGAATATATTTTTGAGCTTGTAAGCGATATTGATTTTTCCGATATTTACGGTATCTTCACGAATATCATAGATGCTATAGGTAAAATCGCTTAATATGATGAATAGTGTTTTGTGAGAAAATCTCACACTATACTCTTTCATATTTTCTCTCTCCGCAGTCGGCTTACGATATCGGCACATAATATCGGGGCCGGCTGCAACCCCAAAAAATACAGAAAGGAGCTATTTAAATGGATTTCACAGCTATTCTCGAAACAATCACAGGTTTGTTCGGTGATATTGATCTTTCCGCAATCACAGAATTATTCGGAAATATCGATTTTTCAGCAATACTTGAATACCTCAATCCCGTAATCGAGATGATCACATCACTTGTCGGCTAATACCGACAACTCACAAAAGGGGAACTCCCCAATTTGTCCTTTCATAATCGGGCACAGCTTTCGCTGTGTCCGATTGCTTTTTTAAGATTCAATTTTACCGCTTAACAACATTTCGACATAATTTATAGGTTCATTACAGATGAGGAAATCAAATTCTGATGTTTCGTACATATTGTTTGCATATTCGTTTTCAACGGCAATACAGTCGATTGACACCATAGAACCGTCGGTAAGTTTAACTTCAACACAGGCGGTGTCGATGTTGAATTTACAAGATAAAATATTGTTTTTCATAATTTGCAATTCCTTTCAGTTATTAATGATAGTATGAAACAATGTGTGTTTAACCGCCTTTAACAATTTATTCATTGAATCCGTTATGAACACTCGTACCAGACGAAATCCCTTGAAAACATTAGGTTTTTGAGGGATTTATTTTTTTGAGAAAACCTTGAAAAACCACTCATTTTATTGAGTTCTCTCCATTTTATTAAGTTCAATATGTTGAACTTTTTGTTTTTTCAATACCGAGGCCCGAAAGCATCGCATCCGCAGACAATAATTTTGAACTGAAATCAAGATGTGCATAGTAATTAGCAGTTGTTGAATAATCACTATGACCCAGCCATTCCTGAATCTGTTTCATAGGTACACCGTTTGCAAGAAGCATCCTGGCACAGCTGTGTCTCAAATCGTGAAAACGAATTTCTTTAAGGTTATTCTTTCTCAGAAGCTGTTTAAACGCTTTTGATACATAATCAGGAGAAATTATATCACCGATTTCATTCACGCATAAATAGCCGTCATATTCATTGTTATAGCATCTTCCGCAAAGATATCTGTTTCTTTCCTGCTCCTGCTGTAACAATAAAAGTCTTTCTTTTACGAAATCAACAAGCGGCAAACTTCTTCTGCTTGACTTTGTTTTTGTTGTGTCAGATATAATTGTTTCTCGTTTACCGCCTATGACAGCTTTCGTTACTGTGTGTTTTATGACAATGGTGTTGTTTTCAAAATCAATCGCATCCCATTTTAGTCCGATAACTTCACTTCTTCTCAATCCATAAAAGGCTGCAAGCAACACCGGAATTTCAAGATGTGTACCTTTTGAAACTTCAAGAAGCTTATTAATATCTTCAAATTTGTAGTAATTTGCTACAAATTTTTCTTTTTTGGGACGTTCAACTTTATCAGCAGGATTTGAATCTATCAGGTCAATTTTCACGGCATATTTCAACGCCTTGTGAATATTAGCATGGTAATGAATTACTGACGTTGCTTTTACTCGGTCAAGTTGTTGCAAATAAAACTCTTGAATATCCTTAGCTTTAAGATCCTGCAATGTGATATTTTTTCTCTGAAGAATGGTGCAATAATATTTCTTACCATATCATTATATTACCGAACATATTGCCGCCGTCTTTTATAATGAACTCATTAGACACTTCCTGCGGAGCATTATTATTCGGCATATCGGGTCTTTCGCCAAACGGTTTTTCGGGTCTGTCGACTTCTGGTGTTTCAGGCGGTGTTTCACCGTTTGAATGTGTAAAATCTTCAGGCGGTTCAAAGCCTTGGGGAGGTATTTCGTTTACGGGAGGAAATTCACCTTCGGGCATTTCAGGAGGTGTCAGACCATCGGGTCGCATTCCGTGGCCGCCCATCATACCGCCGCTGTTACCTGCAAGCTGTTTGTCACCGCACCAAAGAGTGTAGGTGCCTGCCGTTAAATCGGGACTGCTGAAAATCAGAATTGAATATGCGTTTTCGGGGCAGGCTTCAAGAACGGTTTTTCCTTCATTGTTTTTGAGGGTGACCGCTTCGCCGCCTTTTTGTTTTTCTGCAAAATTGAACACGGCATAATTCTGTCCGCCGTCTTCAATTCTGTCAAGCATATGACCGCTTGCAATAACCGTTCCGCCGTTTATATGAATTCCCATATCCGAGTCGATTCCCGCATCCGCACTGTCCGAGCAAGCTGAAGCAACAACCGTGCCTCCATTGATTACGAGCCAGCCGTTGGAGTCAATTCCGTCACCTTCGCCCGTATCACCCGTAACTTTTATTGTCAGTTTACCGCCGTTAACGGTAGTAACTGAAACACCGTCTTCGTTGGTGTTTATGCCGTCATTGCCCGACTTGATATTGATTATACCACCGTTGACTGTCAGGTGCATTTCGCTGTCAAGTCCTTCGTTGGCTGCGGTGATATTCAGAACACCCGAGTTCTCTTTTTCGCCGTTTATGTTCATTGACATCTTGGAATAGAATGCACCGTCATATTTATGGAGCTTCTTTGCATCCTCAACCTCGGTTTTTTCGTCATTCATAACAACGGTTTCGGGTTTATATATTTTTTCAACATAAGAGCCATTGATCTCATTAACTGTTCCGTCTGCGATGATTACATTCGCACCCGCTGCAGAGGTGTCAACATCCTTAGTTGCTTCATCGGTTGCGCATTCATAAACATTATAGAATATCACCGCAGGAGCAACGGAGCAGGATATATCAGCACCGTTCAGAATGAGTGTTACAACAGCTTCGGGGTTTTCCTTTGCACCGTCGCCAAGGTCTACTGCAATCTGACCTTTTGAGAGCTTTCCGCTTATGCTGTATGTGCCCGCCTTTGCGATGTGAACAACGGTGTGTGCCGCCGCTTCATCTGCAGAATGAGCATCCTTTTCCGAGCCTTCGCCATAGGTGAAATCTTTGCCTGATTCATAATAAATTATGTCGTTTGCGGTATAAACGGCACTTGAATTATCGCTGCTTACATTTTCACCGTCAACTGTTATGCTGTTATCACTTAATATGATTTCAACAGCATCCGTTACGGTGTTGGGAACTTCGTCGGGAATTTCCGTCGGTGTTTTTCCGCAAGCCGTAAGAGCGAATGTCAGAACAAGAATAATTACCAAAGATTTTACAGGTTTCATATAATCAACCTTTCGTAGTATGTTGGAATTATTTTATCTTGTAAATATGAATTTTTTTGCAGATTTTTGTAACGTTTTATCACTCATATATAGAAAAACTACACAACATCCAAAATCATTTCTGCCGTTTTTGTAAGTGTAGCGGTGAAAAACAAACCGATTCTTCAGAATTCTTTAACAAAACATTGCAATAATTATAAAAACTTTAAAAAATAATGCATTGCGCTACTTTGTTAAAAGTGCAAAACTTTAAATTGGTAAAGCGAATAATTTTTTGTGAAATTTTGCAATTGACGGCAGTTTTTCACGGTGCTATAATGACAACAATTCAATAACTCATAAACGCAATGACGAGGAGCGGCAGATCAATCCCGCATCAGAGAGCCGATGGTTGGTGTGAATCGGCGGACGGATTTATCAAGGCTAAATCACCTCAGAGCGGCGAGC
>JAFQSY010000089.1 GCA_017409265.1 Clostridia bacterium
AATGGACACCCAAAATTCGCTGTTTTTCGGAAAAGTTCAAAAAGTTTTTTGAAAATACCCTCCACTATATATGCACTGGGAGAGGGCAATTTGTGGGGTGTTTTGCAAAAAAAATTAAAATAGCCTTCACTTATTCCCACTGGGAGAAGCCATTTGCACACCCAAATTCTGAATTGTTTACAAAGAATTCAAAAAGTCCTCTCATTATGTTTGCACCAGGAGAAGTCAAATTCAGCATCATTTTTGAAAAGCTTTTTAAAAATAATTTTTTGACGGCAAAAGTGCTGTCATAAATTCAAAATCATTCTTTGTTCTCCGCAAGTTGACGGCAGAATTGCCGTCATAAAATGTTTTAGATAATAAAAAAGCCGTCACATAGACAGTACAAATAGCGGGAGGACATTTCGTCCTCTCGCACAGTTTGCACTGAAACTATGTAACGGCTTAAACTTTAAGCACTGATTGTCCGTATGTTACTAACCGAGTATCGGACTATACTTTTTCGGTCAGATAATATGTGTGGCATAAAGCCAATGAGTTGAAAATATGTGTTTCAGTTGATATTTAGTTATATGGTAAATACAGTATTTACCAATTCACTATTACGCAGAATATTTGTTCTGTTGTCAAGAACTTTTTTCGAAAAAGAAAATGTGGTGTCGGTTTTTGCCGACACCACTATAAAGGAACAGTTATATATTTACTACAAAATATCAAATGAATTATACCTCAATGATGTACTCCTTGAAAATATCGATTATGAAATCTGCGCTAGCTGGTGTATAGTTAGGTGATTGAGCTAATGTAACAAAATCAAAGTCACCATTATATTTGACATCTTCAATGGTTGGAATAATTTTTAATTCAACCTCTGGTTCTCTAATTGCACCGTCCAGATATTTCTTTTTATATGCTTCTGTAGAATCATATTGTGGAAGTTCCATATCCTTATTGAATGTTAGTTGAATAAAATTACTTACTGGTTTCTTCCAAATAAGTTCTTCATGAAAATCCTTTAATGTATCCCAACAATAATCGTTTGCTTCGCCTTTTGGGTTAGCACAGTATGTAATTGCAGAAAACATCCTATATGCTATCCCCCAAAGCAAATAATCTCCGATGGTAATACCCACTATTTTCCCATTAAACTCATAATCTCTAATACGGTGTCTTGTTTCAAGTGGAAGCGTTAATATTTTATCTTGTAAGAAATTGGAGGATGTACATCCACAACCTAAATCAGCGTGTGAATCTACATGAATTACTTCAAACGGAATAGTTAATTTATTTTTAGAAATCAAATCTTCCCAAAAATAGAGAGATTCATTGTGGCCGGTTACTACTCTACCAGGCAATTTCTTTTGCTTGGATAACCCCAAATTTTTTTCTAAAAAATTTCTAACCCTTTGTGCGGTCCATACTGAACCACCGTATTCATCTTCAGGAAGCCTATCCAAAATTTCAAACGAAACATCCGTAGCAACACGCTCCATGAAATAGTCCATGTCTAAATCTAAAACTTTCATAGTAGTTCTCCTAAAAAACTCTGCGAACATCTCTATGATAAATGTTCGCAGAGGAAAGTTAATTATGTGTATTTTTCTTCAAAAAACGAAATAACGTCTTCTTTGTGTGCGGATATATATGAAGATAAATTATGAATAATCTCAGTGCATACATTAGAATCGTTTCTCTTAATCTTTAATGCATTTTCTTCTTGCACAATATCCCAAGGATCAAGACAGCTAAATAAAATATCTTTGTCACACATAAGCAAGCTGTCATCGTTAGATGAGTGTAAGACAAGACCGATAAGTGAATGTTCAAGCGTCTTGGACTGCAACTTTTCTATTGCCTCAGTATTGCCAAACATTGTAATTAACATACGGTTTTCTTTTAGTGAACGATTTTCGATAGTTAAATTTTCTATCCAATAATTTCTATATTTTTGTGCAAAGTCATAAATACCCATAACTTCCAAACAGGACAATACAGAAATAATGAGTTCTCCCCTCATATTTGAAGCCCAAAGCACAGGACCAGAAAATTCATTCCAATCTTTTACGGCATTGTCCCATTTTACAATTGCATCAAAAATATTTCCCATCCAAATGTCGCACTCACCTAAAATAACATTAGACATATAATAGCGATAATCTTCTTCTCGTGATAAACCTGGAGTTGATGATGCGACAATTGGTGCAACTAAATTAGAAAGTTGACGAGCTGCATTTTGAAATTGAGTTGAACTTATTGTGGTATCACTTATTCGTCCTAACAAAATTGTATGCAATAATTCAACCAATTTACATCTAGTTTTTAAATCGTCAGGATTTTGATTGAATTTTTCCTCCAATTTATTATATTCATCTGCCCCAGGTGTATTATATCCTACAACAGCCGTAATTGCTTCGTCATGTATATATCTTTGGACAATGTTGGATGCTTCCGCATTCGAATTGATATTCGTAACTATTGTCTGTTTATCAGAAATAAATGCAGCATTGTTCACAGATGATATATTTATTTCTGATGATAGATAACAATCAATCAGTTTTTTTAGTTGTAAACCATCGATAAGTTCCAATGGTTTGTCCTTTGCAAAGTTGATTGCAGATCTTGTAAAGTGCCCCGTGGTAATAAGAATACCTTTGTTTGCTCTTTCAGAAGTAACAACACCATACAAATCTCGAATGATCGGTTCTCCGACACTACCGGCATATCGCTTACACTGAATGATATATTTGCCCGAAAGTAACGGCTGCGTGTTATATCCAATCAAGTCAATACCGCCATCGCCGCTGGCTTTTGTAGTCTCAACCGTAAATCCCATGTTTTCTAACAAGCGTTTGCACACACGCTCAAACTCAACGCCCGAGAGTGTGTCAATTCCTTCATATGCTTGGCGGTTTTCATTTTGAACACGGGTGTTGTGTCCTTCGTAGAAACTCTGAACCTTTTCCACTTCATTAGCATTGATTATTACATATATGCCATTCAAATCAACCGCTGTTAATTCAGAAGTAAATCTGCTGCAAAGCACTTGAACAGCACTATTGGCAACAGTTGACTTATAGTGCATTTCCTCACGAGTATCTCCATCGTAGAAAATAATATGCTCATCAGTAAACTTGATGGAGATTGACGCTTCAAAAAGTTCTGTGCCAGCATCTCGTGTCTGCGGAAGGAAATATGCGTTCTGAATGCAAACTGCTTTTTCGCCAATCACATTATAGGGCACAAAATCTGGGCTGTCTTTTTTGGTTACTTGCCTGATTTCGTTGCTGGACAAAGTAAGAAGTTCAGATAACCAATCTCGCTTAACCTGTTCCTTTTCCCAATCACGATCCAGCCAATATGTATCATCAGCATACTTAACATATTGGTCTTGTTTATCGATCCAACCATACTCTTTTAACCTGCGAACTATTTCGATATATAAGTCCATTTTTGCAAATTCAGTAATATAAGCAGGTTCGCCACCAAGACGCACATATTCTTTCAGCTTTTCCTTGTAATGATCAATGACACGCTTAGTCTGCCAAGTGTCTCCGGGGCTGTGTTTTGCAGATATTGTTTCATCAAAATCTGAGACGTTTCTGCAGTTAATGCTCATCATATAATCCAAGAATTCCTGTTCCAAGTGCAGGACTTTTATTTCATCGTTTAATTGCTTTTTCTCAGCACTTTGCCTCTCTCGTTCGGCTCTCTTTTTATCGCTAATTTCGGCAGCTACCATTGCTCCGAAAAAAGATTTCCAAAAGCTCATACAATCCCTCCTATTAAAAAAGTGCGTGACCGAAGCCACGCACCGAAAAGCGCAACTCCGATTGTCGCCAAACAAAGCTCAAACAGAAAAGGAAACCTTATTACCATCCGAGTGGAGTCACGTTTTTACCGAACTCATATCGGATGATAACCAAAAAAGGGTATAATATCCCCTTGATAATATAATTTCCTTATTCTGCTTTGTTTGGCTTTATTATTGTATCACAAAAGAAACAGAAAATAAAGGGGGTTAATAAAAATAAAAAAGCCTATCAAAACTCAAAGTTTCTGACAGGCTATATTACAAATGGATAAACCCCGAGTAATCGGGGCAGGAAGCTACTACTAAACAACAATTCCAACAAAAAAGCACCAAAAGATACAACTGCTAAAACATCATTTACCATAGACATCCCCCCTCGAATACTTGCTAACGTTATATGTCCTCATTTATACAATTAACAATCCCCTTTTCAGGTTCCGGAGCAGGACAATATTATTATATCACAGCTTTAAATAATTTTCAATATGTTTCATATAGGAATGAATTGTATAAAAGCTTCTTATGTTCTTTTTATTTTTTATTGCACACAAAGCCCTAAAAACACTTTCACCGTACAAATCCTCTAGTATTTTAAGTGTCCAAAAATTCAATTTTTTGCGAGTCACATGTAAAACATGATATTCGTACACTGCTGAGATTTCGGCTAATTGTAATAAACTTGTTTGCATGTTATAATCCAGTTCGAATTTAGGGTATGACTTATAAATCCTACAATTAGAGCTGATATTAAGATTTTTTGCTTTATCCATACCTACACAAACAAATACAACATTTTCGAAATCAGCATTTAAGAAATCAACATCTTCTATATTGCAGTTTATAAAAGAGACATTTTTCAATTTGGCATTCTTGAAAGAAGATTTTCTTAAATTACAATTACAAAAATCAACGCCTACTAATTCTGCTTGATTATAATTGCATTTTGTTATTATTGATGATTGATATTTAACATTTTCAAACTTTGCATCCTTATAGGTTAGATTATGCATATTTGATTTATAACAATATCTGTTGGATATGCCTTGTAGTTTTTGGGGACATCCCGTTAAAGTGAAAAATATTCTTTTATTCATAGCTATTCTAATCTGTTCTCTTTTTATTCGTTTAGCTTTTCTTCTTGCTAAAAGTTTCTTCCTTGATTTTCCCAATTTTCATCACACCTCATTTTGTATTATTTTTCCTTTCATATAATCTCGTGCAAATTTATTAATAATTATACCAAAAACTCAATATAACAACAAGATGTGAAAGAGCAGACGGCAGAGGGGATTTATACTCTCTGCCGTTTGCATAGTTAGTTATAAATCAGTTCCGAACATACACACTCTCTTGCCCTTGCTTCGATATTATTCATATGTGCAACCCATTTCATTTGGTTGTCTGCTTTGAGTTGTTCTGTGATACCTTCATTGACCTTCATCTGTTCTACCAGCTGAGAGAACATATTTGATGCCTGTTCGTCAATCTCTGCAAGATGAGTCCACAATGTGCCATTCATAAGCATAATGTTAAACTGCACTCGTTTGTGTTGCATAAGATAATCTTTGCGTTTCAGTCCCCATACACCGAGTGGCTTTCTTGCTTCGGCAGGTAACGTGATATTGGGTATTTTGTAGTCACCAACCATTCTATAACTTCCGCCGTTCTGTTCAAATGATGATTTATTCATAATAATATTCTCCTTTCAATCAGTAACAAATGTGTCGTATGTAAATTTAGCACCGAGTCTGAAGCCGGCTATAAAACTGTCTGCATTGCTTACACAAAGGAACTCATTGGATTGACTTGCATACTTTAAGAACAAATCTTTTTCTTCCTCGGTTAGTTTTGATGTCAGTTGTTCTTCGGTTTGCGTAAGTATACTCAGCTTTCTTTTAAGTTCGGTTTTGTGCTCTGAGCAACCCTCTTGTGGCTCAATGTTTCCATAGTAAAAATTCTCAATAAATTTTGACATTGTATAATCCTCCGTTTGAATAATTGATATTCAAACTCTTTTAAATATTACGGAAGGATGAGAATATGTTTGTTACTGCCGAAAGTTATTGTTTTTTAGTAAATCCCTTATGAACATCCGTACCATACAAGAATCGTTGAAAATCTTAGGTTTTCAGCGATTTTTCTTTTTGTGTCGAAACGGATTTACGAAAAAAGCACACAAAAAAGCACACAAAATCGTTCAAAACCTTTCCGAAAGTGTTTTCACACGGAAAGGATTTTTTATGGCAACAGTAATTGAAAACAAGAAGAACGGCAAAACAGTTCCATTCAAAATTCGTGAATACCTTCTTTGAGGTATTCATGCCGCTTTTCAACTCACAGCAATGCTTATGCCTGTTTTATAACTATGCACTTGATAGCTGCGACTGCATATGATATAATCTTGTTGAAATATTAATAAGCAAGGAGCAAAGATAATGAAGAGAATAATTTGCTTGTTTCTGATTTTCTCAATGATATTTGCTGTTCCGTTTCACGCTTCGGCACAGAAAGAAGCTTTAACGGATGAATTTGTTGTTCTTCCCGAAAAAATAACGCAGACAACTGAAATCAGAACACGCAAAAAAGTTGACGGGCTTCGCATGTATGTTGACGAAGAAAACCCGCTGTTTATGATTAGAAACTGTCCGATTTGGGGCGGACCTCAAACGGGTGAGGCGTTTGCAGACTACGCAATCAAAACATACCGTGCACTTCCCGAGGATATCAGAAACTTTGCCGTTATCTATATTGACGAAGGCACAACAGATATGACCCCTGCTCGTCAGCTTGAATTCTGGGATGAGCTTCTGACGGTAACTGATGCAGCAAATGTTCCGATTGTCTGTCAGTCCGAATGCTTCTGCACCAACAAAACCCGTGACCCGTTCACCCAGGAGGAGCTTTCCGCGGTATTCAAAGAGCATCCCTCTCTCATCGGCTTTGTTCAGGTTGAGCTTTCAACAAACGGTGTTACAAATGAAAAGCTGGCTTACGAAGAAGTAACCAATGACAACGGTGTTAATAAAAATATCCTCGCAAGACTGAAATCCTGCATCAAGGCCTGCGCCGAAAACGGCGGTCTTTTTATCTGGCAGGATATGGAATATATTTACTACAAAAAAGCCAATTACATCAACCAAATTCTCAAAGACAGAGAGCTTTATGACCTTCTTAAAAGCAACACGGAAAACATTATTATAATGGATAAACACAACGGCCACGGCAGACATTTTGCAAGCCAGTCAAACATTCTTGGTTGCTGGCTTGACGGTGTTTGCGGCAACTGGGGTGTAAATCTCGAAAACTTTCTTTGGTATGAGGAAGGATTCATTGAATATGACGATATAGGCGTTGCTCCCAACGAACCTGACCCGATTACTACCGCAAAATATCCCCCTGCCCTTTTCGGTATTGATATGATAGCCGATATGGTTGGAGGCGCAACAGTTTATGCAATTGAGGGCACATTCAGCCGAGGCGGACTTTATCATTTTGTTGACAGCGAAGTTATTTTGACGCCAACATTCTACGACGTACTATACCCGATTTATCAGATGATTTTAAACGGTGCCGTGCCCGACAAGGAAGATGTTAAGGAAAACATCAAGGTCGCTTACAAAATGACAACACCACACACCTATGCCCTCAGCGGTAACGATGCACATCTTCTTCAGGGGCTTTATTGCGATTCGTTTACTTTTATTGAAGAAAAGATAGATATAACACCTTATTTTGACTGCACAAAAACATGGGTGCCATCAACCGGAAGATATTACCTCATACCCATTCTGCCGATTTATTCAAATCCCGAAGAGGTTTTGCCTGAAAGCAAGATTCTTAATGATTTCACCTATTTTTTCAATCTTCTTTTTATCAATCCCATAAAAAACATGTTCTTCAACAAATATTATGCAGAAACCTATACGGGCGACGGAGTGCTGTTTGATATAAACGATTATATTTATATTTTCAATAGCAACGAAAACAAAACAATTGACAGTGAACAGAGTGTCAGTTACTCTCTTCCAAAAAGTAAAAAAGAAATCAACACAACCTTCGTTGCACACACCTATGCAATCATAAATGAAACAAGCGAAAAAATTGACATTGATCTGTGCAATCTCCGCCTTGATACCGATGCCGTATGCAACGGACTTGAAAGCGAAGACCAGTTTATGCGTTCCTATACTGCAGGCGGAAAGATGAATAATCCGAAAGATTTCAGAACATCCGTTATTGAGCTTTCCGGATTCGAAACACAGCCGACTGTTACTGCAGCTGGCTCAAACGGCGCAAAGCTAAAAACAGAATGGTCTGCAGAAACCCATACTCTGACTTTAACCGTTATTTCAAACGGAGAAGTAAGGATATCAATCAAATAATAACCGGGAGATAATTCAATGCAAGCTATCATAAAATTTTTGTTTACACTCTTCACAACAATTTCAATCCTTTGTTCAAACCTGCTTTCCCCTGCACTTGTTTATCCAGAAAGCGAAAACTTTAATTTTTCATATCTGCAATATCCTGATGAGGCAATTATAACTCTCGAAGAAGCAGGACTTACCGAACAGGAGCTTGTGGGCCGTGCTTCTGCAGAGCTTCCCGAATATGTTCAATCGGGCGGATATGACGACATCAACGGCATCACGGTTTCGCCTTATTATACGGCAAAAATCGGTGATACAGAAATTCCCGTTTATGCTTCGGTGGTTTTTATCCGTGCCGATGATACGGGAACGCTTCACTCTTTTTCCGAGATCTATGTTGATACAAGCACGGAGTTTTCATTCAACATCGAACTGACAGGTGCCAATGTTACACTTAAAAACGCCATTGTTCTGCCCGAATCCCACGGTGTAAACGCCCGTTGCGAAAACAATACGGTAACCGCATCAATCAATAAAACGGGTATTTACACCTTCCTTTTCAACGGTGCAAATCAGTATTACGGCTACACTCTTTTGGTTCGTGAAAAAACCGATGAGGATGCTGAAATTGCAGAATATATTGAAGAATACGGCGAAAAAAACGTGATTGTTCTTGATAAGGGTGTTTATAAATATGACTACGTCAATTTTGTTGCGCAGAATAACCAGGTAATTTACCTGAAAGAGGGCGCTTATGTCATTGCAAATCATCTTTACGATATCAACTGTGCCGAAGATGAAAACAAATACTTTGAAGAAACAGCCTGGTATCATAATTCGATCGGACTTACAAGATATCCTTTTCTGAATTTCTTTAATTGCAATAATATAACTCTTACAGGCAGAGGAGTAATTGATCTTACTCATCTTGACAGACGAGAGAGACGAGGCGTTGTTTTTACAAACTGCAATAACATTAATGTAAGCGGTATCAAAATCATTAACTCACCCGAATGGTCTTTTATATCCTACTGCTGTACCGATGTCAGTATTGATAATGTCGATATCATCGGTAACCGCGGAAACTGTGACGGTTTTGCAATATGCAACAGCCACAATGTGACTGTAAACAACAGCTTTGCCCGAGTAGCGGATGACACCTTTGAAGTAAAAGCACTCGGCGGCACAATGGACAGCAAAAACATCACTTTCTCAAACTGCATTGCCTGGGGCGGTTATGCAAGATGCTTCGGCATAACAGGTGAAGTTAACAAAAGGATTTCCGATGTTACGTTCCGTGATTCTGCCGTAATTTACCGTGACGGTATCTGGGACAATGACAGAATAGGTTCACTTGTTGTTGTGGCAGAACAAACTGAAGGCAGTATAGACGGTGTTCTTTTTGAAAACATTGAAATATTTCGCGATGAAGGCAGGCCGATTCTTGTAAAAATTTACGATGAAGAAGCGCAGAATTTTGAGATTAAGAACGTTGTTTTCAGAAATATTTCCTATACCTCATACATGCCGCCAAAAATAGCGGGTACAGACAGCAACACAAATACCGTGCAGGTAAAGCTTGACAATATTACGGTATGCGGAAAACAACAACCCATTCCGCAAGCAATATTTAACATCGGCAAATATTGTGAAATAATCACTTCTTAAGCTAAGAAACTTTTTACGAAGCGAAGGTTAAAAGATATCAAATAAAAAAATTGGCTTGAATGGGTAATTCACCTGTCCAAGCCAAATTTAATTATAAATCACAGTCTTTTTTCATCCTCTTTGCGTTGTTTGTTCGAGCGAATTGCGTGGGATATTCCGAAGCCGAGAGAGCCGCCGACAATTTCGTCGATGAGCATAAACAACCACCAGAGAGGATTTTTCTTTTCTTCCTCTTCTTCGGCTTCAGTCTTGATAACTTTTTCTTCGATAACGGTTGAAGCATCGACTGTTTCGGTATAGGTTTCGCCAAAGTCATCCTCATAATTTATTGTAATTGTACCTTCAACCTTACCGAGAATTTCATTACTGACACGAAGATTTACACTTCCCGTTTTACTTTTACCTTGCGGGATTTCGCCGACAAGCACCGTGCCGCCGCTGTCAAGTCTTTTGACATCAACGTCAATCATTGCATTATGAATTGTGCTTTTCCCGTATTCATAAGATTTATGATAATGCAATGACAAAAAATTTTTCAATTCTCAAAACTAAATGTATTTACAGAACAAAGTTAAATCTTATGAGGATGCCCGAATCCTCATAAGCGAATACATACACTTTTACAACAACGAGCGAATCCAATTAAAAAACAAAACTGACTCCGCTTGAAAAACGAAGTCAGTATAAGCTTAATTGAACATTTCTGCCACAGGGGGGCTTTACTGTCCGCACAATTCGGGACAGTTCACAAGTTACCACTCTCTATTTTATTGTTTATTGATATAAAAAAGATACCCAAACTAAACCGTTTTCATAGATTAGTTCGGATATCTGGTGTTTGGTGATCCATCGGAGATTCGAACTCCGGACACCTTGATTAAAAGTCAAGTGCTCTACCGACTGAGCTAATGGATCATATTCGGTTTTCTGCGCTGTTTTTTTGACGCTTCAATATAATATATTATTTATTCGTTCTTGTCAAGCCTTTTTGTGAAAATTTTTTACATTTTATTCAACCCATTTTGGATGAAACCGCTTGAATTGTCACTACATATAGTATATAATTAATAAATAATGAATTGTTATGTCATCATAGTGATATTATTCACCGCATTAATGACTAATAACCTCATATATGGCGATAAATCGGATAAGGAGATAAATTATGAAGCTTACAATGGCACAGGCTCTTGTCAAATTCCTTGATAATCAGTATATCAGCTTTGACGGAGTTGAAACAAAATTTGTTGACGGCATTTTCGGCATCTTCGGCCATGGATGCGTTGTGGGTATCGGTCAGGCTCTTGAGCAAGGCGGACATAATCTTAAATTTTACCAAGGTCACAATGAACAGGGCATGGCACATGCAGCAATTGCTTTTGCAAAACAGAAAAACCGCCGTCAGATTATAGCATGCACATCATCAATCGGTCCCGGCGCACTTAATATGGTTACCGCAGCAGGAACGGCGACCGCAAACCGCATTCCCCTGCTCCTTCTTCCCGGTGACACTTTCGCATGCCGCCAGCCTGACCCCGTTCTCCAGCAGATTGAGCAGCCCACGAATTATACTGTAACTGCCAACGATGCATTCAAGGCTGTTTGCAGATACTGGGACAGAATTTCAAGACCGGAGCAGCTTATGACCGCATGCATCAATGCAATGCGTGTTCTTACAGACCCCGCAGAAACGGGTGCTGTCTGTCTTGCAATGCCGCAGGATGTTGAGGGCGAAGCTTTTGATTATCCTGATTACTTTCTCAAAAAGAGAGTTTGGTATCTTGACAGACGTTCACCGACTCATCGTGAAATTGAAGCTGCTGTTAAAGCAATTATGCGCAGTGAAAAGCCTATGCTCATAGTCGGTGGCGGTGTTACATATTCCGAAGCATGGGAAACCGCACAGTTCTTTGCTGAAAAATTCAATATTCCCATTGGCGAAACGCAAGCAGGCAAGGGCAACATCCGCTGGGATTTACCACTTAACATGGGCGGTATCGGCGTAACGGGCGGTCCCGCTGCAAACACAATTGCAAAGCAGGCAGACCTTATTATTGCTGTCGGCACACGTCTTACTGACTTTACAACCGCATCAAAATGGGGGTTCCAGAATCCCGATGTTAAGATGCTTTCAATCAATGTTTGTCCCTTTGACGCATTCAAAATGGATGCAACATCGGTTATTGCCGACGCAAAAACTGCAATGCTTGATATAATGGGTGCTCTTTCAGTCAGAGAATATTACTCAACATGGGGCGATGAACTCGCACAGATAAAAGAAGAATATAACGCAGAAGTTGACCGTATGTACAGCATGTATCTCAAAGAGGGACTTTCACAGACAAGAGCCCTCGGCGAAATAAACAAGCTTATCGATAAGAACGCAATTGCAATCGGCTCATCGGGAAGCCTTCCCGGCTGTATGCAAAGACTCTGGCGTTCATCTGTTTCTAAAACATATCATATGGAATATGGCTTTTCATGCATGGGATATGAAATCTGCGGTGCACTCGGCGTTAAGCTTGCAGAGCCTGACAGAGAAGTTTACACAATGGTCGGTGACGGCAGTTTCCTTATGCTCCACAGCGAGCTTTACACAGCAGTTATGGAAGGCGCAAAGATAAACGTTATGCTCTTTGATAACTCCGGCTGGGGCTGCATTGAAAATCTTCAGAACAATCAGGGTACAGACACCTTCGGCACACAATTCCTTGCAAGAAATCCGCTCACCGGTATGCTTGACGGCCCGATTGTTCCGATTGATTTCGCAAAAATTGCAGAAGGTTACGGCTGCAAGGCTTATACTGTAACAAGTGTCGCTGAACTTCGCGATGCAATCAAGGATTCAAAATCGCAGACTGCCCCCTGCCTGTTTGACATTAAGGTTGTTCACGGCAGTATGAGTGACGGATATGACGCATGGTGGAGAGTCGGCGTTGCCGAAGTTTCAACAAGTGAAGCTGTTCAGGCTGCATATGAAGAAATGCAGGAAAACATTGAAAAGGCAAGGCTTTATTAATATTATCGGAGGAAAAACAAATGCTTAACAAAGAAAAAGTTAATCTTGCGATAGCTCCTATCGCATGGACAAATGACGATCTTCCCGACCTCGGCGCTGAAAACACATTTGAGCAGTGCGTGAGCGAAATGGCTCTCAGCGGTTACAAGGGCAGCGAAATCGGCAACAAATATCCAAAAGACGTTGAAACCCTTAAGCATAAGCTTGACGTAAGAGGTTTAAGAATCTGCAACGCATGGTTTTCATCGCTTCTTCTTTCAGAAGGTTATGAAGCAACAATTGAAGCCTTCATCAAGCACAGAGATTTTCTTCATGCTCTCGGTGCAAAGGTTATCGGAGCATCGGAACAAGGTAACTCCATTCAAGGCAAGGCTTTGAGCATCTTCGGTGATAAGCCCGTTTACACAGACGAACAGTGGGCGCTCATTGCAAAAGGCTTCAACGAAATGGGCAGACTTGCAAAAGAAAAAGGCATGTATTTCACAGTTCATCATCACATGGGTACCGGTGTTCAGACCGAAGAAGAAATCGACAAGCTTATGGAAATCACAGACCCTGACCTTGTTTACCTTCTTTATGATACAGGTCATCTTTCATTCTCTGGCGAAGATGCAATCGGAGTTCTTAAAAAATACGTTAACAGAGTTAAGCATGTTCACCTCAAGAGCATCAGACAGAATGTTATTAACGAGGGTAAAGAAAAGGGCTGGAGCTTCCTTGACTGCGTAAGAGCAGGCTCATTTACTGTTCCGGGCGACGGCGATTTTGACTTCACTCCGGTTTTCGATATTCTTGATGAAGCAGGCTATGAAGGCTGGGTAGTTGTTGAAGCAGAGCAGGATCCCGCAATAGCAAACCCCTATGAATATGCTTGCATGGCAAGAAAATATATCAACGAAAAAACAGGTCTTTAATATAAGAAATGCCCTGTAAGGCTCAAACCTTACAGGGCATGTTTTTTAGTTATTAAAAACTACTTCAAAGAAATCAACATCAAATCCGTCATCTTTAAGGTCGCTGTAAACACCGATATTATTGAAGAAACCGTATACGGTTCCTGCAAATCTTACAAATGCATCAAAGAATGATGGAATAAGCCGATCGGGATGTCCGCCTTCATTTGAAGTTTTAACGATTGAATACTTGTTAAAAGCATCCTTTTCTCCCTTGTAATAAGAAGAAACAGTTATCGAATCCTTTGTAAAATCAAGAATGTTATAAATTATTCTCTGGTCGGGAGTGTTGGCATAACCAACCCATTCTTCATTAAGCCCAAGGTCTTCATCAGTTCTGGGTCTTGTTATTGAACCCGAAACCATAAAAACGGTACCTGCAGGATTGGTCATCATTTCCGAATAATCGGATGCAGTTTTATTATTATAAAGAACATTTGTAACTGTATAATAATGGCTGTGACCAAGAAGCATAAGGTCAATCTTAAACTCATCACAAAGAGGTCCCCATATCATTCGAAGAAGCTCATTCTCGCTCTCTCTGCGGGGGATTCTTCCGCTGTAAAGGTCGTGATGTGCCATCATAACCTTCCATTTGACATCGGGGTTAGCTTTGATTGCAGACTTCATAAAAGCTCTGTGATCCATGCCGCTTGCATTGTTGCTGTCCATAACAAGGAAAAGGACATCGCCTTTGACGAACCAATAGTCTCCGCCAATGTAAGAAGCAACCAGATTGTCTTCCCTCTCATTGGGTACATTATTGAAGGTTTTATAAGCTATACCCTTTCGGTCGTGATTACCTATTGTTGTTGCAACAGGAAAGCTTTTCAGCGCAAGCGCTGAAGAATATCCTTTATATTCGGTTTCATATCCTTCGGATGCCTGGTCACCTGCCGAAAGAAGAAGAGATATGTTCTTTCTTGATGCAGCTTCAGCGAGAGTACTGTTGAACTTTTCGGCAGTTTCTTTAATTCCGTTTTCGTTGGCATCGTCATGACTTGTATGAATATCAGTCATATAAACTGCAGAAAAAGTATTGGGATCCACGTCGGTTTTGAAAGAATAAACATTTGACATAAAGCCTTCACTTACACACTGATAAGAGTATGTTTTGCCAGGCTCAAGGTCAGTAATGGTTACCTTGTTGGAATAATCGCCGTCAGGTGCCGCAACGCAATAGCCTTTAAATTCTTCAGCACCGCTACCAATAACAATTCCTTCGTCAACAATAACTTTGGGTTCGCTTTTTGTTTCGGAACACCATGAAACATTCATCTCGCTGTTATTGCTGCCGGGGAAAAGAATAACACCGTTATCATGCTCTTCGTTCCAAACGTGCTCCCAAAGCAAATCGTCTGCCGCAAAAGAAGGAACAGCCGCTGTAAAAATAATAAACGCTGCAAGGATAACAGAGAGCAATTTACTGGAAATTTTTTTCATAATAATTCACTCCATACAAATATAATATTTTATTTTATCAAATTTCAAAATAATGTCAAGAAATCAAACAGAATAAACAACCATCACAGTTCCATTCACAACGGATATCTCACTCTTGATTCCGATAAATTCATTGCTGACTCCGAGCGGAAATGTGTTTTTCAGCTCTGCATTAACAAGGGTATATTTAAGACCTTTTTCATTTACTCCGCTGCAAATATCACTATGGGCAAAAACCGAAATATACCCTTTATGCGATGCATCAAATTCAATTCTTCCGTTCGTAACTGCGGTTATTACTGTTTCACCGTCACGGACTAACGCTTTTTTACCATTTTGAGAAAGACTTGCAATAAGCTGAAGATTTGCAAGCGAATGGTCAAATCTTCCGCCAAGAGCACCATAAAGAACAAACTCTTTGTATCCTTTCTCAATTCCGATATCAACCGCAGCCTGCATATCGGTTATATCCTTAACGGGATTCAACTTAATTATATTTTCGTTTTGCGGTATTTCACCGAGAGAATCAAAATCGCCGACAACAATATCAGCTTTTTTATTTGCGTACAAAAGATATTTATATCCGCCGTCAGCGGCAATCACCAAATCATCTGTATTCTCTTTAAAATCAATAACTTTGCAGTCACCTGCGCCGACAATATAGCAAATCCCCATTGTTTTTTATTCCTTTGTAATTATTACTGATATATTTTATTATTAATATGTTGCAATGTCAAGATTCTTCATCTATAATAATTGTAAAGAGCATATCATCCGGAGGTAAGACATGGAAAAATCAAAACCGATAGCGGAGCTTGAGCTATATCTTGTGCGCCACGGGCAAAGCATGGGCAATGCAGGATATGACAGAGATAATCTGACAATAAAAGAACAAAATGACCCTCTCCTTACTGAAAAAGGACTTATGCAGGCAGACCTCGTCGGTAAAAGCCTCTGCAACATTGATTTTGACCATATTTATACCAGCGGTCTTATCCGAGCAATAAGCACGGCTAACGGAATACTTACACATCAAAAAACGTCAAAACCTGTTTATATCCTACCTATTCTGTCAGAAGTCGGAATTTCCCCTGAATATGACGGCATATCGATTGACGAAATGAAAAACTACTGCAAAACGGCTGTTCTCGCAGACGGAGTCAGCGAAAATGACCCAAGAGTATATCACAGTACATTTGAAAATGAAGCTGAAATGTTTGACAGAGCAAAAAAAGTTATGGAACACATGCATTCAAGATATTCAAGTGGTGAAAAGGTTGCGATTGTTGCGCATGCGGCTTTTCTTACCATTCTTATTTTTACAATTATGGGTTTTGAAGAAGCTCCTGTTTTTGATATAAGCATTCAAAATACTGCTGTTACAAAGATTGTTTTTTACAAGCCGGGCACAAATCCATACGGAGATATTTCTTTTGAATATATAAACGATACTTCACATCTTAAATAATCATAATCCGTTACACCCTCAAATGTCGGGTGTAACGGATTTTAAATTTAATCAAAAGCTTTCAAAGATTGTGAAGAATCGGAAACCATAAACTGTGGGTATTCGTCGCTTGCACCTGCGTAAAATTCCCCGTCATAAGAGAGAAGCCACACAAGGAAATCCGCATAATCTGTTCCGTATGAACCCGAAACATGAGGTGCACCCTTAATTATATAAGTATATTCAGGGAACAATGCAGTTGAAAGGTCAACCACTCTGTCAGGTGAGATATACTCTGGATTTTCAGTAACGTAATTATCGCCGAGTGTTTCGCCGTATTTAGCAACGGTTGCATAGCCGGACATCTGATATGTTTCAAGAATGCTGTCACCGTTAAAATCCGCATTCTCATAAACAGGCGCAAGAGGAGCATCGTAATGAGCAACAACAGCAATCCCGACACCGTTTTCAATCATTTCATTGATTAGAGCAGTTCTGTTTTTCATCATGTCCTGAAGAGCATCCGTACGCTTGAGAAAACCTGCATTTTTTGCTGTTCTTCCTCCGAGAACATAGTCAATTGCATTTTCATAATCCTCAGGTTGAGTAAGCCCCCAAAGAGTAAGCATTCTTCCGAAAATCGGAATAATCGCATCATCATAAATCTCTTCTTTATAATTTTCGAGGATATAGTCGGTAAGCTTTGTCAAAACATCAAATCCGCCGAAAAAATTGAGGATATCAATAAGTGAAGAAAGAACATTATTATCGGAAACAGTATATTTCAAATAATTATAAAGATTTTCAGGTGCAATATCAACCTTGCCGACCATCAAATCAGATGCAACCTGCGCACCGCAGAAAGTTGAAGACATGAACAAACAGCGATTAACCTTTTCGTAACCGTATTCTGTAAGATAAGCAACAGTCATTATTCCGCCCATGCTGCAGCAAACGATATTTACCTTATCGTGACCCGTATTTTTGATTGCAGTTTCAACTGCTGCGTGAATATCATCCGCTACAACATAAGGGTCAAGGCGCCAATCATAGTTGACATAATATGTATGTCCTTCACCGAAAGTTTCAATACAGGTTCTTACCATACCGTATTCAAAACCTTCACCTGTGCGAAGATTATCATAATTATCTGCACTTTCGGGATATTTCGGAACATCAACATTATAAAGTGAATCTCCGTTCTCATCCATTGAAAAGTTTTTAAAAATATCGTTAACAATTTCAATAACACCGTCAACAACCTCATCAAGGTTGAACTTCACTATACCCGTTCCGATCGCTTTAAGTACACCTTTAATTATCATTCCCGCATCGGTATTTATTGCAGACCTTTCATTTTCCGTTCCGTAGTCAACATAAAGTCCGCCGAAATCCATGCCGCGGACAATTATAACAGGAATATTAGTACATTCATCAGCATTATGAACAGATTCTTCTGTTTCAATTGCATACGCAGGAATAAAAACTGAAAGCATCATCGAAACCGCAAGAAACAGACTGATTATCTTTTTCATTTGTATTTACCTCTCAAACAAGTTTTATGGAACCGTCTATTTCCACTACGGGAAAAAGGATTGGTCTTTCGTAAGGATTCTCATTAGGCGAATGCAGTATAAGATACTTATTGCCGTTAAAGTCATCAAATATCATTCCGTGTCCGCCGTTTTCTTCAAACATAGGACTTTCATGGAGCCAATTGCCGTTAATTTCTCCGTTATCCGAATAAGCAACCGCCTGAACATAGCCTTTCGGAGTAAAGGTTGACCAAATCATTAGAAGCCTGTCATCTTTCGTACGGTACATAAACGGTCCGTCAGTAATAAAGGTTTCTCGTGTTTTATCCGCCCAGTCGGGCTGTGAAGCCTTGAACAAAAGTATAGGCTCTCCGTCAGCGGCAGTTAAATCCTTTTTAAGCTTCATTGCGTGAATCTCACCGTCTTTAACCTGCTGCCACTCACGGCAGAATATAATATACGGAACGCCTTTTTTATCAACATAAAATGTGCCGTCAAGGCAGCGCCAGCCTATTGGTGTTATTGCGTCTTCGGTAAACGGAAGAAAAGGACCCATAGGTGAATCGCTTTTTAAAATTTGCGTAGCTCTGTCCCTTTCTTCAGAACGGAATGTAACAAACATATAAAATGAACCGTTATAATGATGTACTTCGGGAGCCCAGATCTCTTTATCCGCCCAGAAATTCTGAGGAACAGCAAAGCATTCATGGGCATCGGTCCAGTCTTCAAGATCAGTACTCACATATACATCAAGGCCTTCGGCTTTAGTCCATGCAGTTGAACCTCTTGTTCCGTAAAGATAATATTTACCGTCATAAGGCAAAACAAACGGATCTCTGATATGTACATCGCTGAATTTCATGTTGCTTCTCCTCAAAAATCAACATCATAATGATGAACAAAAATTCCAATCACCTTATTATAGTCAAGAACATGCATTACAGAACCGTCATCTGAAGGCCAGAAGGTCAAACCCTCTGCTTCAACATTATCTCCGCCGACATCTCTGACAGCAGCAATTTCCACATTTCCGCTGTTAATATCAACGCTGAGAATGTTTTTGTTGTTTCCGTTATCCTCAATATCATTTGAAAGATAAAGTGTACCGTTATAAAACTCTCCGCCCTGAATTCGGTGAATTGTTTCGGAAAGCTTTATTTCTCTGACAAACTTCATTGAAGACGAAGTATCATAAACATATACGGAATTAATATCAGTCCATTTCGATGCATAAAGATAACCTGTTTCGCGGTCAACCGCACACCAAGGTACACCGTCATCAAAAATCTCACGCGGCAGGTCATATATTTCCCCTGTCGGCTCAAGTGTTTCACAATCAAAAACAACTATACAGGGATAAAGGTAATCATCACCGTCTTCAACCGATGCATAAATCTTTTCGTTATAAACACTGATTCCGCCAATATGGTTATTCTTTCTTTCCTCACACTTATCGGGAAGAGGATTGACATGGCTGTCAACAAGCTCCATATCATCAAAAGTGAACTTTGCAAGTGCAGTAAGGTTAAGAGCAGATATAGAGCCACTTGTGTAATAGTATTCGCCGTCAGTAGTAATACCCTGACCCATAAGGAGCGCCTTTTCAAAGACAAAGGTATTCTTTGAAACAAGTTCTGCCGTTTCAGAGCTTTTTGCAACGGGACTTGTAAGTAAAGTAATTATCAACAGCGGTAGGGTTATTACGGACCATATTTTTCTGATTATAACCATATATATTTTCCTTTCTTTACAAATATAATATATAATATCATATTAATGAGGAAATATCAAACTTCAACATTAAAATCCATTGCCAAAAATAGCTCTATTTTTTTGTTAAGTATTTACAAAAGCTTTAAACTCTGCTATAATACCTTCATTAAATTCCGTCAAAAAATAAACTATCGGAGGTTAATAAAAATGAAGAATTTCAAAAAATCACTTACCGTTCTTCTTGCTGCTGCAATGCTTTTCACAAGCGTTCCTTTTGCTTTTGCAGCAAACAATACCGACAACGACGGCTACACAATCACCAACCCCTATACAAACATCAATTGGGAAACAGTCAATCAGTATAAAACGGCGCTTCACACCCACACCAACGCAAGCGACGGTGATGATACTCTTACAGAATCAATCGAGCGACACTATGAAACAGGATTTGACGTTGTTTCTATTACAGACCACGGCGTTTCAGATATGAGCTGGACCGACAGCACTCTCGGCTCAAAATTCATCACAACCGTTATGACCATTTTCGGAAAATCAGACGGAAATCTTGATTACCTTGAGCAAAAAGGCGCATTCGCAAACGGCGTAAAATACGAAATGATTAACAACGGCGTTGACGATTATCTTGTTACCGAGGACGGACACGAGATCCTCCGTATTCCCTATGGTGTTGAAAACAACGCAGTTTCAATAAACGCACATGTTAACAGCTGGTTTGCAGAGTTTAACGATAATATGCCCAGCGGTTACCGCAACGCAATCACAGGCGTTGATAAGGCAGGCGGTGTTTCGGTTATCAACCATCCCGGTGAATATACTCAGGCACGTTATGAGCTTTATCAGGAAGATGCTTATAACATGGACAACTGGTCGTACAACTACTATATAAACAAATTTTACGGCTACATCAACAAATACGATTCATGCATCGGCATTGATATTAACAGCAAGGGCGACGGCAGAACAAGATATGACAGAAAGCTCTGGGATATCATGCTTACAAAGGCAGCAGAAAAAGGTAAAACAGTAACTGCAATTGCAACAAGTGATGCGCATCAGCTTGATAAAATTGATACCGGCAGCCTTATTGTTCTCGCTCAAACAAAAACATCTGAAAATATCAAAAAAGCTCTCCTTAACGGCGAAATTCTTCCGCAGAGCACATGCATTGCAAACCGTGACGAAATGGCACAGATTGCAGAGGGAATCAGAACATATTACGGTGAAACCGAGCTTTACAAAACACTTACAGAGCTTGTTGCACAATATGATGCCGAGCGCAAAGAAATTGAAAGCTCCTCTGATGACGGCAACGTTGGTGTCAGTTATACTTCACTTGACGACAACGGATATCTCGCAACTGAAACAAGGCCTGCTATCAATTCAATCACAGTAAACGATGCTGAAGATACAATAACAATTGATACAGATAACGCACTTATTATTCGTTGGATTTCAGACGGCAAGCTTATCGCAACAACAAAGGCTGACGACACAGCATTTGACCTTAATGATTACGAAAATGTTATCAAAGGCTACATAAGAGCAGAGATTTTCGGCGAAGGCGGTATAGTATATACCGAAGGCTTCACCCTTAATGCAGACAAAGCAACCGATGACAGTAATGACTTCATTCTTGACTTCGGATTTATGGATTTTCTCTTTGCTATGATTGACAGATACGGCGGACTTATTGCAAGAATCGTTGGAAATATCTTTTAACTAAAACATTATGCCCCCGAAAAATTATCTTATCGGATAATTTTTTGGGGGCATATTATCTTTTATACCTCTTTAATATCTATGCCGAGAATAACAACATCTTCAATCGGCTTATCTCCGAAACCGGTTTTAACCGTTGCAATTGCGTCAACTGTATCCATTCCTTCGATAACCTGTCCGAAAACGGTGTGCTTAAAATCAAGCCAGGGAGTGCCGCCGAGCTCCTTATAATCTTCAACGCATTCGGTGGGGAATCCTCTGTCTGAAAGCTGTTCCATCTGCGAAAGAAGTCCGCTGTCAACTTCCCTTGCCTGAACAATGAAAAACTGGCTTCCATTTGTCCCGGGACCTGCATTTGCCATTGAAAGCGCACCGCGGATATTATGGTAATCAACACTGAACTCATCCTCAAAGCTCTTGTCCCAAATGCTCTCGCCGCCTCTGCCGGTGCCGGTAGGATCTCCGCCCTGAATCATGAAATCGGGAATTACACGGTGAAAGATTATTCCTGTATAATAACCGTTGTTTGCATGTGTTATGAAATTTTCAACAGCTTTGGGCGCTGCATCGGGAAAAAGAAGAATCTTTATTTCTCCGAGAGTAGTTTTCATAACTGCAACTTTATCCCCTTGCACGGGTGTTCTTATCTGTTTGCTCATAATTTTATTCCTCACTTATTTTCTTCGGGATTATACTTATCCGAAAGCTTTATAAAATCTACCTTCGCCATTTTGGTTCTTGGAAAGCTATCCATAATCTCAATTTTTCTGGGACACGAAAATTTGGCAAGGTTCTTTTTGCAATACGCCTGAATCTTGTCAATTGCGTCGTTGCTGTTCATTGGCTGATTAAGTGTTACACAAAGCTTGACGCAGGGCTTGTTTTTCTGATAACCCTGAACGGCACATGCTTCACCGATAAACGGAAGCTCAAGAACAACATTTTCAATATCAGCAGGATAAACATTATATCCCGAAATAATTATCATGCGCTTTTTACGGCCTGTAAAAAACACAAATCCGTCAGAATCCATATAACCGAGATCACCCGTAAGCACCCAGCGATTACCGGATTTATCAATATATATTCCGTCATCCTTAACGGTATCGTCACCGTTATAATAACCTTGCATAACAGTATCGCCTCTGACTGCAATTTCGCCTGTCTGACCGGCGGGAAGCTTTTTCTTCATTTCATCCCAGATTTCAACGGTAATATCGCCAAGAGCCTTACCGATTGAATCTTCACGACTGTTTTCATAAGTATTAACCGTACATACCGACGACACTTCCGTTAAACCGTAGCCTCTGAAAAGTCTTCCTTTTCCGCCGTATTTTGCAACCTTTTTATTAAACTCTTTGACAAGACGCTCCGAAAGGAAATCACCTCCGCAGAAAACAAGACGGAGATTCTTAAGATGCGGTCCTTCAAAGCTTTCGGATTCCATCATCTTTTTAAACATATTTGGAACACCGAGAAGAAAAGTAACCTTATGCTTCTTAAGATATTTGTTGGCACTTTCAGCGTTAAATTGAGGCATCGGAATAGATGTAAAACCGTGTGTCAGCGGGAAATGCATTGCAATTCCGAGACCGAAAGCATGGAAAATCGGCAGAACCATAAGCGAATATTCATCGCCTGCTTTATGGGGAACGTCAAGTGTATTAAGCTTTTCGGCAAGACTGTTAAGGTTATTGCTTGAAAGCATAATTGTTTTGCTCTTACCGGTTGTTCCGCCGCCGTGAAGATAAACTGCAGTTCTTGAGCCGTCATGGCATTCAACTGCCTTGCGTGAAGAACCGATTGAAAGAGCTTTTGTATATTTGATGCTGTTTTTAAACTCATTAATCCCCTTGCCCTTTACTTTTTCAAAAACCTTGAAAGCAGGAACAACGGGTGCAATAATATAGTCGGAGTTTGAACAGACTATGCAGGGAAATCCGTTTGCATTAAGGACTCCGGCATATTTTGCTGCGAGAATATCAAGAATAAAGATCGCCTTTGATTTTGTTGTTTCAATATTTTCCTTAAGACCTTCAGGAGATGTCAGCGGATGAACAATGTTGGCAATTACGCCTATCTTATTAAGTGCATAGAAGGTTGTGAATGCATGAACAACATTTGGAAGAAATACAGTAACAACATCACCCTGCTTAATACCGATTGAGTTGATATACGCAGCCAGTGCATCAATATCTCTCAAAATCTTCGATAGCTTTGTTTTGCTTCCGAAAGCAAGAACGGCATTAAAATCTCCAGTTTTCTTTGCAGAAACCTTCAAATAATCATAACAAGTCAAATTCATAATCTTTTCCATTCACATAAATATTTTTTAATCGCATACATTTTTATATTATCAACATAAAAGAAAAATGTCAATTTTTTAAAGAGTGATTTAATAAATCTTTAATATTTAACTGTTAATGTATATCATTTGTCATAATCAAATCGCCGCTGTCGGAAAAAGTGATTATAATTCCGTTATTATCGTATGTTGCAAAAAAAGGCACTTTTGCTTTCATTGTCAGGTTCCATTTAACATTCGGATATACCTTTCCGAGCTGATTTGTAACAATTGCAATTTCAGGATTGAGAGTTTTGAGAAAACCCGATGATGAAGAGCCATAATAGCCGTGATGACCGATTTTAAGAATATCAACATCGCCAATCTTATCTGCGAGCATATCTTCAAGCCCTGTTGATGCGGTTATATCAGCTGCAAGGAACGCAGTTTTTTTCCCTTTTGTTATCTTCACTCCGATACTTGAAGCATTCTCCCCTTTTCCTTCGAGCGAATCGGGAGTTACCGTATTATAAAACTGAATTGAGAAATCACCAAATACAAATGATTCATTCGGAAGATTGCTGATAACAGGGATATTTCTCTTATTCAAATCATCAATAATCTGATTATAGGTTTCGTCTATCTTCCATCTTTCAATTTCGTAATCCTTTGCGATAATAGGATTAAATTCTTTGAAATATGCCTTTCCGATTGAAATATCCGTATCAGTTATCAATGCATGAAATGAGCCTATATGGTCATAGTGGCAATGGGTTCCGAGAATAAAATCAAGATGCACGCTGTTTTCAGTTTTGCATACTTTTTTTATATACTCAACAACTTCTTTTTCATATCCCTTATATTCGGTTTTACGTCTTGGATTGTTATCTCCCTCTCCTGCATCAATAAGTGCAAACATTCCGTTGCTTTCAATCAGGATTGAATCTGAATTTGCGGTGTTGAGAAAATGGATTCTGTCATCACCGTTTTCATATTCAAATTTCTCCTTATTGAATGAATATTTGCGGCAATAGCTGTTACCGATTACAACAGTTGCAATATCAAGAATAAATATGGCTGCCATCAGCGGAACAACAATCCATGTTGCAATTTTTTTAATCTTTTTACTGTTCATGCGGTATCTCCGTTTAAATTAATGCTTAATCTTAAGTAGTTTATCATAATTTTTATAAATTTACTATACTTTAAGGAAAAAATTTTCAAAACTGCTTGTATCATTAAGAAAATTAATGTAAACTAATATAAGAATTTTTCTGATTGGAGTCTACTTGTTTTGAAAGCAGAAAAAAAACAACTTATCAAAGATTATATGCTGCAAACACTGACTGTTTTTACGTCCGTATTACCGATATCGGTAAGCTCAGCCGTTTTCATGGGTTTTCATTATTTGTACGGATTCTTGTTTGCTTCTTTTGCATCGCTTCTTGGCAACAAAGATGCTCAAAAAAAAATCATGCCTGCATATGCAGCATTTCTTATCCTGATGTTTGCTGCTCACAGCTACGGATTGGCAACAGTATCTCTGGCATGTTTTATATGCGGAATCATCTCAATTATTTTTTACTTTTTACCGAAGCAATTTAAAACACATGATAATCCCGTTACCGCAGGCATAATGCTTTCAACAGCCATAAGCGTTACCGTTATGCTTACAACGCATTATTTCGGAATCGGAGCAAGCGGAAATACGGTTAGAGAAATGATAGCTTCCTATCTTTCGCTTGGTTTCCATCCGAATTGGAGAGGTGTTCTTTACGGAACGGTTGTTATGGTTATTATGATAACTTTTCCCAGGAAATTTAAAAAGCTCTGTACTTATCTCAAAGCCCCTTTTACAGCTGTTATCGTTACCGTTATCCTCAACCTGTTCCTTAATCCCTCTGATTTTAAAACAGCAATCAATGAAATCGGCAGCATTTATATTTTTGATAAATCAACAGAGCGAATCTTCTTTTTTTCAGACGGTGAAATCAACTTTTTCGCCGCAATTGCCTGCGGAATCGCTCTTTTCTTTGTCTGCAGCTTTGCTTTACAAAAAAAGAATGCCGATAATTCAGATTGCAGGTTAAGCGCAATGATTAACACCGTTTTCGGAACATCACTCGGACTTTTGCTTCCGTACGGAACAAAAAGAAAAAACAATAAATGGATTTCGAGCATAGGTTCATTCGTTTTATGCCTTGTAGTTCTGCTGATACCGTCAGTTGAAAGGATCCCGCTTCATTCACTTGCAGTTGTTATGATAGTCGGTGTATGGGAAAGCATTGAGTGGAAAGAGATAAAAAAAGCATTCTCCTCTCCCGTTTCCGTTATATTCTTTGTTCTTTCTTTTGCATCCATTCTTTATTTCGGGTATGTTTACGGAATTCTGATTTCTGACATATTATACATTATATATGTTTGTTTTCAGAAAACAAATGCATTTAAAACAAACGAATAATATAAAAATCAGTCTGCAGTTTAAATTGCAGACTGATTTTTATATTATCTTCATAAATATATAGGCAATCGCCCAACCAATAAGCCCACACCCGGGAAACGTAAAAAGCCACGCTGCAACCATTTCACATACAACTTTACGATTAACAGATTTAATGCCGTCGGCAAATCCCACTCCGATTACAGCTGAAGTTTTTGTATGCGTTGTGCTTACAGGGAAACCAAGAAGAGTTGAAATAAAAAGACATAGTGCACCGGACAAATCAGAAGAAAACCCTTGGTCAACGCGAAGCTCAACCATATCCTTACCTATCGTTTTTATTATTCTGTCACCGCCCATCGCAGTGCCTGCAGCAATAGCAGCGGATGATATTGCGAGCGGAAATAACGAATCACTAAAAGCTATTCCTCCTGCATTCGAAACAGAAAGTATCAAGGAAAGAATTCCCGCAAACTTCTGTGAATCTTGTGCTCCGTGCATAAACGCCATAATCATACTTGATATTATTTGTGATATTCTGTATATTCTCTCTGATTTCTTTTTTTCTGTGTTTCGGAAAATAAACGATGTTAGTTTTGATACGGCAAATCCTCCGACAAATCCAATAACAACTGAAACAAAAAGTCCTTTTATTACTTTATTCCACTCAAACAGGTCAATTCCCGAAAAACCGCCGTTGACCGAAACCGCTGCACCTGTAAGACCTGCTATAAGTGCATGGCTTTCACTTGTCGGTATTCCAAATCGCCACGCAGTAACCGCCCATATTACAACAGAGCACATTGCCGCGCAAAGTGAAATAACTGCAATTTTCCTATCATCACCAAAATCGGCTATATTCATAACTGTTTCCGAAACTTTATTGCTGAATGCACCGATAACCATTGCTCCTGAAAAATCTGCTGCTGCAGCCGCAATAACCGCGTTTTTCAGCTTCATACATCCTGTAGACACACTTGAGGCGATTGCATTCGGCGCATCAGTCATACCGTTAACAAAACCAACCGCAAGTGTTATGAACACGGTAAAATAAATAATAAACATAATATCACCAAAAAACAAACGCCTTCTCAAATCGAGAAAGCGTTTTTCATTCCTTATTTATTTGAACAGGTTGCCGCCATGGGAATCAATGGCAACTATAACGGGGAAATCTTTGAGTTCAAGCCTTTTTACGCTCTCACACCCCAAATCCTTGAATGCAATTTCTTCGCAGGCTTTGATTTGTTTGGCATAAAGGGCACCGGCACCGCCTATTGCGCAGAAATAAACAGCCTTGTTTCTGACTATTGCATCACAGACCGCTTTGTTCCTTTCACCCTTTCCAATCATAGCTGCAAGACCAAGGTCAAGAAGCCTCGGAGAATAAACATCCATTCTGCTTGCGGTTGTCGGTCCGCAGCTACCGATTACCATTCCGTCAGGTGTGGGAGTAGGACCGGCAAAATAAATGCAAGCGCCGTCAAGATTAAACGGTAATTTCTCGCCCGAATCAAGAAGCTGAAAAATTCTTTTATGAGCAGCATCTCTTGATGTATATACCGTTCCGTTAAGCAAAACTCTGTCGCCCGCTTTTAATTTGGATACAAATTTTTTTATCTCACTAATGTTTATGTTAAATTCAGCCATATTATTCTTCCTCGGAACCTATATTCTCAACAATAGAAGAAAGAGTTTCCAAAAGATTTTCTACTCCTGCTTTTAGAGAATCAACAGAGCTTGTGAAATTAACGCAAGCTGTTTTAATGCGGTCGTTTGCATTTGAAATGTCATTCCGTGCATTTTCAATTGCGCTTTTAGCTCTGCCGGAAATTTCCGCCGCCGAATCCTTTGCGTTACCTATAACATCGCCATACAACTGATAGTTCTTTTCGATTTCGGCAAATTTCTCTTCAATAGCTGCAATTTTTTCTTCATAGAGCTTAAGCTTGCTGTCTGCCTCTTCAAATTTGAGAGATACTGTTGCATTCTGCTCAATAAGAGTTTTGTTTTCAGCTTCAAGAAGGCTGACCTTTTCTTTAAGAGCACTATTTTCCGCTTTAAACTCAAGCATTTCATTTTCTGCATTTGTTTTTGCGTTGCTTACATTTTCAAGCTCTTTTTTATATGATGAACACTCATTGAGCTCTTTTCGGAGAGAAACAATTTCAGTCTGAAGCTGCTCAACATAATTGAGCACACCTTCCTTTTTGAACCCTCCTATTACCGATTTTTTCAAAATGCTTTCTGAACCCATATTCAAAACACCCTTTCCGCTGCAAAACAGCATCATTCAAACAAAATTATTTCATCAACATTTTCTGCAACCACAGCACTTCTGCCTTTGCTGTAAACCACAAGCAAATTTCCGTTTTCTTCTCCGCAAATATAAGCGGCCTTACCGTTTTCGGTATAAGCAAAACTTGAAACAATAATATCACTGCCGATAAGCTGTTCTTCATCTTCGGCGCAGATATAATAATCCGCAGTCGGATGCGTGCCGCTTAAATCATGTCCTTTTAAGATTATAACATCATCGGTATTTTCAACCGTAAAGGCGTTTGCGGCATTTGAAAGCTTAACACTGCTTTCGCCGTCATATGAATACAAATCACCTGTGTTTTTTCCCAAATCTGCTTTAAGATAAATAACTGTATCGTTAAGCATATGGTAGCTTGAAAGTCCGTTATCAACATTAAAGCTTGCAGACGGCATGAGACTGTCGTTAAGACTGTTTGTATAAAGACTCAAACGCTCACCTTGCAAATCGCGGACAAAAGCATAAATTCTCGAGCCGTTTTCAGAAAAATCAAACAGGGTTTTTCTGTTATCATAGCCCTTAAGTTCATAGCATACTGCGCCATTTTCTCCGCATGCCGCAAATGCAAGCCCGAGAGATTTAACGCTGCCGTCAACAACAGAGCGTGCATATTCAATGACCTCTGACATCGTACTGCGTTGTGCAATGCTCACAAGAGTTGCCATATCCGTCTGATTGGAAACAATCTGCGTATTTTCATAAATTATTTTAGGCACACCGAAATCTGAAACACTGCAAACATTTCTTGGGTCAATTTTTTCTGCTATTTTGAAAGTACCCTGCGAATTATATGCGAATGCAGTAAATACAGGCGCAGAAAAATCGCCGTTTTTTACAGATTCATTAAGTGCTGCCCTTATTTCATCGCGAACAAGCTTATCCTGATATTCACGGAACGCTTCATTATATTCTGAAGAAATACCGAGAATCGCAAAAAAGTTATCTCTTTTGGGTTTTGTAACGGTTTTATCGCTTTCCGCATATTCATCAGAAATAACCGCAGTCCACGAAATACTTTCGGTCCCCGAAGTGAAATAATACAGATTTCCGCCTGCCGAATAATCGTCAAACATAACAGTATATGTGTTATCGCAAATCATTTCGGGTTCACCTTCGGTATATGCAACAAAAAGCTCTGTCATCCCCGTATTAATCTGGGATTTTCTTTCAAAAATAATATGAGGCTTTTCGGCACTGTTGTAACAGAAAATATTAACGATATCACGACAGATTTCTTCGGGAGTTCCGTCTTTGTAAGAATAAAGAACTTTATTAGTACCGTGCATTTTTGTAAAATAAAGCTTTTCTGCACCTTTAAGTGCAAATACGCCGTCAACATTAACAGAAAAAGTTTCAATTTTGCTGCTATCTATATCGCAAACACAGCCGTCATATGCGCCTGCATCTTTATTCTTTTTCAGATAATATACTTTTCCTGAAACCAAGTCAAAATTTTTCTCTACACCGACATCAATTATTTTCGGCTCAAGAATTTCACTTCTGTGCTTCTGAATAAAATAAAGGTCATAAAGTCCGTCCTCCTGCGAAGATTCAACCGTAAAAAATACTCTTTCATTTTCTTCGTCACATTTAAATTCGTCTGCGCTCAAATCTGAAACCGTACGCTCCTTGTCACCGATGCGCACATAAATTTCACCCGCTGTACGGTAAACGATAATACTGTTATTCTCCGCCTTTGTTCCGCCAATCAACTGACTGACAATAACAACAAAACATATAACAGCTATCAGCGTCGCCACACATGCAAGCACTGTTTTCATTCTTTTTGAAATTCTCTTCCCTTCGGCATGCTCCAAATCCAACACCTCTTACAGCAACCGTAACTCAATAAAAGGAACCCGTAAAAACAGGTTCCTTTCATTTGAAATCAACGTTATTTCATTGAAACGGCCTGCTTTGCCTTTTCAACTATATTCTGTGCATCAAGTCCGTAAATATGAAGAAGTTCAACTGCGGGGCCTGATTTTCCGAATACATCGTTAACACCAAGCTTAACAACGGGAACGGGTTTTGCTGTTTCACAAACTGCCTCTGCAACTGCGCTGCCGAGTCCACCAATAATGCTGTGTTCTTCAGCTGTAACGATTGCACCTGTTTTAGCTGCCGAACGGAGAATTGTTTCGGCATCAAGAGGCTTGATTGTGTGGACATTGATAACTTCAGCGCTTATGCCCTGCTCTGCGAGAATTTTCTGAGCTTCAATCGCTTCATTAACCATAAGACCCGTTGCGCAGATTGTTACGTCTGTTCCTTCATTAAGAACAACAGCCTTGCCCCACTCAAATTTATAATCTTCATCAAAGATTCTGGGAACGGCAAGACGTCCGAATCTCATATAAACAGGGCCTTCATATTCAGCTGCCGCAAGAACAGCTGCTCTTGCTTCAACATCATCAGCAGGATTGATAATTGTCATACCGGGAATTGCACGCATAAGAGCAATATCCTCGCAGCACTGATGGCTTGCACCGTCTTCACCGACAGAAATACCTGCGTGAGTTGCACCGATTTTAACATTAAGATGAGGATATGCGATTGAATTTCTTACCTGCTCATATGCTCTGCCTGCAGCAAACATTGCAAATGTACTTGCAAAAACAGTATAACCCGAAGCTGCAAGACCGGCTGCAATGCCCATCATATTACTTTCGGCAATACCGCAATCAAAGAATTTTTCGGGGTGAGCCTTTTTAAACATACCTGTTTTTGTTGCCGCTGCAAGGTCGGCATCAAGAACAACAACCTTATCATTTATATCGCCAAGCTCAACAAGAGCCTTTCCGTATGCATCACGGGTTGCGGTTTTAATAATATCTGCCATTTTATTCACCGATCCTTTCATTAGGCTTCAAGCTCTGCAAGAGCCTGTGTAAGTTCGCTCATAGCCTGCTCATACTGCTCTGCGTTGGGAGCTGTACCATGCCATGAAACCTGATCTTCCATAAATGAAACGCCTTTTCCCTTAACGCTGTTTGCAACGATAACCGAAGGCTTGCCCTTAAATTCTGCAGCTGCATTAAATGCTGCATCAATTTCGTCAAAGCTGTGAGCACAGATTTCGATGACATTCCAACCAAAGGATTTGAACTTTTCAGCGATGGGATAAGGTGAATTGACCTCTGAAATTTTACCGTCAATCTGAAGACCGTTATTATCAACAACAGCAACAAGATTATCAAGACCCTTTGCCGATGCGAACATAGCAGCTTCCCAAACCTGACCTTCCTGAATTTCACCGTCGCCGAGGACTGTATAAACTCTGTAAGCTTTATTTCCGAGCTTTGCTGCAAGAGCCATGCCGCATGCAGTTGAGACACCCTGACCGAGAGAGCCTGTGCACATATCAACACCCGGAGTATACTTCATGCTGGGATGACCCTGAAGCATTGAATCGCTCTTACGGAGAGTTTTAAGATTTTCAGCAGGGAAAAATCCCTTAAGGGCAAGAACAGAATAAAGAGCCGGAGCCGCATGTCCCTTTGAAAGAACAAATCTGTCCCTGTCTTCCTTTTGAGGATTCCGGGGATCAACATTCATGTGATTAAAATAAAGATAGGTAACAATATCAACACATGAGAGTGAACCGCCGGGATGACCCGACTTTGCGTTGAAAACACCTTCAATGATTCCCATTCTTGCTTTACATGCTTTGATTTTTAACTGTTTTCTGATAGCTGCATCCATAGCAGATACCTCCTGTATATATTTGATTTCAGATTAGTTTTCTTTCTTTTCGATGTATTCAAGGAAATCAGCAACAGCACCGTTATTGCAATGGCATGCAACAAATTCAGATGCTTCTTTTAGCTCCTTCGGTGCTTGACCGCAGCATGCAGGAACACCTACGCTCTTAAGCATATCGTAATCGTTAAAATAATCACCGATAGCGCCTGTATGAGATTTATCAATTCCGATAATTTCAGCAAGCTTTAAAACCGCTGTTCCTTTATGAGTATTTCTTGCAAGAATTTCAAAGCTTGCGATTGACGATGACATCAAGGTTAAATCGGGATCTGACATTGAGGTAAAATGCTTTTTAACCTTTGAAATATGCATCGGGATTCCCGAAAAAATAACCTTTCCCCAATTCTTCTTAGGAACATCATCAATATTCCTTATGTGTTTGTGGTCAAGCTTATCAGCGGCAACAAACAGCTTACCAAACCAGCCTGTACCGGTGATATATATTATATCCTTTGCAACAATGATAACATCAACCATCGGAAATTTCTTTGCAGCTTCAACCGCAAGCTTCATTCCCTCGCTGCTCATTGCGCTGAAATAAATCATTTCATCTTTCTGAAAATCATAAATACCTGCGCCGTTCATAACAACAGCAGGTGTTCCTGTTATAGGAAGACGAGTGAAATGTTTTTTCATAGACTGCGGATTTCTGCCCGATGCAAGAGTAAACCTGCCGCCCATTGAAACAAACCTCTGAATGGCGTTTTCATTTCGCTCGGGTAAGCAGCGGAATTTATTATTAAGAGTTCCGTCAATATCCGAAACAATAAGCCAATTTGAAAGTGATTTTTTATTATCCATTATTTTTTAATTCTCCCAATAAAATCCGTAAAATAATCGGGAAGCGGAGCTTCAAGCTTTATATGCTCACCGGTTGAAGGATGAACAAAGCCGATTAGCCCTGCATGAAGGCATTGACCGCCAAGCGAAACAACTCCGTTTTTCGGTCCGTAAACAGGGTCTCCCGCAACGGGATGACCAAGATATGCCATATGAACTCTTATCTGATGTGTTCTGCCTGTTTCGAGCTTCAAAGCAACAAAAGAAAAATCCTTGTATTCCTCTAAAACTTTATAATGCGTAACTGCGTTTTTTGAATTTTGGTTTATAACGCACATTTTTTTACGGTCATTCGGACTTCTGCCTATTGGAGCATCAACGATCCCCTCAAGCTCTTTAAGATGTCCGTGAATAACAGCTCGGTATTCTCTGTCCAGCGAATGAACACTTATCTGCTGTGATAGAGAAATATGCGCATTATCATTTTTAGCAACAAGGAGAAGTCCACTGGTATCCTTATCAATACGATGGACTATTCCCGGACGGATTACACCGTTTATCCCCGAAAGATTGTCCTTACAATGCCATAAAAGTGCATTGACAAGAGTTGAATCATAGTTGCCGGGGGCGGGATGAACAACCATTCCGCGCGGTTTATTGACCACAAGAAGGTCGTTATCCTCATAAATAATATCAAGAGGAATGTTTTGGGGCTCAAGCGAGATTTCTTTAGGCTCCGGAACAGTAAACTCGAGTCTGTCCCCTTTTTTCAGTTTGAAGCTCTTTGAAACCTGCTTTCCGTTGCAGAATACCAATCCGTCGGCAAACAGATTCTGCACAAATGAACGCGAATATTCGCTCAAAATATCTGAAAGGATTCTGTCAATACGGTTACCGACACAATCATCATCGGCAACAATAAAGACAGACTCATTATATTCAATTGATTTAATGGGCTCAATCATGTTTCTCTGCCTTTTTCTTTCGTTCCGAAATTATCTCATAAATTTCATAGGCGATTACGATAAATGCTCCGACAGTTATACAGCAATCCGCAAAATTAAAAACTGCAAACTGAATAAACAGCGGCTCAATAAAATCAATAACATAACCGTAAGCGATTCTGTCAATAAGATTCCCTATACCGCCGGAAATTACAAGGATTAATGCCGCATTGAGTATTTTTGACTTTAACATTTTCCTCACCAGAACAACGAGAGCTGCAACAATCAAAACAGCAGTTAAAACAGATAAAATCTCTGTTTTATCGGAAAACATGCTGAATGCAGCGCCTGTGTTTTCGACATAAGAAAACTGAAAAAGCCCGAAAAGAAACTCTTTGGGTCCGTCAACCTTAACAGTCATAACCGCCGCATATTTGGTCAGTCTGTCTATTACGGTTAAAGCGGCAACAATCGCCAGAGATATCGCCTGAAACATATAAACCTCTCAAATATATCAATCGTCAAAAAGTGAATCGAAAAGGGATGTTATATCGTCATCTTCATCATCGTTATCATCGGTAATTTCATCAAGATCAATCTTAAAGCCGTCAAATTCATCGTCATCATCTTCTTCGTCTTCATCAGCTTCAAGTTCAATCTGAATTTCTTCCTCTTCTTCATCTGCAGCATCTTCTGCAACAGGAACAGAGGGAATCAAATCATCAAGGCTTGCGGGAATTGAATCAACCTCGGGAATATCCTCAAAACCCATATCCTCAATCATGCTGAAAAGGTCATCGTCATCATCTGAAATTTCAATTTCTTCATATTCAGGCTCTTCATTAACATCTTCTGCTTCAAATTCTTCGGATTCTGCTTCAATTTCCTCAACGGGAGCTTCAACAGCAGCTTCTGTACCCGACATAACATCATCAGCAAGACCGTTGATTTCTGCCATAAGAGCAATAGCTGAAGGATCATGCTCTTCTTCTGCTACATCTTCTTCAATCTCTGCGATAATATCGTCAAAAGTCTCCTCTGCTGGCTCTGACACTTCTTCTTCAATTTCATCTGAAGCAACAATCTCTTCCGTCTCAACTTTTTCAGAAATCACTGCAGGTTCTTCAACGGTTATTGCAGCTTCAGGAACAAATGAAACTGGAATACTGCCAAGAAGAGTCAGCTGACCTTTGCAGACTTCTTCAATTGACGCTTTGAATTTTGAGGTTTCGTCCTTGATTTTCTCAAGTTCTGCTGAATAATACTCAAAGGACTGCTTGCTTGTACCGATAATTTCTCTGCCCTTTTCTTCTGCATTTGCAACAATTTCTGCTGCCTTTGCTTTTGCTTCGGAAATAGTGCGGTCAGTTTCAATCTGTGCTCTTTCAGTAAGAGAAGCAACGGCTGTTCTTGCATTATCAACAATTTCCTTTGCCTTTTCTCTTGCATCGTCAATTGTCTGCGCTGCCTGTCTGTTTGCGCCGTCAAGAATTATCTTTGACTTATTTTCAGCATCTGAAACAAGAACATCTGCCTTTTCAGCTGCGCTCTTATTTACGTTTTCAGCCATTTTATGAGCATCAAGAAGAGCAAGCTTTATTGCCTCTTCATCGTTACGGTAGCTTTCGATTTTATCTGCAAGAATGCTGATTTTCTTGATAAGCTCTCTGTTTTCGTTCAATGAATTTTCATAAGAAACAGCAACACTCTTGAGGAATGAATCAACCTCTTCTGCACTGTATGTACCCTTGCTGACGGGAGTGAATTTTGCGTTCAAAATCTGTTCTGTACTGAGCATAATATTCACTTTTCCTCTCTTTTAAATTAATACTGTTCATCGCCCATATTTCCGCTGATTTCATCAAGAAGCTCACCGGACACTGGAACGTTATAAGGTGTTATAATGTATGCTCTGCCTGCAACCTTTTTGAAATCACCGTGGTTGGCATATGCAACGCCGTAAAGGAAATCAATGATTCTCTGTGAAACATCGTTGGGGCAGGTTTCAAGATTAAGAATGACTATTCTTTTTTCGTTAAGAATATTTGCAACCTCTCCCACTTCTTCAAATCTGTCAATCTTCTGAAAAACAACATGGGGCTTGGGCTGGTTTGAAGCCGGTTTTGAAGAATTGATATTAACAACATTGTTTGCGCCTGCGTTGGTCTTTTCGCTTCTCACTCTCTGCGATGACTGACGGGTAACGGGAGCTGCTTCAGCTGCAGCAGGCTCAAAATCAAAATCGTCAGTGTATTCACCTTCTGCGCTGTCGATATAATCATCATCCGTTACGCTGATAAACTGCTTAAGCTTTTCTTTGAATCCCATTTGTAATTCCTCCTAATTATCTGTAAATTCTCATACCAAAAATCGCAGAACCGACTCTGACAAGATTTGCGCCTTCGAGAATTGCATATTTATAATCTCCCGACATTCCCATTGAGAGAATATTCATATTAACATTATCCACGTTTTTTGCTCCGATGTCAATAAACATACGGTGCATATTTGAAAAAACAGCCCTGATTTCGGATTCTTTTTCAAGAATCGGGGCAACACACATCAATCCGTCAATTGTAATGCCCTGTATTTCCGAAATCTCACATGCTCTTTCAAAAAGCTCATCGCCAGAAAAACCAAACTTACTGTCTTCATTTCCGACATTTACTTCAAGCAGTATTTTGGTTATAACACCTGCATCAAGCGAACGCTTTCCAATTTCCTTTGCGATAGAAACGGTATCTACCGATTGAACGGTATCTACCTTGCCGACAATCTTTTTCACCTTGTTGGACTGCAAATGACCGATAAGATGCGCCCTGCAGCTTTCAAGATTAAGTTCAGGCTCTTTAAGCAATAATTCCTGAACCTTATTTTCGCCGATTAATTTAACTCCGTTGTTGATTGCATGATTGATAAATCTGCTTTCAACAGTTTTGGTAACCGCCATAAGATTTACATCATTCGGCGTTCTTCCGGACTTAATTGCAGCTTCGGCAATTTCTTCGTTAATGATCTTAAGATTTTCTTCAATTGCAGAAAATCTCTGCTCATCTGATAACCATTCCATCTTCAAGCTCCTTTCCCGATATAATTACCTCATCATAAAGCTTAAGATGAGTATGACTGAGTTTTATTCCGCTTTCTTCGTCAGGTTTTGCGGCAATAACAAACGAATCCTCCGAATAAATGATGTTAAGACTTCTGAAGTTAACCATATTACCTCTTCGGATATAAACACCTGCACTTCCGTCCTCTGCATCAAGACGTACCGCATCTCTGTTAATCTTAAGACCCGTATATTCGTTCATTACGATTTTGCCGTCAACCTTGCGAAGAGAAGTCAGACTTTCATTCATAAGATTACATCTGAAAATAACAAGCGATTTTTCTGAATCAACATTTTTTACTGAATAGACATATGTTGTTACAGGATTTTTCCCCGAATCATCGAATAAAAGGCTTACAGCTTTTCCCTTTGAAAATCCGCCGATTTTTGCGGAATCAATAACCGTTGCAACATACCAATTATAGCCGTCAATGATTTTTCCGATTGAAGAATCCGAAACTTCATTATTTTTTCCGACAAATGCTTTTTCAAGCATTTCGGCTGTAAGCGAATCAATATCATTGCAGGTTAAAACATTTTCAAAGCCGTCAAGCTTGCTGACGTAATAACCCGATTCCTCGGCAGTAATTATTTCCGACGGAGTTCCCGATGAACTCAATGCAGAAATTTCATTCTGAAGCTCTGCAATTTTTTCAGAGCAGTCAACGGTTATTCCGAAAGAAATCTGCTTTCTCGAAAGCTTTTCGCTGAACGAAAGCTTATCATCTCTTAGGGTTGAAAAATCATTGCTATATGCTGCATTGAGCATTGATTCAAAATCGGCATCAATTTCATTTGTCAGTTTGTTAATATCAATATTTGCCAGTCTTAATTGACTGTCAATTTTTTGATAAGCCTCAAGACGTTTTTGGAGAGACTGAACTTTAATATAGTTTTCCGCCGATGCTTCACTTGGGAATGATGCTGCAATGGTACTGCCCTTGCTGACCCGTTCCGCATTCTCTGCAAGCGGAACGATAACACCCGTTGAGCTTAAATTAAGGATTGTTTCATCACGGATAATATACATTTCAGCATCCATTGACTCAAGAACAGTCTGTTCATATGCGGTTTGAGTGGTATAAGTTCTGTTTGCAAGACTGTAAATCTCTGCCGCAAAAAACAGAACAATGATAACGGCTGCCGCTGCTGCAAGAACCTTCAGCAAGCGGTCTTTACTTTTCATCAGCAGCACTCCTTTCTATAATGTTACAAGCAGCATCAAGAAATTCTTCACCGCTTGAATAATCGTCAATATAAAGGAATTTAATTTTTTCATCGCGTCTGAACCATGTAAGCTGACGCTTGGCATAATGCCTGGTCTGCATTTTAAGGTTTTCAACGCACTCATCAAGAGATTTTTCATTTTTAAAATAAGGATTAAGCTCCTTGTAGCCGATTGCCTGACGCGCCGTTCTTCCGAGAGGTGAATCAAAAAAAGCTTTTGCTTCTTCAAGAAGTCCGTTCTTAAGCATGATATCGACTCTTTTATTTATTCTGTCATAGAGAAACTGCCTGTCCCTCGCATCAAGGCAGATTGCCGATGTTAAAAAAGGTGACGGTGTTTTTCTCGACTCTTCGTTCTGGATTGTTTTTGTTTTACCGGTTGTATGGTTAATTTCAAGAGCTCTTATTATACGTCCGAGATTATTTATATGAAGCTCTGAAGCAGCCTCAGGGTCAATTTTCTGAAGTTCATCAAGCAAAACCTGCGCTCCGTGCTCTTCAGCTCTTCTTTTGAGAAACTCGCGATATTCAAAATCCGTTTCTTCCTGCAAAAATTCGATATTATCGACAAGCGAGCTGTAGTAAAGCCCCGTTCCACCGACAAGAACAGCTTTCTTTCCTCTGCTGTTAATATCGTATATCACATCTTTTGCCATTTCACAGTATTTCGCAACGCTGAAAGGCTCGTCAGAGTCAAGAAAACCAATAAGGTGATGAGGGATTCCCTGCATTTCTTCTTCGGTCGGCTTTGCAGTTGCAATATTCATGCCTTTATATATCTGCATAGAATCACAGGAAACAGCCTCCGCATCATATCTTTTGCAGATTTCAACGGCTAATGAGGTTTTTCCCGATGCGGTAGGACCGACAATCGCTATCAGAGGTATTTTAGATTCTGCCAAAATTTTTCTCCAGCTCTCTTTGTGTCATTTCTATAAGTACAGGTCTGCCATGAGGGCAGTAACGGATATCGGGCATTGAAAGAAGCTGCTTTGCAAACCGCTCCATTTCAAGACGCGAAGTAAAATTGCCGGCTTTTATTGCACTTCTGCATGCAACGGAATGGAAAATCCAATCAAGCTTTTCAAACATAACATCCTGCTTTTTATCAACAAACCTACCTGCAATTTCACAAATAACATCAGCAACATCATCGGATGAAAGCTCCATCGGGCATTCCCTTACAATAATACAACCGTTTCCGAAATCCTCTGCATCGAATCCTGCGTTATTGATAAGTTCAAGGTTTTCAAGGGTAGCGGAATACTCTTCTTTTGAAAGGGTAACCGTAACAGGCAAAAGTAAAATCTGCGGTGTTCTTTCGCCGTTATCCTTTTTAAGCTTTTCATAGATTATGCGTTCATGAGCAGCATGCTTGTCAATTATCACAAGCTTGCCCTTATATTCACACATAATGTATGTCTTGAAAGCTTCACCGATAAGATTAAATTCTTCCTCTTCAAAAGCAGAAACAGCATTGGCTTCTGTTTTAACTGCTTCAACGGCAGGTTCAGGCTGACTCGGTTTTGCAGGTGAATTGAGAAGAATATCCTCCGTTGTTTCTTCCTTTTCAGGTTCACATATTGGAGATTTAAAAACCGATACGGGTTTTACAGGTACAATTTTTTCTTTTTCCGTACTCACAAAATCAATTTTGATTTTCGGTTCATCTTTCGGAGTTTGAGCGGTTTTCACGAAAACCGCATCCGTATTTTTAGGAATATGCTGCCAGAAATCAGCCGACGGAGCAGGCTTTTGAGTTATCTTAAGCTGCTCTGCGGGTTTTTCGGGAGCTTTATAATAGTCTTTTACGATTTCTTTTATTTGTTTCGGTGTATCTCCCGACGAAAGCGCATTTTTGCAGGCATAGTAAACCGCATTGAAAATCAATTTTTCATCAGAGAACCTGACCTCTGTTTTTGCAGGATGAACATTGACATCCACAAGCGACGGGTCAATTTCAATATTAAGCACACATGACGGAAATTTACCGACCATAATTGAGTTTTTATATCCCTCACTCAAAGCGGCACTGCCCGTACCTGTTTTGATAAGTCTGTTATTAATAAAGAAAAACTGCATGTTGCGGTTGGGTCTTGATGCAACGGGTTTAGAAACAAATCCGCTGACCTTAACGCCCTGACCGATATTTTCGGCAGGAATAAGACCGGATGAAAACTCTTTTCCGAAAACTTCTCTTATGCATGTGAGCAAATCACCGTTGCCGCTGGTTATAAGAGTCTGTTTGCCCTCGCGGATAAATCTGAATGAAATTTCAGGGTGCGAAAGAGCAATTCTGTCAACAACTCCTGCAACAGCATTGGCTTCAGTCACGTCTTTCTTAAGAAATTTCATTCTTGCTGGAGTTTTATAGAAAAGGTCCCTGACAATAATGGTTGTTCCCTTCGGACAACCCGCATCGTCAAGCAGAATTTCATCTCCACTTTCGATAACATATCTTGTTCCGCTTTCGTCATCAGCGGTCTTTGTCATAACCTCAACCCTTGCAACTGCGCTGACACTTGCAAGCGCCTCGCCTCTGAAGCCGAGTGTAAAAATACCGTTAAGGTCATCAGCGGTGGCAATTTTACTTGTTGCATGACTGACAAAAGCATTTCTGATATCGGCTCTTTCAATGCCACTGCCATTATCGGTAATTCGAATATAAGAAATACCGCCGTTTTTTATTTCAACGGTTATGTTATCAGCACCCGCATCAATAGAGTTTTCAAGGAGTTCCTTAACAACCGAAGCAGGTCTTTCAACCACTTCGCCTGCGGCAATAAGCTCTGCAAGGTGCTTTGGCAAAACATTTATCTTCGGCATATTAAGAATCTCCTTTCATTTTAGTTTTTAGCCTGTTTTGTTAAATCGTAAAGAACACTCATTGCCTCAATGGGTGTAAGAGTATTCACATCTGTTTTTTTGAGTTTTTCAACAATATCGTTTGCATTTGATGAGCCGAAAGACATCTGCATTTCAGGCTCTTCATGATATACATGCACGGGAGCTTTAAGACCCTCTCCTTCAAGTTCTTTGAGAACAACCTTTGCTCTTTCAACAACGCTGTTAGGTACACCTGCAAGCTTTGCAACTTCAATGCCGTAGCTGCCGTCTGCACAGCCTTTAACAATTCTGCGAAGGAAGGTTATATCGTCTCCCCTCTTTTTAACGGCAATATTGTAATTTTTTACACCTGCAACACTTGTTTCAAGCTCGGTGAGTTCATGATAATGAGTTGCAAAGAGTGTTTTTGCGCCGAGCCTGCGTTTATCGGCCGAAAACTCAAGAACAGCCCTTGCAATGCTCATGCCGTCAAAGGTTGAGGTGCCTCTGCCGATTTCATCAAAAATTATAAGACTCTTTGATGATGCATTTTTGAGGATATCCGCAACCTCGGTCATTTCAACCATAAATGTCGAGGAACCCGATGCAAGGTCATCGGAAGCACCGATTCTTGTGAATATGCCGTCAACAACGCAAAGCTCCGCCGAAAGTGCTGGAACAAAGCTGCCTGCCTGCGCCATAAGACAGATAAGAGCAACCTGACGCATATATGTTGATTTACCCGCCATATTCGGACCCGTAATAATTGCACAGCGGTCTTCGCTGCAGTCAAGCACGGTGTCATTCGGAACAAACGGGAAATCTATCATTTTTTCAACAACAGGATGGCGTCCGTCGGTGACGGAAATTCTGTCCCCTGCATTCATAACAGGGCAGCAATAGTTATTTTCACCGGCAACCCTTGCGTAAGAGCAAAGAACATCAACTGCCGCAACGGCAGATGCCGTTTTCTGAATTTCAAAAAGCTTTTCAGCTGCTTTTTTTCTGACCGAATCAAAGATTTCATATTCAAGGCGGACTATTCTTTCCTGTGCGCCGAGAACTTTTGATTCTAATTCTTTAAGCTCCTGTGTTATGAATCTTTCGCAGTTTGTGAGTGTCTGCTTTCTTATGTAATCATCAGGAACAAGCTCTTTAAATGAATTTGAAACTTCAATATAATATCCGAAAACACGGTTATAACCGATTTTGAGTTTTTTAATACCTGTTCTTTCCTGCTCACGAAGCTGGATATCGGCAATATAACCTTTGCCGTTTGCAACTATATCTCGCAAAGAATCAAGCTCTTCATTAAATCCGTCATTAATCATTCCGCCTTCACGGACAGAGAACGGCGGCTCTTCGACAATTGATCTGTCAATCATCTCTGCAAGGTCCTCAAGAGGAAGAATTTCGCTCTGAAGCTCCGTAAGCATGCTGCTCTTTGAATTTGCAAGAAGAGATTTTACTGCAGGAAGTCTGTTAAGAGTTGATGAGAGTCCTTTAAGCTCCCTTGCGTTTGCCGTTGAATAAGCAATTCGGGTTATGAGTCTTTCCATATCCTGACAGCCAGTTAATGCCTCAATAATATCATCACGAAGTGCAGGATTTTCAACAAGCTCTGCAACAGCATTATGACGCTTTGTTATTTTTGCAATACTCAAAAGCGGCTGTTCAAGCCATGAACGGAGCATGCGTTTACCCATTGAGGTTTTTGTTTTATCAAGCACCCAAAGGAGTGAGCCCCTCTTTTCTCTGTTGCGCATGGTTTCAGTTATTTCAAGATTACGCAAGGTTGATACATCAAGACGCATAAAACTGCTTTCGCCGTAATAATCAATATTCTTAATATTTTCAAGTTCGGTTTTCTGAACACTCTTAAGATAATCCATTGATGCGCCGATTGCACAAACCGCACCCTCTGCATTTTCAAGCGAAAGCTGCGAAAGAGAAGTTACACAAAAATGCTTCAAAAGAGTACCGGAAGCTTTTGAAAGGTCAAAGCACTCATCATCGAGCATATCGCAGGCAGAATGAAGTCTTGTTTTAACAAAATCAGTAACCTGCGTAAGCTCAAGAACAGCGGAATTAATTATGATTTCACTCGGAGCAAATCTGCCAAGCTCATTTATAATTCTGCGCTGTGAATTTTTTCTTTCAAACTGCGTTGCATGAACGCTGCCTGTGGAAATATCGGCAAAGCAAAGACCGACGCAATCCTTAAGAACACAGATACATGCAAGGAAATTATTTCTGCCCTCGTCAAGCATTGTACTTTCAATAACCGTACCGGGGGTGAGAACTCTTGTTACGTCACGCTTAACGATGCCCTTTGCAAGTGCGGGATCCTCAAGCTGCTCACAGATTGCAACCTTATAGCCCTTTGCAACAAGGCGTGCAATATAAGAATCTGCGCTGTGGAAAGGAACGCCGCACATAGGCGCTCTTTCTTCCTGACCGCAGTCCCTGCCTGTTAAAACAAGCTCAAGCTCTGCTGACACAAGCTTTGCATCGTCAAAGAACATCTCATAGAAATCACCCAGACGGAACATGAGAATCGTGTCGGGATAATTCTCTTTTATCTGAAAATACTGTTTCATCATCGGGGTAAGCTCTGCCATGAATTTACCATACCTTTCAAAATTTCCCGATGGGGCTGCAAAAGAGCAGCCCCAAAGTTTTCAACTTAGTGACAGCCGCTGCAGGATGAGCATTCGCCGCCGCAATTGTGCTCCTGCTGCTGGGGCTCGCAGGTTGCGGGGTCTTCGCCCTGAAGGCAAAGAACGAAAATATTGTTGATATACTGCATGAGCTGATCAATTTCTGCTCTTGCAGCCTCATAAGCCTGCATGTTGGGGTTAGCCATAATCTGAGTATAGATTTCGCCAAACTCCTTGTCATAAGCTTCAAGCTTCTGCTCGTTCTTATCTTCCTTTGATGCCTCATGCTGGAATGACATCTGAACAAGCTGGATTCTTGCGATAAGCTCGTTGAGAGCTGTATCCTCTTCGTTAGCCTTCTGTGCTTCCATGAGCTTGAGATAACGCTCGTCCTGCTGAAGGGCTGCGCCAAGCTCTCTTGCTTTTGCAATTACGTCCATTTTTGTTTCTCCTAACTGTGAAAAATTTATTATAATACGTTTTACCGTCGTATTAACAAAGCTCTCCGCGAAGAATCCATGTTAAAGATTCAGTTACCTTTACTTTGCGGAATGAGCCGATAACTGATTTATCGGCGGGAAATTCAATGATAATGTTTCCGCCCGTTCTGCCTTCAATCAAGCCGCCCTTGCTGACGCTTTCACAAAGCACACGGTAGGTTTTACCGACCATTGAAGCAGTGCGGACAGCTGCAATCTTTTCCTGCGTATCAAGCAATTCTTTAAACCATTTTCCCTTTTCTTCTCTTGAAACGGGGTCGGGCATTTTTGAAGCCACGGTTCCCTCTCGTGATGAAAAAATGAAAGTATACATCGAAGTAAACTTTGCTTCTTCAACCATCGAAACAGTTTCGCAAAATTCTTCGTAAGTTTCCCCGGGAAAACCAACAATGACATCGCTCGTTACCGAAAGTTCGGGCATAACGGAATAAGCATAGCGAAGCAGGTCAAGATATTTTTCTCTTGTATATCTTCTGTTCATCGCATCAAGCACTCTGTTACTGCCGCTCTGGAACGGAAGATGAAGATGCTTTGCAACCTTTTCGCATTCTGCCATTGTATCGAGCAATTCATAAGTGCAGTCTTTCGGGTGTGAGGTCATAAAACGAATTATGAAATCACCCTCAATTGCATTCAGCTCTTTTAATAGTGATGCAAAGTTCATGCCGTAATCGGGATGCTTACCGTATGAATTGACATTCTGACCGAGAAGGGTAATTTCTTTATATCCCTGTGCAACAAGCTCTTTTGCCTCAGCAATTATCATCTGCGGGTCACGGCTTCTTTCTCTGCCTCTGACATAAGGAACTATGCAATAAGTGCAGAAATTGTTGCAGCCGTACATAATGGGAATCCATGCCTTGAAATCGCTGTCACGGTGAACGGGAAGCTCTTCGCAGATTACGCCGTCATGCTCGGGAAGTTCATAAACCTTTTTGCCATTTGAAAGGCTTGTATATAAAAACTCGGGAAGTCTGTGGATAACGTGAGTGCCGAAAACAATATCAACAAACGGATAGCTCTTTCTTATTTTCTGCGCTACCCTCTCCTGCTGCATCATACATCCGCAGAGAAGAATTTTCATTTCTTTGTTTGCCGTTTTCATCGGCTTCAATGCACCGACGTTGCCGAAAACTCTGTCCTCCGCATGCTCACGGATTGCGCATGTATTGTAAAGCACCAAATCTGCGCCGTTAAGCTCATCAGTCATTTCATAGCCCATCTGCTCAAGCATTCCCTTGAGCCTTTCGCCGTCGGAAACATTCCCCTGACAGCCGTAGGTATGAACAAAAGCTTTGGGCGCTTCTACATATCGCTGTTCAACGATGCTTCTGACAAACTGTATATATTCTTTTTGCCTGATTATTTCCTCTTCGGGAACGGCAACAGATTTTTTATCGGTATTGACCGTCAAGCATACTCCTCCATATTATTATAAAATAATTAATTTATATTATATAATAAAGAATCGGATTATTCAAGCATAAATTGAATAATCCGACACATTTTTTGAAATATTTTCAGTTTGTTAAAATTTATTCATCAAAAAGGCTTTCCGCAAGCTCAAAATTCGCATTTCTGCGTCTGATTTCCTCTTCTTCATCAACGGCATACCAATCATCTTCGGTTTCTTTTATTATGCTGCCCTCGGTGTAGCTGCCGATTATGTGGTCTGTTGAGAGAAGTAGGATTTCGTCATCATCGCCTATACAGACCGCAACCTTTTCTTCAATTCTGTCAATGCTGTAGAACATAATTTTCACCTCATTGGTTTTCATAGCTGACATTGAGATCATTTCCGTCACATGTGATAACAATATCTCCGCACAAATCTGTGCGATATATTTCATCGGCATAGCTTTCCAGACGTTCAACTATGTTTTCGTGAGGATGACCGTAATCATTGTCCGCGCCGACCTGAATAACGCAGATTTCGGGCGAAACAGCATCAAGGAAATCAACGCCCGAGGATGTACCCGAGCCGTGATGACCTACTTTCAGTACATCACAGTCAAGATCAGCACCGGTTGCGATTATTTCTCTTTCTTCTTCCTTTTCGGCATCGCCCGTAAAAAGGAAGATATTTTCGCCGTAAGTCATTTTAACAACAACAGACATATTGTTGATATCCTCGGCATCGTCCGTTACGGGTCCGAGAATTTCAAAAGAAGCACTGCCGAGAGTATATGTTGCGCCAACCTTTGAGGCAATAACCTTTGCTCCCGAATTCTGAACGGATTTCAGGAATGCGGTGTAAGTGCTGTTGGTCGGAGTCTGTTCCTTTGTAAGCCTCGGCATAATTATATTATCCGTACCGATTTCATCAAGCACCTCGGAAAGTCCGCCGATATGGTCTGAATGCTGATGTGATGCAATGATATAATCAAGCTTTTCGATTCCGTGCGTACGCAGATAATTGAGCACATCAATCTCGTGACCGTTTTCGCCCGCATCAATAAGCATGCTTTGACCGTCACAGATAATCAGAGAGCTGTCACCCTGACCGACATCGATATAATGCACCTCGAAAGCGGAGTCGGTTTGCTCATATACAGGAAATATTTCAGAAAAAAACACAGGCAATTCATCCGAGAATCCGAACGCCGCTGCTATAACCGAAATAACAACAACCGCAACGAGATAAATGATTTTTTTGTATTTCCGGAACTTGGTCTTCTTATCTTCTTCTGTTACTTCTTGCATTCTTTTCATATTTTCCCTGTCTTGCATTTCTGCTGTCATTCCTTTCTCTGCCGAAAGACGGCTGCGGTTTTTTCGGAGCTACAAGACATTTATCGCCGTAACCGATAAGATCATGCCTGCCTGCTTTTCTCAAAGCTTCACGCACAAGGTCAGCATTTTTCGGATTAAAATATTGCAGAAGCGCCCTTTGCATTGCCTTTTCGTGCGGGTCTTTTGCAACATAAACATCTTTCATTGTGTAAGGGTCAATACCCGAATAGAACATACACGTCGAAACAGTTCCGGGGGTCGGATAAAAATCCTGCACCTGCTCGGGTCTTATCCCGATTTTTTTTAGAAAAAGAGCAAGCTCAACAGCATCCTTCATCGTGCTTCCCGGATGCGATGACATAAGATAGGGCACAAGATACTGTTCCTTACCCTCTTTCTTGCTGTATTTGAAATATCTCTTTGAAAATTCGATATAAGCTTCAATATGAGGCTTGCCCATTTTATCAAGCACAGCCGCAGAACAATGCTCGGGGGCAACTTTAAGCTGACCGCTGACATGATGCGCAACAAGCTCTCTGAAAAATGCATCGTTTTTATCCTGAAGCATGTAATCATATCTTATGCCAGAACGGATAAAAACTTTTTTCACCTTTGGAAGAGAACGCACGGTTCTCAAAATATCAAGATACTCTTCATGGTTTGATTTGAGATTGTGGCATACAGTCGGTGCAAGGCATTTTTTCCCTTTGCAAAGCCCTCTCTTCTCCTGACCATCGCATGAAGGACGGCGGAAATTTGCAGTCGGTCCGCCGATATCGTGAATGTAACCCTTAAAATCGGGCAATGAAGTCAGAAGCTTTGCCTCATTGACAATCGAACCCTTGCTTCTTGCGGTTATATATCTTCCCTGATGGAATGCAAGCGAGCAGAAATTACAGCCTCCGAAGCAACCTCTGTTATGCGCAATTGAGAAACGCACTTCTTCAATTCCCGGCACTCCGCCCTCGGCTTCATACATGGGATGATAGGTGCGCATAAACGGCAAAGAATATACTTTGTCAAGCTCTTCCTGCGAAAGCGGAAATGCAGGCTGATTCTGCACAAGCATTCGGCTGCCATGCCTTTGTTTTACTGCTCTGCCTCTGAAAAAATCCTGCTCATCCTGCTGAATACGGCATGATACAGCATACTCTTTTTTTGAGTTGCAGACATTCTCAAATGACGGACATTCCGTGCCGTAATAAGGAGTTTCACGCACATCAACGCTATAACAAGTTCCTCTGATATCACGGATATCGGAAATGTTTTCGCCTTCATCAAGCCTTTTCGCAATTTCAACAATTGAGCGTTCGCCCATGCCAAATGAAAGCAAGTCCGCCTGAGCATCGAGAAGAATTGAACGGCGTATTTTATCGTCCCAATAATCATAGTGCGCAAAACGACGCAGAGATGCCTCAAGGCCACCGATAATGATGGGAATATCGCCGTAAATCTCTCTGATTTTATTGCAATATACGATGACAGCCCTGTCGGGTCTTAAGCCGAATTTGCCGCCGGGACTGTAATAATCCGAGCTGCGTTTTTTCTTTGCGGCGGTATAATGTGCAACCATTGAGTCAATGTTGCCGCTACTGACAAGAAATCCGAGTCTGGGTCTGCCGAAACGCTCAAAATCTTTGTTACTGCGCCAATCAGGCTGTGCAAGAAACGCAACCTTGAATCCCGCATTTTCAAGCACTCTTGTAATAATAGACGCACCGAAAGCGGGATGGTCGACATAAGCATCGCCGCTGACATAAACAAAATCTGCTTGTTCCCATCCTCTTGCGGTCATATCCTCTTTTGTAACGGGTAAAAATCCGTTCATATTATTCAAAATCATCCTCCGCGCCTGCGAAATCGTCATCATCCGCAAAAACGTCGTCAATATTGGGTGCACCTGCGCCATCGGCAAGCGCCTGCATCTCATACCATTGCTGTTTTGAGATAAGAACAGCTCTTGGCTTTGCACCCTCTGAAGGGCCGACTATGCCCTTTTCCTCAAGCTGATCCATAACTCTCGATGCCCTTGCATAGCCGAGCTTAAGCTTTTTCTGAAGCATGGTTGTCGATGCACCGCCTGCATTAACAACTACCTCAATCGCATCATTGAGCATGGGATCCCAATCGCCCTCTTCATCGTCACCGCCGATATCCTTCTTCTTTGCATTTTCAGCGGCAGCTGCCTTTGCCTCAATTTCATGCATAGTATCTTCGTTATATGTTGTCTGTGCTTGTGATTTAATGTGATTTACAACACTCTCAACCTCGGCGTCAGAGATAAAGCATCCCTGAACACGGGTGGGTTTTGATGCACCGACAGGATTAAAGAGCATATCACCGTTACCAAGAAGCTTTTCTGCACCTACGGAGTCAAGTATAGTTCTTGAGTCAACCTGCGACGAAACCGAAAGCGCAATACGGCTCGGGATATTTGCCTTAATGATACCCGTAATAACGTCAACGGACGGACGCTGAGTTGCGATAACAAGGTGGATACCTGCTGCACGAGCCATCTGCGCAAGACGGCAGATTGAATCTTCAACCTCTTTGGGAGATACCATCATAAGATCTGAAAGCTCGTCGATAAAAATAACAATCTGATGCATTTTAACAAGGTCATCCCTTGTTTCGCAAAGCTTATTGAATCCCTTGATATCTCTTACGCCGTTTTCTGAAAACTGCTTATATCTCTTTTCCATTTCACCAACCGCCCATCCGAGAGCACCTGCCGCTTTTCTGGGATTGGAAACAACCGGAACTTCAAGATGAGCAATGCCGTTATAAATTGTGAACTCAACCATTTTCGGGTCAATCATAAGAAGCTTGACCTCATCGGGCTTTGCATTATAGAGAATACTGACAATCATCGAATTAAGGCAGACAGATTTACCCGAACCTGTTGTACCTGCAACGAGAAGATGAGGCATCTTTGCAAGGTCAGCACAGATAATATTACCTGTGATATCCTTACCGAGAGCAACGTTAAGCTTGCTCTTTGCATCTCTGAATTGAGGAGTATCAATGATTTCTCGCATTGTAACCATAGACTTTGCGCTGTTGGGAATTTCAATGCCAATTGCAGCTTTTCCGGGAATCGGAGCTTCAATTCTGACACTTGTTGCAGCAAGTCGCAGTGCTATATCATCGGCAAGAGTGGTAATTTTATTTATTCTGACACCTGCCTCGGGCACAAGTTCATATCTTGTAACTGAAGGACCTCTGCATATATTGGTGACTTCAGCTTTAATTTTAAAGCTTTCAAGCGTTGTGACAAGCTTCTGCGCACCTATCTGCATTTCCATCATGTTATCGCCCGTACCCTCTTTTTCAACAAGGTTAAGACAATCAACAGGCGGAAAAACATAATCCGGCTGTTCGATTTCTTCTTCGGGAAGAATTTCAACGGGTATTTCTTCAATCGGGTCGCCGTCAGGCATTGCAGGCGCAGCTTTTCTGCGTTTTTTCTTTTCCTGCTTAACAGCTTCGTCAATCGTATCTTCAATAATCGTTGTCGAAGTTGAATCGGGAAGCTTGACAACAGGGATTTCTGGCATGGGAGGCTCTTCAACGGGAGCAAAGGTTGACTCATCCGTGATGAAGTTATCCTCAAATTTTTCAACCGCAACTGTGGGTTGCTTTGGAGGATTGAAGGCTTTTTTGTTTTTCTCCTTTTCTTTCTCTTCCTCTTCTCTTTCTCTCTCAAGCTGCTCACGGCGCTGTGCAGTCTGCTCAATCTTTTCATTGGCAATTTCGCTGACACGGTTTACAGGCTTTCTCAACGCATTGAAAAGACCGGGAAGAGTTGTTCCCGTGAGGAACATCGTAATAACAATCAGAAGAATAACAAGCGTTATTCCTGCGCCAACCTTACCGAAAAGTCTTGCTATAAGTCCGCCAACGATCGCACCGATAACGCCGCCGCTTGCAAGCGACGGAGCTTTGCTCCAGACATCGGAAATCTGTTCGATAAGCTGTGACGTGCTCAGATAATCAGCGGTATTTGCAAAAATATGTATCGCTCCGCTGAGCAGAGCAACAAAAATTCCTGCCGCTGTAAGATTTGCAGCTACACTGCCGAGAGTTTTATCCTTTGCAAGAACAACAGCAAGATAAATCAGCGCTACAGGAATAACATAAACGCAGAATCCGAATATTCCGAAAAGACCGTTATGCATTACAAGCCACGCGCTTTCACCCTTTATAAATACAACAAAAAGCAGGAATGCCGCAACAGCCATCATAATGATGGCAGATTTCTGTCTTTTGACTGCAACGGGGATTTCCGGTTTTGCGCTCTCTTTCTTTTTTGGAGTTGGCTTTTTGGCTGCGGAAGAGCTTTTTTTGCCTGATGTTTTTTTGTTTTGCGTAGCCGGCATTTTATTCATCCTTTCGAGGTATCAATATCAAAATTATCTCGGTTGTTTTTATTTTCGTTAATCATTTCATAAAGACAAGTAAGAGCATCGGAGAGACTGCCGAGCGAATCAATAAGCCCTTCATTAACAGCCGCTTCGCCACTCAAAACAGTTCCCACATCCATAACAAGCTCGCCTGTTGCAAGCATCATTTCGCGAAATCTGTCAGGTGAAATATCAGAATTATCTGAAACAAAGCGTACTATTCTCTCCTGCATCTGTTCAAAATATGAAAGTGTCTGCGGCACTCCGAGAACAAGGCCGTTCATTCTTACGGGGTGAATGGTCATTGTCGCTGACGGAGTGATAAATGAACGATCGGTTGAAACAGCAAGCGGAACACCGATTGAATGGCCGCCGCCGAGGACAAGAGAAACAGTCGGTGTTTTCATTCCCGAAACAAGTTCGGCAATGGCAAGACCAGCTTCAATATCGCCGCCGACGGTGTTGAGAATCATAATCAGACCGTCAACCTCATCACTCTCTTCAATTGCGACAAGCTGCGGTATAACATGCTCATATTTTGTTGTTTTATTTTGTGCAGGCAGAATATAATGACCTTCAATCTGACCGATAACGGTAAGACAATGAATCAGATGCTCGCCTTTTTTTACGGTTATTGAGCCCGACTCAATTATGCTGTTAAGAGCCGAAGAATCATCGCTCTGCGAATTTTCACCGCTGCTTAAATCGGGTGACTGCCACGGAGGCGAAGGAAGAAAAAAATTATCTCTTTTATTTTTATTGTTTTTCATATGAATTACGCCCTTTCTGATGAATACACACAAATATCATTCCTCAAAAGGTGCGCATTAAACACAATACCCGATTTTAGTTATTATAACATTATCTGCCCTTTATTGCAAGAAAAAACTCAATATTTTGTGGATTAAACAGTAAAAAACAAAAAAGGCAGGTAAAACCCGCCTTAATTATTTTACAAAGCTACCGCAAGCTGTGAAATTCCATTATAAACATTAAGAATAATAAGTAAAATCATAACTGAAACAAAGATTTTTCTTATCAGCTTATCATCAAATTTCCTGTTGAATTTTGAACCGATTATTCCGCCGAGAATTGCCGCAGGAAGAATAAAAATCAAAGTTTGCCATTGATGCGCATAGGGCTCAATTCCCGAAGAAGCAAAAATCGTTATCAGCTTCGACAGCTGCGAAAAGAAGATAATTGCAACGGAATAAACTGCCGATTCTTTGACATTCATTGAGAAAAACAGTGTCAGCACGGCAACATTTATCGGTCCTCCGCCGATGCCGAGAAAGGATGCAACAAAGCCAAGCGTCAAGCCAACAAATATTATTACAAAATTATTCTTTACATGAAACGATTTTCTTTCTTTTGCAACATAAAAACAAACCGCCGCAAGCAAAATTGCAAGCACAAATGCCTGAATACTTCTTATTATTCCCTGCTCGGTAATGCTGCTTAACAAATCCATGCAGTAGCCGCCGAGAAAACCGCCTGCAATTGAGCCGAGAGCAATGAAAACAATGATATTCTTTTGAAAGCTTACCTTATTTTTTATCTGCTTTCCCGTTGAAACAATTGACATTGTGAAAACGGCAACTGCCGAAAGAAAATCAACCTGCATTCTCGGCTCTGCACCGATAAAATCAAGAACCGGCTTGATAATAACCCCTCCGCCTAATCCCACAAAGGCGCCGAGGGTTGTTGCTGCAAGAATGACAAACGAATAGATTGCAATCAGCATCAGAATCTCTTAACCATATCTTCAAAAGCATCTGCAATTGATTTCTGGGCACCGATACCCATTGAATTTGTTTCATGATAATGGTTGAGATCAAACTTATCTTTATAGCCGTTAAGATACGGCTGTGTGGGGTTAAGAATGAAATCGTTGGGCGGCACAACATAGCCGCTCATGTCGTTTGAAACACCAAAAACAATCATATCGGGCTCGCCTGCAATTTCCGCAAGAGGAGTGGGGTTGATTTCGCCTCCCTTGCCTGTAGGCGATGTTTCGGCTGTCTTATAACCACCGTAAACGGTTGAAACAAAGTTCTCACCGGGGAGAAGAAGAACCTTCTTGCCGCCAATTGACATATAGGTCATTTCGGTCATCATCGCTATTCCGATATCGCTCTCATCACTGGGATAAGCATTAAAGCTCATTACATGGCGCATTGCAAGAAGAGTGAGAACATAGTTGCCGACCGGAAGATAGAACGGCTGCTGCATAATCTTCATTTCAGGGTTGAGCTCTTTATCGTTATCAATTTTAAGTGCCGCATCGGCAATCATCTTTGCCTGAAGCTTGATGCAGTTGACATTATCCTCGCTGTCAAGCTCCGCAGCATCCATTGCGCCGATTGCGCCGATACCGAAAAGAACGTTTGCACCGTTTTCTTTTGCAATCTGCTCACGCATGAAGTAGGGATATTCGCCACTTAACATGCGATTTGAGCCACCGAGTGAGTTGGGGTGAGCGCCGAAATTCATAATCCATGTTTCGTTTGTACCGTCATCGGGAACAAAACGGAATCTTGAAAGAACTTCATGCTTATCTGTAAATCCTCTTCGGGTGTAAAGGCCGTCTTTAATTGTTATATCGCCTATGTAAAGCTTACCGCTCTTGCGGTTTGCATATGCCTCTTCCGCAACCTTTACCGCCTTATTCATCAGCATATCCATATATTCAGGGTCTTTACCGTCGGAAGGAATGCTGACAAGATTAGGCTTACCCCAATAGCCGAGAGTGTCAATACCCGAATGGCTGTGGGTACAGCTGAAATTGATGCACTTGCAGCCTTTGATTTTGGGAGATGCCATAATCATTGAACGGATTTTATTGACTTCAACACGGGTCATGCCGACTATATCCGCACCGAGCCAGAGCATACCTTCATCGCCGCCGCAATCAAGCCATACAGCGCTGATATAAACGGGAGAAAGCACACCCTCCATCTTATGTCCCGAGCCGTGACCTGCAATCCAATAAGTTTTGCCGCTGTCAAGATCGGGCATTATTTCATCGGTTGAAAAACCTGCACGGTAGCCGCTGCCGCTGATTTCAACGGGAGTAACCTTTTCAATTTCTGGTGCAACCGAATTTTTCTTTACTTTTTTTCCGAAGCTTTTAGTTATAGCAACTATGCCTTTTGAGGCAATATCCATAATATCCATGTTTTTTAATCCTCTCAACCGTTTTTACCGAATCGGTAAATATTCTGTGATTCAATATCAAAAGTAGGCAAAATGACAGGCGGAAGCCCTGCGTTGACTGTCAGAGAGGAAATCATTGTTCTTGCATAAGGAAAAAGCTCCTTAAACGTCTGAACATGAATGATTTCTTTCGCAATTTCGGGATCATATGTAAAGATCCCCTGAATAACCGCTTTGATATGAAATTTATCCTTGTTTGCCTTATCATTTACTTCAACGGTAAATTCACCGATACAGTTATTATTGTTTGAATACTTAACATTATATGAATACTTGTTTTCGAACTCTATCCGTGCGCCATTTTCATGTTTATTTACAAATTCAATATTGGTTGCGCGGTACGCCCTGAATGTTACCTTTTTGCTCATTCAACAATCACCGCACTTTCGATAACGATGGGTTCAACAGGATCAGCAAGCTCACCGATGCTGTTGTATCTTCTTTCAACCTCAAGGAAGGAGTCAACAACCTCCATACCTTCAACGACCTTGCCGAAAGCAGCATACTGACCGTCAAGGAATGATGCATCGTCATAGCAAATAAAAAACTGCGATGATGCGGAATCATACATCTGCGAACGAGCCATTGAAATAACACCTCTTGTGTGGGAAAGGGTGTTTCTGTCAAAACCGTTAAGGGCAAATTCGCCTGTTATGGTTTCCTTACTGCCGCCATTGCCCGTACCTTCCGGGTCGCCTCCCTGCGCCATGAAGCCTTCAACAACTCTGTGGAAGGTAAGACCGTCATAAAATCCCGTTGCAACAAGATTTTTAAAATTTTCAACGGTTTCGGGGGCATACTGCGGATAAAGCTCAACAATAAAACTGCCGCCATTTTCCATTGTAAATTTAACAGCTCCGCCGCTGATATCTTTTGAAGAATCGGATTCACCGTAATCAGAAACATTATCATCGGATGAATTTGCGTTGCTTTCTTCGGAAATATAGTCACCCGGAGCATTTACATCGCTGTTATCATCGGTCTTTGAGGTTGTATATGTACCCTCCGAACATGCGCAGAGAACAAATAACATTGCCAATATAAGAGCTACTATTTTAAATGTATTTTTCATTGGAACACACTCTCCTATTTTAATTTACGGTTACATTATACAATTAAACAAATTAAATATCAATATAAAAATCCGTTTGTTCATCAAAATTTTGCAAATAAAAAAATCCGGAAGCAAAAGCTTCCGGAAAAAATAAAATTAATAATTTTCTTTTCTGACTTCGAAGTAAGCCTGGGGATGAGCGCATACGGGACAAACCTCAGGAGCCTTCTTGCCCATTACAAGGTGACCGCAGTTACGGCATTCCCACATTGTTTCTTCGGCCTTTTCAAAGACCTTCTGCATTTCTACATTGTTAAGAAGAGCGCGGTATCTCTCTTCATGGGTCTTTTCGATAGCTGCTACCATACGGAATTTCTCTGCAAGCTCTGTGAAGCCTTCTTCATCTGCTTCCTTTGCAAATGTTGCGTACATATCTGTCCACTCATAGTTTTCGCCTTCAGCCGCATGGAGAAGATTCTGTGCGGTATCACCAAGCTCACCGAGAGCCTTAAACCACATTTTTGCGTGTTCTTTTTCATTGTTTGCAGTTTCAGTAAAGATAGCCGAAATCTGCTCATAGCCTTCTTTCTTTGCTACCGATGCAAAATAGGTATACTTGTTTCTTGCCTGTGACTCACCTGCAAAGGCTTCCATAAGGTTTTTCTCTGTTTTTGTTCCTTTAAGATTCATTGTATTCTCTCCTTTATTTGAACTTTCCTCAACTGCTTCAACTCTTTCAAAATCAGAAGCAGGATGTTTACAAAGCGGGCAGATAAAGTCTGCGGGAAGCTCGTCGCCCTCATAGATATAACCGCAGATTTTACAGCGATAATATACCTTTACATTTTTCTTGGCTTCGGGCTTTGGTTTGATATATTTATGGTAATAGTCATAGGTAACGCTTGTTGCATCTGAAAGAACCTCACAATCAGTTACATCTGCAAGGAAAAGAGTGTGAGTGCCGAGGTCTGTTGCAGAAACAACCTTTGCGGAGATATAAGCGTTTGTATATTCTGAAACATAGTTAATTCCATTGTCACTTTTTGCAACTGCGCTGAAATCAGCAAATTTGTCAACATCCTTACCACTTCTGAAACCAAATGATTTGAAAACATCAAAAGGCACCTCGGTTGTGAGAATACTGACATTAAATTCACCTGTTGCAAGCACCATATCATGAGTTTTATTCGCCTTATTAACGGCAACAGTAATCCTGTTGGGGTCTGATGTTACCTGCGACACGGTATTGATGATACAGCCGTTATCAAACCCGTTTTCACGGGCGGTGAGAACATAAAGACCGTAGCCAATTTTAAACATAGCTGTTAAATTCACAATATCACCTCTCAATAAAAATATTACATTATAAATTTTTAGTTGTCAATAAAATTTAATGTTATTTTTTCAGGCAAAGCACTCGGTTATTCTGATGTTTTCGCCTTCAACGAAATATTTTTCTTTTGCAGCTTCAGGCATGAGAAAATAATCGCCTTTTTTTACGCTTTTCTCATATCCGTCACCGGCTATTCTGCCGCTACCCTCGGTTACAACATAAACTGCAGCACCCTTATCCAGAATAAAGCTGCCGTTATTGAGAGTTACCGTTCTGACATTAAAGCTGGTTGTTATACTTTCGTCAATCATTGCCTCGTATTTAACACCGCTTTCATTTTTTATGAGTTTCGGCTCAAGCGGTGCAGGATATCTTTTATCCATATCAAAGCATTCAAGAGCATTCTCACGGTTAAGACCAAGATACATCTCCCTGTCGGAAAGCTTATATTCGCCGCAGAAGTGCTCGGGCTGAATGGTAAAATCCGTCGGCTCCTGCACCTCTAAAAGCAGGCATCCGCTGCCGATCGCATGCACCATTTTTGCAGGAATATAAATTACATCCCCTGCTTTTACATCAATCGTACAGAGCAGATTTTCCATGGCATCGGAGCCGGTTTCGCTTGCATCAATTGCGGCAGAAAAGTCTTCAAGCGTAACGCCGTCTTTAAAGCCGTAAAAAATCTTTGCGCCCGGTCTTGTTGCAAGGATAATCCAGCTTTCTTCTTTTCCGTATTTTGAAGAAAAATATTTTTCCGAAAAAGCCTTGTCGGGGTGCGCCTGAACAGGCAATCTTATTGCCGAATCAAGGATTTTTGTTAAGATTCCGATATCTTCTCTTTCACCGAGAATTTCGGTTTTATATTTTTCGGTTGCATCGTTTAAATAGAGGTCTGTCCCTTTTATTTTTGAAACGCCTTCATATTCATCCGTGCTGCCCTCGTTGAGAGCCTTGACACTTGATGCAACCCACTCTTCGGGATAATAGCCGTCGGTTGAATCGTCGCCGAAAAACTCCGAAAAGAGCTTTCCGCCCGTATATATTCTGAACACTCTGTTTTTCTCAAAGAAAATAGGTTCATTGTAAAACATAAATCAGTTCTCCCTATATTTTATCATTCGGCATGCTTCGGATATATTTTCATAACATCCGCAGGCAACGGATGCCGCCAAAGCTGCACCGTAAGACGCCTCCTCAGCATAAAACGGAATTTTTATTTCACAACCGAACATTTCAGAAACAATTTTTCTCAATGCTGCATTCTTTCTGATACCGTTACCCGAACATACAAGCTCTTTTGCGCTTTTGCCGCCGTTTTTATACATCAGATAAAGCTCATCGGACATTCCGCAGAGAACGGAATATGCCAGATCTGCAGCGGTGAAATTATCCTCGGAAATATTGCAGATTGAGCCTCTTACAGATGGGTCATTTCTCGTTCCGCAGAAGCGGCAATCAGCAGAAATAGTTGTTTCAGTTTTATACTCAAGAATTTTATCAATCTGCGGGTACATTGAATCAACGTTATTTCCCGCAAGACTGGCAATCTCCCTGAACAGCTTTTCAAGCATTGCGAAGGCTCTTCCTCCACAAAGGGCGCAACCTGCCGCAAGGAAACGCTTGCCGTCAAACGGTCTGTTCTCGACTCCGTCTGCATTGACGGGAGTATCTGTCAACCACGAAATCTGTGAGCCTGTACCTACATTTATAAGTGCATCATCCGAATCTGAAACAGAACCGATGAAACTTGCCTGATTATCGCCAAGTGCAACACAAACGGGAATGCCTTTATATTCCCCTGCCGCTATAAAATCGGACGTTACATCGGGTAATCTCGGATTATCAATTGTAAAACAGTTTTTCTCAATGTCAAAGCAACCGAGACTTGCAGCATTAGTGATATGAACAACGGGTTTTTTAAGCCCGCAAAGCTGCATTACGGCATAATCGGCGATTGTGCACAGATATTTTGCGTTTCCGGGAACAATGCCGTTATTTTCATTATAGAAATCGGTTGCAAGTCCGTAACCTGCAAAACATCCGAGATGCTCCGCATAAGATTTGCCGTCTTTATAAATCTGAGCCGCACGTTCATCCTGCCATATATAAAGCGGACTGACTGCATTTCCGTTTTCGTCGGTATAAACGATACCGTGCATCTGACCTGAAAAACCGATTGCAGATGCATCTTCGCAGTTAAGCTCCGAAAGAATGGCATTCACACCCTGCATTATTGCTTCGGTATTCTGAATTTTCTCATATCTGTTTTCGGTCTTTATAAAAGAATTGTTGGGTTTTGTCAGAGATTTAAGAATATCTCCGCTGACGGTATCAACGGCAACTCCGCAAATACTTGTTGTTCCGATATCAATTCCGATAATTTTCATATTGACTCCTTATGCTATCGCTGCGGATTTCGGGTCAAGACGGGTTATGATATCCTGCTGAATTGCAGGCGAAAGATCAAGGAAATTAACGAAAGTTCCGTGGATTCTCATGATATAAACGCCGCTCGGAGCATATTTCTTGGGATTTGCAAGCACCTTGCGGAGAATTTCCGCAGTTGTGACATTAACATAGAGATAGAAGGGTGAAACACCGTCTTTCATAGGATTAAAGAACAACGGATTGATAACCTTATCCCTGAATTCAACGCCCTTGCCCTCATCGGTTTCGGACATGAAATATTTAGGGTCTATGCCGAGATGCGATGCATAACCGCCGTTCATCTTTTCAAACGGCATCTGCATATTTGAAAGCATACGGAAACCGAGTCCGTTTTCTGCGCTGCCGTAAAGAGGGTCAACACCGTAGCCGAGCATATCTCTCGACTTTCTGCCGTCAGGTGTTGCACCAACCCAATAGCCGTAAAGAAGGTGTGTTGAGGGTGAACTGAAATCAGGACGGAATGAATTGCCGAGATAATTCTTTGTTGATGAAACGATATCAGCAACCTTTGATGCAATTTCGCCTGCTTCTTTATCAACCTTTTCAATATTGTTTCCGAATTTATCGGCTGTAAGAAGAAATTCTCTCAAATCCTCATAGCCCTTGAAATCTGACTTTATGGCATCAACGAGCTTGTCAGCATCTTGCGGTCTTTCGGCAAGAAGCTTATCAATGGCTGAAAAGCTGTCGGCAATAACGGATACACCGTGAATAAGACAGCCGCTGCCGTTATATTTTGTTCCCTGTGCATGGATATCACGCGCATCTATTCCGTTTTCAAGACCTCCCATAAGGCATGAAAGGAAGGGAACTCGCTGAGTAGAAAGTGCGGCTGATGCGCCGTTTGCAGCCTCACCCATTGCGGAAACAAACTTTTCAACATTCTTCCAGAACTCTTCTCTGACATTTTCAAGTCTGCATGCATCAACATCAACAAGCTTTTCGCCGGTAATCGCAGAAACGCCGCCCGTAAGTGTCATTTCAAGAATCTTGGGAAGATTAAGCCAGCTGTTGGTGGTGTTGCCGTTATCCTTACCCATAATCAGCGGTTCCTGACAGCCTGCGATTGAAATATCCGCAAGGTCATCATCGTCAACACCTTTTGACGAAAGCACGCTGTAAAGCGAATCATCATTGAAGAATGACGGCGTAAGAACACCGGGGGTAAACAGGAATCTTCCCATTTCTTCATAAAGCTTTGCAGGTGTGTTTTTGTGAAGCTTTACGGAAAGAATGGGCTGGGGTAAATTCATATCGTAATACGCATCCATAAGTGCGTAGGTTGTGTCATTTGTAAGGTCATTACCGCAAAGGTCGCGTCCGCTGACAATAATATTCTGTGAAATTGCCCAGCTTCTGTCTGCAACATTGAAGAAAACGAGAAAATGCTTGAGAAGAGCAGCGGTTGTATCTCGGTCAAGACCGTTTCTGTAAGGCTCGAAAATTCTGTCAGCATTGCCGACGGAAAATGCAAAGGGATTGGGAGTCTGCTCAAGGCACATAATCTGCCACATGATGATAAATGCCTGGATTGCTTCGAAAAGATTTTCAGCACCGTTTTCGGGCACCTTGCGAAGAGTCTTTTCCATTATCTCAAGCTGTGATTTTCTTTCTTCCGATGCACCGTTCATTTTTCCCTTTGCAAGGTCTGCATAACGGTTTGCAAGAATCGAAGCAGATTCAAGAGCAATCGCAAAAGCCTTGTATCCGTTGCCTTCCTTACCTTCGGTTTTCTTTATCATTTCCTTTGTGCCGTATTTGATTGCATAGCGCATGTCGGGAATAAGATGCCCCGTAACCTGTTCAAAGAAAAAGATAACCTCTTTGGTGTAGCATTCGGCTTTTTCATACACCTCACCAAGCTTTACGGCATATTCGGTTTCTGCAAACTCTGCTCTCGCTTTTTCAATTCTTTCTGTCGTAATTTCTTCATTGGGCTCAATATCGGAGAAAACAGCCGCAGGGTCGCAGTATCCGCTAAATTCCTCAACTTTAAATGAGGGGTTGATGAGCGCATAGCTTCTGGCAAATGCATCATCCTGCGTACCTGCAAAAATCTGATAATCGCTCAAATAAATCGGCATAGTTTTAACAATTTCTCTCAAAACCAGAGCCTTTTTAACCTCTTCATTTTCTCCCTCATATTTTTTTGAAAGCTCAAGCTCCTTTTCTTTTGCAAGAAACCAGCCATCAAGGCGCATTCCCGCTCTTTTTTCTGCAAAAAGAGACTTTGCCATTTCGGTTATTTTCTGACTGTTGAGAATAGTATTCATATCATTTTCTCCTTATGTAACAACGGTTTTCATGCCGTGATTTTCAAATATCTTCTTAAATTCATTTATTGTTTCGGAATTTACAAATCCGTTTTCAATCTCATATTTCCCCTGCCACTTATCCTTGCCGTATTCGTGATATGCAAGAAATTCAAAAACAACGTTTGAAGTATCAAACCGACTGAAATAATCAGCAAAGCCCCGCGGGTCATTATTGACACCGTTAATAACGGGAATCCTTATATGAATCTGTCTGCCGGTTGAAAAGAAATATTCAATGTTTTCTTTAGTACTTTTATTTGATGTACCAACCCACTTCTTATGCTCCGTTTCATCATAATGCTTCAAATCAACAATAAGATAATCGACATGTTCCGAAATCTCTTTCAACGCCGAATATGAGCCGTTGGTTTCGATTGCGGTATGGATTCCGTTTTCCTTGAGCATTTTCAAAAGTTCAAGCAATTCATCAGCCTGAACACAGACTTCACCGCCCGTAAAGGTTACACCACCGCCGTCAAAAAACATCATTCGGCTTCGCATGATTTCATCGAAAATTTCATCGACTGAGTAATCCTTCGCCTTTGAATTTTCAAGAGGAATACTGTCGGCATTTGAGCACCATTTGCACGAAAAATTGCAACCCTGAAGATGATAAACAAGGCGGTTTCCGGGCCCATCCTGCGAATAATTAAAGCCCTTTTGCAGTATCTTCAAGCTATCCCTCCCAAGCAGAACTTCAACAAAGTAGATTTTACCCTTTTTGTGCATAACTGTCAATAATAAATATTAAAATTAAATAAAACTAATAAATTTGATGAAATGATTGAAATAATCTAAAGAATATGATAGAATAATTAAAATTATATCGTGGATTGGAATGAGTTAAATTAACTTTCTGCTTTTTGATACACTTGATTCAACCAGCACTTATGCAAAGCAAAACCTTGCATCACTCCCCTTACCTTCGCTGATAATCGCAAATGAGCAGACCGCCGGAAGAGGAAGACGCGGCAACAGCTTTTTTTCACCCAAAGATACAGGGCTGTATATGACGCTTGTCTTTGATGCTCCCGATAATTGTGAATTACTTACTCCCGCTGCAGCTGTTGCTGTATGCAAGGTTTTGGAAAAGCGCGGAATACATCCAAAAATAAAATGGGTAAACGACCTGTTTCTTGACGGACATAAGGTATGCGGTATCCTTTCGGAAAGATTCGTTGTTGGCGAAAAAAATATTGTTTCAATCGGAATCGGAATAAACCTTACAACATCGTTTTTTCCGAACGAACTGAAAATTGCAGGCAGTATAAACCTTGAATGCGACAAAAAAATCCTCGCAGAAGAAATTGCAAACGCATTGCTTTGTGAAATAAAAGAAAAATCAATTGTTTCGGAGTACAAAAAAAGACTTTTCATAATTGGGAAAAATATAATTTTCTCAAAAAACAATATTGAATATTACGCAAAAGCAGTAGATATCAATGGAAACTGCAATCTGATTGCAGAACTTCCCGATGGCAGACTTGAAACATTGTCATCGGGCGAAATTTCAATAAGAATATGAGGTGTTTACCATAAAAAACAAGATTAAGATTTTGTCTGCTGTTATCCTTGTGATAAGTTCAGCGGCAACAATTTTTACCGCGTGCGATACAAATCAACAGGAAATCCCTGATGAAACGGTTATTGGAACAAAAGGCGAAATTCTCGGCGTTTCATATTATACTGTTGAAAACGAGTCGGAAACATATACGGTTCTGTATAAAATCACTACAAAAAATAACAGAGAAGGCAAGACAGAGATTCCTGAAAAAAGAAAAACGGCAACTGTCGTTTCTGTAACGGAGCAGACAAATTCTGTTGTTACACAGACGGACAGCAAAGGAAACGTTGTCACCGAAAAATCCACAAGGGCAAGACCTACATTTCCGCAGATAGCAGAAGAAAAAACAAGCCGCAAGGCTTCACAGTTTTCAGACAGCACAACCAAGATGGGACATATTCCAATTCCGTTTGTTCCGCCAACAGAAAAAGCAACCCAAAAGCCCATAACAACCGTGAAGCAGACAAAACCCGCGACAAGCGATTCTCAAAGTTCGGTTTCAAGCGAAAAAATCCAGGAGATTTCCGACGGCGTAAACATTGTTTTCAAAAGTAATACCGTTAAAAAAGGAGACACGGCTTCAATAATGATTCAAGGCACACCGGGCAAAAAATACAGCATCAATTTTAACGTTAATTCTACAACTGTTGCCGATTATTCCGATCTCGCAGACCAAACGGCTGATGAAAACGGATTCGTAACATGGTCATTCATAATACCGTCAAACTGCGAATCAGGCAACAAAAAAATCGTTATTAAAGAAAATGGTTCAAATAACTATGCGCAAACTTCGATAAATATTAGATAAGGAGATATTGAAATGAAAAGAAAAGGATTTTATAAAAGCGGAAAATATCCCCAGAGAATATGTGATTATTTTACCGTAGGCAACGGTCTGCTTTCAAACAAAGCCAACTGTCTTGCGGGCGGTGCTGACGGAACGGTTTATATCGGCACCGACGGCGGTCTAAACTATACAAAGGCTGACGGCTCAATCGGTTCGTTCAAGTGCGATGCCGTAAAAACAGCCTATTCTGCAAAAGACGGTACCGTTTATTTTGCAACGACAAATACCGTTTACGCTGCAAAAAGCGAAGAAATCACCGAGCTTCAGAGCTTTGAAGGCAAGCTTTTTGAGTTCAGCGGCATTGATGAAATTTATCTTCTTGCAGAAAATGCACTCTATAAGCTCGAAAACGGAAAATTTGAAAGATTCTTCCACAACGAAGCTGCCGCAACAAACCTTGCATGCACAAATAACAAAATTACTGCATCAAACAGCAAAACTCTCAACATAGTCAACGGAAAAAGAAAGCATTGGATGAGCATTTTCCCCGAGCATTCAACAATGCCCGATTTCAAAATCAACTGCATCGCATTCGATGAAACTCTTGGTTTTCTCTGGCTTGGTACAGACAAGGGAGCATACATTTTTGACTGCAAAAATAATTGGTTCGGCCACAGTCAGATTGATGCTCTCCCCGAGGAAGAGATTTACAGAATACGCTTTGCAGATGACGGAAGAGTTATTCTTTCATCAGAGGCCGGTCTCATTATTGTAAATAACGGTTCAAGAAAATATCTACCTGCTACCCGCTGGGCAATGGAAAAAGATATCAACGATGCAATCGCTGTCGGCGATTCAATCTGGACTGCAACAAATTCGGGCGTTACTAAAATCACTGAAAAAGAAATGACACTCCGTGAAAAAGCAGATTACTGCTTCAATCTTGTTGAAGAAAAATATGTACGCACACTCGGCTATGTTACTGGTCTTGGCAACATTGAAAACTGCGACATCAACACAGGAAAACCCAACATAACGGATAATGACGGGCTTTGGACACAGATTTATATCGGCTCTCTTGCATATGCTTATGCTGTTACAAAGGACGAAAAATTTCTTGAAGCTGCAAGACGTTCAATGAAAGCAATGGGCTATCTCACAAAGATTACCGGTGTCAAAGGCTTCACGGCAAGAGCAGTTCGCTTTGAAGGCGAGCCCGGATACGGTACTGTTGTCAAGCGCGACGGCTCCGAATGGCATCCTGCGCCCAACGGCGAATGCGAATGGCTCGGAGAAACCTCAAGTGATGAAATGACAGGTCATTTCTTCGGTTTCTCACTCTATTATGATTTCTGCGCAAACGACGAAGAAAAAGAATATATAAAAGAAATTATCTGTGACATTGTTGACCATATTCTTGAAAATAATTACAGACTCTGCGATGTTGACGGACTGCCGACGACATGGGCAATTTGGGATCCCGAGCAGCTCAACAGAAACAGCATGTGGCTTTGGGAAAAATGCATAAATTCCCTTGAAATGCTTACTTTCCTTGAGGTTGCTTATCATGTTTCGGGTGATGAAAAATACAGAAATGAATTTCTCCGCCTTGCCATTGACGAGCATTATCTCCTCAATGCCGCACAGCACAAAAAGGATGACGGTCACACATGCCATATCGACGATAATCTCGGTTTCCTCTGCACGGCAACAATTCTCCGCCTCGAGAATGACTCTGCAATCAGAAAATATCTTCTCATGGGCATGAAGCATCATTGGGAATACGAAAGACCCGAGCACAGCGTTCTTTACAACATTATCTATACCGCATTTACCGACGATGTGACTGATCTTGACTATGCAATCAAGACTCTCTATGACTATCCCCTTGATTTCGTTAACAGACCTCTTTTCAATTCTTCAAGAAAAGGTCTTGTTTACGATACAGAGCAGGAGCGATGGGGCGAAAGACCTCAGCTTAAAGAGGCTCTTGACATAGATGCGAGAGTAGTTCATAACTACGACAGCAACCCATTCCGCGCAGACGAAGGTCACGGAAAGAGTGCATGCTCACCCACGCCATTCCTTCTTCCTTATTGGCTCGGAAGATATTACGGAGTTATTGAGGAATAATAATTTACGGGAACACGATTTGTGTTCCCGTTTTCTTACATAAAGACCGCCGAAGCATGTGCCTCGGCGGTCTAATTTTCTGTTTGATTATTTTTCTTCTTTCTTCTTATGGAAGAGAATCTTATCAACGGGGAAATAGAGGAAGAACTGAACTGCTGAGCAAATCATTGTTGCAATATTCTTTGCGGCAACTTCTTCAAGTCCCCAACCTACAAACACTTCTTTAAGAGTGGGGTTAAGCCATGCCGAGAAGAAGATAAGACCAATTGTGAAAATTATGTAAATAGGAAGTGCAACAGCAACATTTGCTCCCGAGTTGAAGGTCTTTTCCTTGTTAACAAAGAAAGCAACAATCTGCGCGATAATGTTTGCAACATTGCTTACGATGAAATAGCCGAGACCGCCGACTGCAACGGGATAAACGAATACCCACCATGCAAAATCCTGATTATAAAGCTCTGCAATAGGCGGAATAAGGTTAAGTGTATTAAGAAGAACGAACTGAACAATCATTGCAAGAAGGCTTACAACAATAAACTTTACAAACTGCCAGATTGTGACGAGAAGCGAGCCCTTACTTTCGGCAGCCTTGTCGATTTGATTTAATTTTCCCATGTTAAAAATCTCCTAACATTTATTTTCAATGTATTATATCACACGTTCATATATATTGGCAAGTCAAAAATCAGCAATTAATTTTGTGCAATATTACTCAACTATTTCAATAAGGACAGATAATTTATCCTTCTTTTCATTACCGATTTTTACTGATTTCATGAACTGCTGCTTTGCATTTTCAAAAAGCTTTTCATCTGAATAGTAAAGAACGGCAATTTTCTCACCCATTTCAATTCTGTCTCCTGTCTTTTTGTGAAGAATAATACCCGCTGACGGGTCAATTACATCCTCCTTGCGAAGTCTGCCTGCACCGAGCTCAACACAGACCGCACCAATACCCTCGGCATTCATATAAGAGATGTATCCGCTTTCCCATGCCGTGATTTCACACTCATAAGCGGCTCTTGTGAATAACGTGGTGTCAAAGATATAATCAGAGCATCCGCCCTGAAGCGTAACCATTTCTGCAAGCTTTTTGAGAGCAGATCCGTCGTCGATTTTTGACATTGCAAGAGCCTTGCATTCTTCAAAAGTGCCCTTCCCTGCAAGCTCAAGCAGTTTTGCGGCAAGAAGAACGGAAAGCTCTGTCAAATCCTCGGGTCCGTTACCTTTAAGAGTTTCAACAGCTTCAATCACTTCAAGGGAGTTTCCGATATAATATCCGAGAGGAACATCCATATCGGTTATGAGCGCTGCAATTTTTCTGCCAGCACCCCTGCCGATTTCAACCATCTTTTCGGCAAGCTGCTTTGCCGAAGCTTTATCTTTCATAAATGCACCGCTGCCGCATTTGACATCAAGAACGATGCAGTCCGCTCCGCCCGCAAGCTTTTTGCTCATTACGCTTGACGCAATAAGAGGAATATTATCAACTGTTGCCGTAACATCACGCAGACCGTAAAGTTTTTTATCCGCAGGGCAAAGTCTGCCCGACTGACCCGCAACGCACAGACCGCACTTATTGACAATTTCCGTAAACTCATCTGACGACAGAGATGTTTTAAAGCCGGGAATTGACTCAAGCTTATCGACGGTACCACCCGTGTGACCAAGTCCTCTACCGCTCATTTTTGCAATTTTCACTCCGCACTCGGCAACAATCGGCGCAACTATCAGCGTTGTTTTATCTCCTACTCCGCCTGTTGAATGCTTATCACCTTTTATTCCGTCGATTGCAGAAAGGTCTGCCACATCCCCCGAGTGTGCCATTGCCTGTGTAAGATTGAGAGTTTCCGTTTCATCAAGCCCGTTGAGAAACATCGCCATCAGCATTGCGGAAATCTGATAATCAGGAACAGAATCATCAGCCGCAGAAAAAGCAAAAAACTCAATCTCTTCTTTTGTGAGTGAAATTCCGTCACGCTTTTTTCGGATCAAATCAATAAAATTCATTTTATACCTCACGTTTGTCAAAGCTTTCAGGAAGCAATTCTGCAAGAGTCTTTATTCTGTAATCATTTTCGTTTTTTGCCATAATTATCTCAAAATCCGCAGAGCAAAATTCCTTCATAACCTGTCTGCACATACCGCATGGCGGGCAATAATTCTGAGTAATCTCGCTATCCGATTCCCCGCCGACAACCGCAATTTTAACAAAATCACGCTTTCCTTCGGAAACAGCCTTGAAAAAAGCCGTTCTTTCGGCGCAGTTCGTAGGAGAAAAAGCCGAATTTTCAATATTGCAGCCCTTATAAACCATACCGTCAGTGCAAAGAAGTGCTGCCCCGACAGAAAAACCTGAGTAAGGAGAATAAGCTAATTTTCTTGCTTCAAGAGCAAGCTTTACAAGTTCAGAATTATTCATGGGCTGTCTCCAAAGCAATTTCAATCATTTTATTGAAGGTCTGTTCTCTTTCAAGGGCGGTGCATTCCTCGCCGCCTGCAAGCGGACAATCCGAAATTGTGCAGATTGTGAGTGCTTTTTTACCGCTTCTTGCCGCATTCATATATAGCGCTGCAGCTTCCATTTCGATTGCAAGAACACCCATTTTCTGCCAATCGGCAAGACTTGATACATCATCATAGAAAGTATCTGAAGAAAGAATATTACCGATAAAAGGCTTCACTCCAAGCTTTTCAGCTGCGTTGACAGCATTTTGAAGTGTTTCATAATCCGCTGTCGGCGCAAAAACTCCGGGCAGTCTGTATTGGTCTGCATATGCAGAGTTTGTGCATGCTCCAAGTCCGAAAACGACATCGCGAAGATGAAGTTTCGGGCTTATTGCCCCTGCTGAACCTACTCTGATAATCGTTTCAACATCATAAAAGTTAAAAAGCTCGTATGAATAAATTCCGACAGAAGGCATACCCATTCCCGATGCCATAACGGAAACACGCTTGCCCTTATAATATCCTGTATAACCATGCACACCTCTTGTATTGTTGACAAGAACATGATTTTCAAGGAAATTTTCCGCAATATATTTTGCTCTCAAGGGGTCACCCGGCATAAGCACGGTTTTGGCAAAGGCATCTTTTTCAGTTGCTGCAATATGCGGCGTAGGTAAATTACTCATTGCATTCACTCCTTAATATCCGCTTACCTGCTGATTTTTGACAAGCTTGACTATTGCGCTTGTACCGAGTCTTTCGCAGCCGAGATTAAGATAATCTTCGGCATCCTCAAATGAACGGATTCCGCCTGCAGCCTTCATTTTAACATTCGGACCTATATGCTTTGCAAAAAGAGCAATATCCTCTCTCGTTGCACCGCCTTTTGAAAATCCTGTTGAGGTTTTTATGAAATCTGCTCCTGATTCGGTAACAATCTCACACATTTTTATCTTTTCTTCATCGGTCAGCAGACATGTTTCAATAATTACCTTTAATATTTTGCCTTGGCAAGCGGATTTTACTGCTTTTATTTCACTTAAAATTTCATCAAATCTGCCGTTCTTTGCATAGCCGACGTTTATTACCATATCAATCTCATCGGCGCCGTTTTCAGCCGCATTTTTTGCCTCAAACACTTTCACTTCCGCTGTTGAATATCCGTTGGGGAAGCCTATAACGGTACAGATTGCAAGCTTTCCGCAGACGTATTCCGATGCTTGTTTAACATAAGCGGCAGGAATGCAGACACTTGCCGTTTTATATTTCATTCCGTCATCACAAATCTGTTTTATATCATCCCATGTTGCATCAACAGCAAGAAGAGTGTGGTCGCAATGGGAAAGAATTTTTTCGATATTCATATTAATCATTCCTCCGAAAGGGCATATTTTTCAATCATCTGAGCAACTCCGTCCTCTGCGTTTGACGGAGCAGAAAATCTTGCGCTGGCTTTGCAGATATCGTCGCCGTTTTCCATGGCAAAAGAATAATATGCAAATTTCAGCATCGTTGAATCATTCGAGGCATCTCCGAATGACATCACTTCTTCGGAAGTAATGTCAAGGATTCTGCATAGTCCTTTTAATGCAGAGCCTTTATCGGAACCTACAGCCGTTGCAGAAACAACTCCCGCAAGAGCAGAAGTAAGAACCAGTCCGTTCGATTCAAAAAAATCAAAAATCACTTTTCTGCATTCATCATTGCCGTAAAAAACATCTATCAGTTCTGCTCTTTTGCCTGCGGTTTGGGTAACAATATCATCACAAACAGTAAGGTTTGATGCAAATTCTTCAAGAAAGACCGTTGGCAAATGAGTGTTTTTGAAATATTTTTCAGTTCCTCGCTGAACATATATTTCACCATCAATATAGATATTATAATAGACAGGCAAGGTGCTCAACAGTTCTACCGCCTGTGCCGTTATTTCCGGCGAGATAACATTTGTATATATAAAACTGCCGCTGTTACGGTCATAAACAGACGCACCGTTTGAACATACAACGTAATCCGCAAACGGAATCTGGTCAGTCACTCCCTTTGTAAAGCTGAGCGCTCTTCCGGTTGCAATTGCAATTTTAATTCCTTTTTCATGTGCCGACCAAAGTGCGTTTTTAGTTCGCCCGGCAACCGTTAAATGGTCGGTAGACATCAGTGTTCCGTCAAGGTCAGAAGCGATTAGTTTTATTGCCATATTTTCTCCTTTGTTTTCCACGAAATACATAATATAGTATATCACTTGCAGCAAATGTATGTCAAGAAACCTGCTGACATAACAAGTGATTATTTTATTAAATATAATGTTGAAATAGCGATTTTTCTGTGATATAATTTGACATGGTGGTGTATTATGGCAATTTACAGAACACAAAGCACGGCGGAAACCGAAAAAATCGGTCAGCTGCTCGGAAACACGGTTAAAGACGGCTCGGTTATTGCAATGTTCGGCGATCTGGGCGCAGGTAAAACCGCCTTCACAAGAGGATTTGCAAAAGGAATGGGAATTGACTGCGATGTCAGCAGCCCAACATTTGCACTTGTAAACGAATACAGAGGCAAAAACAGAACTCTTTATCATTTTGATATGTACCGCATTTCCGGATGGGACGACCTTTATTCAACGGGATATTTCGACTATCTCGATGCAGGCGGCTGTCTTATCATAGAATGGAGCGAAAATATCGAAGCAATTCTTCCCGAGGACTGCATCAGAGTTACCATCACCAAAACTGACAATTTTAACGAAAGAAATATTGAAATAATTGGAGCTGAATCACTTGAAAATATTGGCGGTTGATTCGTCGGCAAAATCAGCAAGCATTGCAGTCTGTGAAAACGGCAGACTCATCAGCGAATGCTTTGTCAATACATCCCTCACCCACAGCAGAACACTTATGCCGATGGTTGACAACGCTTTATCGCAGGCAGATATGAACATAAACGATATTGATGCTTTCTGTGTCAATGTCGGTCCCGGTTCATTTACGGGAATAAGAATCGGTGTTGCCGCCGTTAAAGGTCTTGCGCTTTCCCAAAACAAACCCTGCGCAGGAATTTCAACTCTTGAAGCAACGGCATATAACTTTGCCGATGACAACTGCATTGTATGCGCTGCAATGGATGCACGTTGCAATCAGGTATACACAGCGCTTTTTCGCTGTGACGGTAAAAAAATCGAACGATTATGCGAAGATAAAGCAATTTCAATTGATGAGCTTTGTGAAGAGCTTTCGGAATACAGCGAAAAAATATACCTTGCAGGCGACGGCGCAGAAATATGCATGAAAACCTTCGCAGATAAGCTTTCAAATATTTATCTTTCCGGCGAAAACCGCAGATACCAAAGAGCCTTCGGTACGGCACTTGCCGCTGAAAATAACAAAGAAACATTTACCGATTCCGCTTTGCTTGCACCTGTCTACTTAAGGCTTCCGCAGGCTGAACGCGAATTAAAAATAAGAAAAGGAGAATCATTGAAATGATTGCAATCGGAAGCGACCATGCAGGCTATGAACTCAAGCAGGTTATTATGAAACATCTCGAAGAAAGAAAAATCGAATTTAAGGATTACGGAACATATTCCGCCGATTCTTGCGACTATGCGGTATATGCCGAAAAAACAGCAAGAGCCGTTGCTGACGGCGAATGCGAGCTCGGACTGCTTTTCTGTGGAACGGGTGTCGGAATATCAATGGCTGCAAATAAAGTAAGAGGAATACGTGCATGCTGCTGTTCCGACCTTTTCTCGGCTGAAATGACAAGACTCCACAACAACGCAAACATGCTTTGCCTCGGCGGAAGAGTAGTTACCCCTGAAAAAGCAATTGAGCTTGTTGATATCTTCCTTGACACGCCTTTCAGCGGCGAAGAACGCCATCAGAGAAGAATTGACCAGATAATTGACCTTGAAAACAGATTTTAATCAGGAGGTAAAAACCATGGCAAAAATAATGATAATGGACCACCCTCTCATTCAGCACAAACTCACAATTCTCCGAAACGTTGAAACAGCTTCAGCACAGTTCAGAGCGCTTGTCAGCGAAATTGCGATGCTCATGTGCTATGAAGCAACAAGGGATCTTCCTCTTGAAGAGGTTGAAACACAGACTCCCCTTGCAATTGCAAAAACAAAAACAATTGCAGGCAAAAAGCTTGCTTTTGTTCCCATTTTAAGAGCAGGTCTCGGAATGGTTGACGGCGTTCTTGCTCTTGTTCCCTCGGCAAGAGTAGGTCATATCGGTCTTTATAGAGATCACGAAACTCTTATGCCTGTTGAATATTACTGCAAACTTCCCGCAGACATTGAAGAAAGAGAAGTTATTGTTCTTGACCCGATGCTCGCAACAGGCGGCTCGGCAATTGATGCGATAACACAGATTAAGACCCGCAAGCCCCAGAAAATCAAGTTCATGTGCATCATCGCCGCTCCCGAAGGACTTGAAGCTCTCAAGACGGCTCATCCCGATGTTGATATATTTGTCGGCGCACTCGATGAGTGTCTTAATGAGCATGGCTATATTGTTCCCGGTCTCGGCGACGCAGGCGACAGAATTTTCGGCACTAAATAAAATAAGCGAAACTCCGAAGCAGATTAAGTGCTTCGGAGTTTTTTCTATTGAAAGTTACTGCATATTATTTCAATTGCCTCTTCATCTGTGATACTGCTTGTTTCTTCAAACGGCTCTTGTCTGACTGAAAAGAATTCCGCTTTTGTAAATTTATTGCCTTTTTGCGCAATAACCACAAGGTAATCCCAATTATGGTAAGTCAGTCCGTAATCAATATCATAACCGGATATTATGTTGACCTCGGATGTGATTTTCATCGATTTGTCCTCCCAAAAGTAGTCCCAAATAAGCCATTTTGCAAGAAGAGGACTGATTGTTTCGTGGTAATCAACATTAAGCTGAATTTCCTCTGTTGTTCCGTCAGATTGAATTAACATATCATTTTCTCGCCAGTAATAATTGACAGCTGAAATTGAATTGCTCCATTTATTGAACAATGCAGCAGGATCGTTGTTATCTTCGCTTTTCAATGAAGCAATTCCGGTCACAAAATCCTCAACAGTCGCAAAAGGTGGATTTTCATTCTTATCGGAATTGCTGTACCAGATATCGCTGTTTGCATCAGGCGAAGCAATTACAAAGACAAATGATAAAAACGCAAACATAATTGAAATATATTTTGCCACATACAAAGCAAGATTTATTTTGCTTATGTTTTTGACAAGTGCATTCTTGTCGTCAATATGTTTTTTATAAATTTTAATATCGGCTGTTTCAATTATTTGTCTTGCCGCAACAAACAATATCAGCGATATCGGTATAAGCAAAGCTCCGATTCCGAAATTAACGGCAGAAATTGCCACGTCATCAAAAAAAATATATGTTGCTATTATCAACAGCGGAAATATAAACGATATGATATTTTGCTTTGAACGGTATTTTATCGCTTTGTCCCGTAGTTCCGAAATCTCATAGTCATTATCTGCCGCAAGCGATTCGGAATCATGAGATATATATATGTCGAGATTCTTTATTTCGCCTTTTCTTTCCCAACCGTGCTTTTGCATAAGTTTTTGCATTTCGGATTGGTGTCTGTTTCTACCTCTCAAACAAAGTCGGTAATACATCTTCTGCGGCTTATCTTTTAAAAAAACGGCATAGTCAAATTTTGAAAATGTGTAAAAAATATATCCTTCTGAAGCCATTTCTTCGAGCCACGATTCAATTTTATCGGTACAATACAGCGAGCAAGGGATAAAGCGACGGATTTTTTCTTGTTTTTCCATATCAGAACCTCCCGATAATTTTATTATATCTTATCCGAAATATAATGTCAAACTGTCAAAAAAAAGACAATGACATATAATATAACAGAGGTTATACCTCAAAACTGAAAGGAATGATTGTAATGAACGAATACGGCGGATACAGATATCCGCAGCAGCGGCAGATCCATCGCCGCGACACCTGCCACTCTTCAATCACTCCTCTGCCCTCAAACTATACCGTTGCAATGCTGTATGTTCCTATGCAGACTGACACAACAATGTTTGAGGAGATGAAGGCGTTTGAATGCGGAACTCTTTTCAGCGTTCTTAACAAGCCTTTTGCAGGGAAGTGCTGCAAATGAGTAACAGAGAAACTATGCTCCGTAATCTCGGCGCGGCTGAATTTAAGCTTTGGGAAATCCATCTTTATCTTGACACTCATCCATGGGACTTGCAGATGGTCGAGGCATATAACAAGGCGGATATCAAACGCAAAGCCCTTCGCAGCGAATTTGAAGACAAATTCTGCCCTCTTACCGCTTCAAAGGCGCAGGGTGTCGAATGGCTCAAGGGTCCCTGGCCATGGGAATATGAGGAGTGTGGCTGCTAATGTTTAATTATGAAAAAAGACTGCAATTCCCCGTTAAAATAAAAAATCCGAATCCAAAATACGCACAAATAATAATCTCGCAGTACGGCGGTCCTGACGGTGAACTCGCTGCATCTCTGCGTTATTTAAGCCAAAGATTTGCAATGCCCTATGACGAACTCAAAGGACTTCTGACCGATATCGGTACATCAGTTGTACTATGGTCCCTTTGAGCATTTTCGCCATCATTCTCGGTCACATTTTCGGAATATTGTTCAGCTTTAGGAGAAAAAGAAGAACCTGCCGCCGTTACAACGGAAGATAATGCGAATTTCCATTTGAACGGCAGCAGGTTTAATTTTACTGTTATTATATTGTCTTTTGATACGGTCATCGACTCAAGTATCTGTTTTATGAACTCATCATTGTTCTCACCCGAAGTGAGTATTGCTTTTGCATACGCAACGCACTCGGCGATAATTTCATCCTTCTTCTCTCGATCAAGAGTGTTGGCAACACAGCTCTGAAGCTCGGTTTTAAGGCTTTCGATTTCACTGTCAAGCTGAACGGACATTTCTTTGAATTCTTCTCTTGTTATACACTTATCGAGATACAAATCCACAAGTGCTTTTCTGCGTTCGGTTTTCTTGTCAAACCGCTCTTTTTTACGCTCAAAATCGTTGTTGTCGCTTTGCAAAAATACCTCTTCAAGCTGTTTTTTCAGCAACGAAAGAAATCTGCTTTTATCGGTGGTCATCATTTCAATGACACTTGCCATAATATTTTTCAGGTCATCGTGAGCAATATGGTCTATCGGGCAGCCGACTTCTTTGCCTGTCACGGAATCAATATGCTTTGTCTTTCCGTTTTGCCTGCGGTTATAGCATTGCCAGTATTTGAAATAATTACCGCTTCTCAACTTTTTATTATGAAACACAAAGCTTGAACCGCATTCCTCGCAGGTGATTTTACCCGAGAAACAATAGCGGTTGCCGAGCTTTTTCTTTTGCTCATCACTCGGAGAACGGCGTTCAAGCTCCTTCTGAGTCAGCTCAAAAAGCTCACGGCTGATAATCGGTTCGTGGTGGTCACGGATAATAACAAACTCTTCTTCTCCTCGGTTGAGCACCTTTTCGTGGGTCAGGTAATTAGGTGTGAGCGTTTTCTTCTGCACCAAATCACCGCAGTATTTTTCATTACAAAGCGTACGGAGAATTACGGTGTTAGTCCAGTTTTTATTGGTAAAGGTTGGTATTCCTTCTTCTTTCAGCTCTCTTGCGATGGTGCAGGTGCCTTTGCGTTCGATTGTGTACTTATGAAAAATCTTTCGGACTATCTCCGCACCCTCAGGATTTATGTAAAGCTTGCCGTCACGCACATCATAACCAATCATACTTTTGCCGAAAACAACACCCTGTTCCATTCTGCGTTTCTGACCCCATTTTACACGCTCGGATGTTTTGCGGCTTTCTTCCTGTGCGATTGACGCCATAATCGTTAAACGAAGCTCTGCATCGGGGTCAAGGGTAAAAAGATTATCGTTTGCAAAGATTACACCTATGCCGTATTCCTTGAGCTTTCGGGTGTAATAAATGCTGTCGAGAGTATTACGGGCAAAACGGCTGATTTCCTTGGTGATTATCAGGTCATATTTCTTAAGCTGGGCATCAACCATCATTCGGTTGAATGCCTTTCTCTTTTTGGTGCTTGTACCCGTGATTCCCTCATCAACATAAATATCATAAAGCTCCCACATCGGATTTCTTTCGATATATTCCTTGAAATAGCTCTGCTGACTTACAAGGGAGTTTGCTTGGTCGTTGCTGTCGGTTGAAACACGGCAATAAGCCGCAACCTTAAGTATTCTGTCCGTCTGAAATCTTGTCATATCGACACCTCCTTAATAGTAGGTAAATGTATATTTACCGTACACATAGTGCCATGGTAACCGATGTATATCAAGTTATACTTTTGAAAATAGCAATTATTATGGTTTTGAAAGGCACATTTCCGCCACAGCATCGTTGAAAAACTTTGAAATAGCCTCGTATTCCTGCAGATTTTCGCCTTGCTCTGACAAAAATCTGCACTTTCAAAACTGCTTTGCATCTGAAATGCAATAGATTGCGTGCAGTCGGGCATTTCTTCGATGCTGACATACGGCGTATGTCAAAGAGAAAAATGTTCGAATGTGCGTGATATATTGTATTTCAGACATATGGATTGCTGTTTTCAAAAGTATTCTACCAAATATTCAGGTTAATATTCTCCAGATATCTGACCTGTTCTTCAGTCAGTTTTCCCGCTTGGTAGAGGGATTGGCACAAAGCATTCATAACGATTTTATCGAATTCATCCTGCTCGTGTTTATTCAGTTGTATTTCAGGCTTTTCTATCATTATGTATTGCTTCTTTTTCCGCGCCAATCCCTCCACCTCCTTTAGATTTTATGCATCAGCGGGATTTGCTATAACTTATTTGATTTCAATAGTTTTGACCGCTTCGGGGTCAACAAGCTTTGCATCAACACGCTGTGTGCCGATGTGATTTAATTTCCTGCCAGCTTGCTTTTCTTATATGCCCAGAAAAGTGTAAGGTTCATTCCGAGTTCTTCAACGGTTTTGATTTCTCCTGCAATTGCTTTTTCTATTGCCGGTATTGTTGTTTTCAAAGTAATATCTCCCTTGTTTGTAGTAGTGACATATTAACTCTGAAAATCTATAATATCCAGTTATTTTCGAGCATAATCCGCACAAATATTAAGGTTGTATTTTGTTGCATTTATGGTATAATTTTATTAAATAATTCCGTTGAAGTGTATTATGAGCCTGACGTCAACAAAGTTTCTGTTGCCGATATCGCACCGGAGGACAACTGAATATACAGAATGCTGAGCAAGGATAAGTTTTGTTATGGTTGCCGTTCAATTAAAATGGGCGGATATTTTTTGCAGAAAACATCGGCTATGTTCAGTTTCAGCAAAGTTGATGAAAACATTTTTTACTTAACCTTCCAAGAC
>JAFQSY010000090.1 GCA_017409265.1 Clostridia bacterium
TATGCTTAGTTTTCTTTTAAGCTCGGTTTTGTGTTCCAAACAACTCTCTTGCGGTTCTATGTTTCCATAGTAAAAATCTTCAATAAATTTGGACATTGTATAATCCTCCGTTTGAATAATTGATATTCAAACTCTTTTAAGTATTACGGAAGATTGAGAATATGTTTGTTACTGCCAGAAGTTATTATTTTTAAGTTAATCCCTTATGAACATCCGTACCATCTTAAAGAAGGCTGAAATCGTTGATATACAACGGTTTCAGCTTTTTTCATTTCCGTTATTTTTACCATTTGGACATTATTCTCGGAAAAACAGGCTTTTTTGCTTTGTTTCATACAGTTTTGCGAACAAAAACAGGACATTACTCAGAGCGGTTTTCACTGCCGGGTAATGTCCTTTCTTATTTTAAATATTTGTGTGATTGAAAATGATTGTGCCCGACAAATTGGAATTTGCCAAACTAACCACAAAAATTTTTGTTCAATAGTATCTGTGTTGACAGTTTCAGACTTTGGATTTATAATTAATAAATAAACATAATGTGTTCAGAGGTGCAACATGGCAACTGTAAAACTTGTTTTAGCCTTTTTCCTTTCACTATTTCAGATTCTTTCGCCCGTAGCAGCACTTGTTGTTAATTTCGGTGAAAGTGTTTTTTTCACTGAGTGGTCGGTAAATGATAAATTTACTGCAGAATATTGTGCAGAAATTAAAAAGAAACCCAACGAAGATTTCGTTATCCTTAACCTTGCCGATATTCAGCTTAAAGATGATTTGGTTTATGAAGAACAAGGCGAGAAAACAGCAGAGATAATTGATGATCTTGTCAAAGAAACCGAGCCTGACCTTATCACCCTGACTGGCGACAACGCTTGGGGCACGATTGCATATATCAAGCTTATCGATCAGATTGACTCTTACGGCATTCCTTGGGCACCCGTTATGGGCAATCACGACGGTCAGTGCTTGATAAATGAATTCTGGGCAGCTTATCTTTTGTTCAAAGCCGAAAATTGCCTTTTTGAGTTTGGTCCTGAAAATATGGGCTATGGCAACTATATCATAAACATTACCGAAAACGGAAAAATTATCCATACACTTTATATGCTTGATACCCATAATAACGCAGAATTCACTCTTGAAGACGGCTCAACGGTAAGCGGTTATGACCATCTTTGGGAGAATCAGATTGAATGGTACAAATGGGCGGTTAACGGAATTACCAAAATTACGGGTAAAACTGTTGAGAGTTCGGTTTTCATACATATTCCCGTTTGTGAATACAAAGATGCATGGTTAAAAGCTTACGGCAGCAACGAGACCGGAACTCTTGCTCCCGAGCTTTCACCCGAAGCACTTGGTGTTAACGGTGAAGGCGTATGCTGTTCACCTGTGAACAATGGCTTCTTTGATGTTTGCAAAGATTTTGGAAGCACAAAAAATATCTTCGCAGGTCACGATCACGCAAATAATTTCCAGATTTATTATGAAGGCATCAGACTCAACTATACACTCAAAACCGGATATGGCGCTTATTATACCGAAGGTCTTATCGGAGGAACGGTAATATCAATTGACTCCGATGGAGCGGCATTTGCAGAGCATCGTTATATTTCAAACTGATAGACAGTAAAAATTATCTGTCGCAGTAAATTCAGAACAAAAAGCAACAGCCGAAAACAGTTGCTTTTTTTCTTTGCTTGTGTGATATAATCATCCCGACAAATAAGAATTTATCAATCGAAGAATCGTTATAAAGTGAGATTTAAATTATTATGAAAGACAAAAATTACTTTCTGAGCAAGGCCCAGGAAAATTACCCTGAACTGCAATTTACCGTTCTTACTCCCGATATATCCGAATTTACCGCATCAAGCGGTGACAGCGTATTGCTTGACCTTGGTGAGCATACGGTTGGACATTTTTCCTTTGCTTTTGATAAGATTGATGTCTTTGTTGATGCCCCTGTTCGGTTGATCATCAGATTTGGTGAAGATATCAGAGAAATTAACGATGATTTTTCTCAATATAAGGGCATACTATCCAAAACTTGGTTGCAGGAGGAAATAATCAATCTTGATTTTTCTCAAAAAACAACCTTACCCAGAAGATACGCTTGCAGATACATAAAAATAACGGTAGATAAAGCCAACAGACCGATAAGACTGTTTGATTTCAGCTTCCGTGCTTCAACAAGTGCAAATGTATTCGCACTTAAACCTGCAAATTCAGCGGATACTTTGCTTAATAAAATTGATGTTGCTGCAATCAACACCCTCAAAGACTGTATGCAGACCTTTTTTGAAGACGGTCCGAAACGTGACCGCCGTCTTTGGATTGGCGACCTTCGTCTTGAGGCTCTGACAAACTATTACACATTTAAAAATCTTGAAATCGTAAAAAGATGTTTATATCTTTTTGCCGCAGGTGAGTGTAACAATCTCGGATTTCTGCCGTCATTTGTTTATGAAACACCTTATTATCATTCAGGTGAAGCACATATTGCTGACTATGCGCTTTTATATGTTGTCAGCGTATGCGATTATTATGAGCATACCGCTGACATCGGTGTTGTAAACGACCTTTTGAAGATTTGTAAATCACAGCTTAACAGCTTTGAAGCGATACTTGACAAAAACCTGATTGTCACAATGCAGGACGGTTGGTTTGCATTCATTGACTGGTGTCCAGGACTAGAAAAACTGACGGCTTTACAAGGTGTATATCTTTACACCCTTGAACGTTTTTCTGAATTACTTAATGAAATCGGCGACGAAGATTTCAAGAAATATTCGTCACTTCTTTCGCAAGTTCGTTCCTCTTGTAAAAAATATCTTTATGACGATAACGCAAAAGAGTTTATAAACGATTTGGATAACAGACAGTTCAGCGTTCATTCGCAGATATGGATGATATTGGGCGGTGTAATAAACGGAGAAGAAGCAAAAAATCTTCTGACACACTGCCTTGATAACGATAAGGCAAAACAGCCCGTTACTCCTTATATGCGTCATTATGTCACAGAGGCTATGATAAAACTTGGTTTGGAGAATGAAGCGGTATTATATCTGAAAAGATTCTGGGGCGGAATGCTTGAACTCGGTGCCGATACATTCTGGGAGGCATATATTCCCGATGATCTTGATTTTTCACCGTACGAGGACAGAATGATAAACAGTCTCTGTCATGCGTGGAGCTGCACACCATCATATTTCATACGAAAATACGGGTTGTAATTTTTGAAGGTTAGATTTTATAATGATAAATAAAAATTTACGGTAGGAACAGACTTATTTAGAACATAAGCTTTTTTACATATCAACAAACCGACAAATTCCGATTTGTCGAGTTGCTGCTAAATTAACTTAACTTTTTGATTTGAACCATACTTTACAAATTAATTAATCATGGTTCAAAAGTGAGCAGTACTGTCAGAAAATCCCGTTCGTATCAGCGAATGGGATTTATTTTTTCTTTATTTCTTTTCATGTTGAAACAATTCAAGAATTATGTTATTATATATAAAAGCAATATGAGAGGAATGATGAAATGAGCAAGTTGCTCGGTAAAGTTCAAGGGCTGTTCACGGAAATCAAAACTCATTGGAATACTCCGGCAGAGGGTAAGTATGTGCCCTACAAAGAGTATAGGGATGTAGTTTTTGCTGTCGGCAGCAACTATGCAGGATCAAAGGTGCTTGAATATATAGGATTTTTCTCTTCATGTTATCTTATAATGCACCATTACAAACTGCCTTATCTTACTTTTTCGGTTATAGGTATCCTTAATATGCCGCTCGGATATATTTCGGCGCTGATGTGGTGGTTTGTATGCGATAATCTCGGATTTCTTCCAAAGAAAACAGAACGGAAATTTTATTTAGTTTATGTTCTGATGATGATATTCGGAATATCAACGATTCTGTTCGATTACTCGCGGCTTTTTGACCAGACGAGTGCATTTATTACATATCTCAATGGTCTTGAGGGAATGAACGCAACTGCATGTTTCAAAACGTTCGGAACACATTTCCTGTATACAGGCTGGGTAGGCGCAAGAAATATCTTTTGGCGCAAAAAGCTTCTTCCGAAATTCGGCAGATATAAATATTCGCTTTACTGCGATGTAGTGCCCAAGTGCATAATGGTCATTCTTATCGGCTGGTTGCCGGTTTATAACATTCCCGATGTTGCAACAAGAGTATGGGTCGCAAATCTTCTTTTTGCAACCTATAATGTCTTCGGTTTTGCTAACAATATGGAAATATGCACAAGAAGCATCAGCCCCAATCTTCAGGAAAGAATCCTTGTGCGCAGCTATCCCGTTAAGATTTCTCATTTTTTCAATACGATTGTCGGTATAATCATTCCTGCGGTTATCGGCACCTTAAGATACGAATGGGCGGATATCAATGTTTACAGATATGTTATCCCCATAACCTTCTGCACGCTTGCTGCTTTTACAATGATTTTTGCAGGCAAGGTTAAAGAAAGAATACCTCAGCCGCCCGTTGAAAAGAAGGTTCAGATTAAATTCTGGGACGGTATGTTCGGCGTTCTCAAAAATAAATACCTTCTCATAAATACTATCGTCGGACTTATAGATTCTCTCGGTAACGGTATGCTTCCGTTTGTAACGATTCTTTATTTCTATACCTTCCGTTTAAGCGGCTTACCTTACAGCCTGATTGTTATGCTTATTTCATTTGCGGGAACTCCTCCCGATTTACTTTCACCATATTTTCTCAAGAGATTCTCGTATAAGCAGATAATGATTTTCTATCAGCTTACAAGAGCAATCGGCAACGGACTTGTTGCCTGCGCAATGTGGTTCTGCGGTGATAATCTTACCCTTTGTGGAACAATCTGCGTTGTTGTTTTGTTCTTTATGGAAATGACAAAGACTGTTCCGACAACGGCGGGTCACGATATGAACGTAAGAATCGGTGACTATCAGATGTATCTTTCAGGCGAAAGACTTGAAAGCTTTGCGGGTGTTTTTGGTTGGTTTACGGGTCCGATAACATCTTTTATAGGTCTTATTATTCCTCTTATGCTTCTTAATTACGGCTTTAACAGCAACTGGGATGTTCTCTTTATTGACGATTCGAGAAGAAATATTATTGTTATTCCCATTATTGTTGATGTTATTGGCTTTGCGCTTATGACTATTCCGTATCTTTTCTGGGATTATGACAGTAAAAAGCAGAACATGGTTATGGAAGTGCTTAAACGCCGCGCAGAAGTAACAGAGAAGAAAGCTGAAGAAGAAGGCGTATCCGTTTCAGGCGGATATCAGGGATAAGGCGGTGATGATATGAGTAAAAAAGAAAAGAAAATAGTTGTTGAAGAACCTGTTCATCTTGATATCCCCGAGGATGAGATATGGACGTATCAGGTTGAAGGTCTCGCAGCACCTCATATTAACAAACCTTATAAGCACTACGGACTGAAAAAGGTTATATTTGCTCTTGTAATCATAGTTGCAGTTTCAATTTCGTGTTACTTCAGCGTAAGAACCGTTCAAAAGGACACTTTTGAATATGAGCAGACGCAGAGCGGATATGAGCTTTCAAAATTCAGCAACACGGGGTATATGACAACTCTTGATATAGATTTTGTGTCAAGTGTTGAATATGACCGTGAGAATCCCGATGTAAATACCAATTTTAAAATTGTAAAAGACGAAACAAAAAAGGTAACATCCGTCGGAAGTTATGCACTCAATTGTGATGAAAAGGTAAAGATAATCAATATCGGTGCAGATGTTGGTTACGTTGACCCCAAGGCATTTTATTCCTGTTGGGCTCTTCAGCAGATTGAGGTTGATGAAAACAATCCCAATTACTGCGATGTTGACGGCGTGCTTTACAGCAAAGATATGACCGAAATTATCTGCCGTCCCTGCGACCACGACACATATCTTGCAGAGAAATACGGTCATGCAAAATATGACGAAAACGGATTCAGAATTGAGCCTTCCGCAGAGGATGAAAACTATGAGCAGTATGTCAATGACGTTATGACCTTTGTTGTGCCTTCTTCTGTTGAAACAGTCGGTCAGCTTTGTTTCAACTATGCGAACATGAAAAATGTTTATCTTCCCGAAGGACTCAAAACAATTGAAACTCTCGGATTTTTTGAGATACCGCTTCTTGAAAATGTTTACAGCTACAAAGCATCAACGGCAATTACCGATTCTCATTTTGTTTCAGAGAGTGAACTCGGAAAGGTTTACAACTCTCTTCCCGAGGGTCTTGAATATATAGGCTCTGATGCTTTCAGCTATAATCAGGCTATGCTCTATGTTTTCATTCCCGAAAGCGTAACTTATATTGGTCATCATGCATTCTGGGATACTGTTTATAAAGAGGGCGATACTCTTAAGGGCGTAACGCAGATTAACGTTGCCGCTTCTGAAGAAGATTTTAAAGAAAATGTCGAAACAGGTGACAGTTGGCGTCCGCAATATGATTACATGCTCTTCAAAAAGAGCATAGATGTTGTTTATAGTTCAACAAGAGCTTAAAAATTATATCCGCTGCTTTTAGCGGCGGATAATTTTTTGCAAACTAACAGCACAAATGTTCGATAAAATATTGAAAAAGATTAAAACAAGTGATATAATACATACAGAAAACGGAGGTGAAGAGGGATGAGTGAAAACAAAACCTATATTGCGATTGACCTTAAGTCCTTCTATGCCAGCGTAGAGGCTATGGAAAGAGGTCTTGATCCGATGACAACAAATCTTGTTGTTGCCGACCCGTCAAGAACCGAAAAAACCATCTGCCTTGCAGTTTCTCCGAGTCTTAAAGCTTACGGTATTTCAGGCAGAGCAAGAATGTTTGAGCTTATTCAGCAGGTGAAAATTGCCAATGCAGAGCGAAGACAGAATGCACCGGGTAAAAGATTTACGGGTTCATCATATGATGCAAACGAGCTTAAAAGAAACCCTTCGCTTTCGATTGATTATGTTGTTTCACCGCCGAGAATGGCATTGTATATTGAATACAGCACCCGTATTTATCAGGTGTATCTGCGTCATGTTGCTCCCGAGGATATTCATGTTTACAGCATTGACGAAGTGTTTATTGATGCAACGAGTTATCTGAAGCTCAATTCCATGAATGCGCACGATTTTACCAAAATGCTCATCAGAGAGGTGTTTGCTGAAACGGGTGTAACTGCAGCTGCAGGTATAGGTACAAATCTCTATCTTTGTAAAATTGCAATGGATATAACGGCGAAGCATATTCCCGCTGATGCAGACGGAGTGAGAATAGCTGAACTTGACGAGATGACCTATCGCCGCACTCTTTGGAATCACAGACCGCTTACCGATTTTTGGCGTGTTGGCAGGGGAATATCCGAGAAGCTTGAACGGTATGGCATAATGACTATGGGTGATGTTGCGGAATTTTCGCTTAAAAATGAGGATTTGCTTTACCGACTTTTCGGTATCAATGCGGAGCTTTTGATTGACCATGCATGGGGCTGGGAACCTTGTACAATAGCTGATATCAAGGCATATAAACCGCATTCAAACAGCATTCAGTCGGGGCAGGTGCTTCAGCATCCGTACGATTTTGAAAAAGCAAAGCTTGTCGTTAAAGAAATGACCGACAGCCTTACGCTTGACCTTGTTGATAAAAAGCTTGTGACGGATCAGATTGTTCTTGTTGTAGGATATGATATTGAAAATCTGACCGATAAAAACAGACGGAATGCATATAAAGGAGAGGTTAAAACCGATTTTTACGGCAGAGAAGTGCCAAAGCAGGCGAGGGGAACGGCGAATATCGGCAGGCAGACCTCGTCAACAAGGCTGATAACTGATGCAGTTATGGAGCTTTATGATAAAATTGTTGATAAAAGCCTTTTGGTGCGCCGAATGTATATAACCGCAAATCATGTTGTTCCCGAGGATTCGGTTGATGAATCTTTTGTTCCCGAGCAGCTCAATTTTTTTGAGGATTATGAAGAAAAAAGGCGCCGAAAAGCGGCTGAAGATGCTGCTCTTGAACGTGAACGGAAAGTTCAGAATGCGATTGTTGACATAAAGCATAAATACGGCAAGAATGCAATCCTTAAGGGTATGAATTTTAAAGAAGGGGCAACAGCTAAAGACCGTAACAAGCAAATCGGAGGTCATAAGGCATGAAAAATGAAAAAAATTATGACGGTATAATTAATCTGCCGCATCATACATCGTCAAAGCATCCGAGAATGAAGATGATTGACCGTGCGGCGCAGTTCAGCCCTTTTGCAGCTCTTACGGGTCACGGAGCAGCGATTGATGAAACCGCAAGGCTGACTGATGAGCGGGAGGAAATCGAGGAAAGTAAAAAGGAAATCATAAATAATAAACTGATGTTTATTGCGGAATGTGATGATGAAAAGCCCGAGGTGACAGCTGTATTTTTTGTTCCGGATGTCAGAAAAAGCGGCGGAGAATACGCTTCGGTTACAGGTACAGTTAAGAAAATTGATGCTTATAACCATAATGTTGTTATATCAGACGGAAAAATTATTCCGATAAAAAATATTTATGACATACATTTCGAAAATCGTGAAGACGACTTGTGATTTTTGTTGAATGTTGTAATACGATTTGATATAATTAAACAAAAAGCAAAGGAGAGGAAAGGATTATGTTGAGAAAAAGACAGGTCCATCTTGATTTTCATACAAACGGCACTCTGCCCGTAGGAAAAAATTTTTCAAAGGAGCAGTTTCAGAATGCTTTAAAGGCTGGCCATGTAAATTCCATAACCGTTTTTTCAAAATGCCATCACGGCTGGTCGTATCATCCAACACAGGCAAACGAAATGCATCCCTGCCTTGATTTTGACCTGCTCGGTGCGCAGCTTGAGGCATGCAAAGAAATAGATGTCAATGCTCCCGTTTATATTTCGGCAGGCTTCGATGAAAAGGAATATATAAAACGTCCCGAATGGCATTATGTCTGTTCAAAAGACAGAGAAGAACAGCTTAAATATGAAAATGCGGTTCATTTTCATTTGCTTTGCTTTAATACGGGTTATCTTGATTTCCTCTGCAAGCAGATTGAAGAGGTTATGCAGAAATATAATCCCTGCGGAATATTCCTTGATATTGTTTCTCCGAAATTTTGTTTTTGCGATAAATGTGTTTCGGATATGAAAAATCTCGGAATGGATATTGAAAATGAAGAAGACCTTCAGAAGTTTGCGGTTATGACGCTTAAGAAATACGTTGAAGCAACCAATGCCGCTGTCAGAAAATACAGCGATACGGCAACCATTTTCCATAACAGCGGACATATCCCTAAAGGTGATTACGGATTTATTAAAGCCAATACTCATCTTGAGCTTGAAAGTCTGCCCACGGCGGGTTGGGGATATGACCATTTTCCTCTTTCAACGGCATATGTACGCTCTCTTAAAAACACGGAGTTTCTCGGGATGACAGGCAAATTTCATGAGGGTTGGGGAGAGTTTGGCGGCTTCAAGCATCCTAATGCGCTTATTTATGAAACATCCTTGAGCATCGCAAATGGTGCAGGATGTTCAATAGGCGACCAGATGCATCCTCTCGGCGAAATGAATATGACAACGTATAAGCTTATCGGAAAGGCTTATTCTCTTGTTGAAGAAAAAGAGCCTTGGCTTGACGGTGCTGTTAATGTTGCGGATATAGCGGTTTTGAGCGCGGAATCGCTTACGGGTAACCGCGATGAAAAGGCTGATTTCGGCGCAAACAGAATGCTGCTTGAGAACAATTATTTGTTTAATTTTATCGACAGTACAATGGATTTCTCCGGATATAAAATGCTTATTTTGCCCGATGTTTCGGGTCTTTCGGATGAGCTTGTTGAAAAAATCAGAGGCTACGTAAATAATGGCGGAAAGGTTATTGCAAGCGGCGAATCACTGATTAAAAACGGAGAATTTATTCTTGATGTTGGCGCAAAATATATAGGCGAAAATGAGTTCAGTCCAACATATTTTATTCCCTGCTTTGAAACGGTAAACGGAAAAACAGAATATGTTATGCGCTGTAACTCATATAGGTTTGATGCGATTGACTGCGAGGTTGCGGCATATGTCCAAAACCCTTATTTCAACAGAACGGCAGAGCATTTCTGCTCTCATATGCATGCACCCAACAATCCCAATGAGAGCTTTCCTGCTGTCGCAATAAAGGGTAATGTTGCCTATATAGGCTGGGATATTTTTACTGCTTATGCACGTCACGGTCATCTTTGCTTTAAAGAACTGTTTGCCTACGTTATAAAAAGAATGATTGGCGAAGAAAAAACTGTCTTTGCACATATTCCCGACAGAGCCGTTGTAACTTATACAAGGCAGGAAAAAGAAAGCAGAAACATTCTGCATCTCCTATTTGCGCATACAACCGTCAGAGGTGAAAAAACCGAGGTTATTGAAGATATCGTACCGCTTTATAACGTAAAATGCGGCGTAAGATGCAAGGAAAAGCCGTCAAAAATTTCTCTTGTGCCGTGCAGAAAAGAGCTCACTTTTGACTATAATAACGGAATAGCGGAATTTACTGTTCCCAAGGTTGATATTCATCAGATGGTTTCAATTGAAGATTAAAACATAAAAAGTGTTAATTTTCACAAGCTCCCTCTTCAGAAGCTTTTGCTTTGTATTTAAAAGAGGGGGCTTGATAGTGTCGTGTCCGACGGTTCATAAGAGCTCGATTTATAAAAAACCGACGGAAAATCTGCCTGGAATTGTGTGCTATAATTCCGAAAAAGAGTAATAAAAATAATTTAAAAAATTTTTTTAAAAAAGGCTTGACATTACCGTGTGACTTTGATATAATAGGCAACGTTCCGAGCGAACAAAAACATATGCGAGAGTGGCGGAATCGGCAGACGCGCACGTTTGAGGGGCGTGTGGTAATCCCGTACGGGTTCAAGTCCCGTCTCTCGCACCAGAGAGGATTCCGCAAGGAATCCTCTTTTTCGCACCGCGGATAAAGCTACGGCTCCGCCTCGATGGCTTGCACCGAGTAAAAATTAACAAGCAGCGGATTAAGCTGAAAAAATAGGTTGCAACCGAAAAAGTAAGCTCCGACTCGGATTTCCCGGCCGTGTAAAATTTACGGGAAAACAAAAATTTGCGGATATGGCGGAATTGGCAGACGCGTTAGATTCAGGTTCTAATGAGCGCAAGTTCGTGCAGGTTCAAGTCCTGTTATCCGCACCATATTGAGTATTCATAAGGGATTTACCTATGAATACTCAATTTTTTTGCTTAAAAAGAGTTTTTTGATTGGTCGCAGATTGTTTAGGTCTGCGACCTTTTTCTGTTTGTTATGCCGTTATGCTTTCGGGTAATGCTCTGGGTATATAACTGACCTGAACTCCCTGCCGTGTGTCGCTTTTGTAAAAATCATCTTCTTTCGTCGGCAGTTCAATATACCCAACAAATCTGTAGTGGATTACAACCCGCTGTGTTTTGTTCTTGCCCTTACCCTGTGTCTCATAAACATCAATGTGATCTATGAGTTCTCTCACAAGAGGTGCAGTCAACGCTTCCATTTCAATCACTTTTCGCACAGCTTTCAGAAACATATCTCTGCTCTGCTGAACAGTATTCATTGTTGCGAGCTTTGTTCTGTAATCCGCTATCTTGGATTTGAGTGCAACTCGTTCGGTTTCATACTTGTGTGCCATGTGCATAAACCATTCGTCAGTTACTTTCCCTACCGCATTATCCTCATACAGCTTCTCGTAAAGTATGTTTACGGATTGCTGTCGTGAGATTGCATTTTGCAATTCACTCTCAATAAATCTCTGCTGTTCGTGAAAATCCTTGTTGGTTTTCTTTTCAAGTATATCTGCAAGTATTTCTTCATCGTTTTTAAGATAGCTTGCAAGATGCTTGAGTTCAAGGATTACTATGGCTTCAATCGCATCCGCACGGATATAGTGACGTTTCGCACAATCCCCACGGGTATCTTTGGTGTAGTTGCCGCAACTGAAATAATGAATGTCTTTGTTGATGGTGTTGGTGTGGTAACGCATATTGTGACCGCAATCAGCACAGCGAAGTAATCCGCTGAATAAGTGCTTCTCCGCATTCTGTTTCTTCGGTGAACGCCGCTTGGTTTTCTTAATCATAGTCTGAACAAGCTCAAAGGTCTCACGGTCAATTATCGGCTCGTGAACATTTTTGAATACCTTCCAGTTTTCTTCGGAGTTCGGTATTCTTGTCTTGTTTTTGAAAGACTTTGAGAATGTTCTGAAATTGATAACATCACCGCAGTATTCCTGCTGTGAGAGTATCTTTGCTATGGTTGTCTTACACCATTTATACGGGTCTTCCTGAGATTTCTTACCACCTCGGTTTAATCCCTTGCTTCTCCAATGCTCGCTAAGACTTATGCCACGGACAAAGCCGTGGTTTTGTTTTGCCTTTCGGCTGGTACTAAATCATAAGCATCAACTCCTTATTTTTTTGATGAAGGGCAAAACTTCTCTCACTTATTTGGAATTTCAGAGGGTGTTTTGTATAGTCTGTTTTCATAAAATTTAAAATTACCCTTCA
>JAFQSY010000013.1 GCA_017409265.1 Clostridia bacterium
TTCGCAGTAGAAAAATTCTTTCCACTGGTCTGCGAGTACACCGCCGAGTGCTCCTAATCCTGCTTTAATAAGTCCCATAATAAATTTCTCCTTTCAAGAAATCAGTTTAATATTTTTAAAATTTATTCTCATCCTCTGGGCAATTCGCAATCAACAACATCTGTGATTATGTAGCCGAAAGGACTGTTTGCATCGGGTTCAACGATTACGGCAAGACCGAATTCTTCATGGCCTTCAAATCTGTAATCGTCAATTCTGATTTTGACGGAATACGTTCCGTCACCGTTATATTCAACACCGTAGAATTCGTTGGTGCTGAATCTTTCAAACAGATACGGTGTGACATCATAATCCGAATACTGCTTCATACTGCCTTCAACATAGCATTCTTCAGGTATTTCAGGATAATTTCCTTTTAACTCGGGGTACATTGAATCCATATACGATTCAAGTTCCCATGTTGTCAAAGAGATAACATCATAATATGTTTCGCCGACCGTTTTTGCGTGGTTGAGCGTTACGGCATAAGCAACGGTATCCCACACAACGGCAGGGTCATCATGCTCAACCATACCTTCGTAAAAGATTTTCGATGTTGCACGGGCAACGCAGAGATTATAGAAAGCTGAGTCTTCGGTTATTTCTTCGGGTGTGTTACCCTCATCAACCATAAGCAACTTTGTGACAACCTCATAGCCGTCCATAGCCAGATAATACTTGGCTTTCATATCTCCGTACTCGGCAACGAGTCTGTAATCGGGAATTGTTTCGGTTACATAGCAGTCAAATTCATAAATTTTGTCTTTTTCTGTTGAGATTTCGAATACGGTATCAGTTACCTCAAAATCATCAACAATCGGCGACCACATTATCGCTTCAAGTCTGACAGCCACACCGTTTTTGGGTGAAACAAATCTGAAACAGCCTGCTGAAGTCTGAGGGTCAATGCCTGTGTTTATGCTTTCGATTTTACCCGTCAGACTCTGGTAATCTTCGGAATCGCAGTCCATATAAAGAGTCATCAGCAAATCACCGCTGTCATCATCTTTGCTTCCGCCTTTGTCATTAGCAGAACTGTTACCCTTTGTGTTTGCTTCTTCGGTCTGCTGAACCGACGGAGCTTCGGTTGTTGTTTCGCCGTCACCCTTGTCGCCGCAGGCTGCAAACGAGAGCAGCATAATCAGGGCAAGCAAAACGGCTGTTATTTTTTTCATTGGCATTACCTCCTTATTTATTCGGTTTATAACCTTTTGATGAATAGGGATTTTTGTTTTCTTTGGGCGGGTCGGGAATATTGCCGACGTGAACAAGCCACGAGAAAACCGCTGTTTTTATTGCAACGCCGATAACCCATATGATAAGTGCACCGACAAACCACCAGATTGATATTTTGAAAATGAAATAAGCCGCAAGCAATATCCATGCAGGAATTGTCCATTCAAGGTCGAATACGAGGTTTATCAGCAACGCCGAAATGAATCCGTTGCCCTTTGGTCTGTTCTTTTTCATAATCATTCAACTATAAGTCTGCCGCTGATTTCACGGTCAAGAGCGTTGTGAACGGAAAGATACTCATCAAGTATTTCTCTGCATGAGGTTGAAACCATTCGGGGCTTGCCGTTCTTTGCAACCTCGTCATAAGGAACGGAGAAGAAGTTTTCAAGATTCTTGAAATGGAAATGCTGAAGACCGATTTTATAAATTCTCTCATCATCAAGAGGTTCGCCGTTAAGGGTGAACTTTTTGATCTCGTGAGTGTTTCGGTCATAAACAACTCTTGTTCCTTTTGAGAACTGATAGAATTCGCAATGCGAACCTTTCCACACCTCGTCACGGAGCATAAATTTTATCATCCGTTTGAGCTGTTCACCCGTAACACGGAGCATATACGCAGGGTCATCATAAGGAAAGCATTCCGCAAGGTCCTGATAAAGAACAATCGGACCAAGCTCCGTTGAACGGACACTTCCCGAGCCGAGAAGCATAAGGTCAAGACCGAGACTGTCACGCATAATATCCGCAAACAGACCGCCGAGTTCGGTTTCACGGTAGCGTGACGGATGAGTGAGCTGCCTTTTGAATCTCGTTACCATACGACCGTATTTCATATCCGTTTTCTTTTTGTAGTACTTGATTATATCTTCAAGCTTTTCATCTCTCGGGCAGTTGTCGGCATTGATGGGAAGACTCTTCCACGTGTAGCTGTCAATGCAGTTATTATCTGTATCAACCATAATATCGAATCTGCCTATCTGGTCTGTGCCCGTACCTGCCTGAACGATAACAATATCATTGACAACCGCAGGCTCTTCAATAAACGTATGCGAGTGACCGCCTACGATAATATCAACACCCCACGCAGGGTCAAGGTTTGCGGCAAGCTTTTTATCCTCTTCAAATCCGATATGAGTGAGAAGAACGGTAAAATCAATATCAATTCTGTTATATGTATTACAGATTCTGCCGACTGCCTGTGCAGCTTCCTCGATATCAACAAATGTTCCCACAAGACCGTCATTCTTTGTCTGCGAAAGAACGTCTTCGGTCAGAATACCGATAAACAGAACTTTCATTCCGTCGATTTCGATTATATGGTGAGGCTTGAAAAGTCTTGCACCGTTGGTTTTGATATGTAAGTTGGCGTTGATAATCGGGAACTTCGCACATTTTTCGATAAACAGAAGATGCGCAACGCCGTAATCCGTTTCGTGGTTACCGACGGTAACAACGTCGGGTGAGAGCATATTCATTATCTCGATTGTTGAAACACCCTGATATTCGGAATCTATAACCGAGCCTCTGAACATATCACCTGCAATGCAGTAGATTGCGTTCTTCTCTTCATTTCTTACCTTGTTGACATATCCCGAAAGCATTGAAACACCGCCGACAAGCTTTGAATCAATTTCTTCGGCAAGGAAGTCGCCGTGTAAATCGTTTGAATGAAGAATCGTAAGTTTTTTTAAGTTTTTCATATTGTTATTTCTCGCTTTCATTACATTTTTTGCAGCATATTCCGCCGTTCAGATTTTTGCCGTAAACGGTGCAATCTTCACAAACCATAGCTCCGCAAATTTCACAGCGGTTCAATTCATACATTGCCTCGATATTTGCTCTTTCAAAAGCACTGTCGTGGTCTGCCGCATAAATAATATCTCTGGCTTTTTTCATATCACCGTTCAGAAATCTTTTTCTTTTGAAGCCCGAAACAAATTCAATCACAGGCGTTTTTACAGCCTTTTTACAGCAATCACAGTAAAACTCAAATTCAAA
>JAFQSY010000091.1 GCA_017409265.1 Clostridia bacterium
CCGTTATTTTCGAGCAACACAATACCCTCTGCCGCAGCTTCTCTTGCTAAAGCACGGTTGTTTCGTTCTCTTTGAGATTCATTCGGCGAATCGGTACCGAGCAATTGAAATTTCATAAAGACTGCTCCTTTGTAATCTTTTCAGAATGTGTATGAGTTCCGCTTGTCAGCCTGATTTTTTTGCCGCTCGGCATAATCAACTCGCATTCGGTTGAAACAGGGACCTCCGTGGTTATTATGAATTCGTCGTTTTCGGTATACCTGCTCACGTAAATCATACCGTAAGGTGTCTGAACACCGCCTTTTGCCCAACCGATTCCGCCACCCAACACGGGTTTGACACAGAAATTACGATATCCGCCGCTTGTTGCCTCGATTCCGAGGATGCGGCGATAGAAAAAGTCTCCCACGGCACCGTATGCATAGTGATTCATAGAAGGCTCACGTATTTCGCCTTCGGGAGTTATGGTATTCCATTGTTCCCAGAAAGTCGTGCCGCTCATTTTCACGCAGTAGAGCCACGACGGACAGTCTTCCTGCAACAGAAGACGAAAAGCTGTATCTTTATGCCCGTTATCTGCAAGAGCAAAAAGAATATAGGGAGTTCCGGGAAATCCTGTTGACAGACGGTAACCGTTATCTTTCACCAGTCTGTTCAGGTTGTCAGCCATACGCTGTCGGTTTTCTCCCGCTTCCATTTCAAAATAAAGAGGCAACACATATCCCGTCTGAAACTCTTTTCTGAGCTTTCCGTGACCGTCGGTCAGAACATTGCGGAATGCCCGACAAATGTTTTTCTGCAAATTTTTATAGTATTTGCTGTCTTCGGTTTCACCGAGAATTGTTGCAATTTCCGACATAATATAAGCAGAGTTGGCATAGTATGCCGTGCCCATCCATTTCCCCCTGTTCAGCCAATCTGTTATTTTCCCTTCGGGAGCACACCAATCGCCGAACTGAAAAAGCCATTTAAAAATATATCTTCGGTCTCCCGGACCGTAAAGCGATGACCAGAATTTAACGGCTTTCATAAATCTTTTCATACACGGATATTGCTGACGGAGCAAGCGAGTGCTGCCCCGTGCCAGATATTCTGCCCACGGAACCAATATGCAGCTGTCACCCCAACAGGCTGTAGCCACAACAGGAGCTGTATTTCCGTGTCGGGGAACAACCATCGGAATGCCTCCGCCGCGACCTTGCTCAAGACGGACATCTTTCAGCCACTTTGCAATAAAGCGGCTTAAATCAAAGTTATAACAGGCGGTAGAGGCAAAAATTGAGATGTCGCCTGTCCATCCTTGTCTTTCGTCCCGTTGAGGGCAATCCGTGGGGATATCGACAAAATTGGATTTGCCGGCCCAAAGAATGTTATTCTGAAGCTTGTTGAGACGGAGATCCGAACATTCAAAGCTGCCTGTCTGCGAAAAATCCGAATACAGAGCATAAGCAGATACTTCCACATCTTCAGGTGATATTCCCGTGATACCGATATAGCGGAAGCCCATATAGGTGAGTTTCGGAGAATATGTTTGTATTCCGTTCTTGCAAATATAAACAGCTGTAGCTTTGGCAGTACGCAGGGATTTTGTATAAAGCCTTTTGCCGTCAAGCACTTCTGCGTGGCGAACGGTAATTTTTTGCCCTTGTTTACCTTGTATTTTTAAAGAAACAACGCCGGCAAAATTCTGACCGAAATCATAAATCAGTTCCCTGTCACCGTTGTGAAAACTGCTGACAGGCTTCAATAATTCGTGTCGCTTGACCATATTACCGTTGCTGACAGTTATCCGGGGATTGAATTTCAGCTTTATAATATCGGCAGGTTTCCACTGTGCATTATTCAAATTAACGGTGGCGTCATAAGTTTCTCCGTCATAAAGGCAGGCAAAGCGGTAGTTGCCTTGCATAGTAACAAGCCAGTTTTCGTCTGTTATGATTTTTTCTGTGCTTGAATCGGAATACTCCAGAAAAAGTTCAAGCAGAAATGCCTGACGGTCAACGGTGATTTTATTTTTGCTTTCATAAGTAAATCTGCCTGCTGCCCATCCGCCCGCAACAACAGCAACCAATGTGTTATCATGCCTGAGTTGTCGGGTTACATCATAGAATTGATATTGAAGATTTTTTCTGTAGCTTGTAAATCCCGGAGCAAAATAATCCTCACCAACCTTTTCATCGTTGAGCATCAGCTCATAAATCCCCATTGCGGTTGATGTAATATACGCTTTTTTTATAGGCTTGTGAATACTGAATTTTCTGCTGAATGTCATCGGCACGGGAGATGTTTTCTTGCCGAAATTATATGATTTATCGGTAATCCATCGGGCATCCCAAGGCATTCCGAGCCGTGCGGTTTGAAAGCTCGAACCGCTTACCGCACTGTTGCCGTGATTATCCGTGGCATAAATTTCTATCGGACAAACCGTAAAAGGTTTCAGACCAATTCCGTCAAGCGGAATGCAGACCTGATTTGTTCCGCAATCAAAAACCCGATCAAAAACAGTCACCTTTGCAGACTGCAAAAAAGTATCCGGGATATCGCTGTGAAGTGCAAAACCAACTTCAGGCACGGAATTATCCGTAACAATAGAGTTCTTTTGATTATCAACAGTGATATCTCGGATTTCCAACATATTTATTTCTCCTTAATCGTAAACGAGAGTATGTCTGCTTTGCCGCTTGTAACCTCTATTGTAATAACATCACGGCAGTTTCCGCTTAAGCAAGTGCTATTATCAGCATTCAATTTGTTTCCGTTTATCGATAATTCGGCATCGCCTTTGTATTCAACGGTGATTGACTCAGCATTGCTCAAATCGAAATATTTGTATACCACTTTTGTTCCAGATGTTATATCGGCAAGGCAGGATATTCCGTTTTTTTCGGTTATTCGCGGAAGAGACTGCTGATTACCCAAACCCAAACGGATATGTTTTTTTGTAATCAGATTGCAGCAGATTGATGCAGGAAAAGTTCCTTTTCCCATCAGCGGTTTAGCATTCAGTCCCTGAGTGGTAATTTCAACCTGACGGATTGTGCCGTCGCTTGCAATTTCAATCGGCTCGGCGCACGCCTGTCTTGAAAAATCCGTATTGTTTGTGCATCTGTGGTAAAAAATATAATATTTATCGTTTATGCACTCAATTCCTCCGTGAATTGTGCCCGAATTGTTTTTCGGTACAGTGTTTCCGTTGAAACCGAGGTCGCTGTTTGAAACTATAACACCCCGATATCTGAAATCTCTGTCAGGATATTCAGAGGTTGCATAAGCAAGCTCGTTGTTTTCGCCCGAAGAATAGACAAGATAATACAGATTGCCGAATTTTCTTACAGACGGGGCCTCGTAGAATGGATGATTATATAATTCACTTCCTTTTGCGGCGGTTGTTTTGCTGTCAAGAACTGCTTTCGGCTCATATTTCACCGTAAGCATATCATCCTCAAGCTCTGTCACCGCACAGGAAAGAATGCTCGGCTTTGTATTTTTTACCTCTGCATATGACCTGTGTGTCAGCTTACTGAGAACAAACCGGTAAAGAGGCTGAAGGATTTTACTTCTGAAATCTCTTCCGAGCCCCCAACCGTAGTAAAGATAAATTCTGCCGTTGTCATTGAGAACCGCAGGATCGTTGGTCAGATATCGGAGCACAGTTTTTCCGTCGGGATATCGTACATCGCCCAGATATTCAAAAGGTCCGCACGGACAATCGGAGACTGCCGCAGATAACGGACCGAAAGGAGTTGTATTCGGTCCTGCCGAAAAATAATAAAGATAATATCTTCCGTCATTGCCCACAACACAGTCAGGAGCATAGAAATCCACGCTTTTAACCGGGGAGGAACGGGGATCCTGCGTTTTTTTGTAGGTTATTCCGTGGTTTGTCCAATCGGTAAGATTGTCAACAGGCGCAGACCATATAGTATAGTTTTCAACGCAGAAGCGTTCGGACCCTGCAGCATCGTGGCTGCCGTAAAGATAGACACGGTCGCCGAAAACGTGCGGTTCTCCGTCAGGCACATACTCATTGAGCGGAAAAATCGGATTACAGATATAATCTTCCATTATTTTGACCTCACAGTAATCAGAACAACATCGTTTGTACGAAGTGAAAGCTTGACATCGGTTTTTCCGTTACTTACGGCAAACGGGATTTTTTCTTCACGAAGGCTTGATTTCTCTTTTATTTCGGCAACCTGCGATTTCGTAAGATTATTGGGATAACCCATTTCTTTCCAGATACGCTTAGGATTGCAGTTATCATCGTCAATTTTCTGCACCGTTACATCGGCAGCCTCAAAATCAAAAGTTATGTCAAGCTTTATCTGCTCATCTTTGCAGTAATCACCGTCCTGCGGCGTAATGACAAGCTGAACATTTTTACCGTCGGTAAACGCTCCGCAGTCAACATTCCCCGTATCAGCAAGCTCAAGGCGGTCCGGATAAAGCTGACTGAGCATTTTAAAGCCCCAGAAATTAGGCTTGGGAATGCCGTCGGAAGAAACAACACCGAAACTGCCCACAAAGGGTCGGGGAAGCATAAACTGTTCTTCAAACAAGTCGGAGCAGCACCAGAACATATATCCCTCTGCACTGCCGTCAAGGTCAAGACAGGTTTTTACCGCAAAAGCAGCAGAATATTTTTCATCGTGAACAGGCGAACCGAAAACCGCCATTGAATTCCACTCGGTTATTATAAGCGGTAAATCTCCTGCCTGCTCTTTTGCTTTCTTATCCATTTTTTTAAAAATGCCTTTTTCCCACCGTTTCCAGTCATCGGGCAGAAAAAACATCTCTGTCATTGCTTCGCTGAGTTTTTTATTGTTTTTTACCGCATTCCTTGATGCGGAAAACATTTTCTTTACATTGGAAAGATTAATGAAATTGCCGAATGCATCACCGGGATAATGGTGCGTGGACACAAAATCGCACGGCACATCATTCTCTTTGCAGAACGCAAGAAACTCGGGAATCCATTTGCAGGCACTTGTTGAAGGTCCGCCCACACGCAGATTTCTGTCAACGCTTTTTACCGCTTTGGCGGTGGCTTCGTACAGCTTGAAATAATCCTTCCGGCTGCCTGCAAAAAAGCAGGAAAGGTCGGGTTCGTTCCAAACTTCAAAATACCAGCTTTCCACTTCATCCCTGCCATAGCGGTCAATCAGGAAACAGATAAAACCCGTAATATATTCCGACCATTGTTTCGGGGATTTCGGCATTGTTATGTTAGGGTTATAGCGAAGCCCGAGCTTCTTGCCGCTTGCAAGAGCGGAAGGCATAAACGACAACTCAACAAACGGTTTAACGCCGACTGAAAGCAGATTGTCATAGATATGACCGACCTGACGGAAATTTATTTCTTTGATTTTGTTTTTGCCGGGCACGGTTCTGAACATTCTGCAGTCACCCATACGCTGATAGGTCAGCATATCATCGTCAAGCACACCGTGACAGCGGATTGATTTGATGCCGAGTTCGTCGTGAGCGAGCTTGATATGTTCAATGATATCCGTACGGTGAAGAAGATAAGCGTGACAGTTTCCGAAACCTGCCTGCCACGAAAAATTCGTCGGTTTTGTATTTGAATTACGGCTGATATTTATTTTCATTTCCGTTCCTCACTGTTTTATTTATCGTTTTGCGACTTTCTTTGCTTCTTTTTTCATTTTCTTTTCAAGATATTTTGCATTTTCTGTGTCAAAATCAAGATTTTTCTTCTGACAGTATGCCTTTAAATCCTGAATTCTGTTTTCTTCAAAATCCGCCTCTGCCTGTTCCTTTTCAATACGTTCAAGTTCATCGGGATCAATCCATTCTTCGCCTCTTGCAAGAACAGCCTCTTTTTTGCGGCGGATAAGCTCTGCATTGATTGTCGGCAGTTGCTTTTCAACATCAACAAACGGAAGCAGGATAACAACAACTGCAGCAAGTATAATATCAAAAAGATAGAATGCGGCGGTCATATATTTTATAACTTCAGGAGAAGGAATGATTCCTTCAACGTCAACGAATCCGAGCTTCAGAATGGATGATTCATAGCCGCCTGCAAACGGTGCGTAAATAAGCCATTGAGCCGCCGTGATTACGGACACACCAAGCAAGCCTTCCAGACGAAGCTTTGATTTGTATTCAATGCTGTCAAACGCAAAGCAAAGCAATGTTGCGAAAATATATGCGTTGGGCATCCAACCGATATTCCTGAGAAATCCGCTGATAAGTGCGGGAACGAGCTTATCGGGGAATACCCAGCCGATTATGCTTCCCACAAGCACCATTGCATATCCCGCAACGGTAAGGTTGCGTATACCGACCTTTTTTGCGATGGGGTAAATGGCTATCGCACCGATGCCGAGCGGAATTCCCGTTACAACCTGATAAATGGTATACATCAGAGGATTTTCGGCACCGCCGAGAAGAAATTTGATATAGAAATACTGAACATTACCGCCTTTGAAGTTATCAACAATACCCGTAACCGTGGCGATAATTATCAGAATAACAAAGTATTTATTGGTGAAAAGTGCCTTCATCTGCTCACCGAGAGGAATACGGTTTTCGCTTCCGAGGCTTGCTCTGCTTGCAACGTCTTCAATAATGCGTTCACGGGTATAGTAATATTCCATAAGAAGAAACGGAACGGCAACTGCAGAAATTACAGCCATAAGGACCATATAGCCTCTTATGTTCTTTTCAAGCCACATCGGAAGAACAACCATATTGATAACCATACCGATGATTATTCCCGAAATCAGGGTCCAGCTCATTTTTCTCAAAAAGCTTATCTGCGTTTTCTCGTAAGGATTTCTTGTGATAAGAGAGCAGATATTATCTCTGAACAGATAGAAATATGTTGAGCCGACGGTATGGTACGCAATCAGAAGGAAGAAGAAATAATACCAATAATTTTCGGTGAGTGTTGTGTTCGGAAAAGCAAAGATAAGACTTCCGATTGCTATAGAAACAAATCCGAATATAATATGCCACGGACGCATTCTGCCCTGACGTGATTTGGTGTGTTGCAAAAGCCATCCGTTAAGCAGACTTGTGCCGACGGCAAGAATTTTGGCGAGAGTCATTACCACTTCGTATTTGCCGCCCATTATCCTTATCATTTCGATATTATCAACGCCGTACATTGCGCCGACCTGCTGGGTGAAAAACTTTTCAACAAGTGCCGCAACGGTGTTTACAACGAAAATCAGTCCGAGCGGGCCGATAACGTGACCAAGTATTTTTTCTTTCTTTGAAACGGATTGTGTGTGAATCCTGCTGTCCATAAACGGCTTTTCAAAAAGGCCATGTCGGAGAAGCTGTATCTGTTTCATACTTTTTCACCTCTGTAGGTTAATATTGTAATTATATAATATCATTCGCAGAACAGCAGGTATTGTAAAATCGTCTTAATTATTGTAATTATTTCTTTAGCTTTGATTTAACGCATAACTCCGTTCCTGATGCGTTTCTGTATTCAAGCGGAGTTATGCCGTAATATTTTTTGAATGTGTTCTGAAAATACGACTGGCTTGAAAAGCTCAAATAAGTGCTGATTTCACTCAAGGATTTATCCGTATACTTAAGCAGCGACTGTGCCTCGCGAAGTTTTGCTATTGTTACATATTTTGCTATTCCCATATCCATTTCACGTTTGAATCTGTCGCATATATAAGCACGGCTTTTTCCTATATGGTTTGCTATATCGTTTACAGTCAGAGTGATATTGAGGTTTCTGTGAATGAACTGAATGCACCGTCTTACATCAGACGAAATATTATCGGGGAGCTTGTTTTTGGCAATTCGTTTTGTAAAGTCAATTATCATATTGTACTGCAAAGATTTTATCGCCTCAATAGTTTGCAGCTTCTCGCACTCCTGAATATACGCATCTATAAGCTGATAGACCTCTTCAATATCTACTCCTGCAGGAATTGCAGCTTCTTTCCCTACCATTGTTGCAGTACCGATAAGAAGATTTTTCGCCTGACGTATCGGTGTGTCTGCAAGCTGACCTTCCCTGAGATTTTCGTTATCCAGAGCGGAAAGGAAGAAATTCTCAACAGCCTGCAAATCGCCTTTTTCTATCGTGTCAAGCATTCTGCGTTCAAAGAAATATGTTCCGTGATAAATGTCTTCTTCTCTTTCGAGATAGGCAGATTCAATCTGCTTTTTTGCTATATTATGCTCGTTGCCGGCACTTTCAAAATTAAATATATCGCATACATTTATAAGTTCGCCGTTGAGTGAATAATGCAGAAAAGCAAGCAGATTAGTGAATTGATTGTATGTTATTTTCGGAATACCGTTAAGAAACTGAAGCGCTTCGTCTATGTCGGTTTTCGTTAAGGAATGAATGCGTATAAATGCACGGGCAGCGGCATCGCTGATTGCAGTACTGTAAACAGGACCGATGATATAATACCCGTCTGAACAGGAAACATAACCATAACAGCCCGAATCTCCGGAATCATACACGCAAGGTACGGCTGACATTTTAAATTCGTTTTTTATTTTAAGATACGGATCTTCTTCTCGCGAAAAGCCGACAGAAAAACAGTTGCTCCGGGAATCATAGTATGCAATTGGTATATAGTGAGAAGCATAAAACAGTTTGCAATATTCATCAGATTTCATCATCGTCACCTCGAAGATAATTTTACAATAATATGGATGATTTTGCAATACAAATTATGGTAAGGATATATAATTAAGAAAAAGGAGGCGTTTGCCATGAGTAAAACATTTAAAATTCTTTGCTTGATTATTGTATGCGTAATGTCAGTTGTTTCTTTTGCAGCCTGCGGTTCTGAAAAGGACGATAATGTTGCTAACAGCACAACACCGACAGAGCAAACGAAAATCACTTCGGCAACAAACGAAAACATTTCCGAAAGTTCTGCAACAACCGATATTAGCACTCAAGTGAATGTGCCCGAAACAGTTGACGGCACTACATTAGCACGAACCGAAACAACAAGCCTTCAGGTTTTAACCGAAAACACAACTGTTGCAGAGAAAAAAGGTACTCTCTACAGGGCAGACTGCAACTCAAAAATCTGGGCAGGAATTCTCGGTGAATGTTATATGGAATTCAAAAACATTGACACTCCCAATGAATGGGGAGAAAAAGGTAAGGTTTATGAACTCCATGTTACTTATGTAAAAACCGGCGAGGAGTACTCAATGTGGTCAGACGGTCATTGGTCGCTCGATGAAAGCGGTAACAAACTTACACTTACTCCCGTAAATCAAAGTGAAAACGGCAATGTCGGTGTTCCCGCAGATCAGTCAAAAACATTTACGGGCAAAAACGGTGTTTTCGAAATACCCGTAACCTTTGAACAGGGCGGAGCAACAACAGTTACTTTGAAAATAAAATAATCAGGTGAGAAAAATGAAAAAGAAAATATTTTTGATTCTTATTTCGGCAGTTTTGATAGTTTTATCGTGCGGGCTCCCGTGTTATGCAAGCAATTCATATACTATAGCTAATGTAAACGACGCAATGAACTTTATTGTAAAGCACGAGAATGTTATTACTGTTCGCAAGGCATCGCTCTATACTGCAGAAAAATATGTCGGTAAGGTTTATTTAATTGCTTTGAGAGGATCTGATTTCACTTGGAATAAAGAAGACCTGAACCGCACTCAAAACTGCCTTAAAAGCGGATTTTCATTTAACACCGATTATCTTGAAGCCGTAAAAAATGAAGCAATCTCAAAAATTCCCGAGGGATCTTTCGTTGTTCTTATCGGACACAGCCTCGGCGGAATGATTGCCCAGCAGTTTTCGGCAGATAAAGAAATGAAGAGCCGTTATAATATAATAAATACCCTTACCATGGGTTCACCTTTTGTAATTACAGGAAAACGTGAGGGCGATTTGCACCGAGTGGCAGACAGCGGAGATGCTGTTCCTTATCTCAGCCCCGTTCTGGTTGCCAACGCATTTTTGGGGAATTATACTTATGAATGCTGCGGTTACTTCGGTAATCCCGGCGGAGCTCATGTTGACTCATATCTCTATGCTGAAGAATGGGTAGAGTATGACTGCTTCGGAGTAAAAAACGGAACATCAAAATTGGTTTTCTAATATAGAACGCAGGTAACATCTTCAAATGATGTTGCCTGCTTTTTTCACCCGCTGTAGACTTAGGAATAAGAATTCTCGAAAACTGTTTTACGAACCGTGCCCACATAAGGTGCGGTTCTTTTTTGCCTTCCCGATTTTTCGGGAAGGCATTTTTTATCGTAAAGTTTTTTCGAAATCATGGTGAACAAAAGCACCTTCTAATTCCAAACAAGTGAGGAGTGTTGAAAAAAGTGACGGCAAATCTGCCGTAATCTTACAGCGAATGCAGAATGATTTTGAGTTTATGACGGCACTTTTGCCGTCATAAAAAATTTTTTAAAAAAACTTTCAGAAATGATGCCGAATTAAGCTTTTCTCAGTGCAAACATAATGAGAGGACTTTTTGAATTCTTTGTAAATATTTCGGAATTAGGGCGTACAAATGTCTTCTCTCGGTGGGAATAAGTGATGGGTGTTTTTAAACTCTTTGTAAACAATTCGGAATTTGGGTGTGCAAATGCCTTCTCCCAGTGGGAATAAGTGAAGGCTATTTTAAATTTTTTTTTGCAAAACACCCCACAAATTGCCCTCTCCCAGTGCATATATAGTG
>JAFQSY010000014.1 GCA_017409265.1 Clostridia bacterium
CGACGCCGGATAGACTCCTGCCGTGTGGTCAACAAAGTACGCTTCAAGGTTATATTTCTTTACTTCATCGGCAGAAAGGTTTCTTGTAAGCTGATGAACAATCGCTCCGATCATTTCAAGGTGACCGAGTTCCTCGGTACCTATATTGGAAGTGAAATGGTCCCTTTTGCAGTTCAAATTCCACTCAATCGGCAGAGGAAAGAGCCGAACCTACAAAACCACCTCAATCGATGCAGAAAGCAACGATAAGAGGTGGTTTGATGTTTTTGTGAGGATAGTTTGACAAATTTTAGTTTAACAGTTTGTCATTTGTCAAATTAACTGTTGAGAAATGAGATACTACGGAAAAGTTTCACTTACTGTCATTCAAAAATGTCAACAATTAATTTGCGGATTTCTTCAATTGCTATATTAAATATCTGACGGATAAATCTCACGGCTTTTTCAAAAAAGTTTTCTGTTTTAAGTTCAGCATCCTCTCCGTCGGCGGAATAACAGCCGATGTTGTTGCTTGTTATTTCATTGCCGTAGAAATCTGTCATGCAACCATCTTCAACCTTAAAGCCTGCACCGATTAACGGCGAGCCTTCCGCAAGCTGATATGCTTTTATCGGGTCGTCACCGCCCACAAAGCCGGGAAGAGTGTTCAAAGCATCTTTATCAAAAGAGGGGTTGAAAGTGTTGTAATAGCAGTTGTTTGCAAACACATTGTTCCATGTTTTTGCTTCTTCATTTATATGATAAAACTTATGACCGTCTTTAAAAACTATAATATTGTTTGCGAACAGCGAATCATAAATCTGAGTCATCTGGAATTCCGACGAATTGATTATGGTATTGTTATAAAAGCTGAAATTCCATTCGCCATCAGATACACCGATTTTGTTTCTGCCCTGATTGTCATTAACCGAGAGGCAGTATCTTACCGTGTTGCCTCTGTTGCCACCTTTAGCAGGATTGTTGCACATAAAGCGCATATTATCGTGGGAATAAATGTATTCATATGTGCAGTTATAGGAGCCGTGGTCAAAATCCACCGTCATTCCGTCACCGTAGTTTTTCTGACCCGCTATTTCGCAGTAGCTGAAAGTGCAGTTTGAGGAATAGTGAGTCCACATTGCGGCGGTAAAATACAGAATCTCTCCGTTTTCATCAAGACCGACCCCCTGGCAGCAGTCTATCGCACGGCAATGCGTTACCAAAGCACCGTCGCAGCCTTCAAGAACAACTGCTTCACCGTCCATATTGTAAAATTCGCAGTTCTTTACAAGTGCATTTTTGTTCAGATCCTGTGAACCAGTGAAGAATATACCGTTGCCGACATCGTATATTTTGCAGTTCACTGCCTGAAAATCGTTGACGGGATAAGGAGAGCCGCCATAACGCTTGATAACAATTGCGGCTCTGCCTGAAATCGGACCCTCGGTATAATCGTCACGCGAGGTTACAGTGTAATTCTGCATATCGTGGAATTCGCAGTTTTCTATTCTGACACCCTTTGATTCTTTTGTAACTGCGTCAACCCAGATACCGCCGCCGTTGTGCGCCGTGATTTCAAAGCCTGAAACGGTTACGTAGGAGCAGTCAAAAAGCTTCATAACAGTATTTCTTTCATCGGTGTTGAGGTGCGGCTTTTCGCCTTCACCGTAGGATGAAATGACAATGGGATTATCCTGAGTGCCCGAGCAGGTGAGCGTAACAGCGCAGTCATAATCGCCGCCTGCTTTGAACAGAATTTTATCACCTGCTTCAAGCGTTAAAGATTCAATGTTGTCAACTGTTTTCCACGCAGATGATTCGGATAAACCCGTGTTTTCGTCATTGCCAGATATGCTGTCGATATAGTATGTTGTTCCTGCGGCAAACACAAGCGGTGTTATGCTCAGGGTGATAACAACAGCAAGAATTACCGATAAAAGCTTTTTCATAACAATACCTCCATAAATTAAACGGATATTTTGAAATACTAAACAGCATTTACCTCGCAATATTTTCTGATATTATATCATATATGATTATAAAATTCTACAAGTATGTTTGACATAATCTTGAAAGAGAATTATAATTATTGCATCATAACTTTTTATTAACAAATCGGAGCTGATAAGATGAAAAAACTGTTTTCTTCGTTGCTTTGCATTATAATTGCATTTAACACGGTTGTTCCGTGTTTTGCGGTTGGTGAAGTAAATGCACCGCAGATTATTGAAACCGTGTATCCGACGGATGAGGTCGTAATAGCTGATATTGTTATCAATGCCGACTCAAGCGGTGAGAGTGATGTTACTGCAATTATTCAGCAGGCTATTGATAACTGTGCGGCAAACGGCGGCGGTACGGTCTGGCTTCCTGCAGGCAGATACAAAGTAACGGGCAATATTTATATCCGCCAGTTTGTAACGCTGATGGGTGATTATCAGGACCCCGATGACGGAGTGGACTACGGAACAATAATCATTGCCGACGTTGAAAGCAGTGATGCAATGAATCCCGCATTATTTACTGTCGGTGCAAGTGCAGGTGCAGTGGGTATTACCGTCTGGTATCCCAACCAGAGCATTGATAACGTAAAACCTTATCCGTTTACTTTTTATGTAGTCGGCAACGGTGACTATATGCTTCAGACAATAAAAAACTGCACCCTCATCAATTCCTACAGAGGAATAGGTGCGAGTGCGGAATGCGAAAACGGTATTTATGAGTGCCATGAAATGCTGACGGTTGAAAACGTAAAAGGAACCTGCCTTTATCAGGGCCTGAATGCTCATAATTCAGCCGATGTTGATACCGTAAAAACTCTTTATATATCAAACGAATATTGGTGCAAAGCCGGTGCCGAGTTCAACGCTCCCGAAAGGCAGAAGCTTGATGAATACACACGCAAAAACGGCTGCGGTCTTGTAATAGGCGACCTCGAATGGCCCGAATTTGCCGATGTCAGAATTTCCGATATGCTTTGCGGAATGTTTGTCAGAGAAGGCACACGATACACCTTCAGCGGCGAATTTACAGACTTTTACATAACCGATTGTGATTACGGAATTTATATTCCCGAAGGCAACATAATTTCAAGAAAATATTCCTGGGGTACGGGCATCAGCAACGGTGTTATCGAAGGCAGCGAATGTGCAATATATGATCCCGGTGAAAATGCAATGATTCTCACAAACATTAAAACCGAAGGCAAAATCAAGGGCAAAAATATCCGTATCTATAATGCAGATACAAGCGCATACACACCCGATTATGAGCATAAGCACACAAAACCTGCTGAGATTTTGTATGTTGTATCAGCAGATAAAACGGGCAAAACCGATGCATCCGTTGCGGTTCAGAATAAGCTGAATGAAGCGGCAGAAACAGGCGGAATAGTTTATCTGCCTGCAGGTCTTTACCGCTTTGAAAATCCCGTAACTGTTCCTGCAGGTGTTGAATTCAGAGGCTCATCATCTGTTGCAACCCGTTGCCAGAGAGAGAACAGCAGCGGCACTCTCATTCTTTCATATTACGGGTTCGGTGAATCGGATAAACCGCTTATCACCTTAGGCGGCAATGCTTCGGGCATCAGTGGAATCAGAGTTGATTATCCTCTTAACAATCCCGTTGACGGCAGCGGAAAATATATGAAAACCACCCCCGTTATCTACAGCGAATATGATGATGTATATATTATCAACTGTGCATTAACCCTTGCAAGCTGTGGAATAAAGCTCGTAAATTCAGACAGAGCATTTATCAAAAAGGTTATTGGTTGCTGCTATGAATCAATGTTTGATTTATCCGCTTGCAACAACGCTTTTATTGAGGGCTGTCTGCAAAACGCAAACACTTTGCCGAGAAACGGCTATGCAAAGCTCGGCATACCCCGTCTTACAGAGGATAAATTGTTTGATTATGTTTTTATTCCCATAACAAGAATTTATACAGACTATATCAGGCTCAATTCCTGCAACGGCGTTACCGTGTTCAACACGTTTATTTACGGTGGAAAATCCTTTTTGAATTCGGTTGACAGCA
>JAFQSY010000015.1 GCA_017409265.1 Clostridia bacterium
CCCGAAAAGGCAGCCGAGGTTGTTGAAAAGCACCTCAAGGGCGGCAAGGTTATTCAGGAATACACAATCAGCAACGCTATCTCATAATGGAGGTTAAAGAAATATGATTCGTTCCCATGTATTGATTTGCGGCGGTACCGGCTGTACTTCATCGGGCAGTAAGGTACTCATGTCCACCTTCGAGAAAGAGCTTGAGAAAAACGGACTTCAGGACGAAGTCAAGATCGTTCAGACCGGTTGCTTCGGTCTTTGCGCTCTCGGTCCTGTTGTTATCATTTATCCTGAAGGCACATTCTACAGCCGCGTTCAGGAAAGTGACGTTGCAGAAATCGTTTCCGAGCATCTTCTCAAGGGACGCCTTGTTGACAGACTTGTTTACAAGGATGCAGACGAAAGCGTTATCGAAGAAGCAGGCAAAACAATTTCTCTTAACGACACAAACTTCTATAAGACCCAGAAAAGAGTTGCTCTTCGCAACTGCGGTCTTATCGACCCCGAAAACATCGACGAATACATCGCCATGGACGGCTATGCAGCACTCGGCAAGGTTCTCACAGAGATGACTCCCGAGCAGGTTGTTCAGGTTGTTAAGGATTCAGGTCTCCGCGGCAGAGGCGGCGGCGGCTTCCCCACAGGTCTTAAGTGGAGCTTCACGGCAGCTAATGCAGCAGACCAGAAGTATGTTGTATGTAACGCTGACGAAGGCGACCCCGGCGCATTCATGGACCGTTCCGTTCTTGAAGGTGACCCCCATTGTCTTATCGAAGCTATGGCAATCTGCGGCTACGCAACAGGCGCAACCGAAGGCTATGTTTACGTTCGTGCAGAATATCCCATCGCTGTTAAGCGTCTTCAGCTTGCTATCGACCAGGCAAGAGAATACGGTCTTCTCGGCAAGAACATCTTTGACAGTGGCTTTGATTTCGACCTCTTTATCCGTCTGGGTGCAGGCGCATTCGTTTGCGGTGAAGAAACAGCTCTCATGACCTCAATCGAAGGCAACAGAGGCGAGCCCAGACCCCGTCCTCCTTATCCCGCAGTAAAAGGTCTCTTCGGCAAGCCCACAACAGAAAACAACGTTGAAACCTTTGCTAACATTCCCCAGATTATCCTCAAGGGTGCAGATTGGTTTGCATCAATGGGTACAGAGAAATCAAAGGGCACAAAGGTATTCGCGCTCGGCGGCAAGATTGAAAACACAGGTCTTGTTGAAATCCCCATGGGTACAACTCTCCGCGAAATCATCTATGATATCGGCGGCGGTATCCCCAACGGCAAAAAGTTCAAGGCTGCACAGACCGGCGGTCCCTCCGGCGGCTGTATCCCCATGAGCCTTATCGATACTCCCATTGACTACGATAACCTCACAGCTATCGGCTGCATGATGGGTTCAGGCGGTCTTATCGTTATGGACGAAGACAACTGCATGGTTGACATTGCAAAGTTCTTCCTTGATTTCACCGTTGACGAATCCTGTGGTAAGTGCGCTCCCTGCCGTATCGGTACAAAGCGTATGATGGAGCTCCTCGAAAAGATTACAGACGGCAACGGTACTCTTGAAGATATCGACAAGCTTGAAGAGCTTGCATATTACATCAAGGAGAACTCACTCTGCGGTCTCGGTCAGACAGCTCCCAACCCCGTTCTTGCAACACTCAAGTTCTTCCGTGAGGAATACATCGCTCACGTTGTTGACAAAAAGTGCCCCGCAGGCGTATGTAAGAAGCTTCTCAACTACGTTATTGACGCAGACAAGTGTAAAGGCTGTACTCTCTGTGCAAGAAAGTGTCCCGTCGGCGCTATCAGCGGCTCTGTCAAGAACCCCCACACCATCGACACAACCAAGTGTATCAAGTGCGGCGCTTGTATGGATTCATGTAAGTTCGGCGCTATCAGCAAAGGTTAATAGAGGAGGCATAAGCTAATGGAAATGGTAAACATTAAAATAAACAATATGCCCCTGAGCGTTCCCAAGGGCATCACAATCCTTGAGGCTGCAAGATATGCAGGCATCGAAATCCCCACTCTCTGCTACCTTAAGGAAATGAACGAAATCGGCGCTTGCCGTATGTGTATGGTTGAAGTTAAGGGCGCACGTTCACTCGTTGCAGCCTGCGTTTTCCCCGTAAACGAGGGCATGGAAGTTTTCACCAACACAGAAAAAGTAAGAAAAAGCCGCAAGACAAACCTTGAGCTCGTTCTTTCAACTCACAGAAAAGAATGTCTGTCCTGCGTAAGAAGCGGCAACTGCGAGCTTCAGAAGCTCTGCAAGGATTACGGCGTTGAAGACGAAAAGGCTTTCGAAGGCGTATATCCCGAAGCACAGTATGACGAATCCGCACCTCACATGATAAGAGATAACAGCAAGTGCGTTCTTTGCCGCCGCTGCGTTGCAGCCTGCGACAATCAGGCAATCAGCGTTATCGGTGCAAGCGCAAGAGGCTTTGACACTCATATCGGCTCACCCTTTGAGCTTCCCCTCAACGATTTCTCATGCGTATCCTGCGGTCAGTGTATCGTTCACTGCCCCGTTGGCGCTCTTTATGAGAAAGACGATACCGCAAAGGTATTTGCTGCAATTGCAGATCCCGAGAAGTATGTTGTTGTTAACACAGCACCCTCAATCAGAGTTACTATCGGCGAGTGCTTCGGCAACGAAATCGGCACAAACGTAACAGGCAAGATGGTTGCTGCTCTCCGCAGACTCGGCTTTGACAAGGTATTCGATACCGACTTCTCGGCTGACCTTACCATCATGGAAGAAGCAACCGAGCTTCTTGACAGAATCAACAACGGCGGCGTTCTGCCCCTTATCACATCCTGCTCACCCGGTTGGGTTAAGTACTGCGAGCACTACTTCCCCGAGCAGATTGACCATCTTTCAAGCTGTAAGTCACCCCAGCAGATGTTCGGTGCAGTTATCAAGACATGGTATGCAAAGAAGATGAACCTTGACCCCAAGGATATCGTTGTTGTAAGCATCATGCCCTGTACTGCAAAGAAGTTTGAGGCAGGCAGAGCAGACCAGTCAGCAAGCGGCTACGCAGATGTTGACTACGCTCTCACAACCCGTGAGCTTGGCAGAATGATTGAAACCGCAGGCATCAACTTCAACCTTCTTCCCGACGAAAGCTTTGACAATCCTCTCGGCGAAGGTTCAGGCGCAGGCGTTATCTTCGGCGCAACAGGCGGCGTTATGGAAGCTGCTCTCAGAACTGCTTATGAAGTTCTCACAGGCGAAGAGCTCAAGAAGCTTGAGTTCAACGAAGTCAGAGGCACAGAAGGCATCAAAGAAGCAACCTACACCATCGCAGGCAAGGAAATCAAGGTTTGCGCTGCAAGCGGTCTTAAGAATGCACAGGCAGTTATGGAAAAGGTTAAGGCAGGCACAGCTGATTATCAGTTCATCGAAATCATGGCTTGCCCCGGCGGCTGCGTAAACGGCGGCGGTCAGCCCGTACAGCCCGCAAGCGTTCACAACTTCGTTGACCTTAAGGGTATCAGAGGCAAGGCTCTCTACGAAGCAGATGCTAACCTCCCCGTAAGAAAGTCACACGAAAACGAAGCTGTTAAGGCTGTTTATGCTGAGTATTTTGAGAAGCCCGGCAGCCACGTTGCTCATGAGGTTCTTCATACTCATTATGTTAAGAGAAGCAAGTACTCCAAATAAAATAATTAACCGGTAAGCAGAAATTCTGCTTACCGGTTTTTTCATACCTTTATTCCTTTTTCAACCATCGCTTTTTTGAGAATTTCAAGGTCGCCGTGATAATAGCAATGTCCGTCCATACCCGCGGCCTTTGCGCCGTCAATATTTGCCTGAACATCATCTATGAAATAGCATTCCTCGGGGTTGAGCGAGAATTTCTCATAAAGCGCAAGATAAATTTCTTTTTCGGGCTTCAGAAGCTTATAATCCGCCGAAATAAGATAGCCGTCGAAGAGCGAGAGTGCGGGAATCCCGTCGATTCTTTCGTAAAAATCGCCCGATGCGTTTGAGAGAAGATAAATTCCGTAGCCGTTTCCCTTAAGTCCTTTTATAAAGTCATACATCTTTTCAAACGGTGGCATGTAAGGATAAAAATTATGCACCATCTCCGATGCCTTTTCAAAAACTTCGGCAGGAATTAAGTCTTTTTTCATCTCCATGATTTCATCGGGGAAGATAATTCCTCTGTCCTTATCCGACCAGACAGGGTTTCTGAAAATTTCTTTGAGAAGAATATCGGCGGTTTTCCTGTCGAAAAGCGAATACAGCGTTTTCTCGGGGTTGTAGTCAATCAGTACTCCGCCCATATCAAAAATAATATTTTTTATCATAGTTATCTCCAAGAAAAACCGCTCTGCAGAACAGAGCGGAAATTTTTATGCCATTTTGACAATATGCTGACAGTATACATAAACGTTCTGAATTTTCTTTGCCTCGGTATCATATTTTGTTTTGATAACAGGCTGGGTTTCCGAGGGTGTGATATAAACCTTGAATACAATTGCATGCTGGCCCGGGCGCATATTCGTTATCTTTTTATATTCAAAATGCTGACCCTGGATGTCAAGATATTTGAAGATGATTTCCTCAAGCAGATCGCCTGTGAAGCAACGGATGATATCATCCTCCTCATACATTTCAATGATTGCCTTTGTTTCTTCAAAGGTCATCATCTCGCTTTTGAACTCGCCCTCGTTGATAACGGTGCTCATCGAGGAATTATCAAGCAGCAATAACGGTAAATCATTGTTTTTCATAATCTCGGCCTCCTTGGTGTTAATTAATTTATTGAGCATATTATAACATATGAATTTATATGTGTCAACAACTTGCATAACGCACGGTATAAATTCTGCTATTTGCACAAACTTTGCAAGATTTATATGTTCAACTTGCAAAACGATAAAACCTGCCATACTCATTGGTATGACAGGTCATTTTTATTTATTCCGCTTTTTCGTCCATGTAATCCAGCACACGCTCGATGAGATTCAAGCGGTTTTCGCCCTTGAGAAGACGCACTGCGATATGTGGCTTTCCGCCGCCTGCGCTGACAACAAATCTGCCCTTGAAATGCGCCGATGCCATTGCGATTTTTTCCATATCAAGCTGGTTGATTCTGAAAATAATTCTGTCGCTCTGCATCGTAATTTCATAAACATCGTGTCTTGCCGCCTTGCCTCGCAGCAAAGCAATTTTGATGAGTCCCTCAACGCTTTCAGGCGGGTCGCCGAAACGGTCGCAAAGCTCGTCAATAACATCTGAGGCATCCTCGTTCGTCTTGATATCCGCAATTCTGCGGTAAATCTGAAGCCTTTGCGGAACACTTTCGATATATTCATTCGGGATATGTGCATCAATCGGCAGGTCGATAACGCAATCCTTTTCGGGTTCTGCGGATTTTTCACCCTTTTCCTCACTTATCGCCTGTTCGAGAAGCTTGACATACATCTCATATCCGACAGACTCCATGTGACCGTGCTGATTTGAGCCGAGCACATTACCTGCGCCTCGCAGCTCAAGGTCACGCATCGCAATATGAAAACCCGAACCAAATTCCGTAAATTCTCTGATGGAATCGAGCCTTCTTGTGGCAATTTCGCTGAGCTGTTTGCCCCTTGTGAAGGTGAAGTATGCACTCGCTCTTCGTGATGAACGTCCGACTCTGCCCCTTATCTGATGAAGCTGTGCAAGACCCATTCTGTCAGCATTTTCAATGATAAGAGTGTTAGCATTCGGAACATCAACACCCGTTTCGATAATCGTTGTGCAGACCAGAATATCAATTTCGCCCTCAAGAAGCCTGCGCCAGACCTCGCTCAATTCGTCCTCGCTCATTTTGCCGTGACCGATTCCGACATTCGCATCGGGCAGCATCGCCTTGATTTCAGCCGCCTTTTTCTCAATATCCTCAACTCGGTTATAGAGATAGTAAACCTGACCGCCTCGTCGCAGCTCCTGCTCCATCGCCTGAACGAGAACGGGCATATTATGCTCGATAACGTAGGTCTGAACAGGCTGTCTGTCCTGCGGTGCTTCTTCAAGCACGGACATATCCCTGATGCCCGTCATCGCCATGTTGAGCGTTCGGGGAATGGGGGTTGCCGTAAGAGTAAGAACATCGACGGCAGGGAAAAGAGTTTTAAGCTTTTCCTTTTGCGCAACACCGAAGCGCTGCTCCTCGTCAATGATAATCAGCCCCAGATCACGGAACTGAACGTCTTTTGAAATTATGCGGTGAGTACCGACCACGATATCAACCGAGCCTCGGCGCAAACCGTTTATGGTTTTATCAATTTCTTTTTTTGTGCAGAATCTTGAAAGCATGCCCGCCTCAATCGGGAAGCCCTCAAAGCGCTTGAGTATCGTCTGGTAGTGCTGAAGCGCAAGAATAGTTGTGGGTACCATTATTGCGCATTGCTTTCCGTCGGCAATGCACTTGAAAACAGCACGCAGTGCAACCTCGGTTTTGCCGAAACCGACGTCTCCGCAAAGAAGTCTGTCCATGGGATACGGCTTTTCCATATCCTTTTTGATTTCGTGAATACAGCGAAGCTGGTCATCGGTTTCAACAAATTCAAAGCGACGCTCAAAATCATTCTGCATATCAATATCGGGGGAGAATGAATGACCCTGAACCTTGATTCGCTTGGAATAAAGCTCGATAAGCTCCTTCGCCATATCCTTGACGGCGCTCTTGACCCTTGAACGGGTCTTTTGCCAATCCTTGCCGCCGAGCTTACTGAGCTTGAGCGGCTTTTCGTCGCTCTTGGGTCCGATATATTTTGAAACCTGGTCAAGCTGTGTGACAGGCACATAAAGATTATCGCCCTTGTCATACTGAATTTTGATATAATCCTTGGTGTTTCCCGACGCATCGAGAGTGGTTATGCCCTCGAAAATACCGATGCCGTGGGTTGCATGAACAACATATTCGCCCCTGTGAAGCTCATCAAGATTGTTGAAGGCATTCTTGACCCTCTTTGAAGAAACAACCTTGTTTTTTGTAACCGTTCTGCTTCGGTAGGTGATGAGAGTGAATCTTGCGGCAGGATATTCAAAGCCGTAGGAAAGACCGCCGGGAAGAACACAAACGGTTTTCGGCGGAAACTCCGCAGGCGGAACGGGGCAGAAAAGTGCAGGAATGCCCTCGTTTTCAAGGTCATCGGCAAGTGTTTTTGCCGCCTTATCCGTGCCTGCAAGAACGGCGCAGGAGTTGCCCTGCTTGCGGATTGCCTGCAAATCGTCAACGATTGCGGAGAAGGTTCCGTTCCACGGCGCAATCTGCTTTGCGGTAAAGGTTATAAGCTCCTTGACGGGGGTATCGAAGCTGCCTCGGGGCAGATTATCGAGATAAACCGCACCCATTTTTTCGTAGTAATTGAAAAGCTCATGGGGCTGAATTATATAGCGGTCAAGTCCTTTGCAGAGTGTGCCGTCCTGAAAAAGCCCCTTGACCGTTTCGTTAATAAGCTGACACGATGCGCCGAATTTATCCTTGACTGAAAAGCTTTCACACACAAAAAGCATGCTGTTTTTCGCATAATCAAAGATACTTGCGCTTTCGGGGTAAATCAGCGGTAAATATTTATCAAAAGAAGAAAGACGGACTCCGTCTTTAAGACTGCTTAAATCATCTTCAAGCTTTTTGAGTGCATCACCCTTGATTTTTTTCTCAGAAATGTGACGCTCAATGAGTGCTGTCAACATCTCATCGGTGCAGAGAATTTCTCTTGCAGGCGTGATACGGATTTCATCGGTCATATCTGTTCTGCGCTGTGTTTCAAGCTCAAAAAACGCAATGCTGTCAACCGCATCGCCCCAGAACTCAACTCGGCAGGGCAATTTTGAATCGGGAGGGAAGAAATCAAGTATTCCGCCTCTCAAAGCAAACTGACCGGGGCCGTCAACCTGCTCGCTACGGGTATAGCCGCATCTGATAAGGCTTAATAAAAGCTCGTCAACCTCATATTCCTCACCGACGGTAACCGCAAAACTGTTGTTCATCAGCATTGCAGGCGGTACTGTCAGCTGTGTTGCTGCCTCCGCCGAAAGAACAACGGCATCATAATCGCCCGAAAGCATTTTATCGAGCACCTTGAGTCTTGCATGCTCATATTCTCTTGATACGGTTTCGTGGGTACGGAAAGAAAAATCCCTTGCAGGGTAAAGCAAGGCATTTATTCCGAAAATCTCCATATCCTGACGCAGTCTTGTTGCCTGTGCCTCATCGGGTACAATTACAACTGCTTTCCGCATAAGACTCATGCACATTGAAGCGATAACATGCGCCTTATGGACATGAGAAAGCCCCGTCACGCCGCTCGGCAGACGGTTTTTCTGAATCACCGAAGCTAAAGAAAGAAACTCCGGCGTTAATTTTGCAATTTCTGTGTAACAATTCATATTTTTGCCTTTTCGTTGGTTCTGACTGATTATATTATAATACAATTTATTCCGATTGCAGTCAAGAAATAATTATGAATTTTCTCTTAATATAATGTTGAATTTATATAAAATATATGTTATTATAAGGTGTATATTTGACATTTAGTCAAAAAAGGAGAGTGTTTTAAAAATGAAAAACAGAATCAAAAGAGCGATTTCTCTTATTCTGTGCGCTGCAATGCTCGTTTCAATCGGCGCAGTCGGAGCATCTGCGGCAACAAAAACCGAATGCGGCGGAAACTGTGACAGATCACCCGTCATTATTCTTCCCGGCATCAACCATTCACCTACATATCTTTATAATGAAGATAACACCCCCTATCTTGACGCTGACGGCAACGAAGTCGGCGGTACTCTGCTCATTCTTGAGCTCAGCAAGCTCTGGGGTACTCTTCCCAAGCTTATCTTCAGCCTTCTTTCAACTCTTATCTTCCAGATTCCTCTCGGACTTGAAGATGCTGCTTATGAGGCTGCAAGCGCTGCTTTCTGGGTTCAGAAGTGCGACAATGACGGCAACCACATCAATAACCTTCAGACAAAGAGATGGAACCATCCCATTTCAGAAATGAATGAAGACGATAAGGATTGGCTCTACACAATGATTCCCCTTCAGGCAATTGAAAAGGAAATCGGCGGCGACCACATCTATATGTTTACCTTCAACCTTGTCGGCGATCCCATGCAGTCGGCAAAAGAGCTTGACGAATATATCGACATGGTTAAGGAGCAGACAGGCCACGATAAGGTTACTCTTCTCCCCGTTTCTCTCGGCGGCACAATCCTCACCGCTTATCTTGATGCTTACGGCCACGATAAGGTTGACGAAATCGTTAATGCCGTTGCATGCCTTGACGGTACTGACATCGTTGCTGACATGCTCGAAAGAAAGTGGAACCTTACTGACGAATATCTTTATCACGAGTTCGTTCCCCCCATTCTCGGCGATGATGCAACTCTCGGCTATCTCATCAACTGCGTGCTTCACATCATTCCCCGCGCAGGCGTTGAAGCAATCCTTTCGGGCGCAATCAGCGGTGTTCTCGATTCTATGATGATTAACTGTCCCCAGATATGGGCAATGGTTCCTTCATACAGATATAATGCTCTTGCAGAAAAGTATCTCAACAATGCACCCGAAAAGGCAAAGCTTAAGGAAAAAACAGACCGCTTCCAGACTGCAAGACTTAATCTCAAGAATAATATTCTTGATGCAGTAGCAGACGGCGTTAAGGTCAATTCAGTCGCAGGCGCAAACCTTTCCTTTGGCGAACAGGATTACACCTTCTTCGGCATTGTTGATTCAGCTCACGACTACAACACAGACGGTATCATCAACCTTTCCTCAACAACTCTCGGTGCAACCGGCGCTCCCGCAGGCAAGACTCTTGACGATATCAACTATAAGAAGAACACATATTGCAAAAACGCTGCTCATAAGCACGTTTCACCCGACAATAAGGTTGACGTTTCAACAGCAATCCTTCCCGAAAACACCTGGATTTTCCTTGACCAGCATCACGAAGTAGGCAACAACGACGTTGTTCTCAACCTCGTTAAGGCAATCCTTGTAGGCGATGTTTCAAACGTCAATGACGACCCCGAAAACTATCCCCAGTTCAATTACAGCTGCAAAACAAAGTATATCCGCCGCTGGAGAATCCCTGATGCAAAGAAGCTTCTTGAGCAGAATGCAGACGGCGAAATCACCCTTCCCGCAGAGGATAAGGCAGAGCTTGAGGCAGCTATCGCACAGGGAGAGGCTGTTATCAACGCAACCGTTGCCGATGCAGAAAAGGTTAAGGCAGCAGAGGACAGACTCAATGCTATCCTCGCAAAATATGACCTTTACACATACCCCGAAGAGCCTTCAGGCTTTGACGTTTTCCTTGACAACACAATGAAGAATGCAAGCAAGTTCCTCGTTGACTGGCTCGGCGGCGGCAATCTCATTGACTGGGTCTTCTCTCCCATCACAAAACTTTTCAAAAAATAAACAGGGGTTGAGTATCAATGAAAAAAGTTATTTCGATTATTCTTGCTCTTGCTATGATTTTTTCCGTTCTGACCGTCGGCGCTTCTGCCGCGGTTAAGACGGAATGCGGCGGCAATTGCGACACCTGCCCGTCAATCGTTGTTCCCGGCATCGGTCAGTCCAATGTCTGGGCGCTCGATGAAAACGGCGATTATCTTCTTGACGACAACGGAGAAAGAATGAGCTGCTTCCCTGCAATTTTTGATATCGGAAGCATCGTTTTAAAGGCTGTTGTTCCCGTTCTTTTAACTCTTGTAACTCAGCATGACATCGGTCTTTCAAAAGCTCTTTCAGATGTTGTTCTTGATAGCTTTGCAGTCAATATGTGCGATAACAACGGCAAAAACACCGGCAATATCGAGGTAGAAAAATATCCCTATTCCGTTGCGGAATGCAGCGAATACGAAAAAGAGCAGATTTATGATAATGTTCCTCTTCTTGACTATGCAAAGCAGGCAGGTGAGGACCATCTCTATTACTTTGCTTACAACTCATTCAGCAATCATCTTGACATCGTAAATGAGCTTTATGATTTTATTCAGATGGTTAAGGAAGACACCGGCCACGATAAGGTAAACATCGTTCCCATCAGCATGGGCGGTTCGGTTGCAAACGGTCTTCTTGAATATCACCCCGATGTTATGGACAGCCTCAACAAGGTTGTTTACATCGTTCCCGCTCTTGACGGCTCAACAATCGTCGGCGACCTTCTTTTAAAAGACCTCACTTTCCTTGATAAAGACTTCCTCTATAACGGCTTCCTTGAGACCCTCATGGATGAAGACGAGGCAAGAATGATTGAGGTTATCGCAAGAATTCTTCCCGACCAGGTTCTTCTAAAGTGCCTTAATGCAGTTGCCGACACTCTCGTTAATGACGTTGCTGCCAACATCACAACTCTTTGGGCTCTCTGCCCCTCATCGGCTTATCCCGAGGCTGCCAAAGAGCTTCTTTCAGACCCCTCAAAGGCTGAAATCAAGCGTCAGACCGATATGTACTACAAAGCACAGCTCAACTCCGACGCTAACATTCAGAAGCTTGTTGACAAGGGTGTTCAGGTTTTCAATATCGTTGACTACGATGTTCCCCTCTACTGCATAGGCAACACATGGAACGGCGACAATGCAGACGGCGTTATCCATCTTGATTCAACATCAATGGGCGTTGTAAGCGCAAAGGTCGGCGAAACCCTCCCCGAAGACTATGTTCAAGCTAACACTTACTGCTCAAATCCCGAGCATAATCATATTTCTCCTGACAGAGTTCTTGATGCATCAACAGGACTTCTGCCCGACACTACATTTTATTTTGACGGACAGAACCACGAAAGAACCGCAAGAAACGATATCATAATTTCTCTTGCAACAAGACTTCTTGCAACCGATGATATCACCGATGTTTACAGCGACGAGAACTATCCCCAGTTTAACGGTGCAAGAGACCCGAGAAAGATTAAGAATAATCTTCTCCCCGCAGCAAAGAATGTTGACGCTTCAACTCTCAACGCAGAGGATGCATCAGAGCTTGCAGCCGCTATCGCAGAGGCCGAAGCCTTTGTCAACGGTACGGTCTGCGTTGCAGGTCAGGAGGATAAGATTGAAGAAAGGCTCAATTCCATTCTTGTTAAAGTCGGCGTTTATGCTCCCGACGAAGACGAAGAGCCCTCGGATTTCTTCTCAAAGCTCAGCCTCTGGCTCTATGATAATTACGGCACAGCAGGTTATTCGGAAATGCTCCCCATAACCTTCAACCTCATTTTCAAGGGCTTCTTTTCCGTTATCAACGATAAAATTCTTGCCCCCGTAAACTCTCTCATATAAATAATCAACGGCGTGACTTCAGTCACGCCGTTTTAGTTTAGGACAAAAATAAGCCCCACTCTTGTGAGTGGGGCTTTTCTTGTAAGATTTAATTATTTAAACTTACGCTTACGAGCAGCCTCTGACTTCTTCTTTCTCTTAACTGAAGGCTTCTCATAGTGTTCTCTTTTGCGAACCTCCTGGATAACGCCGTCTCTTGAAGTCTGTCTTTTGAATCTTCTGAGTGCGTTCTCGAGTGACTCGCCTTCCTTAACTTTTACCTGACTCAATGTATTCCCTCCCCTC